>CAYPGJ010000007.1:0-123549 GCA_964410465.1 uncultured Phycisphaeraceae bacterium | reverse complement strand
GGTTCACGCCCGGGCGCGAGGCTCGTCGAGGTCGCGCCGGGCCACCACGTGCTGCTGGCCCGGGACGACCTCGAGAGCGCGCCGGCGCCCTGATGCGCGCACGCGCTCGCCGCAGCCTTTACTCTTGCGGTCACATGCGCGTCCTTCTCATCGCCGACACGCACTTCGCCACGCACGAGCACGCGATGCTCCGTCGGATCGAGGTTGCCGCAGCCGAGGACGGGCGGCGCGTCGTGCTCGCGCACCCGGACACCACGCCGGCGCCCGCGCCGTCGCCGTTCGCATCGCACATCGCCTACCCGTCCCGGGAGTGGCGCTCCATCAAGAAGCTCACGGCGCGGGCGCGGGCGTCCGCGCTGGGGTCTGCGCTGGAGTCCTTGGACCTTCCATCCCCGACGTCCGAGGGCGCCGATCGCCCCATCGACGTGATCCACGCGTTGGGCGACGGGTGCTGGCCCATCGCCTTCGCGCTGGCCGATCTGCTATCCGTCCCGCTCTGCGCCGACGTCCACTCCCCGCGTGCGTTGGCCGAGGCCGTCCACATCCACGCGGCACGATCCCGCCGGGGCGTGGACTCGCCCGTTGCCTGGCTCGCACCGGACGCGCCGGCGCTCGCTCGCCTGCAATCGGCGCTGCCCGCGGCTCGCGCGCGCCTGGCGCCGTGGGGCGTGTTTCTGCCTCCGAGTCCGTCGCGCGCGCTCGCTCGCCCGAAGGACGTCGCCATCTCCCTCGTCATCGCAGGCTCGGGCGCTGACCCGGCCGCCGCACGCTCGCTCCTCGCGGGTCTCGCCTCGCTCCCCTCCGACGCGCCGTCCACGCTTCTCTTCCTCGATTCTTCGTTCCTGTCCCACCGGCACTCGCTCTACCGCGACATCCGCGCCCTCAACCTGCTCGATCGTCTCTCCATCATCGACAACCTCGAGGGCCATCGCGCCATCGCCCTGCGCGCCGACGTGCTGCTCCTGCCCGAAGCGCTGTCGCTGCACAACACCCTTCTCCTCGACGCTCTTGCGGCGCCTCTCGCGATCATCGCTGCCGCCGACCCCGCGATCGAGGCTCTCACGGCGTCCGAAGGGCCCGTACTGCTCACCTCCCCCACTCCCGCCGACTGGACGGAGGCCGTGCTGGCCCTCCTGAAGGACCCCGAGGGCGCCCGTCACCGTGCTCTCAAGGGCCGCCCGTACATCGAGCGCGACCGCCAGGCGAGCGCGCATACACGTGCGGTGCTTGCGGCGTACGAGGCCCTGGCCAACTCCGGCCCGCTTCCCTTCACGCAAGGGGCCGGTCGAGTGGTCACCACGCCCGAATAACTCCCTTTCCGGCGTTTTTCTTGCGATTCGCACCCGCGCGCGCACTCTTGCAGGGTCAGCCCGCGCGCCAACCTCGCGGGCGTTGCCTTTGGAGAATGCAGACATGCTCACCGGCTTCGCCGCCATCCTCGCCGTTAGCGCGATCTCCACGCATGCGCCACGCACCGCGCACGCCATCGGCGCCCACGAGGCGCGCGACGCGCTGTTGGCCGAGCCGGCGCCCGTTCCGCCCCACCGGACGGCCACGCACCGGGCGTACCTGAACCGGAACTCGTTCATCTCCGTCACGCACACCGGCATGGTCCTCCCGCAGGGCAACGACGTCCACCCCCCCACCGCTCCATACGGCGCCCATCCCGCCGACGCGAATCTCCGCGTCCTCGCGCGCGTGAATCACCAGTCGCTCGCCCTCGACCCGTGGACGCCCATCGAGGGCCGCGGCGCCCTCGCGCAGCTCGAGAACACCCGCAACCAATGGCTGCGCGAGCAAGGCTACGTCGAGCGGGTGCGCACGCACGTCAACGCGCTGCCGTACGACGACCGCGCCGAGCACGAGGCCTCGAACGCGCTCCCGACGCCGCGCGGCATCATCGAGATCACGCCCGCCAAGCCCGACCGCCTTCGGGTGGACGCCACGGCGCGCTGAGGCTCGTTAGTTGAACGATTCGCTCGCCTCTCGGGCCAGACGCGCGATCATCTCGCGCGCCTCGACGCTGCCGAGGCGCGCCGCGCTCGCGGCGTAGACGCCCGCGCTGGCCTTGTCACCCGCTCGCTCGGCCCACTGTGCGGCCAGGAGCGCGAGGCCCGCGTCCTGCTGATGTTTCGCGCTGGCGCGCGCCGTCAACGCCGCGGCGTCGCTCACGCGTCCCAGCATCCCGTAGCACGTCGCGGCTTCCTGCACCAGGCCCGCGTCCGCCTCCAGCGCGTCCGTGTCGAATGCCAGCAGCATCCGCAACGCCTGCTCGGGCTTGTTCTCCCGCCGGTAGACGCGCGCCTCGAGCGCGGCCCACATCAAGGAATCCGGCTCCAGCGCCCGCGCACGCGCGATGTGCTGGCGGGCCATGCCCGGCTTGTTCTCCTCGAGCGCAAGATCCGCGAGCCCGGCCCACGCGATCGCGAGGCTCGGGTCGATCACCGTCGCCCGGACGAGGCTCAGCTTGGCCTGCTCGTTCTGACGCAGGAGCCGCTGCACCTGGCCCAGGTAGAGCGCGATCTTCGCGTTGCCCGGCTCCTTGGCCTGCGCGATCGAGAGGTGCTCCGCGCTCTCCTCGAGTTTGCCGAGATCGCTCGCCAGCACGCCCGCGGCGAAGCGCATCTCGCCGCTCGCGCTCCCCACGCTCATGGCCCGGACGTACGCCGCGTACGCGTCCTCCTTGCGGCCCTGCCCCAGCAGCGTCTCTCCGAGCAGGAGCCAGGCGTCTTGGCGCTGCGGAGCCTTCTCGGTCAACGCGCGCAGGAGCGTCTCGGCCTTGCCCGGCTCTTCCTGCCGGAGGTACTGCTCGGCGGCGCGGATCGCGGCGTCACCTTCGCTCACTCCGATCACGCGATCACCGGCGTGCGTCCCCCCTCCCGTCTCGCCGGTCGGCCCCGACGCGCGTGCGCTCTTCAGGGCGTTCAGCGTCCCCCACGCGCCGAAACCGACCACACCGATCGCGAGGGAGGCCACCGCAAAGCCGTACCAGACACGGTTCCTCTTCCGCCGCTGTTCTCCGTACGCGTGCATCCGCAAACTCTATCGGGTCTGGTGTCGTGCCGGATCGCTGGGGCGCGTCCGGAGGGCGCTGACGCGCGCCGGAGCCGGCTCGACAAAGCGGTAAACTCCGGCCCCCCATGACCACAGAACTCCCGAAGACCTACCAGCCGGCCGAGCACGAGACGCGCATCCGCGCCCGCTGGGACGAGCAGCACGCCTTCCACGCCGACCCCGCGCGCGTTTCCAAGGGCCGCAAGCCCTACACCATACTCATACCGCCCCCCAATGTCACCGCGGCTCTGCACCTCGGCCACGCGCTCAACAACACGCTGCAGGACGTGCTCGCGCGTGCGCACCGGATGAAGGGGTGCGAGACGCTGTGGATGCCGGGGACGGACCACGCGGGCATCGCGACGCAGACGGTGGTGGAGAAGCGGCTCATCGCGGAGGGCAAGCCCGCGCGGATCAAGTGGGAGCGCGACGCGTTCGTCGAGCAGGTGCAGAAGTTCAAGGACGAGTACGAGGGCGTGATCACGGGGCAGCTCAAGGCGATGGGCTGCTCGTGCGACTGGGACCGGCAGCGGTTCACGATGGATGAGGTGTGCGCGCGGGCGGTGCGCGAGGCGTTCTTCCGGCTGTTCCGCGATGGGCTGATCTACCGCGGCAAGCGGCTCGTGAACTGGGACCCGGTGACGCAGACGGTGCTGGCGGACGATGAGGTGGAGATGGAGGAAGTCGACGGCTTCTTCTATTACCTGCGCTATCCGCTGTGCGATGCGAGCGGGAAGCCGCTGCGCGTGCCGATGCCGGACGGCACGGTGGCGGATCACGTGACGGTGGCGACGACGAGGCCGGAGACGTACCTGGGGGATACGGCCGTGGCCGTGAACCCGAAGGACCCGAGGTGGCCAGCGCTGTCGGGTGCGAAGACATTCGTGCGGCTGCCGCTGGTGAACCGGATTATTCCGATCATCGCGGACGACTATGTGGTGATGCCCGCGGCGATGCAGGCGGACCCGGAAGCGGCAGCGAAGGACCCGAAGGCCGCGTATGCGACGGGGTTCTTGAAGGTGACGCCGGCGCACGACACGAATGACTACGAGATCGGGCAGAGACATTCGCTGCCGATCATCAACGTGATGGCGCCGGACGCGTCGATCTCGGACAAGCACGGGTGGACGGACGTTGGTGAGGCAGGGAGCTTCGTGGGGATGTCGCGCGAGGAGGCGCGCAAAGCGGTGGTCGCGGCGTTCAAGAACGCGAATCTGCTCGAAGCGCAGAAGCCGTACCGGCACTCGGTGGGGCACTCGTACCGCTCGCACGCGGCGATCGAGCCGTATCTGTCGGACCAGTGGTACATCGCGGTGAAGAAGCAGATCCCGAGCCTGCCGGACGCGGGAACGATCAAGGGGACGGACGTGCCCCTGCATTCGCTCGCGGGGCTCGCGCTGCAGCCATTGCTGGATGGGAAGCTGCGGTTCGTGCCGGAGCGGTACGCCAAGACGTACCAGACGTGGCTCGAGAACCTGCGCGACTGGCCGATTTCGAGGCAGCTGTGGTGGGGGCACAGGATTCCCGTGTGGCGCTCTGGCGCATTGCTGCTGCCGCAGCGGGATCTCGAACGGCTTGCGACAAGCATCAAGTCTGGACGCCTCATCGAGCAGAAGCAGCCAATCGACTTCACGCCACCCGGTAGCGACACCTCACAGCCGACTCAGTGCTTTTTCTATTGTCCTGACTCATCAGCCCTCGACGATGAGCCAGAGTTGTTTGCGAACGCAGGATTGAACCAAGACCCCGACGTCCTCGACACGTGGTTCTCGTCGGGGCTCTGGCCGCTCTCCACGATGGGCTGGCCGGACAGCGCGCAGTCGGACGAGACGCGCGGCGTGCTTGGAGTCTTCAACCCCACCAACGTTCTTTGCACCGCGCGCGAGATCATCACGCTCTGGGTCTCGCGGATGGTGATGTTCAACCGGTACTTCCTCGCGAAGGACGGCAAGCCCGGCCCGGCGCCGTTCCTCGACGTCTTCATCCACTCCGTCATCCAGGACGGCGAAGGCCGAAAGATGTCCAAGTCCCTCGGCAACGGGGTCGACCCGCTCGACATCATCTCCTCCCACGGCGCGGACGCCATGCGCTTTACGCTCTGCCACATGACCACGCAGACGCAGGACGTCCGGCTCCCGGTCGAGCGCGACGAGCGAACCGGCAAGAACACCTCGCCCAAGTTCGATCTCGGTCGGAACTTCTGCAACAAGCTGTGGAACGCCTCGCGGTTTACGCTCTCGATCCTGGACGCCGCGCCGGCAGCCCCCTCCACGTCCCCTGTCGATCCGAAGTCGCTGACTCTCGCCGACCGGTGGATGCTGTCCCGTCTCGCCGGCGCGACCAACACCATCCGCGAGTGTCTTGAGCGGTACGAGTACGCGGAGTACGCCACTTCCCTGTACGACCTTCTGTGGCGCGACTTCTGCGATTGGTATCTGGAGGCGATCAAGCCGACGGTGAAGGGGGAAACGACGCTGGGGGCGGGGCAGCGGGCCGTGCTGCGCGGGACGCTGGACGCGATCCTGCGGCTGTTGCACCCCGTCGCCCCGTACATCACCGAGGCGATCTATGAGCGGCTGCGCGAGGTGAGAACGGCGGATGTCGAAGGGCTGAAGCTCGGGATGCACGAGTCGGGTTTGCTGTGCCTCTCGGCGTGGCCCGAGGTCGGCGCTGAGCTGCTCGATACGGAAGCCGAGCAGCGGTTCGAGCGTCTGCGCTCGCTCACTGAGTCGATCCGTGAGGCGAGGGCACAGCAGAACGTTGGCCCAAAGCGGAGGCTGACGCTGCACGTGGACAAGGGGCTGAGCGAGGCGATCGGGCAAGGGCAGGGGCTCGTCGAGACGCTGGCGGGGCTGGAGAAGGTGACGATGGACGCGGCGCCGGCAGGCTCTATGGTCATCACGTTCGAGGGCGCGCAGCGGCAGATCTCGGGATTGACGGACGAGGTGGATGCGGGGGCTGAGCGGGCGCGGCTCGAGAAGAAGGTGGAGGATTTGAGCAAGTCGATCGCGGCGTTGGAGGGGCGGCTGAACAACCCGGGGTACGCGGACAAGGCGCCGGCCAAGCTCGTGCAGCAGACGCGCGACCAGCTGACGGCGCAGCAGGCGGAGCTGGCCGCGACAAAGGGCGCGCTGGGGCTCCTGGGATGAGGGGTGTGCGCACGGGTGTGTTGGGGCTGACGATGCTCGCGCTGGGCGCGTGCGGGGGGACGGCGCGCACGGGGGGGTCGAATGCGGCGTCGGTGGCGCGCACGCAGGCTGCGGCGCCGGAGCGTGACGTGGTGCTGTCGACGGAGGCGTGGATGTTCGATCGGGCCGAGGGGAGGCTGATCACGACTCCGTACTACCGCGTGTTCACGACGGAGAAGGAGCCGATCACGATCTCACGCTTGCCGAGGTTCTTGGAGCTGGCGCTGGATCATTACCGCAGCGCGATCGTGCCGCTCCCGGCGCCGCCGACGAAGCTCGATGTGTTCCTGATGGACAACCGGGACCAATGGAAGCGGCTCACACTGCAGATGATGGGGCGTGAGGGGGAGCGGTATCACCGGATCGGCCGGGGCGGGTTCGCGCACGGGGGACGAGCGTTCCTGTGGGACATCGGGGTGTTCGACACGCTGGCGATCGCGGCGCATGAGGGGTGGCACCAGTACACGCAGCGAGCATTCCGCGATCCGCTGCCGATCTACATGGAGGAGGGATTGGCCTCGTTCATGGAGGGGCACCGGTGGGCGGGCAACAGCCCCGTCTTCCTGCCTTGGTCGAACCTGGAGCGGTATGACCGCTTGCGCACCGCCCACGCCCGCAGGGAACTCGTGCCGCTCTCGCGCCTGCTGTCCGAGGCGCCCCAGGATCTGCTCGCGGGCGCGGGGGACGAGGCGCTGCGGTACTACGCCCAAGTGTGGGCGCTGATGCACTTCCTGAACGCAGGCGAGCAGGGGACATACCGCGAGGGGCTGCGGAACCTGCTGCTGGATGCCGAGCGTGGCAACGTCCGGGAAGTAGTCCGCGTGCGATTCGGAGAGCGCGGGCTGGCGTCGCTCATGGCGCGCCGGGGATCGCCGGTGCTCGAGGCGTATCTGCCCAAGCCATTGGCGGAAATTGAGGACGAATACACGGCGTTCGTCTCCCGTCTGGTGGCGCCGGGATCGCGTGATCTGATCGTCCAGGGGAAGTCGCCGTTCATGAATCGGTGATTTCGCGCGACTTTTGCGCACCGGATTGGTGGATGCGGGGTTTCCGCAACCTCTCGCGGTTTCGTGCGAACGTTCATGCGAACTTGTTGGGCGGATTGGCCCGGAGGCAGGAGAAGCGTCCTCGAAAGCCTTGCCCGCCCTATTTCCCGGCGATATGCTGGGGAAAGAGGGCGGACACGTCTTGGTAGCGCCAGAAAGGGGTTCGGCGCACCTTCCTGCTTTGTCCGGAGAGCCTACCGGCTCGTCTCCGCCTAGGAACATCCTTTGCTGTTCCGGGGAGTTATTACACCAGGCTTCCCTCTTACTCAACGCCCCAGGCTTGCAGAAATGCAGGTCTGGGGTTGTTCTTTTCAACCGCGAATGCGCTTACCGGTTGCCGTCCATGGGCTTGCGAGACCACGCCCAGGCGCCCGCCATTCCGGCAGATGCGACGACGATGAGCAGCCCGGCTGTCGCCTGTGGCGGGGTGACGCCGAGCGACGTGCTGACTGCGCCGGCCGCGAGGCCCCCGAGCGGGCCGAGGGTGTAGCCGACGCCGATGAGTGATTCGTGGACGCCCCCGGCCTCGACTTCCGCAGCGCCAACTTCCATGGCGTAGTAGATCGCGGCTGAGTAAATCGCGCCCATACCGACGCCGAAGAGGATGAGCCCCGCCACGAGCATCGTGGGAGAGCTCGCGAGGACACTCAAAGAGAAGCCGAGCAGGAGGATCGCCCCAGCGGCACGGATCGCGCCCCACTTGCCATGCCATCCGCCCCAGGCGAAGAAGAGCGCGAAGACGATGAAGCGCGAGCCCTGCCAGGTCCAGGCGAGAGGGGCTTGCCAGGCGCTGGAAACGTCGAGGGAGTTGACGAGGTCGGGAAGCATCGGGGCGAGGCAGTAGGAGAGGACGTAGGAGGTGGGGAGGAGCCAGCGGCACGCGGCCAGGAGCCGCTCATAGACCGGGGGGTGAGGATGCGAGTCGGTGAGGTGACGCGGTGGTTCCCGTGAGATCTTGATGACCAGCACGCAGGACAGGAGCTGGACGATCGCAGCGAACGCGGGAACGGCAAGCGGACTCCACTCGAGGATCGGGGCGATGAGGAATCCGGCGGCCACGCCCGCGGAGGACCAGACGATGTTAAACCAGCCGGTGGCTTTTCGGAGGGCGTCTGCGCGTCGGGCCCCGGAGAGGTAAGACTCGACGATCGGCCAGAGGGCCCCGTTGGCGGCGTTGAAGGCCGGGGCGGCGATCCAGACGGCGAGGGAGTGTCCTTTGAAGATCCACGGCGCGGCGGCACACGCGGCGAGCGCAAGCATGATGGCGCCGAGAACGGCGCGCGTGGATATCCACGGGACGCGTTGCGCCAGCCGTCTGAGCGCGGGTCCTACGAGCATGGCGCCCGGGACGTAGGTGGCGCCGAGGGCGAGTCCGAGGAGGAGGTTGTCGGCGCGCGTGAAACCGTACTGGCGCTGGGCGACGAAGAAGATGCCCATCATGAACGCGACGGTGGTGAGGCTGGTGAGCCACGTCAGCGCGAGGACGAGCGGGAGGGGCGTCGGTCGGCCGAGCGGCATGGTGCGGCTTGGAGGCTTGTGCATGTGTCGCGTTGCCCGAACGGGGCTGGGATCGTAGCATCCCTCGTTCGGAATCCGTGGCGCCTCGGAGCGCGACGGGAAGAGCAGCGTGCCCGTAGCTCAACTGGATAGAGCGTCGGCCTCCGAAGCCGAAGGTTACAGGTTCGACTCCTGTCGGGCATATTTCAGCCGTTGCGAGGGGCTCCCCCGGGAACGACTCGTTCGATCGCGATGGCGAGGATTTCGGGCGTAATCTCGGACTGCGCAGATTTGCTCGCGCGCGCACGGTGGCGCGCTGCGGTCTGGCTGATCGAGATGATGTCCTCGATCTCGGCGGGGTTGGCCGCCACGGCGAGCACCTGCCTGGTGCATTCCTCGTCATCGAGCCCGCGGAACGCGAATCCGCTCTTGCGGGCCTCGCGGAGGGCGAGCGTTGCCACCTCCCGCAGGACGCGACGCTGCTCTTCGGACACCGGTCGGGCCGTGTGCGGGGAACGGGGTGCGCCGGGGAGGGCGATCTTGATGCCGAAGAGGTTGTCGAGCTCACTGTCTGGCTCGCAGGAGCGCGCGGTGCCCAGCACGAGGACGTTGTCGCGCTCCGCGGAGGTTTCGATGAGGGCGTCGAGCTCGGCACGGAGGGAGTCGTCTGGCGAGGAGAAGATCGTGTCGATGCGGGGAAGGAGGAGCATGACCTTCTGGTGCTTGTAGCGCCGCAGGAGGGTTTGCGCGCGGGCGAGGACATCCTCGTTCCGGGGAGAGTGGACGATGAGGACGCGGTCCATTTCCGCGAGCTGTGCTGTTCGGAGGGCGAAGGACTTCTTGCCGCAGAGGGGGGGGCCGATGAGCAGCGCCTCGTTGCCGACTCGCAGGTCGGCGTAGGCCTTTGGGTGTCGCGCGCGGTCGATGAGGTCGGCGATGGAATCGAAGACAGCGTCGTAGCCCGCGACCCGCGGGCGGAGCGCATCGCACGGGAGGTCTTCGAGGGAGAGAGCGATGCGCTCACGGCGCTTGCGTCGGTCGATGAGGAACTCGATCAGGGGCGGGAGGGCCGCGATCGAGGCGATGATGGTCGCGAGGAGGAGGAGCTGCTCGTTGACGAAGGGGAGCACATCGGCGGAGCCGTCGCCCGGCTGCGCAGACGCTGGGTCATTGGCCAAGAGCGCGAGGGTGAGGGCGCACGCGCGGGTGATGCACGCCTGGCTGGGCATGGCAGAGATTATCCCTCCCCGAAGAGCGCCTCGACGAAGGGCTCCGGCTCAAACGGCTCGAGATCGTCGAGTGTCTCGCCGACGCCGACGAACTTGACCGGGATGCCGAGGGCCTGGCGCACGGCGACGACGACGCCTCCCTTGGCGGTGCCGTCGAGCTTGGTGAGGACGATGCCGGAGACGCTGATGGCCTGCGTGAACTCGGTTGCCTGCCGGAGAGCGTTCTGGCCCGTGGTGGCGTCGAGCACGAGGAGGACCTCGTGGGGAGCGCCCGGGAGGCGCTTGGCGACCACGTCGCGCATCTTTTTGAGCTGCCGCATGAGGGGATCCTGCGTGTGCAGGCGCCCGGCGGTGTCAAGGATGAGCACGTCGACGGCGCGCGAGGCGGCGGCATCGCAGGCGTCGAAGGCGACGGCGGCGGGATCGCCCCCCTGCTGCCCCTTGATGATGTCGATGTGGAGGCGATCGGCCCAGATCTCGAGCTGTCGCACGGCTCCCGCACGGAAGGTGTCGCAGGCGCCGAGCAGCACGCTCCGGCCTTCGTTGCTGAGCCTGTGGGCGAGCTTGGCGATGGTCGTGGTTTTTCCGGAGCCGTTGATGCCGGCGACGAGGATGACGGTGGGCTGCGCGGGAACGCCGTGGGGGGCGGTGCGAAGGGCGCGGTCTTCGTCGGGCCAAAGCGCCTTGATCTCGCGTTTGAGATACGCGAGCGCGTCGGCTCCCTTCGAGAGTTTTCCGGCGCGATAGTCGGCGCGGAGGCCCTCGACAAGCTTGCGGGTGGTTTCGGCGCCGATGTCGGCGCGCAGGAGCCTGGCCTCGATGTCGTTGATGACCTGCTCGTCGAGGGAGCCGCGGAACAGGGAGGGCAGGTCGCGGACGCCGGCCACGAGCGCGTCGCGCGTCGCGGAGAGGCCTTTCTTGAACTTGCCGAGGGCGGAGGAGAGAAGGCCCATCGGTCAGGCCTCGGCGTTCGCGGCGTCCGGCGCGGGCTCGGCGGGGTGAGCGCCCCGTGGCATCGATCTAGCGACCTTGTCCAGCACGGCGTTGATGAACGCGGGGGATCGCTCGGTGCTGAACTCCTTGGCGAGCTCGACCGCGCCGCTGATGATGATGCGCGGCTCGAGGGCCGCCTCCTTGAGCTCGCTGTGCGCGAGGCGCAGAATGGCGCGGTCGATCGCGGGCTGCCGGTGCGCGGGCCAATCACCGGCGTGCGTCGCCACGGCCGCGTCAGCGAGCACGCGTTCGGCAAAGGCAAGCTTTGCGCGTTCCATAGCGCGATCGCGCTCGGCCGGCCGGAGCGGTGATTCCTCGTAATCCATCGAGGCGCGGATGGTCTCGGCATCGATATCGCCACGCGCATCGAGCTGGTAGAGGGCTTGCAGTGCGGCCCGCCGGATGTCTTTCGGCGTGGCCATCAGCGTGCGGCCCGCGCGGTCATGGGGACGCCGGAGCGGAGAGCGTCGATCGCGGCAAGGGTCTCGATCGCGGCTCGCATCGCCTCCGCCCCCTTGTTGCCGTGCTCACCGCCCGCGCGGGCTTCCGCCTGGGCCTCGTTCTCGACCGTGAGCACGCCGAACGCGACGGGCACCCCTGTCTCGGTGGCAATGCGTTGGAGGCCGTCCGCCACGGAGCGGGCGATGTGCTGGTCGTGGGTCGTTTCGCCACGGATGAGGCAGCCCAGGGCGACCACGGCGTGGAAACGGCCGTCGACCGCCGCGGCTCGCGCGAGGACCGGGAGCTCGAAGGCGCCGGGGGCATGGAGGATTTGCAGCGCGTCGGGGGCTCCGCCGGCTCGCTCCCATTCCTGGCGGGCGCCGAGGAGGAGCCGGTCCGTGATCCAGGCGTTGTAGCGGGAGACGACAACGGCGCATCGGCGTGAGGTCGCGTCGCGGTCATCGCCTGGGTGTGCTGGGCCTTTGGGCATGGCGGGGATGGTAGGGGGCGGGCGCGGCGGCATCCAGCACGCGCGTGCGGGCGTGTACGATCGGGGGCGTGCGTCAGTGGCTCCTTCGCATCGCGCCCGTTCTGCATCTCACCCGTGTCACGACGGCGTTCGCCGCGGTGGGCAACATCTGGTTTGTCATTCTTTGGACGGACGCGAACCCGCCGTTCGAGAAGGCGGCGGACGAGACGAGATTCCCGCTGTGGGTGATGCTCGGGGGAGGCGCGGTGGTGGGTGTGTGCCTGTACGCGTTCGCCGCAGCGCTGAACGACACACTGGACATCCGTCGAGACCGTGTGCTGCACCCGCTGCGCCCGCTGGCGTCCGGCCGCCTGAACATCGATGCGGCGGTGGGGCTGGTGGTGGTCTCGCTCCTGGGGGCGATCCTTGGGGCGACGGCGATCGGGACGTCCGCGGTGCTGATGACGCTGCTGACAGCCGGGGCGTGCCTGGTGTATCACGGGATGGCGAAGTTCTTCCCCGCGGTCGGGATCGTGGCGTTGTCGCTGATCTACGGCGCGCACATGCTCATCGGGAACGTCGAGCTGGTGTTCGTGTGGCCGGTGTGGCTCGTGATGACGCACGCGATGCTCGTGGGCGCGACGACGCATCGTCTCGAAGAGCGTCGGCCCGCGCTCTCCACGGCATCGGTGGTGTCGGCGACACTGGGTTGGACGTTCTGGTCGGCGGTGCTGCTCTATGTCGGGGCGCGCCAGGGACGGGGTGTGTGGCCTGACTTTGTGCGACCCTGGGCCGCGGTGGGCCCGGCGCTGCTGGCCGCCGCCTTCGTGCTCGTCGCAAGGCGGAAGGCGTCGCGCGCGACAAGCCCGCGACAGGCGGCGGACAAGATCACGCGCTACGGCGCGCTGTGGCTGACGCTGTACGGCGTCGCGTGGCTGATTGGGCAGGGCAAGTGGGGAAGCGCTGCCGTGCTGGGCGGGCTCGCGGCGGCGGGGTTCCTGGGGATGACGGTGCTGCGTGAGGCGTATGCGATGCTGGAGCACCCGCTGGCGTATCGGCGATGATCGGGCGGCTCAGGTCCAGCCCAGGGCGTAGAAGACGCCGGTGAAGATGAGATCGGCAAAGACGACGGCGACGACCGACTGGACGACGGTGTTGGTGGTGGCGCGTCCGACGCCCGCGGCGCCGCCGGTGACCTTGAGGCCGTTCCCGCAGGCGATAAGCCCGATGAGGAGGCCGAAGACGCCCGCCTTGAAGACGCCGGTCAGGAAGTCTCGTGGGCCGACCTGATCGAGCGTGTTCTGGATGTACACGTGGACGGGCAGGTCGAGGACGGTGACGCCCATGACGAGCCCCGCGAGCACGGCCACGCTGTCGGAGATCACAGCGAGGCAGAGCAGACTCGTGGTGGTTGCGATGAGGCGCGGGACGACGAGGAACCGGACCGGATTGAGCGCGTGCGCTTCGAGGGCCTCGATCTCCTCGCCGACGACCATCGTGCCGATTTCCGCGGCGATCGCGGCGCCGGCGAAGCCGGTCATCACGATGGCCGCGATGAGCGGGCCGAGTTCGCGGAGCACGGCCACCGCGATGATGTTGGGGACGAGCCGAACCTGCCCGAGGTTGTCGAGGGGTGGGGCCATCTGGAGGCCGAGGATGAAGCCGACGGCGCCGGAGACGAGGGAAACGATGAAGATGGACCCGACGCCGACGCGGACGATCTGCGAGACCACGGCGGGCCTGCCGAAGCGGACACGCTTGTCGGTGAGGGCGCGCCAGATCCAGCGGATCGTCTGGAAGCAGAGTGCCCACAGCGAACCGATGTGATCGAGCAGATCGAAGGTGCGGACGCCGACGTACTCGAAGGGCTTGAGCGCGAGGGGAACGGGTCGGGGGTCGGCGTCTTTGGGCATGGCTCAGGCGTTCAGCGCGGCGTCGCGATCGGGGACGATCTTGAAGACGCTGTTGAGCTTCGCAATTTCAAAGATGGATCGGACGCGGTCCTGCATGCCGCAGAGGACGAGAGTGGTGGACTGCCGTCGCGTGATCTGCATGGCTTCGACGAGTGTGGCAACGCCGCTGCTGTCCATGTAGGGGACGTGGGACAGGTCGACGATGAGACGCCGCGGCTTTTGTTGCGCGACGCGCTTGAGACGATCACGCAGGGCTGGGGAGCGGTGGAGGTCGACATCTCCCTCGGGCATGAGGATGATGCCGGCGGCCTGCTCTTCGACGTGGACTTCCATTGCTTCGGGGGCCATGTGTCGTTCACCTGCGGAGAGCAGGCCTCCTTGGGTCATGAGGGGTCCAGCCCCCGTTTGTCGGGGCCCCGATCAGCGATCTTGACGCGAGAGCCCGCAGAAGGCAACCGTCGGACCATGGTGAGTCGCATGCCCCCCCCGTCTCGCGCCTCGTAGCGGGATTCGTCCATGAGTTCTCGGATCAGGTGGACGCCAAGCCCACCGGGACGAACATCGTCCAGGTTCCGAGGGGCGATGAGGGCGGGATCGACCTGCTTAGCCCGATCTTCGATCTCGATCCAAAGCGCCACGGGCTCTGACCGCTCCTCGACGGGCCACAAACTGACCGTAACCTCGCCGTCGGCGCGGCCGCCGTAGCCGTGGCGAATGACGTTGCAGATGGCCTCGTCGATGGCGAGGGCGATGTGGCCAGCTGCGGCGCGGTCAAAGCCGGTGTTCTGGGCGAGGGAATCGACGGCCGTTCGGATGGGAGCGAGATACCGCGGCTGGCTGAGCATAGAGACTCGGACGTGGGGAGGACCGTCCGGCTTACGGGTGACGGGTGCTTTGTCTGGTGTTGGCGAGGGTTGAGCGCTCATCCGCCGGCCTCAGGGGTAGTGGGATGTTCGGACGACGAGCGCTCCCACCAGGCTGCCCAAGCGTCGGCGGCAGTGCGGCGTGCCGCGGGCGGCGAGGCATAGTCGTAACCGAGAGTCTCCCCGGTCAGCCGGCGCAGTCCGTGCTGCGCGAACATGCGGAGGGCGGGGTCTTCGCTGTCGAGCATCGAGATGAGATGCGGAACCGCGGCGCGATCGTTCCGGGCCACGGCGTCGCGGAGCGCATCGAGCCGGGCCGCGGGATCGCGGGACTGGAAGCCCGTGTCGCGCGGGGGGAGCGCGCAGGCGGTGAGGGAAAGGGACATGGCTAGTGCGATCGCCCGCATCTGAGGGGTCATGGTAGAATCCTCCCCTTTCCCCGCAAACCGCCCCGAGAGGCCCTTATGACCGCCGCCGACAGCGCCCTGCCGCACGACGAAGTCATCCCCATTCTGGATTTCGGCTCCCAGACGGCCCAGCTGATCGCACGCCGAGTGCGGGACGCCGGAGCGTTCTCGGTGCTCGTGGCGCCGGACATTTCGTTGGAGAAGCTCCGCGCGATGCGGCCGAAGGGAATCATCCTGTCCGGCGGGCCGTCGAGCGTGTACGAGGCCGGGGCGCCGAGGTGCGATCCCGGGATTCTCGACCTGGGCGTGCCTGTGCTGGGCATCTGCTATGGGATGCAGCTGGCGTGCCAGCTGTTGGGGTCGCGCGTGGAGCGCGGTAAATCGCGCGAATTCGGGCGCGCCCACCTGGAGATCTCCGGCGGCGCCGAGAAGGGCTTCCTCGAGGCGATCCCGCAGAAGACCACGGTCTGGATGTCGCACGGGGACCAGGTGCTCGATCTGGATCGGGATTTCGACACGCTCGCCTCGACCCCGACGTGCCCGCACGCCGCCGTGCGCCACAAGCGCAAGCTGTTCCTCGGCGTCCAGTTCCACCCGGAGGTGACGCACACGCCGCACGGCGTGGACATGCTGCGCAACTTCGTGTTCGAGGTGTGCAAGTGCAAGGGCACGTGGCGGATGTCGGACTTCGTGGACACCGCCGCGGAGCGCGTGCGCGAGCGCGTGGGCAAGGAACGCGTGCTGTGCGGCCTGTCGGGCGGCGTGGACTCCGCGGTGTGCGCGGCGCTGATCCACCGCGCGATCGGCGACCAGCTCTCGTGCGTGTTCGTCGACAACGGGCTTCTGCGCAAGAACGAGCGTGCGCTGGTCGAATCGACCTTCCGGGACCACTTCGACATCGACCTGCACGTGATCGACGCCACGCAGCAGTTTCTGTCCGACCTCGCGGGCGTCACCGACCCGCAGGACAAACGCAAGCGCATCGGCAAGCGATTCATCGACGTTTTTCAGGACGCGGCCAAGTCGATCCGCCCGCGCACCGCGTCCGGATCGCCCGACGCCTTCCGCTTTCTCGCGCAGGGAACGCTGTACCCGGACGTGATCGAATCGGGCCACGGGCACGCGGGTCAGTCGGCGAACATCAAGCTGCACCACAACGTGGGCGGGCTGCCGGAGCAGCTCGGCTTCGATCTCGTCGAACCGCTCCGGGACCTTTTCAAGGACGAAGTGCGCAAGCTCGGGGAGGTGCTCGGGCTGCCGGACCAGATGGTGTGGCGCCATCCCTTCCCGGGGCCGGGCCTCTCGGTCCGCGTGCTCGGGGAGGTGACGCGCGAGCGTCTCGACGTGCTGCGCGACTGCGACGAGATCCTGCTCGAGGAAATCGTCGCGAACAACCTCTACCGCTCCACGAGCCAGGTGTTCGCGGTGCTGCTGCCGATCCGCAGCGTCGGCGTGATGGGAGATGGACGGACCTACGAGAGCGTGGTCGCTATCCGAGCGGTCGAGACGCAGGATTTCATGACCGCAGACTGGGCGCGCATCCCGTACGCCGTCCTGGCCACCGTCTCGTCCCGGATCATCAACGAAGTGCGGGGCGTGAACCGCGTCGTGTACGACATCTCGTCGAAACCGCCGGCCACCATCGAATGGGAATGAACCAGGAACGCCCATGAGTGAACCGGCGCGAACCATCCCAGTGCGTACGAGCGGGCGCTCCTACGACGTCATCGTCGGTGAGGGGCTGCTCGACTCGCTCGGCGAGCGGCTCGCACCGAGATTCGGCGCCGGTCGGCGCGCGTTCCTGGTCTATGACGCTGGGCTGCCGGACGACGCGGTGATCGGCGCGTCCAGATCGCTCGCGCACCGGGGGTTCCACGTCTCGGCCGCGTCCGTGCGCGCAAGCGAGTCGCACAAAACGCTCGGCTCGCTCGCGAACCTGCTCGTCGATATCGCGGAGACACGCCACGAGCGTGACGAGCCGGTCATCGCGCTCGGCGGGGGCATCGTCGGAGACGTCGCGGGTTTGCTCGCGGCCACCTACCGGCGCGGCGTCCCGGTGATCCAGTGCCCCACGACGCTGCTCTCGATGGTGGACGCCTCGGTCGGCGGGAAGACCGGCGTCAATCTGCTGACGGATGCCGGCCTGCTCAAGAACATGGTCGGCGCGTTCCATCAGCCGGACATGGTGCTGGCCGACATTCTCGTCCTGCGGTCGCTCCCGGATCGCGAGTTCCGTGCTGGGCTTGCGGAATGTCTCAAGCACTCGATGCTCTCCGCCGACGCGGGGGATCCCGATCTGTTCGAGTGGACGCTGGCGAACGCGGAACGAATCCTGGGCCGCGAGCCTCAGGCGCTCATCGAACTCATCGCTCGGAACGTCGCGGTGAAGGCTTCCATCGTCGGGCACGATGAGCGCGAAGAGTCCTCGGGTCCCGGGGGGCGCGCCCTGCTCAATCTTGGACACACATTTGCGCACGCCATCGAGCCGCTGCCCAACCTCGCATTCAACGGATCATCAGGCACGCTGCTGCACGGCGAGGCAGTCGCCCTGGGTCTGCGCGCCGCGGTCGCGTGCGCGATTCGCGCAGATCTGTGTGAAGAATCGCTATTGACATCCATCGACGGCGCACTTCGGTCGCTCTGCTTGCCGCTTGAGGTCGGCGGACTCCCGGAAACCGCTTTGCTGCTCGATCGCATGGGTCACGACAAGAAGGTCCAGAAGAGTCGACTGCGCTTGGTCCTGCCGAGCGGCCCGGCCCGCGCCCGCGTCATTTCCGCCCCCCCGGTTGAAGCCATTCTTGCGGGACTCGAGTCCATCCGGGCATAAGCGGGGAGCCGCTTTCAAAGCTGCGCGGGCCCGCAGCCCGATAACCAGCCCACGGGCGGGGCGACCTCCCAGGACGGAGGCGGTCCGCCCGGACAGGGTCCCGACGTGCGAACGATCGCCATCGTCAACCAAAAAGGCGGCTGCGGTAAGACGACCACGGCGATCAACCTCGCCGGCGCTCTTGCTCGGCGCGGGCAGCCCACGCTGCTGATCGATCTCGATCCGCAATCCCATTGCGCGGCCGGGCTGGGCGTGCCGGAGTCACAGATCGAGCGGCACGTCGGTGACGCGATGCTCACCCCGACCACCTCGCCCATCGAGCGGTCGGGACTCGTGTGGCCGGTCTCGCGGAACCTGGATCTTGTTCCCAGCGCGATGCGCCTGGCGGGTCTCGAGGCAGCACGCGGCGGCTTGGCCACGCTCGATGACCGCGACACGCGCCTCCTCCGCGTGGTGCGCGCCCTCGCTTCGGGCGACGGCTCGCCGGCGTATCCCTTCTGCATCATCGACTGCCCCCCCACCATCGGCCTGCTCACGTACAACGCGCTGCGCGCGGCGGACGAGGTCATCATCCCCGTCGAGACCTCGTTCTTCGCGATGCGCGGGGCCGAACGTCAGGTGCAGACCGTGCAGGCGCTCACGAAGCGCTTCGGGAAGGACCTCCCGTACCACGTGCTGCCGACGATGCACGACGATCGGAGCGCCTTGGCGCGGCGCCTGCTGGAAGAGGTGCGGCGCGCGTTCGGCAGCCACGTGCTGCCCGCCGTGATCCGGCTCGACATGCGCCTGCGCGAGGCCGCGGCTGCAGGACGACCGATCGTCGAGTTCGCGGGCGACACGCCGGGGAGCGAGGATTACGCGCGTCTCGCGGGATGGGCGCTGGGGGAGGCGGTCGCGCCGTTCGTCAGCGCGCCGCTGGCCGAGGTCGTGCCCCCGGCGCCAGCGACCGTTGCGCCGACGGAGCCCGGATCGACCGGCGCGGCGCCAGCCACTCCGGCGCAGGAGGAATCTCCCGAGGTGCTGCTGTCCCGCGCCGCGGAGATGGCCGCGCGCATCCGATCTCTCTCGAGCCGAAGCGACGCGTATCAGTCTCGGCTCGCGCGCGAACTGACGCCGACGGCGCCGGCAGAGCTGACCGATCGTGTGTTTCGCGTGCAGGCCTCCGCGTTGGCGCGCGTGTTCATCGCGGGCGATTTCAACGGGTGGTCTCCCTCGACGACGCCGCTGCGATATAACGCGACGACCGGCTGGCACGAGGCGCGTGTGCCGCTCCCCGCCGGTCGACAGCGATACCGCTTCATCGTCGACGGACGATGGACACCGGACCCCAACGCGGACGAGGACGCGACCACGGACGACGGCACTCCCGCCAGCGTGGTCGTGGTACGCCCGCGCGTTCCGGCGCCCCTCATCCCGACCCGTGCCGAGTCACCAATCGGAGCCAGCGATGTCCCACCGACGTTCCGCCGCTGACGCCCCAGTGGATCACCTCCGACTCATCGTGGGATCGGACGGGCCCGCGTGCTCGCACGCCGCGTTTGCGACGGATGAATTCGACGCGCTGGCCGATCTTTTTCTTGACGAGCCGGCGAGCCGGAGCACACCGCCCGCGCACATGCCGTCCTCGGCGCCGATCCCGCGCCGCATCGAGCCAGCGCGACAGGCTGCGCCCGATGGGCTGGAACTCGTGGTGAGCGCAAATGTCCCCCGGCCCATCGGTGGGTGGCTCGTCGCGCACGCGCGCACTCGCGCCGCCTCGCTCCGCGCACCCGCTCTCCTGATCCGCGCAGATGACGGACTCGCCGACGCCCAGCGCGTCGAGCCGCACGCGGGACACCGCCGCGAAGCCGGCAGCACGACCTGCGCCCACACAATCATCGTGGCCTCAGACTCCGACACCCTCGACGCCTCGCTCGGGAAGCGCGTCCAGCGCATCACCGTGCTTTCCGGCGCCGGGGAGACGGGCGCGATCGCGGCGTACGCGGTCATCAAACGCCTGGCCGCGACGCAGTCTGCGAAATCGGGAAGCGGCCCTTCCATCGGCGTGTGCTTCGTCGGCGCAACGCGAGAGAAGGCGCTGGTCGCACACCGCGCCCTGCGGAGAGCATGTGAGTCATTCCTCGCGACGCACGTGGAGTTCGCAGGGTCGATCGAGCGCCCGGACCACGCGCCATGCGAGACGGTGTGGCGCTCGTCCGAGGGCTCGCTCGCGGAAGCGGTTCGAGAGGCGGAGCGCACGGAACGCTCGCCCTCGACCGCGTCGCCAACTACCACGCGAACCCAGCCGGCTCGACGTGCCCCGGCGCGCTCCGTCGCGACGCCGGCCCAGGACACGTTTCGACCGGCGCCCCCGCCCGTGCCGACTCTCCGCGAAGAGATCGAACTCCCCGCGCGTTGCCCCGAGGCCCGTGAGGTTCGGTTCCGGGTCGATCCTCAGGGCGGTCTGCACCTGCACGTCGAAGACGCGGCGGCGTCCGCCGCGGATGCTGCCGCCGGTCTGCTGGCCGCCAGCGCGTGGGCCGAGCGCCACCACGACACGCTCGACGCGCTCGCGCAGGCAGCGGGCGCGCCCGCGCTGCGAACGGACAAGCCGGTATGCCACCTGACGACGCGCGACGCGAGGCGCGTGCGTCCGTATCTGGACACGTCGCTGCGACTCGATGTGCTGGCCGTGCCCGAACGTCCGGGCGAGCCGGTGCGAGTGGCGTTGAACTGAAGCTCGCACGTCGTCGCGCGATCCGCGCTACGCCCCGACCATCTCAGCGATCGCTTCGCCGTAGATGCGCACGCACTTCTCCGCGGCGCCGTCCCACGTAAGCCTGCGGACCTCCATGGCGCCGTGCTCCTGGAGCGTGCTCGAGAGGGGTGGGCGCCGGAGGACGGCGACGATCTTGTTCGCCATGTCGTCGATGTCCCAGAAGTCGACCTTGAGCGCGTGGGTGAGCACCTCGGAAACGCCGCTCTGCTTGGAGATGATCACGGGCGTGCCGTGGCTCATCGCCTCAAGCGGGGCGATGCCGAAGGGCTCGCTGACGCTGGGCATGACGTAGAGGTCGGCCATCTCGAAGACGCGCCGCACGTCGCGACCGCGGAGGAAGCCGGTGAAGAGGACCTTGTGACCGATGCCGTAGGCCGCGGCCTGCTCGATCATCCGCGTGCCCATGTCGCCGGCGCCGGCGACGATGAACTTGACGTTATCCATCTTCTCGAGCACGCGCTTCGCCGCGGCGATGAAGTACTCGGGGCCCTTCTGCATGGTGATGCGGCCGAGGAACAGGACGATCTTGTCGCCCGCCTCGATACGCAGATCGGGCGCCGGCTGCGCCCCCTCCACGTCGACTCCGTTGTAGACGACGCGGCAACGGCCCTGCGCAACGCCGTAGCGAGCCTCGCAGATGCGGCGCGTGTACTCGCTCACACAGATCACGCGGGTTGCGGCGTGCATGCCCCGGCGCTCGATGTCGTACACCCGTTGATTCACGTGCTCGCCCGAGCGGTCAAACTCCGTCGCGTGGACGTGGACTACGAGCGGGCGGCCGCTCGCGCGCGCCACCGCCATACCCGCCGGAAACGTCAGCCAGTCGTGCGCGTGAACCACGTCGAACCGCTCCCGGCGCGCCATCCGGACCACGAGCGCGGCGTACCGGCTCGCCTCGGTGATCAGGTCCCCGCAGTACTCACCGGGCTTGCCGGTCGGCGTGCCGGGTTGGCCCGCGGCCTCCATGAACTCCTCAATCGCCTCGATCTGCACGCCCGCGGCTCGCAGCGCTTCGACTTCTGAGCGAATCGCCCTGATCATCTCGGGTGTGGCCCCGGGTGGGATCGCCACCCGCACACCACCACCAGCTCCGACGGCCCCGCCAACGGGCCCGCCCGAGCCGTACGGGCTGGCAAACCCGCCTGGGAGCCCGACGAGCATCGCGTGGCGGAAGGCCTGCAGCCGCTCGCCGAACGTCCCTGTGGGCCCGGAGCCGCCACCGCTGGCCGCCAACGCGGCCGTGACCGCAGGCGTCGCTACGGGCTCGCCCGTCAGGTCAGAGGCAGTGGTAGTGACGGTGCGTCGCCCCATCACGGGCGGCGTTGGTGGAGTCATCGCTGGAGGCATGCCGGGCCCATCCCCGGGCATCGCGTCAGGCCCGAAGAGCTTGACGTGCGACTTGACGTCCTTGCCGATCGGTCGAGGGAGGACGAAGAGAACCTCGTGCCCGTGCCGGTCCAGCGCGCGCGTGAGCCCGAAGCACGCCGTGCCCAGCCCGCCGCTGATGAACGGCGGAAACTCCCAGCCCAGCATGAGGATTCGCATGCTCGTCGCCGCTCCTGCCCCGGCCGGGGGACGCGCGCCCGCTCGGCCCTTTCGATCGGGGCGTTACTCCTCGTCGTCCGCTTCCATGTCTCCGAGCGCGCGGAAGGCCGCTTCCATGGCGAGGAGAAACACCCCCGCCACAGCCGCAACCTCGTTCGGGGTGGCTTCACCCCGCAGAGGCGCCGCGGTGCGGAAGACGAACCGCATCGCATCGTCGCGGAAATGCTCGACCTTGCCGCACACCCCCTCATAGCCCTGATCGGCCAACTCTTCCTCGATCAGGTCTTCCATCTTGTCGCCCGTGTGCATCAGGTCCTGTTCGATCGACTGGCTCAGCCAGCGATCCGGCGTCCGGAGACCGACCCACACCCGGCCGTCCGACTCGGACACGCAGTACTCCGCGGGCGCCGCGCTGCCGCGCGCTCCGCACACGACCTGCCCGTCCGCCACACGCACGTCCGCAAACACACCCGCCCGCTCGGCACGATGGCGCACCGCGTCCATTGCGTCCGCCGACAGCCATAGCGTTCGATGTTCGGGCATCGCCCAACGTCTCCCTGAATCGCTCACAACGTCACGCCCCTGGGACTGACCGTAGAAAGGAGCATCGTATCCGATCCACCCAGCTCACGCCGGGCCGCTCGCGACACCCACTACACTCCGGGCCATGCCCTCTCGTTCCGAGAGCCCGGCGAAGCGATGGACGACCCGCGAGTTGCTCGCGTGGCTGAGCGAAGCATTCACGAAGGCTGGGCTCGACTCGCCACGCCTCCTCGCGGACATGCTCCTCACCCACACACTGGGCGTCTCCCGTCTCGACCTCTACACCAGCCCCGATCGCCCCGCGAGTGACTCAGAACGTGCTGCCCTCCGAGGACTTGCGGCACGGGCGCTGCGGCACGAACCCGTGCAGTACCTCGTCGGAGAAGCCTGGTTCTTCGGACTCCAGCTGCACGCGGACCCCCGCGCCCTGATCCCAAGACCGTCATCCGAGACGATCGTGGAGCGAGTGCTCCGGTCCCTCGGAAAGGAGGGGAGAGATCGCCCACTCCGAATCGCCGACGTCTGCACCGGAGGCGGCGCCATCGTCATCGCGCTGCTCGCCAATCTCCCATCCGCCACCGCGATCGCAACGGACATCTCCCCCGATGCCCTCACCCTCGCGGCCAAGAACGTCGATCGTCACGGGCTCGCGGGACGCATCGCGCTGCTCGAGGGCGACCTCACACGGCCTCTCGAAGCGAACGCCGCGGCCGAACCATTCGACTTCATCGTCTCCAACCCGCCATACATCCCCGATGAGGAATGGCCGGCTGTCCCTCCGAACGTGAAAAACCACGAGCCGCACCTCGCGCTCCGAGGCGGACCGGGAGGGCTCCACCTTGTTCGCAGGCTGCTCGTCGAGGCGCCGTCGCTGCTCCGTCCCGGTGGTGAGCTGCTCATCGAAATCGCCGCCTCCAGTGCCGATGCCGCCGAAGCCCTCGCGCGTGCGCGCCCGGAATTCATCGATCAACGGGTTCTCCCGGACTGCGATGGCATGCCTCGCGTGCTCTCCGCACGCCTGGCGGAATGAGTTGCCTCAGCCGGCGCTCAGCGCCTTGTGCACTTCCTCGATCAGCTTTTCGACCTGGAAGGGCTTGAAGAGCACGCACTGCAGCCCCTCCTGGCTCGCACGCACGATCGAGTGGTGCGGGTCGTAGCCGAAGCCTGTCATGAGAATGACGGGCAACGCCGAGTCGAGGCGCCGAGCCGTGGAGAACACTTCATAGCCGTTCTTGTCGGGCATCCGGATGTCAGAAACGATGAGCCGGTACCCCCTCGCGTCGGGCCCGCCCTTCCGCACGCTGCCGATCGCCGGCGTCGCCGCGTACGCCTCCTCAAGGATCGTCACCGCCTCACCGCCGCTGGCGCACACCGTGACGATGGCGCCCCGCTTGGTCAGCACGTCCCGGATGAGCCCTCGGATCTCCTCATCATCGTCCGCAACAAGCACCTTCCGCCCCGAGACCAGCGGGTCTTCCGAGCTGCTCGCAAGCTCCTGGTCCACCCCAAGGATCGACTTCGCCCCCTTCGAAACCTCCCGCACACGCTTCCGGATCGCCTCGACGTCCCGGATGATCCGCGCCACGTGCTCCGCCACCGCAGGGTCCGCCGCGAGCGATTGCTCCTTGAGCCACGCGGCCTCCACGGCGAGATCGTTCAGCGGCTCCTGAAGCTCCCCCTCCATGCGCCCGGCCACAGCCTCATTCGTCACAATCCGCTCGGCGACCAGAAGATTCAGCATGTGGAGCGCCATCGCCACGTGCCGCGCGAAGATCTCCGCGAAGTGCCTGTCGTCCTCCGTGAACGCCCCAACCCGGTTGCTCTCGACGTTGAACACGCCGATCACTTTGTCATCGAGGGTCAGGGGGGTCGTCAGCGACGATCCCGGGGTGTCCATGCCCCGGATGTAGCGCGGGTCCTTCGCCGCGTCATGGCAGATGTACGAACGGCCCGTCGCGGCAACGTAGCCGCTGATGCCGTTGCCCTCCTTCGAAGCGTACAGCTGGATGTCCTGCACCCCCTGACGAAGACCCGACGACATGACCAGCTCGAGCTTGTGTCCCTCCGAGTCGAGCAGGTAGATCACGAAATGGTCGAACTGGAGGAGATCATGCGCGAGCTGCACGATCTTCTTCCGCAGGAATTCGAGCCGGTCGTGCACGTGCATCTTGCGCACCTGGTCCGACTCGAGGCGCACAAGCTCCTGCCCCGCGCGATCCAGCGCGTCGATCTTCTGCTGCGTGCGATGCATCGCCGTCACGTCCCGCACCACCGCGGCCACGCGCCACGCCCCATCCCCGTCCGCCTTGGTCCGCCCGGCCGACGCTCGCGCGACCACGACCTCGTACGCCCGCTGATCCGCCGAGACGACGCGCTGCCGGTGCGCCGCGCCGCGGGACCCGGCCTCACCAAACCCCGCATCGAGCCACGCGCCGGCCCGCTCGCACGCCTCCATCACCCGTTCGCGCGTCTGAACGTCCAGCTCCATGAACAGCGGGCTCGCCCATACGATCCGTCCCCCGGCCTCGTACAGGCACGCCGCCTCCCCGATCGACTCGAGCAGCCCCCGCTCCTGCGCCACCGTCAGCGCCCTCCCCAGCCCCGTCAGCTCCGCCGCATCCGCCAGCACCGACACGTGCTCCCCCTGCCAGACCGCCTCCGCCGCGCGGGCCGCGTCGACCCGCACGATCTCAAAGTGCTCTCGCAGCGCGTCCAGGAGCGCTTCCGAGGGAGCCTGCTGGTCCGCGAGCACAAACAGGCGCGCTCGCTGAACCCCGGACCCGGACTCACGTTTCGGTTTCGTCATCGTTGCCTCGCGCCTCCGGGCAGCATCCTAGCCGCGCTCGACCCTCCCTCCCCACCCCCTTGACATCGACCATTCCCCACCCGCTACTGTGCATCCTTCCCCCCATGATCCAAGCCGCACATCTCTCCAGGTCCTTCGGCTCAATCGCCGCCGTGCGCGACGCCTCGTTTTCCATCCCCAGAGGAACCCTCGCGGCCTTCCTGGGACCCAACGGCGCCGGGAAGACCACCACCATCCGCATGCTCTCGGGCTTCCTCCCCCCCACCTCCGGCGCTGCCACCATCGACGGATTCGACACGATCCGGGACTCCATGCCCACGCGCGCCCGCCTCGGCATGCTGCACGAGCACAACCCGCTGCACCCCGAGATGCGCGTCCGTGACTACCTGCGCTTCCGCGCCGCCCTCCATCGCATACCCCGCGCCAAAGTCGCAGCCGCCGTCGACAACGCCACGCAACGCTGCCAGCTCTCCGATGTCGCACGCCGACGCATCGGCGCGCTGAGCAAGGGATATCGGCAGCGCGTCGGGATCGCCGCGGCCATCCTCCACGACCCGCCCGCCCTCATCCTCGACGAACCGACGTCCGGGCTCGACCCGTCCCAGATCCTTGAGACCCGCGCACTCCTGCGCGAGCTCGCGCGCGACAAAGCCGTGCTCCTCTCCTCGCACATCCTTCCCGAGGTCGAGCGCCTCTGCGACCGAATCATCATCATCGCGCACGGCGGCATCCGCGCGGATGACACTCCCGCGAACCTCCTCGCCGCACACGCACAAGACGCCCCCTACGCGCTCGAGTGCCCCGCTTCGGACGGCACGCGCCTTCGAGCCTCGCTCTCATCCCTCCCGCAGGTCGCTCGTGTGGACGAGCCCGTCGCCACGCCCGACGGCTGGACGCGACTGGTGATCGCGCCCCGCCACGCCGCCCCGGACATCCGTGCAATACTCGCCCAATCCGCGAAGGACGCGAACGTGCTCCTGCGCGAGATCCACCGCGCCGCGCCCTCCCTCGAAGCCGTGTTCGCCGCACGCATCGCCCCCGCCTCCCCTGGCCACGCATGACCCCACTCCTCGCCATCGCGAAGCGAGAGCTTCTCTCCCTCTTCCGCACGCCCGCGGGATGGCTCATCATGGCGCTCTATCTCGTGCTCGCCGGCGGTGTCTTCGCCCTCGCGTCGCTCCGCCCCGCGGCGCCCGCGTCGCTGCGCGATTTCTTCTCCATCTCCCAGTGGCTCCTCCTCTTCATCGCACCGGCAATCTCGATGCGCACGCTCGCCGAGGAACGCCGCTCCGGAACCATCGAGCCGCTCCTGACTTCTCCGGTCTCCGAATGGCACATCGTGCCGGGCAAGGCCCTGGCCGCATGGCTCTTCGTCGCGATCATGCTCCTCCCGACCCTCGCTTATCCCGCGCTGCTGCTCGCCCTCGCCCCGTTCGAGCTCGCCGGCTCGCTCGTGGGATACGTCGGTCTCCTCCTTCTCGCGTCGTTCTACGTGAGCGTCGGCGTGCTCTGCTCGGCCTGTGCGACCTCACAGACGTCCGCGTTCCTCGCCACCATCGCCGCGCTGCTGCTGCTCCGACTCGCCACCGTGCAGGGCGCCGGCTTCCTGCCCCCGCCGTTCGACGCCGCCCTCTACGCTCTCTCTCCCGAACTCCGTCTCGCGGACTTCGCCAAGGGCGTGCTCGATACGTCCCACCTCATCTACTTCGCATCGGCCTCGGCCGTGATGCTCACCCTCGCCGTGGGCGCCCTGGAGACACGCCGATGGCGATGAGCGCACGACGACGGAGGCTCCGGTACATCGTCTCGACGCTCGCGGTCGCCCTGGCCGTGGCGCTCGCAGCGGGCGTCTCGATCGCCCTCGCCCAACGTCACCACATCCGGCTCGACATGACGTCGACCGGCTCCCAGTCCCTCTCGGCGCGCACCAAGGCCGTGCTCGAGCGCCTGCGCGAACCGGTGGACGTGCTGGTGGTCGACGCCCCCGACGTCGACCGCGCATCGCGCCGGGCGCTGACCGACCTGCTCGACACCCTGGAGCGCGCCTCGCCCCGGCTCACGATCACGATGCTCAGCGCCGCGTCCGGCGATGGGGCATCCCGGTTTGATGCGCTCCTTGCCCGCCTCGCCGAGCCGCGACACGCTCAGATCGCGGAGCACGCCAAGACGCTCGATCGTGCGCTCGCCGCCGCCGCCTCGCTCGCCGAGCCGCTCGCCGCGCTCGCCGACGACCTTGAACGAGCCCGTGCCGCGCTCGCCGCGGCCGACCGCGCGCGCGATGCGCTTGCCTCCGCCGCCGGCGCGCTCCGCGTCCGCGCCGGAGACCTCCGCTCGCTCGTCGCAGCAGCGGAGCCCCGGAAGACACTGCCGAACGCCGGGCTCAACCTCCCCGCCACCGACGTCCTCCGAGAGCCCGTTCGAACCCTCCTCGAAAAGTGCGCGAAAGACCTCAACGCGCTGACAACCCTTCGCGCCGACGCCCTATCCGTGGACCCCGCAGCGCTCCGAGACCGTGCGCTCAGCGCGGCCGATGCGCTTTCTAAGCTCCCCCCCCTCGACCTCCTCTCCCTCATCCGCGCCGTCGAGGCCGGGCCCTCCGTGCTCCTCATCTCCGATTCCGCCCTCACCGCCATCGCATACGGCTCGCTCCTCGCTTCCCCGGGCGATGAACGCGCCGCGAGGGCAGGCGCGGAGCAACTGCTCGCCACCGCGCTCGCCTCCCTCTCCACACCACCACCAACCGTGGTGCTCGTCCACGCCGTCACGCCGCGCTTGCTCGACGATCAATCCAACCCGGAGTCGCCCGACGCGCGAGCATTCTTCGCGGGGCTCCTGCAGCGGCTCGCAAACCAGGGGCACGCTGTTGTCGAATGGCCGATCGCGCTCCAGACCATCGAACCCTCACTCCCGCAGACCGCGCCGCCCCGACCAGCCGTCTATGTCATCATCCCCCCCACCGCCTCCGCCCGAGAGGCATCCACCGCGATTCCCCGCCTCGCGGCGCTCACCAAGTCCCTGCTCGATCGCGGCGAGAACGTCCTCCTCACGCTCGAACCCTCGCTCCTCCCGCGCGTCGGTCAGCCCGATCCTTTCGCGGAGCTCCTCGCGCCGTTCGGCGTGCACGCCGACACCGGACGCCCTCTCGTCCAACGACTATCCACACCTCGCGGCGCCGTGATCTGGCCCGAGTTCCGCGCACTCGCGACTCGCGCCGACTCCCACCCCCTGTCCGCGCCCATCGCGGGCCTCTCCTTCGCCCTTCCCTGGCCGAGCCCGATGCGAATCGAATCGCCCGCCGTGCCATTGCTCACGATCCCCGATTCTTCCGACGTGTGGGGCGAGTCGCAATGGCTCACGTTCCGAGCCGTGGCTCGCGAGCAACGATCGCTCGCCCCCGACCCCCCCACGCGCGACGCCGCCAGCGACAGCATCCAAGGGCCGTGGTGCGTCGCCGCAGCCGCTGAGCGTCCCGCTCCACAGCCAGACGCCACGCCGGCGATACAGCGCCTCGTCGTTGTCGGCGCGAGCGCCTGGTTCTTCGACCCTGTCGCCCTCGAGCCCGACGCCAACGCCGCGCGTCCGACGCTCCTCAACCCGGGCAACGCCGAACTCTTCGACGCATCGCTGCGATGGCTCGCGCACCAGGACGAACTGCTGGCTCCAGGCGCCGAGGCGTCGTCCACCCCGCGCATCCCGCCCATGGACGGCGCGACGCTCACCGCGCTGCGATGGGGCGTCACGCTCGTTCCCCCCGCGCTCGTCCTGCTGCTGGCGGGCGTGCTTCGACTGGTCCGGCGCTAGTTCCCCCGTACACTCTCCCCCCATGTCGCGCGCCGCGTTGCTCATCGCGCTCCTCCTCGCGTTCCTCCTCTCCCTCACGTGGGCGCTCACCACGATCCCGCAGGGCGCCGCCGGGTCGCGCCAACCCGGCGCCCCCTTCACCCCCGCGTTCGACGCCGAAGATGTCACCCACATCCAATGGGACGACCGCGACCGACCAATGGAGCTTCGCCGACGCGCTGACCATACATGGTCGCTCACGCTGAGCCACGCGGACGCCCCCTGGCGTCTCGAGCGCGCCCCCGTCGACGCCGCCCTCGCCGCGCTCGCCAACACCTCACTCACCCCGGCCACCCGACCGACGGAGTCATCAGCCGCGGGCTCGTCGATGCGAATCTCCACTCCGCGCGGCCCCATCGAGTTCGCGGTCCTCCCCCCCGTCGGCGGCCGAACACCAGTCTTCATCGACCCGCCCGCGCGATGGTGCACCGCGCCGCCGGACGCGTTCGCGCTCCTCGCGCCAGACGCCGTGCTCGCGCTCCGTTCGCGCGCGGCGCTCCCCGGCGTCTCGGTCAACGCTGCCCGCATCACCATCACCCCGCCTCGCGCCGACCGGATCGTCCTCTGGCGGGAGGGCGCTCGCTGGTGGCTCGCCGATCCCACCGCTGCGCCGGCGGACCCGCATGCTGTCGATCGGCTCCTCTCTCTCCTCGCCTCGCTCCGGTTCTCCTCCCTGCGGCCGAGCGACGCGCCGTCACCCGAGCCCGAGCGATCCCTCCTCACCATCCTCGTCGAGGCCTCCGTCTATGACGACGCGGAGCAACGCTCGTACTTCGAATCCGAATCACTCCTCCTCTACGAACTCGCCGACGCGCCGCGCGCCGTGCACGCCGCTCGCGCCGAACAAGCCCCCACGTACCCCCTCGAGCCCGCCGCGCTCTCCACGATCCCTACCGACGCAGCGATGCTTGTGCATCCCTTCGCCACCATCGTCCCCCCGCACAGCGTTGCCGGCATCAACATCGATTTCATTCACCCGCCCGTGACGCGCCGTATCCGTCGCGAGATCGACGGCTGGACGCTCGCTGACCGGCTGCCTGACGAGCCCGTCCCCGCCGCGCACCCGACCGATGCCGCTCGCGCCGATGCCCTCCTCCGCTTCCTCCTCGAGACACGCCCCGCACGCATCCTGATCGAGCACGCCCGACACGACGAGCAGCCCCTCGCGCGCATCACCATCCTCGACGTCGCGGACCACGTCCTCGACGAACTCACGCTGGTGCGCACCGTGCATTCCCCCGACGCGCCCGACGGCTCCGATATCCCTGCCACACGCTCCGACAAGGTGCTCCGCGTCTTCCCCCTCTCCACCGCGACGCCAGACCTGCTCATCCCCTGACGCGCTTCCAGACAAGCCACGCGTCCTCGCCCGCCGCACGCGCGCGTGCCAGCCGCAGCGGCGTCCCCTCCGGCAGGTGCTCCACCACGCTCCCCGACGCCGGCCCGGGCGCCCGCTCATCCCCCAGAAGCCGACCACCCACAAACCCCCAGACCTCATCCACCAACCCCTCCCGCACGAACGCCCCCGTCAAGCCCGGCCCGGCCTCGACCAGGACTCGTGTCGCTGTGTGCTCCGCGCCGAGCCACCCGAGCAGTCCTTTGAGGCTCACACGCCCTTCCTGCTGTCCGGCCATCGGCTCGACGCGAACACCGCAAGCTCGCAATCGCTCCGCCTTCTCCCTGTTCCGCCCGGTCATCGAGCTCGCCTCGACGACCACAATCACCGGCACTTCGCCCGCAGTGCGCACCAACGCCGAGTGTTCGGGAATGCGCAGCGAAGGGTCCACCACCACCCGCTTCGCCACCCGACGCACACGCGCCACGCCACGAGCGGTCAACAGCGGGTCGTCCGCAAGCACGGTCCCGATTCCCGTGATCACCGCGTCCACACGCGCACGCAACCGGTGAACCCGCGCACGCGCGGCCTCTCGCGAGATCCACTTCGATTCCCCCGTCCGGGTCGCCACCTTCCCGTCCGCCGTCATCGCCCACTTGGCCACCACCCACGGACGTCCCGTCTCCACCCAATGCACGAACGCGTCCGACACCTCCATCGCGCGTCGGCTCGCCGAGCTGTATCGCACGCGCACTCCGCGCGCGGCCAGCGTCTCCCCCCCCCCACGCGCCGCCGGGTGCGGATCACGCCGAGCGATCACCACCTCCGCCACGCCCGACTCGAGCAACGCCCCAGCGCACGCCGCTGTCTTGCCCTGATGATCGCACGGCTCCAGCGTCACCCACGCCGTCGCTCCCCTCGCCCGCTCGCCCGCTCGCAGGATCGCTTCAACCTCCGCGTGCGCGCCCCCGAACCTGCGGTGATGCCCCACCGAAAGCACCTCACCCTCAACCGTCCCCAGCACACAACCCACCATGGGGTTCGGCTCAACGTCCCCCATGCCACGCCACGCGGCCCGCGCAGCAATGTCCAGCATCTTCCGGTCGAGTCGTTCACTCACGCCCACATCATCCGCCCTTCCCGTCAAGCCGTCGACTACCACCGACGCACCATCACCCGACGCTCCTCCGGGGTGATCACCCCGCCGGCCTCCGCAAGCCACCGGCGAGCATCCTGCACATACCCGGCCGTCGGCTTCAAGCCCTCGAGCCGGGCGCCGAAATGCCGGTTGATCCGGGCCATCGCAGCTTCGCGCACCAGCTTCGCCGCCATCGACGCCAGCGCCACCGGAAAATGACGCCCGTCCGCCTCCGGCGTGAGCAACGCTGTCATGCGGCGCCCATGCCCCGCATCTTCCACCAAATACCGACTGAACGCCGCGCACTCATCCTGCGTCTTCACACCCGCCCCCGTTACCGATTCGAAGAACGACGCGTAGCGCACACGCCCACCGTGCCGATCCATCACCACGCGCATGCCCCCGTCGATGCCCGATCCCTCGCCCCCCCACGTCTCCCACGCGTGCTTCACCAGCTCCCCGGCCGCCGACAAATTCACACCACCCTTGCTCCCCCACAGCTCGCACCCCTCGTTGAACTCACGCTCCCCCACGACACGCACCCGCAAGCCCAGCACCTCGACCCCGGCGCGCGCGCACGCCGAACGCAACGCGTTCGCGCTCAACGCGATCTCTCCTGAATCCGCGTCCCTCGGGCAATCGAGCGGCTCTCCTCCGTACCACGCCTCGGTCGGATATTCCCCCCCCAGAGCTGCCAGCAACTCCTCATCTGTCCCCACACACCGCTCCAAGGCCGCGAGCGCGCACAGCACGCCCCGCTCCAGGTGATAGAGCGGTCGAGACGACGACGACTGTTTCAACACCTTTGAGTCATTGACCACGACGCTGCCGCGCCTGGCCGCTCGCGGCTCGCGTGCAACCATGGGAGCCAGCATCGACCACACATCCGGCGCACGCCCACCGTCGGCCCCGCCCTCCGGACGCCAACCGCGCACACGGATCGCACACATCCCAACACAGAGCGGGCCCAGCATCGGCCCGTACCCAGCCTCATCCAGGCCGACATAGACAAGCGCGGGCACTTGAGCAGCTGTTGGATCCACGCTCAGATTGTGGGAAACGTCTGCAGCGCGTCAAACAGCGGACAGGTCGCGACATCTGTGCCAACACCATGAAAAAAGGGCGTAGATCTTGCGACCTACGCCCTTCAATGTTCACCCTTGACGCCAGTCAATTACTGACGGAGTTCCGACGGGGTATCGAGTCCGCCCGAACCACCACCCATATTCTTGACGATCAGCACGACGGCGACGACGAGCAGCACGACCGCGATGACAATCTTGACAACCTTGGCGTTCATGCCCAGTCAGCTCCTTGATCCAACTCCGTCCGGGAATCGTCCGATCAACAGGACGTCAGCGTATTCCCTCGAAGGGATGTCCGCAACACGCCCGTGGATCAGCGGAAGTCGCGACCGCCAAGCCCGCCGATGGTCACGCGGAAGCTCTGGTAGCCACCAACGGGATTGCCACTGCCCTCGTACGTGAAGCCGAGGATGCCTTGGCCCGTGCCCGCCTGAAGACTGCCGATCTCGACAAGATTCTGCTGTTCCTGCTGGGTCGTCTGCCCTGCTGCGTCCGCGGCAGTGACCACGGTTCGAGCGCTGCCGTCGATCAGAGCCACCGTTGTCTTTGCGCCCGGGTAGCACCATGGGAAGATGCTCCGCTGGTGATCGGCGAGCACCTCATAGAACGAGGCCTTGGCCGCCGGGAACGCCACCTGCGAGATCGAGTTATACGCGCCCCAGTTGCCGCTCGTGCCACCGGGACCACCCAGGAACGACTGCGGAACCTGACCGCCGCCGCCGAAGAACTCGCCGCCAGCCTGCTTGTACTGGAACATCTTGCGATGCACGTGCGTGGAGAGGCTGTACCAGTACGACGAGAAGTGCAGCGGCTCAGTGTGCTGCTCGTTGGGGTTCTCGTCGACGTACGTCTCCCACTTGTCCTTGATGTAACGGGCCGCCGGGCTCACGAACGGATCCTTCAGCATGCCGAAGCCGCCCGTATCGACCATGTACTGCCCAAACGCGATGAACCAGAACGACTCCAGACCCATGTCCGGGAGCGTGTTCTTGAACACAAACCCATCATTCTTCTTGAACGCCGCGGAAGATGCCTTGAATGTCCACCAGCCGCGGTTCGCGAACTTGCCGGGCGCATTCTCGCCGCCCCAGCCGTTCAGCGGGAAATCCGACGAAGCGAAGAAGTTCGCAGGCTTGCCCAGAAGGCCCGTCGTGCCAGCCCCGCCCGGACGCTGCTGGGCCAGTGGAACGAAGGGGAACTGGTCCTTCTTGTCGTTCAGCGCCGACGCCAGCCCAACGCCCAGCTGCTTCTGATTCGACAGGCAAGCGGCATAACCGGCGGCGCGACGCGCCTCGCCGAGGGTCGGCAACAGAATGCCGATGAGCAAAGCGATGATGCTGATGACAACCAGCAACTCGATCAGCGTAAATCCGGTCCGGCGGTTCGCTCGCATGGTGTTCTCCTCAGCAGGTCGTTCTCGCGCGGGACTTCCTCATCCCATCTTCACGAAACGCCTGCGGTCTCCCAAGACTGAATTCCCTACAGTACTCCCAGAAACGGGCATCGTAAAGCCACAACGGCCTTTCGCGCTCGGTACCGCGAAGATACGGGCGGTGTTCATCGGTGGTTCCGGGCAATCCTGCCACAGCCGACACTTCACCCCGCGCCGTCTTATCAATACCGGTCCCCGCCCCAGTCCTGCACGCGTTCGCCGCGTGGGTGTCTCCCGACGGCTGACCGCATCCACCCGCCCGCACGGCTGGCGCCGTGCCTGCCAATCCTCAAGCTCATTCACCCCCCGATGCGTGGGACCCCGAGGGGCGGTCCCTTCGCGCAATCGAAATGCGGCTGAGAGGAGTCGAACCTCCACGGGTGTTACCCCACCAGAACCTGAATCTGGCGCGTCTGCCAATTCCGCCACAGCCGCAGCATGTCCGGGCCCCCCAGCCCGGGCCGAAGCATATCGAGCCGCGGTCCGCTGACAAGTTGGGGTCAGGAACGATTTTCCAAGCCAACGCTCACCGGCGCCATCCGCCGTCGCGTCATTCCTCCTCGCCGGCCGTGGTCGTCGCCTCGCCCGCCGAGGCCGGCTTCCGCACGCCCTTGGCCGCGAGCACCTTCTGGCGGATCTCCTGGAACAGCTCCGTGTTCTCCGCGAGGAACTTCTTCCCGTTCTCGCGCCCCTGCCCGAGACGAACGTCCCCGTACGAGAACCAGGCGCCGGACTTGTCCACGATGTTCTCCGACACCGCCAGGTCGATCAGATCACCAGTCGCCGAGATGCCCTCGTCGTACATGATGTCGAACTCGGCGTCGCGGAACGGCGGCGCCACCTTGTTCTTCACCACGCGCGCCCGAACACGCGACCCCACCGTCTGGTCCCCATCCTTGATCGCGCCCGTCCGCCGGATGTCGATCCGCACCGACGAATAAAACTTGAGCGCCCGACCGCCCGGCGTGGTCTCCGGAGAGCCGAACATCACGCCGATCTTCTCGCGGATCTGATTGATGAAAATCACGCTGCAATTGCTCTTCGCGATCGCGCCCGTCAGCTTCCGCATCGCCTGACTCATCAGGCGCGCCTGCAGGCCAACGTGCGTGTCCCCCATCTCCCCCTCGATCTCCGCCCGAGGAATCAACGCCGCCACCGAGTCCACCACGATCGCGTCCACCGCGTTCGACCGCACCAGCAGCTCGCAGATGTCCAACGCCTGCTCACCCGTGTCCGGCTGCGAAACAAGCAGCTCGTCGATGTTCACGCCGATCCGACGCGCCCACGAAGGATCGAGCGCGTGCTCCGCGTCGATCACGGCCGCCACGCCCCCCGCCTTCTGCGCCTGCGCCGCCACCGTCAGCGCCAGCGTCGTCTTGCCCGACGACTCCGGCCCGAAGATCTCGATGATCCGCCCGCGAGGAATCCCACGCCCGCCCAACGCCACGTCCAACGAGATCGACCCCGTGCTGATCCCCGGAATCGAGAGCGCTGCCTCCTCGTCCAGACGCATGATCGAGCCCTTCCCGAAGGTCTTCTCGATCTGACCCAGCGTGCGCTGCAGCGCCTGCTGCTTGCCCTTGTCCTCGGTGGCGACCGCCATGCGACCCTCCCTGCTCGAATTCTTGCGACCGTTCTCAGACGCCGACTGCTCCGTTGCGACCATACCGACCTCCGATCTTGCACGTCAATGTTTGGCGTTCGATAGGATGCCAACTCTTCTCGGACCGGTCAAGTCTGTTTGGTAAATATTCGATAGACTTTTGTTCGGGTAGCACAACGCCACCGCCGCACCCGCAAGCAGAAAATCGCGCAATCTGCTGTCGATCAGCGCTTTGTGAGCAGCGTCCCGGCGAACGCTCCAGGCAGGCTCCGGATCGCAGACCGGAACGCCTCGCCACGCGCTTCATAGTTGGTGAACTGATCCCACGATGCGCACCCCGGGCTCAGCAGCACCACGTCACCCGGTCGCAGCCGCTCGTGGATCATCTCCATCGCGCGCGGCAGCTCCTTGCAGTCGAACACCGCCGCTTCTTTCGCCGCCCCCGCCACGATCGACGGCCCCGTCTTTCCGATCGCGTACAGACCGGCAAGCCTCGTCGCCGACTTGCTGATCTTCGACAGGTCCAACCCCTTGTCATACCCGCCGGCGATCAAATGCACGCGCGAAGCCCCGATCGTCGGATCATCATCGAACGCCGTGATCGCCAGCAACGTCGACTCGGGCGTCGTCGACTTCGAGTCGTTGTAATACCGAACCACGTCGTCATCGCTCCGACCGATCCGGCGCGCCAACACCAGCTCGAGCCGGTCCGGCAGACCCGCGAACGACCCGATCGCCTCCGCGCACAACGCATCCACATCCACGTCCGCCTCGACGTACTCGCCCCGCCGCTCCTCCTCCAACGCGAAGTGCGCGATCCGCAACGCGAGTATCGCGTTCTTCTTGTTGTGCCGACCCGGCACGCAGAGACGCGGGCAACGCTCGATGTCCCAGTTCTCCACCGACACCGCCACCGAACGCGCCGACGTCGCCGACGTCCACGACAACAGGCGCGAATCCTCGGAACGCGTCGCGAACACGAACCGGTCCCCGTCCTGCCCGCGCTGATGCCGGATGATCGCCGCCTTCGCCGACTCGTACTCCTCGAACGTCCCGTGCCAGTCCAGATGGTTCGGCGACAGGTTCGTCACGCCCGCGATGTGCGGGCTCCACCCTGGCGCGCCCTTGTGCCCCGCCTCCGGCCCCAGCCAGTACAGCATCGCGCTCGAAAGCTCCAAAAGCACCCAGTCCCACGGCGAGATCTGATCCAGCGACTCCAGCAGCGAGCCGCCGATGTTCCCCCCCAGAAACACGCGAGACGCACGCGACGACTCCGGCGTCCGCTGCCGCGCCGCCAACGCCTCACGACGCGCCTCGTCCACCTGCGGGAGCGCGTGACGCATCACGTGCGCAACCATCGCCGTCGTCGTGCTCTTCCCCACCGTCCCCGTGATCCCGATCGTCCGACCCCGGTTCGGCAACCGCTCCACCAACAACCGGATCTCCGTCGAGATCGGCACCCCAGATCCCGACGCCGCCCGGAGGAACCGGTTCTCCCAGGGCTTCGCCGCCGCAGGCGTCGCAATTACCAGGTCCGCGGTCGTGAAATCCGAGAGCTCATGCCCGCCCAGACGCAGCCGAATCGCACCGCTCGACACCCACTCCGACAACTCCCGCAGACCCGCCTGCAGCTTGTCCTCGGGGTCAAGGTCCGTCAGCAACACCTCCGCGCCCTGGCGCGCAAGCCACCGCGTCACGCCGAGCCCGCCGCCGAAGCGGCCAAGCCCCATCACGGTCACGCGCTTCCCTGCGAACTCGCCCGTCGTCGGCATCGGCGTCGATTGTACGGCAGTCATGGCGCACATCCGGCACGGGCGTCTCGGCCCCCGCGTGGGCACTAGATCGGCATGCGCCCACGCCCGGGTGAACTTTCGCAGCGCAACCCGCCCGCCACCACACTTCCGAGCCCGCGCATCTCGCGCCGCTTCCCGATCCCCGCCCGCTTCACGCGCTCGCCCACCCGGAATAGAGGCGCCAACATCGCACAATCGACGCCCGCTCCGCTTGCCACCCCCGCCACCGATCGTCTCCGCTACCCCAGCCGCTCGAGCACCCGCAAGCTGTTCACACCCATCACCTCCCGATATCGGCCCCCTCCGTGCTTCCCGGACGCAACCTCCGCAAAGAACCGGGTCACGCCCTCCCACGCCCCGACGTCGTGCAACGCCACCAGCCCGCCCTCGACCAGAAACGGCGTCCAAGCATCGAAGTCCGCCCGACTCGCCTCGTACGAGTGATCCCCGTCAATGAACAACAACCGGATCGGCCCCTCCCACGTCTTCACCGCCTCCAGAGACCCCGCGCGCCGCGCCTCGACCCACTCCGCAAGACCCGCACCACGCAGATTCTCCTGAAACCGCCGGTACGTCGTCCCCTCACTCGCGATCTCCTTCACAGCATGCGAGGCGCCCGGTTGATGCTCCGGCGATCCCGAGAAGTGATCCACCGCAACAACCTTCTCACGCGTCGCCGACTGACTCCCCGACGCCAGCCAGCACGTCGACCGGCCCATGAAGCTCCCGATCTCCACGATCGCTCCCGCGCCGGGCCCGCGCGCCGCCAGCGAGTACAGGGCATAGCCCTCGATCTCGTGCAGATACCCCTGCACTCCCGAAAACCGGCCCGCAGCACGCAGGAACTCCACGACATGACCGACGGACCGCAGCACATCCGGCATGCCCTGGTCCATCCCCACTCTCAAGCCGGACGTCGAATCGGCATTCGCGCGTGACGCTGTTGCGGTGCTCATGCCCTCACCAATCGACGAACACCGCCGCATCGCGTGAGCCGGAACCCATTATCCTTCACTCCATGAGAACCCCGGCCACCGTCGCGATCACCGCAGGACTGTCCGCTCTCGCCCTCGTCTCTGCATGTGCCCCACGCGAGCGACACACAACCGTGGCCGTGTACCCAGCTCAACCCCCCCTCACCGGCGTCATGAACGCCACCCCCTCCACCCCCCCACCCTCCGACATCTCCTCCGCCCTCACCCTCATCTCGCCCAACCGACTCCGCGCCTCCGTCGACACCCTCGCCGCCTTCGGCACACGACACACCCTCTCCGACACCACCTCCCCCACCCGCGGCATCGGCGCCGCACGAAACTGGATCAAGTCCCAGTTCGAGGACATCGCCCGCGCCTCCGGCCGCACCGGCGACATGGCGCTCCAGGTCTCCTTCGACTCCCACTCCGTGCAGCCCGACGGCCGCCGCATCACCCGCGAGGCGGACGTCGTCAACGTCGTCTGCGTCATCCCCGGCAAAGACCCCGCGAAACGAAACCGCCTCCACTACGTCACCGCCCACTACGACTCCATCTGCGGCGAGAACACCGATTCCGACTGCGACGCCCCGGGCGCCAACGACAACGCATCCGGCACGGCACTCCTCTTCGAGATGGCTCACGCCGCCATCCGCCACCCCACCGACGCCACCATCGTCCTCGTCGCCACCGCAGGCGAAGAGCAGGGCCTCATCGGCGCGCGACTCCACGCCGCCGACGCAAAGTCCGACGGGCTCCGCATCGCCTCCGTCCTCAACAACGACATCGTCGGCGACCCGCTCGGCGATCTCGTCGGCTCCTCCAACGAGGCCGCCAAGGCCTGGGCCCGCTCCCACGTCCGCGTCTTCTCCGAAGGATTCCCGAAGAACAGCGACGCAGACTCCACGTCGCGCATCACCACCCTCGCCCTCGAGAACGACTCCCCCGCGCGCACCCTCGCACGCTACGTCGCCCAGACCGCACGCCGACACAACCTCGACGTCCAGCCCGTCATCACCTACCGCAACGACCGCTTCCTCCGAGGCGGAGACCACTCCGCCTTCATCGAGCACGGCTTCCCCTCCGCCGTCCGCTTCACCGTCACCAACGAGGACTACAACCGACAGCACCAGTACGTCCGCGACGAGCCCGTCTCCCGCGCGCAATCCACCACCCACTCCGCCGACAACGATCCGAAGTTCTCCGTCTCCAGCACGACCAGCGTCATCCGCTTCGGCGATCGCCCCGAGTTCGTCGACGAACGCTACCTCGCCGGCGTCGCCCGCATCAACGCCGCCGCCCTGCTCCATCTCGCCAACGCCCCAGACTCTCCCGCCAACGCGCGCATCATCACCGCCAACCTCACCAATAGCACCACACTCCGCTGGACGCTCGCGCAAGACGCCGACGGCTACGAAGTCCTCATCCGCGACACCACCGCCCCCGATTGGCAATGGCGCATCGACGCCGGTCGCGTCAACGAAATCACCATCCCCCTCAGCAAGGACAACGTGCTCTTCGCCGTGCAGGCCTATAACCGGCAGGGATGCCGCAGCCTCCCGGCAATCCCCGCCGCCCAACGCGAGTAGCGCCCCGCCCGACCCGCGTGCCAAGAATCTGCTCCGGAAAGCCGTAACGCACCACCCCGCGTGCAGAACAACTCTCCGTCGGGCGGCTTCTCGGCCGCCCCCAAACACACCCTTCGTGGGATGGGCAACCAGGAGCTCGCGTCATGCGTCATCTGACACTCGTTTCCGCCGCCGCAATCACGCTCGCGTCCGCCGCGCTCGCCAAGCCCTTCGACGCGCGACTCGTCCCGCCTAACGCGTTCTGGGTCGTCCACGTCGACGCCGAGGCCGCTCTCTCCTCCACTCTCGGGCGGTACTTCATCGAAAAGGGCGGCGAGCACCTCAACCTCGAACTCGCCAAGCTCCGTTCCGAACTCGGGCTCGACCCGCTCAAGGACATCAAGGGCGTCACGGCCTACGGCATGACCGACGACGACGAGGACGGCGTCGCCCTCATCACCACCACGCCCGCGGCCGAGACCGCGCTCGCCGCCGCCATCGCGAAGGGCGACCACCAGCTGGAAACCGTCGACGGCATCGCCATGCACCGCTTCGACGACGACGCGGCCTTCGTGCTCCTCCCCGGTTCCAACCCCAACGAACGAGTCGTCATCGCCGGCGAGAACGCCGCCATCATCGCCGCCGCCGTCAAGCACCTGAAAGACCCCGCCGCCGCGGTCGATCTCACCAAAGGCCCGATCACCCGCGGGCCGGGCGAGAACTCCATCGTCTTCTTCCACGCCTCCAAGATCGGCAACGGCCTCGACGTCGAGCCGCTCTCCGTCATCATGCAGCGCATGGAAGGCGTTCGCATCGACGTCGGCGAACGCCAGGGACAGATGATGGCCGAACTCGACATCCTCTCGGAGAACGAGCAGGAGGCCACCAACATCGCGCAGATGGTCCAGGGCGTCATCGCGATGGCACGCTTCGCCGGCGGACAGGAGGCCGAAGCCGCGCCCTTCCTCGACCTTCTCAACGGACTGACCCAGACCACCGACGGCCGCACCGTCTCGCTGCGGCTGGCCATCGATCCCGCCCGCCTCATCCAGCTCGCCGACGAAACCGGCGCGCTCAACTTCGAGTTCGACCACGACGACCACGACGCCGACCATGACGACGACGACGACCACGACGAGCACGCCCAGCGCCACGAGCACTCGCGCAGCATCAAGATCGGCTCCGGCGGCAAGACCAAGATCAAGACCAAGCAGCCCTACTGAACCATGCCCCTCGTGACGCACCAGACCGCGCTCGCCATGGCCGCAACCCCCGCGCAACCCGCAGGGGTTGCGGCGTGCGCGCAGGAGCCCTCCTGCGAATCGCTGGCGCGCGACGCGCAGGCCGGCTCCCGCGCCGCATACGCCGCGCTCGTCGGCCGCTACGAACACCGTCTGTATTCCTTCCTGCTGCGCCGTGTCGGCAACCGCGATGACGCCGCGGAACTCGCCCAGGAGACGTTCGTTCGCGCCTTCGTTTCCCTCCCCCGATACGACCCCGAACGACGATTCTCCACCTGGCTCTACACCATCGCCGTCCGTCTCGCAGCCTCTCACTACCGCGACCGATCCCGCAGACCAACCCTCACGGAAGACCCCGAAGCACTCCCGCGAAACCACGTGGACAACACCCCCCACACCGACCTCCGGGAAGACGCCTCCCAGGTCTGGACCCTCGCCCGCGCCCTGCTGAGCAACGAGCAGCAGACCGCGCTCTGGCTCCGATACGTCGAAGACCTCGCCATCCCTGAAATCGCACACGTGATGAACCGTCCCGTCATCTGGGTCCGCGTCGCGCTCTTCCGCGCACGCCAGCGGCTCGCCGAAGCCCTCGCCCCAAACACACCACTCCACGCCGGGGAGCACACGCCATGACCATGCGCAAGCCCTCCATCTCCGAACGCGACGTCGAATCCCTCCTCCGCGACTCCCCCCCCATCGAGCGCGCCCCCTCCTGGCTCCGTGCCTCCACCATGGACCGCATCGCGCGATCCCACAAGCCGATCGACCACAACCGACCCGCGCGCGACAACACACCCCCGTCCACCCTCCGCGGCGCCACGCTCTTGCTCCGCCTCGCGCCCCTCGCCGCGGCCGCCGCCATCCTCGCGATCGCCGGCCTCGTCATCCTCCCAACCCTCCGCGCACCCTCCGCTCCCCCGCGCATCGCCATCATCCCCGACACGCACCCGGACAAGCCCGCACCCGACCTCTCCTCTCCCGTCACGCTCGAAGCGTTCAAGACCCTCCGGACGCTCGCCAGACGCCCGGGCATCCAACCCGAAGCCGTCGTCCGCAACCGCGTCGAAGCCCCGCTCCTCCGCGAGGCACGCCTCGTCGCGCAGGACAGCGAGAACGTCGCCCGCGCCGTCCTCGCGCGCCTCCCCATCCCCACCACGCTCCCCTGAGCGCACACCCGGACGCCGCGTCAGCCCTTCGCGACCCGAGAACGCTCCTGCGCCGCCCGCACGCGCAGATTGATCAGCTCCACACCCAGCGAGAACGCCATCGCGAAGTACACATACCCGCGGCTCAGGTGCTGTCCAAGCCCGTCCGCCGTCAACAACACCCCGATCAGGATCAAGAACGACAACGCCAGCACCTTCACCGTCGGGTGTCGCTCCACGAACCGGCTGATCGCACCCGCGAAGATCATCATCACGATCACAGCCACGATCACCGCGGCCACCATCACCGCGATCTCCTTCGCCATCCCCACCGCCGTGATCACCGAGTCCAGCGAGAACACCGCGTCCAGCAGCAGAATCTGCGCGATCGCCATCCCGAAACTCGCGGCCGCCTTGCCCGCCCCCGTCTCGTGCAACTCCGGCCCCTCCATCTTCGCGTGAATCTCCTTCGTCGCCTTCGCGATCAGAAAGAGCCCGCCCCCCAGCAGAATCACGTCCTTCCCGGTGATCTCGTGCTGCAAGGGCATGCCCCACCCCGTCAGGTCCAGCTCGAACAGCACCCGCGTCAGCCCCATCACCCAACCGATGGCGAGCAACAACAACACCCGCATCACCATCGCGAGAGCCAACCCCACGTTCCGTGCCGCCCGCTGCTTCTCCTTCGGCAAGCGCGACGTCACCACCGCGATCACGATGATGTTGTCGATCCCGAGCACGATCTCGAGCGCGGCCAGCGTCAGAAACGCGATCAGGTTCTCAGTCGTGAACAGCGCAGCGAGGTCCATCCCGACATCCTCCCGCCCACGAGCAGTGCCCGCGAGTCACGCCCACACTATCTCCATCACAGCTCCGGCGCGAACCCTCTCCGCATCGTGTTCTCGCACGACGCCCGAGGCTCCACGAACTGGTGCAGGTAATCGCGCCCCCCCGCCTTGCTCCCAACGCCCGACATCCCGAACCCGCCGAACGGCTGACGACCAACCAGCGCCCCCGTGATGCCGCGATTCAAATACAAGTTCCCCACACGGAACTCACGCTTGGCCCGCTCCAGATGGCTCGGCTTCCGCGAGTACACGCCCCCCGTCAGCTTGTACGCCGTCGAGTTCGCAAGCGCGAGCGCCTCATCAAACGTCCGGACCCTCAGCACCGCGAGCACCGGCCCGAAGATCTCCTCGCGCGCGATCACGTGCTCCGGCCTCACACCCGTGAAGATGTGCGGCCCCACGTACGACCGACCCGTCCGCTCCTCCAGACCCGCAGGGATCGGCATCTCCAACGCCAGCGTCGACTCCCGCTTCCCCGCCTCGATGAAACGCCGGATGTTCCCCGCCGCCTCCGCGTCGATCACCGGCCCGATGTCCGTCGCCGGGTCCGCCGGGTCGCCGACAACCAGCGCCTTCGTCGCCTCCAGCAGCCGACGCACAAAGTCGTCGTGCGCCGACTCGAGCACGATCGCTCGCGAGCACGCCGAGCACTTCTGACCCTGGAACCCGAACGCGCTCTGCCTCGCGCCGAGCACCGCCTCGTCCAGGTCCGCCGACGCGTCCACGATCAACGCGTTCTTCCCACCCATCTCACACACCACCTTCTTGACGTGCAGCTGCTCCTCCGTCGTCACGCCCGCGGCCTTCACGATGTCCAGCCCCACCGCCTTCGATCCCGTGAACGCGATCAACGCCACCCGAGGGTCGCGCACCAACGCCGCGCCCACCGTCTCGCCGGGCCCCGGCAGAAGGTGCAACGCCTCGCGCGGCGTGCCCGCCTCGTACAGAATGTCCACCAACACCCGCGCGATCCCGGGCGTCTGCTCCGCCGGCTTCACCACCGCCGTGTTCCCCGTCGCCAGCGCAGCCACCGTCATCCCCGCGCAGATCGCCAGCGGGAAGTTCCACGGCGAAATGATCGCCGCCACCCCGCGCGGCAAGTGCCACTGCTCGTCCAGCTCCCCGATGAACCGGCCCAGCCGCTCACGCTCGAACAACGGCGCCGCGCACCGCGCGTAGAACTCACAGAAATCGATCGCCTCGCACACGTCCGCGTCAGCCTCGCGCCACGTCTTCCCGGCCTCCAGGATCAGGATGCCCGCCAGCTCGTCGCGACGCTGACGCATGATCCCCGCCGCGCGCACCAGCATGTTCGCGCGCGTCCGCGCCGATGCGTCACGCCACTTCGGGAAATACTCCAGCGCCGTCCCCACCGCGCGCCGCGCATCCTCCGCCGTCGAGCTGTTCGCCACCGACGGCACGCGCGCCCGCAACAGCGACTCCGCGAACCGATCCCGATGATCGCGCCGCGCAAAGTCGCGCAGCGGCTCGTTGAAGAACGGACGCCCGTCGCCCACCCCCTCCACCGCGGGAGACAGCTCGTGACGCTCCGGCGCCAGCATGCAAAGGTCCGGCTTGGTCGCCGGCTGCGTCGTCCCGTCCGCCGGACCGTGCGGGCTACGCAGCAACAACCCCTCGTCCGCCTGGTCCAGGAAGCCCGCACGCAGCCAGCTCTCGTTGCTCGTGTTCTCCAGCAACCGACGAACCAGGTACGCCATCCCGGGGATCATCTCACCCACCGGCACGTACTCGCGCACCCGCAGCCCCATCTCCGCCGCAGCGAACTTCAACTCGTCCGCCATCCCGTGCAACATCTGCAGCTCGATCGCGCTCCACGCCAGCCCGCGCGCCTCCGCCCCGGCCAACGCCGCCGCGATCGACCGCACGTTGTGCGACCCCAACGCAAGACGCACGCCCCCCTCCGTGTCGCTCCTCGGCGCCGCGTCCAGAAACACCTCCGCCATCCGCTCAAAGCACGCGTCCGTCTCGCGCTTCGTGTTCCACACCGGGCACGCCCAACCCTCCTTCTCCGCGTTGATCGTCTCGTAGTCCCAGTACGCCCCCTTCACCAGACGCACCGTCACCCGACGGCCGCTCCGCTTCGCCCACTCCGCGACACGACGCGCGTCCTCCACGCCCGACTTCAGGTACGCCTGCATCGCCAGACCCGCGTGAAAATCCACCATCTCGCAGCAGTGAAGGAAGAACTCGATCGTGAAGTCCTTCAGCGCAAACTGCTCCATGTCGAAGTTCACGAACACGCCCCGGTCCCGCGCCGACTCCAGGATCGGGCGGATCCGGCGCGACAGGTCCTCCATCGCCACCCCCCCCTTCATCGCGTCGCACCGCGGCGACAACGACGACACCTTGATCGACACGTTCACACGAGGAACGTCCCCCAGATGGTCCCGCTCCAGACGCTCGTCGCGCTTCCAGCTCGATACCTCCCCCGGCAGCTCCCGCACCAGGTCCAGGTACTTGTCCCGATACGCGTCCGCCTCCTCGTCGCTCACGCACGCCTCGCCAAGAAGGTCCACGCTGAACGCGATCCCGTCCGACCACAGCTTCTTCAGCCCGGGCAGCGCGCTCCGCGCGTCCGTGCCCGCGATGAACTTCCCGGCCATCCCCTTGATCTGCGACGACATCGTCGACGCCAGCAGACCCTTCGCGATCCCCCCCGCCTTCAGCCCGAGGTCGAACCCCGCCGGAAGCGTCACCCCGGGCTGCGTCAGGTAGTCCGTCAGGTGCTCGTGCACCATCTCCGACGTCGTCAACGTCGGGTACGCGTCCACGAACCGGAAAAGCTGCACCTTGAACGCCTGGTCCTTCATCGACCAGCTCATCAGCTTGTCCGACCAGAACTTCCCCGACAGCATCCCGGCCTTGCCACCACGCGCGCGCGCCAGCATGTCTCGACCGATCTCGTGAATCCGCGCCTCGTTCCCCGACCCCTCCGCCCCGCGCGCCGCACCGCCTCCCGGCGCGAACGTCACCGGACCCCTCGCGTCCCCCGTCCCCTGCGATGATTTGCCGCCACGACGCGTGAACAACGACATGCCGAGCCCTCTCCGTGTGTGCGAAAGACCGACATCCTACCCGCACGCGACCCCTCCAACCCGCGACCTACGATCCCACCGCCCGATGCCCCATCACCGCGAAAAAGTGCTCCTCGCCATGTCCGGCGGGGTCGACTCCTCCGTCGCCGCCGCCCTCCTCCTCGAACAGGGCTACGACGTCGTCGGCTGCTTCATGCGCCTCGGCTCGCCAGGCGAGTCCCTCGACTCCCCCCAACCCGCCGCCGCCTGCTCCACCTCCCACAAGATCGGACACCAGGGATGCTGCTCCGTCGGCGACGCCGCCGACGCCAGGCACGTCGCGGCGCTCCTGGGCATCCCCCTCTACGTCTGCAACTTCAAACGCGACTTCGCCCGCGTCATGGACTACTTCGCCGACGAGTACGCGAAGGGCCGCACGCCCAACCCCTGCGTCCGCTGCAACGACTGGCTCAAGTTCGGGAAACTCCACGACTACGCCAAGCAACTCGGCGCCCGCTACGTCGCCTCCGGCCACTACGCCCGCGTCGACCACGCTCACCCCGACCACCCCCGACTCCTCCGAGGGCTCGACGCCGACAAGGACCAGTCCTACGTCCTCTTCGGCGCCCGGCCCGAACGCCTCCGAGACATGCTCCTCCCGGTCGGCGGCTACACCAAGCCCCGCATCCGCGAACTCGCAAAGCTGCACAACCTCCCCGTCTTCGACAAGCCCGACTCCCAGGAGATCTGTTTCGTCCCCGACAACGACTACGCCTCCTTCGTCGAGTCCGTGCGCCCCGACCTCGCGCGCCCCGATCAGCCCGGCGAGATCATCCACGCGCAAACGGGCGAGCCCCTCGGCGACCACCAGGGCCATCACCACTTCACCATCGGACAGCGTCGCGGCCTCGGGCTCTCCTCACCGATCCCGCTCTACGTCCTGCACAAGGACCCACGCGCGAACACGCTCACCGTCGGGCCGCGCGAGCTGCTCCAAACGCGCTCCTGCATCGCGCAAGACCTCAACTGGCTCGTCGACCCCGCCCCGTTCGTCGAGCCCGCCCCCTGCCTGGTCCAGCCCCGCGCGCACGCGCGCCCCGTGCGAGCTCTCGCACGCGTCGATCTCGGCGCAGACACGCTCGACATCCGGTTCCTCGAACCTGTCGACGCCGTCGCGCCGGGCCAGGCGGCCGTCTGCTACGGCGACGACGAACGCTTCCCGACGGACCTCGTCCTGGGCGGAGGCTGGATCACCGACGTCACGCGACCCTTCGACGACAAGTGACCGGAATACGAAAAGCCCCCGACGTCGGACGCCGGGGGCCTGTGTGCTCTGAAAAACGCTGCGACGATCAGTTGAGCGAGGCGGGGTTCGTCACCGCATCCGTCACGGCCTGAACACCTTCCGCGTTCTCATCCGTCGGCGGAGCCATTGTGCCCAGATAATGAACCTCGAGCTGGAGACGGATCTTCTCCAGCGCCTTGTTCTGAATCTGGCGCACCCGCTCCTTCGTCACGCCGATGATCCGACCGACCTGCTCGAGCGTCAGCGTCTTGTCCGCCTCCTCCCCGTCAAGACCGAACCGGTGCGAGATCACCGTCTTCTCGATGTCCGACAGCTCCGCGCTGTTCTCGACAACGATCCGACGAACCTCGTCCGCCGCGTCCTTCTCGAACTCCTCGCGCTTCCGCTCCACGTAGTCCGACTTCTCCAGCTTCGGGTCGAAGTCCGTCGGAAAACGCTGGCGGTGCTTGCTCAGCTTCATCCCCTGACGGCTGAACGCCTTCAGGATCGCGCGGCACGCGTACGTCGAAAACTTGAACCCGCGACCGCAGTCGAACTTGTCGACCGCTCGGAGCAACGCCATGTTGCCCTCAGAGACCAGGTCCGCGAAGTCCACCTCGCTCATCCGCGTCCGCTTCGCCATCGCCAGCACCAACGCCAGATTCGTGTTCGCGATCTGCTCGCGAAGACGATCCGCCGTCCGACGCCACGACAGCATCTCCTCGGCCTGACCCGACGTGGGCTTGCGCTCCGGCGTCGACCAGATCTCCTTCTGAAGCTCGCCGATCCGGTGACGCGCGTAGTTGTACTGCAGGAACAGCACGCGCTCTTCCGCCGCCGTCAGAATCACCTGCTCCGTCGACTTGTACTCCCGCGTACGCGACGGGCTGATGTCGTCCATCACCGGGTGGTACCACGACGTGTCCGGCTTGCGGATGTCCGGCGCCTCGTCATAGATCCGCTGCTCCGCCCCGTCCTTCCGGAACTCCGGGCTGTCGATGTAATCCTGCTCGACCGTTAGCATCTCCTGAAGCAGAAGCTCCTCGTCACGCGTGAAACGCCGAGTGCCCTTCTTCGACTCCAGCTCGCTCGAACGCGACACCGACACCGCACCAGCGGCGCGACGCCGAGTCTGCTCGAGCGGAGACAACCGACGAACGGCCCCCGCCCCACCCCCTGCCGAGAGAGACACCTCGCCGGGCCCTCGGCCCCGCGACGCCCCGTCCCGTCTCATCCTCGTGCGTCCTGCAACCACGTCGTTTCGCCTTCCTTCGAATCGTCGAAACACTCACACCCTCCCGACCTCACCGAGATCGGGCATCTCTCTCTCTTCCGGCGAAAAACGGACCAGACCACCCGTCCGCCTTCTCCCAGCCTCATGAGCCCCGATTCGTTCGGGCTCCGTCAGGCCGACTCCGCGCCGGACTCCCTTCATACGTCGCCAGACGCGAAAAGTTCCTTCTTGGAACTCCTCTAAATGAAGGCCACAGACTATCAGCAATCTTCCTCATGGCAACCCGTTTCCTGCCGCTTTCATCACCATCACTGTCACCCTGGCAGGCATCCGTACACACAGATGCCCATGCTCATTCGATGCTCGCGCCACCCGGTTTCGCACAACATCACAATCCACCACGCACAACCCGCGAACACGCACGACCGCCTATCCTCATCACGCACCCAGTCCCCGGGGGACTGAAAAAACAGCCACAAAGCACCCCCCAGATCAAAGGAGGACACGCATGCCCTTCACGCTCCCCGATCTCCCGTACCCCCACGCCGCCCTCGAGCCCCACATCGACTCGACCACCATGCAGATCCACCACGGCAAGCACCACGCCGCCTACGTCAACAACGCCAACAAGGCCCTCGAAGGCACGAAGTTCGCCGACATGTCCCCCGAGGACGTCATCCGCAATCTCAAAGACATCCCCGACGACAAGCGCACCGCCGTCCGCAACAACGCCGGCGGCCACGTCAACCACTCCCTCTTCTGGAAGGTCATGGCCCCGGCCGGCAAGGGCGGCGGCGGCCAACCCTCCGGCCCGCTCGCCGACGCCATCACCAAAGCCTTCGGCTCCCTCGACAAGTTCAAGGAGCTGTTCGCCAACGCCGCGGCCACCCGCTTCGGCTCCGGCTGGGCATGGCTCTGCGTAAAAAACGGCTCCCTCGCCGTCTGCTCCACCCCGAACCAGGACAACCCCCTCATGGGCGAAGCCATCGCCGGCTGCGGCGGCACGCCCATCCTCGGGCTCGACGTCTGGGAGCACGCCTACTACCTGCACTACCAGAACAAGCGCCCCGACTACGTCACCGCCTGGTGGAACGTCGTGAACTGGGCCGAGGTCGCCAAGAACTACTCCGCCGCGCTCAAGACCTGACCTGACACCATCGACATCTCGACACGCTTCGAGCGCACGCGCACCTCGACGCCGATCGGCCACACGAACCCTCTCGGGTCGTGGCGGTCGTCGCGCGCCGCGCGAACCACCGGACCCACCAAGCGCTCGCCGAGCCGGTCCGCGCCGACGCCGCGCGTCAGACGAAGCGCCGCGCGCCGCAGTCCCGCCCCCACCACGATCGCCCTCTCCTCACGCAGCCTCCCCCGATCCCAAGCCAACTCGTCCCCGAACACCGCGCGAGCCCGATCCTCGACGAGCCCCGCCGCATCGCGCAGCATCGCCGCGCTCCGCGCGGCCCGTTTCGCTGCGCCAGGGCGCAGCGCATCCAAGTCAACAAGAGCGCCGTGCCTTACACGCGCCCGCGCGCGACCCACGTCCCCGTTGGTCGCGTCCTCGCGCCACGCCACGCCCTCCAGCTCGCACAGAGCACGGGCCTCCGCACGCGTCACGCCCAGCATCGGCCTCGCCAGCCACACGCCACCCCCCAGCCTCCGCTTCGCCGCGACGCCCGCCATGCCGCGCACTCCCGCGCCGCGGACCATCGCCAGCACCATCGACTCCCACTGATCGTCCGCGTGGTGCCCCGTCACCACCAGACCCGCCCCCGTCTCCGACGCGATCCGCCGCAACGCCGCATACCGATCCCGCCGAAGCGACGCCTCGACGTTCTCGCGCGCCGCGGCGCCGATCCTGGTCTCCTCGAATCCCACCGCGAGCCGTTCCGCGAGCCGGCGCGCGGCGTCCCGGTCCTGCTCCTCCTCGCCCCGCTCCCGCATCCCGTGGAGCACGTGCGCAAGCACGAGCCGGTCGGTCGCCGTTCGCAACGCGACCGCCAGAGCCGAGGAATCCGCCCCCCCCGAGCACGCCACAACGGTCACGCCCAGCCGTGCAGGATCCCCCCCCACCGCGTCCCGACCCAGCACACGCCAGCGTGCGACAATCTCCCGTACGCTCCTCGAGCGCGCCGCGAGCGCCGACACCGGGCTGGCATGCTTTGTCGAGCCCACCGACCGATCATACCGATGACCATCCCCGTCCCCGCAGCACGCGGAGCCATACACCAAACGCGTATGCGTCCACTCCAGTCACTCATCCCGACGATCGCCCTGTTCGCCGCACCGAACGCGATCGCGCAAAGCGAACCGCTCGGCTCGCCCGCCAGCGCGTCCGGCGGCATGTCGTGGCCGTCGCTGCTGCTCTGGGCCGGCGGCGTGCTGCTCGCGCTCTGGGGCGCATCGCGCGCCCTCCCCGCGCTGCGCGCTCGCCAAGCGCAGCGCGCGCCGAACGCGCCCGTCCCGACGCCCGATCCCGAAGACCTCCGCGCGCTCGCCCACGACCTGGAAGAGCTCGCCGAGCGGCTCGCGCTGCGCCTCGACGAGAAGGCCGAGCGGCTCGAACGGCTGCTCGCCCAAGCTGACGAACGGCTCGCGAGCGTGCACGACGCCCCGGCGCCGACGTACTCGCACATCGGCTCGCCCCGCGCCAAACGCTCCTCCGCGCCGGCGCCGAGACTGGTGAGCGACAGCTCGGGCGACCCATCGACCGAACGGATTTACGCCTTGGCGGACTCCGGCGTGGCGGCACGCGACATCGCGCAGCAGCTCGATGAGCCCATCGGAAAAGTGCAGCTCATCCTGGCCCTGAGGGGCTAAACCGCCTCAGTTCCGTGCTTTTGCGACTCTTTGCCGCAGCGTCACAGTGGCGCCGGTTGCGCGCACATTCGACGCGATACCGCTCTCGGAAAAGACGACCTCGGCCTCCCCAAACCTGGTCCGGTGGACTCTCGGGAACGGGGCCCAGTCCGGGGTGATCGTCGGCTTGAAACCCTGCCCGGGGAAGATGACCGGCTCGACGCCGGGCGAGGTCAGGGTGATCGCTCCGTCGAAGTGCTCGCCGACGGTGACGTCGGCCTCACCGTCGGTGGTGGAGACGTCGAGCGGGCCCTTGGCCGAGTCGGTGAGCGTGACGACCACGGCGCCGCTCGTGGTGCGGGCGCGGACTGCGCCGGCGGCGTCGAGGATCCGGATCGTGGCGTGCTCGGTGGAGGCCTCGACGTCGCCGACGGGACGCTCGATCTGCACGGCGCCGTTGTTGGTCGAGACGATGACGGCACCGCGCTGGTCGGCGACGAGGACGTCGCCGCGTGCGGCGTGTACCTCGGCTCGCCCCGGGAGGGAGGCGAGTTCGACGGGGCCGGTGTCGGCCTCGACGATGACGCCCGCGAGGGAGCTGGGGGCCTGGATCTCGAACCAGGCGAACTCGCCGCGCGCCCGGTCGCCGGGCCAGACCGGCTCGATGACGAGTTCGGAAGGCGTTGCACGGGTGTCGATGCGGGTCTCGGCGAGTCGCTCGCGCGTCGTGGCGCCCAGCTCGACGCGGACGAAGAGATCGGGGCGATCTGTCCCGATGACGCGGACGGGGGCGCCGACGGCGCGGACGCGGAGCGTGACTCCCTGGCCGACCGGCACGGTCAGCTCGCGGAACTCGGCGGGAACGCGGGGACGGCGACGGCGACCGCCCGGCGGGTCGTGCTTCGAGGCCTCGAGCATCTCCTCGCTGGGGCGGGGCGAGGCGCCCGAGTCGAGCCGGACGGCGCTCGGCGGCTCCATCTGGGCGTGCTCAGACCGCGCCTGCGCGGCCGGAGTCTTGGCCGGGGAAGAGCACGCGGCGAACGAAAACGCCGCTGCGCCCGCGATGAAGATCGCGAGCGCAGCGGGGAGGAGATCGTTTCGGATGGTCAACATCGCGCGGATGCTAGCCGCGCGAACGGCGGGCGGGTTAGTGCGTCGCGCCGCCTTCGACCTTGAACTGGATCGAGCCGTTCGAGGTGGAGACCACGGACTTGGAGCCGCCGGCGCCGACACTCGCTTGGAGGCGGCCCTTGCCCTTGTGGACCTTGCCCTCGGTGTCGGTGAGCGTGATCGAGCCGTTGGAGGTCTCCAGGGAGACTTCCCCGGCGAACGCGGCGCCGCAGACGACTTCGACGGCGCCGTTCGAGGTGTCGATGGTGATGGGCCCGGCTGAGGTCGGGGCGAGCGAAACGCTGACCTTGCCGTTGCTCGTGTCGGCCTCGACCGCGCCGGCGATGTCTTCGAGGCTCACGCTGCCGTTGCTCGTGTCGGCGAAGACGTTGCCCGCGACGGACTTGGCGATCACCTTGCCGTTGCTCGTCTCCGCGCGGAGCGAGCCGCCCTGCTTCTCCACGCGGATTGTGCCGTTGGAGGTGTCGGCCACGGCGTCGCCGTCGATCCCCTCGAAGGTGATGGCGCCGTTGCTGGACTTCGCATAGACGCCCTTGGCGTCGGGGACACGGACCTCGAACGAGCAGCCGTCGTTGCGCTCCCACTTGCCTTCGGGCCACTTGAGGGAGACGTGGAGGCCGCCCTCGGCGTCGCGCGTCGCTTCGACCACGGCCTCGGCGAGACGATCCTTGTTCTTGGACTGGATGCGCGCCTCGATCTGGACCTCGCTGAGGGAGGAGTCCCGGATGACGGAGATGGAGCCGTTGCGGCTGTTCACCTCGAGGGGTTTGCCGGCCACGTGGGGGACCGTGGAGGTGCGGGTCTCCTTGTGGGTGGAGCCCCAGTCGTCGGCCCAGGCGTGATGATCGTGTCCGTCGATGATGACGACACAGCCGCTGCTGACCGCGGATGCGCCCGCCAGCGCCAGACCGAGCGCGCACGCGCGAAGCAAGGCAAACCGTTCCGCTCGCATGATGATGATCCTCCGCAAGGATGCTTGGGGTGAGTTCGTGACCCCCCCTTATACCGCGGTCCCTCGCCACGATTTCAGCGAGAACGCGGCTTTTTCGGTCGCGTCGCGCCGGGCGCGCCGGAGCGCCGGGCCGCGTCCAGACACACGATCTCGAACGCGATGTGCGCGGCGAGCATGGCCGTGATGCCGGCCGGGTCGCGGTCCGGGAGCACCTCGACGAGGTCCCCGCCAACGACGTTGGCGCCCTTCCAGGCGCGGATCAGCTCCAGGGTTTCCCACGAGGAGAGCCCGCCGACGGAGAGCGTGCCCGTGCCCGGTGCGAAAGCGGGGTCGACGGCGTCGATGTCGAAGGAGACGTAGACCTCACGGTCCTTGAGACTCTTCACGAAGTCCCGGACGAGGCTCGATCCGCCGCTCCGGAACTCCTCGCAGGTGACGATCGTGACGCCGTGCTCCTTGGCGTAGTCGAGATCGCGCTTGGTGTTCAGGGGCCCCTTGATGCCGACGGAGAGCATCGCGCGCGGGTCGACGAGGCCTTCTTCGACGGCGCGGATGAAGGGGGAGGCGTGGCTGTATCGCTCGCCGAGGGTTTGATCGACGGTGTCGAGGTGGGAGTCGACGTGGAGAAGGGCGAGCCCCTTGCCGGGTCGTCCTCGACGGTCCCAGGTGGCGCGGAGGTTGGCGAGGGCGATGGAGTGGTCTCCGCCGAGGGCGAAGAGCTTGGTGCGGGCTGGGTCGGCGAGCTGGCGGGCGAAGGCCGCGGCCTCTCGCGCGGTGGACTCACAATCAAAGGTGTTGATGGGGGCGTCGCCGGCGTCGGCGAGGCTGAAGACTTCGGTGAGCGTGAGGTCGTGGACGAGGTGGTAGGGCTTGAGGTACTGCGAGGCTTCGCGGATGGCGCGCGGTCCGAAGCGGGCGCCCGGTCGGAACGTGGTCCCGGTGTCGAAGGGGATGCCGTAGAAGAGCCAGTCGGCGGGCTGTGCGTCGGGGGCGAGGTCTTCGAGCCTCGGATACCGGCCGAAGGTGCAGAGTCCCGCGAAACGCGGGGTGACGCGCGGGTCGGGGAGTCGTGTGCGGCCGTTGTCGGGTCGTACGGTCATGGGGGGGCATGGTACGGGACGGGTGGTCCCACCCATACGCCGAACCAGGCCCCCTCGTTTTTGTGCAAAGTTGCGTGGAGTTGGGGGGAAGGGGGTTGAACACCCCCCCGGAATCCGTAGCGTAAGTCTTGATGGCGTCCGGACCTGAGTACAGCTCGGGTGGGCGCATCGGCGGTCGGCGGTTTGCCGGCGCCTTGGAGGAAGGTCAAGGAGCACGTCACATGCGGTTCACTCGGTCCACACTGGTAGTTGTGTCTGCGGTCGGCTTGTGCGCGGCGGCGTCGGCCGGTCCGTTCGGTCTCATCTCTCCGATCTTCTCGAATGTGGGCGGCGCGCCGTCGAACGAGATTCCCGGGATGCCGGGGGTCGGGTTCTTCGCGGGCACGGCGACGCAGTTCGAGCGTCCGTACCGCAGCGCGGACGGGTCGCGCTGGATCATCCGGGCGCGCGGGAATCTGGCTGCGAGCGAGGACCAGATGCTGATCGTGGGCATGGGCCCGACGGCGGCCGGCGCGCAGGTGATCATCCGTGAGGGGCAGAACGCGCCGTGGGACCCGACGGTGTCGGTGGAGACGCTGACGCGTCGGAACCGGGGCATCAACAATAACGGCGACGTGGCGTTCAGCGTGAACACGACGCACGCGACGACGGCGGACGAGCACATCATCCGTCGGAACGCGAACGGGACGTGGGACGTGATCGCGCGCGAGGGGGACGCGAGCCCGATCGCGGGGGGCGCGTACGGGACGGTGCTCGACTCGGCGCACATCCTGAACAGCGGCGCCGTCGGGTACATCGGCACGGGCCTCACCGGCCTGACGACGACGACGAACGCGGCGGCGTTCCGCGGCGGCGCCGTGGTGGCGCAGAAGGGCGTGGACGTCCCGGGCGGGCAGGCGAGCCTGTGGCAGAACTTCACGGTGGACGAGTTCTACTCGTCCGCGGACGGCGCGCACTACATGCTGCAGGGCGACACGGACGGGCCGACGACGACGGACGGCGTGATCGTGGTGGACGGGCAGGTGGTGATCCAGGAGGGCGTGACGGTGCTCTCCGGGTTCTCGAACGCCGTGTCCACGACGAACCGGGAGTCGTTCATGATGTCGAACGGCGACTGGTATGCGCGCGGGTCGAACGCGACGGACAACCTCGACTGGGTCGTGCAGAACGGGAACGTGATCGCGCGGACCGGGGACACGATCACGGGGTCGACGACGGAGCGGTTCTCCGACACGGCGGGCTTCACGGCCACGTTCTTCTTCATGGCCGGCGACAATCTCGGCAACTACGTGGTCGGCGGCGTGACGGACGCGGCGGACCCGAACACGAACGCGGTCCTCGTCTACAACGGGAACACGGTGCTGATCCGCGAGGGCGCGATGGTGGACATCAACGGCGACGGGCTGATGAACGACGACGCCTTCGTGTCGGTGTTCAACAACGACGACGGGTTCCTGACCGACGACGGGCACTTCTACTTCACGGCGGACCTGCGCGACGCGGCCGGGGCGTCGATCGGGCAGGCGTTCCTGGTGATGGAGGTTCCGGCGCCGGGCGCGGCGGCGCTGCTCGCGGCGGGCGGGCTGGTCTCGCTGCGTCGTCGTCGGTGAGCCTTCGGTCGAAGATCGATGAAGGATCGAACACCGCCCCGCCCTGACGCGGGGCGGTTTTTTTTCTTGCGCTCATACGATGATGTGGGTGTCGTGCGTGGTCGTGTTGGTCGTGGCGCGGCTGGTGATGTACGGGGCTGCGGGGGCGGGGGTGGTCTGAGGGAGCGGGATGAAAACCGCCGAGCGCGCGGTGAGCGCACTCGGCGGGATGCGGGCATTCATGCGCGACGTGTCGTGGGCGCGCGTGATGGGCGGGTTAGCGCTGGGCCTTCATGGGGCAGGCTCCGGCAGCGGCGCAATCGGACGCGGCGGCGGCTGCCTTCATGGGACAGGCGTCCGTGCCGCATGCGCCGGAATCGCAGCACGCAGCGCAGGTGTCGCAGCAGGCGGCACAGTCATCGCTGCAGCCGTCGGTGCAGCACGCGCAGCCGCAGCAGGAGGCGGAGGCGCCGGCCTTTGGCGCGACACCGAGGGCAAGGGCGGTGAGGGAGAGGCCTGCGCCGGCGAGGATCGCGAGGAACTTACGAGTGTTCATATGAGCATCCCTTTCGGGTTGATGTGTGAAACTGAGTGCTGGTTCGCGTTGCGCGGGAAGCGCGCGTCGGCAACGTGTCGACGGCGTGCGCGCACGCGTAGAACGCATCCCACGGAGAGATTTTTCTGTGCTGAGACCCCCGGGGCCGCTGCTAGACGGTCCAGACGCTGAGTATGGCGCGGCGCTTGGCGGGCGACATGAGCGGCGGCGCTGCGTCGGGGAGGGTGGAGGTTGATTGCGGGGTGAGCTGGTGGAGCGTGCGGCCGGTGGGGAGGAGGGCGAGGGTGAGGGAGGCGTGGCCGGAGAGGGGCTCGGTCTTGGCCGGGTCGGCGGCAAGCATCTCGCAGCATTTCGATGGACGAGGCGCCGGCGCTCGCTCCGGCGCCCCGTCCTTCGAACAATCGTCGCGTGTGGTGGTCGTTCGGCAGCAGGAGTCGGGAGAGGAGGAGGAGAGGGGGGAGGCGTGGGTGGCGACCGTGGAGACTGCGGGCGCACAGGCGCCGCTGAGGGACATGGAGAGTGCGCACGCGGTGAGGGATATGCGTGCGAGTGCGAGGATCAGGATGGAGAGAAGCAACTGACGCATGCCCGGGGGGTCCTGTGGCGGGTCCGCCGAGGAGTGATATGCCTGAGCGGGCCGCGGGTTTCAGGCCAGGAGCGGGAAGCGGTTATTGGAGCCAGGTGTCGTCGAAGGACATGCCCTCGGCGAGCGTGGCGGTGGGACCGTCTTCGACCATGGTGGCGACGGGGTAGGCGCAGTAGTCGAGGCTGAAGGCGCCCGCGGGACGGTGGTTGCCGGAGTGGCCGAGGCCGCCGAAGGGGAGCTTGCTGCTGGCGCCTGCGGTGCCGGTGTTGACGTTGACGCATCCGGCGCGTGCTTCGTGGAGGAAGCGATGTGCGGCTTGCTTGTCGTGTGTGAAGATGGAGGCGGCGAGGCCGAAGCGAGAGGCGTTGGCCTGCTCGAGGGCGTCGTCGAGGCTGCTCGTGAGGCTGAGCCGGAGGATGGGGCCGAAGACCTCGATGTCGCAGCCGGCGTCGCGGGAGGAGTCCTGGGAGAGTGAGAAGCGGGGCACGCGGACGATGGCGGGGGAGAGGTAGAAGCCGGAGAGGAGGGAGGGGTCGTTGAGGGGCTGGGCGCGGAGGAGGGATTCGCCGCCAGCCGAGAGGAGGGAGTCCTGGAAGGCGAGTGCGGCGCGGCGTGCATCGTCACGGATGATGGGGCCGGTGAAGACGGGGGTTGGTGGGATTGTGGCGAGGCCGCGGGGGTTGCCGATGACGAGGGCGCGTGCGGCGTGGATGAGGGCGGGGATGAAGCGGTCGGCGATGGATTCGTGAACGATGACGCGGCGGGTGCTGGTGCAGCGTTGTCCGGTGGTGTTGAATGCGCAGCGCGCGACCTCGATGACGGCTTGTTTGAGGTTGGCGTCGGGCATGACGATGGCGGGGTTGTTGCCGCCCATCTCGAGGGCGACGATGCGTCCGGGGTTGTCGAGGTTGGCGGAGAGGATGGCGCGTCCGACGGGCCAGGAGCCCGTGAAGAGGATGCCGTCGACGCGGGGGTTGGAGACGAGGCGTTTGGCGGTTTCGGCGCCACCCTGGACGACGTTGATGACGCCTGCGGGGAATCCGGCTTCGTGGAAGAGTTCGGCGAGGAGCTGGCCGACGGCGGGGGTCTTGTCGCTGGGCTTGAGGACGATGGTGTTGCCGAGGGCGAGTGCGGGGACGATGTGTCCGTTGGGGAGGTGTGCCGGGAAGTTGAAGGGGCCGACGACGGCCATGACGCCGTGTGGGCGGAACCGGCATGCGGCGACGCGGGACTGGGTGAGCGGGAAGGAGAAGTCGGTGACGCGTGCGAGGCCTGAGTGAGCGGCGTCGTCGAGGGTGATGTCGACCTTGGCGCTGAGGGCTCCGGCTTCCTGGACGCATTCCCACCAGGCCTTGCCGGTTTCGTCGCAGATGAGTTCGGCGATGTCGTTGGCGCGTGCCTTGCAGAGGTCGCGGTAGGCACGGAGGAGCGCGAAGCGTTGTTCGCGCGGGGCGCTGCGCCATTCGGGCAGGGCGCGCGCAGCGGCATCGACGGCGGCGTCGACGTGGTCGAGGACGGGCGAGGCGTGCCAGAGAGTTTCGTCGGGACGGGCGGGGTTGACGGATCGGATGGCGTCCCCGGAGAGCGCGACGCGCTTGCCGTCGATGAGATCGGCGGGAGCGTTGCGGAGGGTCGGGTGCTTGGGCGCGGGCATCAGAGGCGTCCCTTTCGGGAGGCGGTTCGCTTGGAGGTGGAGGCGCGCTTTGCGGAAGACGAACGCTTGGTTGAGGAGGCGTGGGAAGGCTTCTCGTTGGTCGCGCCGGAGCGGCGTGTCGGGCCGACGATGTCGGTGGGCGTGACGCGGACGGTCTCGCCGGTATCGGCGGCGAGGGCTCGGAGGGCGGCGGTTGGGATCTTGATCGCCTTGCCTCCGGCGGCCTCGCTGTAGTCGGTCACGACGGCGATGAACGGCTCGTCGCCGCCGTCGGCGCGTTCGATGCTGACGATGCCGGTGCGTTTTCCCTTCCCGGTGGGGATCGTGCCGGCGAGCTGCGCTTCGTGGGTCTCGCGGATGAGCCCGACGTCGTCGGTGACGGCCTGGAGGTGCGGCCCGCCGTCGAAGGGGTCGACGCGGTCGGTGTAGACGAAGCCGACCTTCTCGAGGAGTCGGCGGGCGGGCATGGTCTCGGGGGCGACTTTGCCGATGGTGGCGCGTGCTTCGGGGGGGAGGAGTGAGAGATAGATCTCTTCGCGCGGGAGGAGGCTGGTCATGAACTCGCGCGAGCGCTGGCAGAACTGATCGGCCTCGGAGTAGGAGAGGTTGATGAATCGGCGGCCGAAGTGTTCCCAGAAGGGGTTGAGGCCTTCGGGAGAGATGGGTGCCATCATCTCGGCGAGAAGATTGTCCTTGAAGCGGTCTCGGTGAGCGCCGATGAAATGGAAGCGGACGAAGGAGAGGAATCGGCCGAGGTGCCCGCCGCGGAAGGTGGGCGCGAGGATGAGGCCGCCGACCTCGGTGGGGCCGGATTCGTCGAGATAGAGCTGGACGGTGACGTGCGTGGAGCCGGAGTGGAGGTCGGTGGAGAACATCTCGCGCTTGCGGAGATGGAGGGAGACGTTGGGGTTGCCTGGGCTGCCCATCTCGGCGATGACGGCGCTGGCGCCGATGGCCTGTCCGGTCTCGTCCTCGAGCACGAACATGTAGTGGGGTGAGCGTCCGCCGGCGCCGCCGACGGCGTGGCGCGGCTTGCCGTTGCGCGACGAGCTCTCCTCCTCGCCTCGGATGAGCGAGCGGAAGCACTCGCGGCTCCAGCGGATGCGTTCGGAGATGCCGTCCTTGTCCGCGGGGAGGTTGGTGAAGAACACCGTCTTCGCCAGTTTGAGCAGCGTGTCGAGGTCGGTCGGTCTGGCCTGTCTGATGCGGTACACCGTGCGCTCCGTGCCGTTGTCTTGGTCGTCCGTGCTCTGCGTCGGGTCTCGCTCTGGGGAGCGTCTCAGGTCTTGATCGATCCCGCGACGGCCGCGAGCGACTTCTCGAGAAGGGCGAAGGCGGTGGTCCACTGGTCTTCCTTGAAGACGCCCAGGGGGGGGAGCATGCGGAGGTGGTACGGCCCGTGGCCGCAGTAGAAGACGATGAGGCCGTCGTCGAAGCACTGCCTGCAGAGCTTCATGACGGGGTCCTTCTTTCCGCCGAAGGGCGTGAGTCGGACCATGCCGCCGATGCCGCCGACGAGGTCGGTGACCTCATCGCACGGCGGGAACCAGTCGGGGTGCTTGGCGATGAGGGCGCGGGCGTGGTTCTCGAACCACTTGTAATGGCGCGCGTGCAGTCCGGTCTTTCCGTATCGGCCGTCCTCGGAGAGCCTGTCGAGGATGCGTCCGCCGACGCGGATGGCTTCGGCGCTGCCGAGGAAGGTGGCGGAGAGGAGCCCTGGCTTGGGGTTGTATTCCTTGGTGTAGAGGGTGGCGCAGACCTGCGTCATCTTGCCGACGGTGCAGAGGTCGATGTGCTCGCCGATGGCGAGCGCCTCGTAGGCGAACATCTCGGTGGTTCGGCCGAAGGTTTGGACCTCATCGTCCCAGACCGCGATGCCGGCGTCCTTGCAGAGCTTCATGAGCTCGATGAAGAACTCGCGTGGCGCGGTGTTGAACCCGCCCTCGCCCTGGATGAGCTCAAAGATGAAGGCCGCGTGCTGCTTGGGGTATCGGTCGATGTACTGGCGGAGATGCCAGAGCGCCATGTCGATGTAGCGGGTCTGTCCGGAGACATCGCCCGCGGTCATGCGCTTGGCGGCGGCGGCGTCGAAGAAGGGCATGTAGTCGACCTGGGTGGAGAGGGGGATGCCCTCGCGTCCGCCGGCGGAGTCGCCGATCTGGGCCATGGTGACGGTGCGTCCCATGAAGCAGTGGTTGAAGGCGATGACGCGGCTCGCAGGGGCGTGCTTCTGGTAGCTGATCTTGATGGCGTTCTCGTTGGCGAGCGCACCGGAGTTGGCGAGAAAGGCGTGGGCGAGTCGGCTGCTCTTCGAGGCGGCGCGGACGAGTCGCTGCGCGAACTCGTATGCAGCGGTGTTGCACTGCAGGTGTCCCTGCATGGCGATGTCTTCGGTAGCTGCTTCGAGTGCGGCGCCGATGAGGTCTGCGTCGGAGTGTCCGAAGAACTGCACGCCGATGCCGCAGATCATGTCCATCTTGACGGAGCCGTCGGCCATTTCGACGAAGGGTCCGTTTCCGATTCCGGAGCCGAGGTATGGGTAGAGGAGGGCGCGGCCGCGCGATTCGCCGGCCTGTTCGAGTGTCTTTGCGTAGGCCTTGGCGGAGGCGTCGCTGGCGGGCCCGCGGACGGCGGTGATGGCGGCCTGCTTGGCTCGAACCTCGTTCTGGATGGCCTGGATGGCGGCGCGCACGGCGGGGCTGTGTCGGAGCTGCTCGCCGATGGTCCCCGAGGTGGCTTCCTGGTTGTGCTTCACGCCCGCCTCCGCTGCTGCCGTCCCTGCTGACGCCATCGAATCTCCGCCTTTCCGCTTCGAGAAGCGTTGTGGGAGCGGGCACCGCTCCCGCCGATGCGGCCCTCACGGGGCCGAATCCCTGTTCATCGGCCGGACGAATGCCGAACGTCGCCCGACCGTCCCAGAACCACTCATCCTATTCAAGAGATCATCGCCACGCCGAAGAGACGCGGAGCATGGAGATGGCGAGGAGTTGTGATCGCTCGAGGAGGCTGTCGAGTTCGATCCACTCGGAGGTGGTGTGGAGTCCGCCGCCGCGGACGCCCATGGTGTCGATGGTGGGGAGGCCTTCGCTCTGGAGGATGTTGCCGTCGGAGACACCGCCGGTTTTTCCTTCGCCGAGGGCGAGGCCCATGTCGGCGCCGGCGGCGAGGACCATGGCTGCGAGGCGGGCGACGCCCTCGGTCTTCGGTTTGGCGGGCCGGTTGAAGCTGCGGTGCACCCGGACGCTGGGCAGGGCATCGTCGGCGGTCTCGAGCGCGCGGAGGCGTTGCTGGATTTCTTCGGAGACGCGCTCGTCGGGGAAGCGCGCGTTCCCCCATGCGCGAGCGCGGTCGGGAACGATATTGGTGGCATCGGCTGCTTCGAGGACGCCGACGCTGACGATGCGGCCTGCGGAGGCGTCGGCCATGTCGCCGGTAGCGACCACGGCGCGGGAGAGCGCGACGGCCGCATTGACGCCGCTTGCGAAGTCACGGCCAACGTGGGCGGATTTGCCGCGCGCTTCGATCATGAATTGCCCGCTGCCGAGGCGCTCGGTGACGATGGAGCCGTTGGGGAGGGCGGGCTCGGTGGCGAAGGCGATGTCGTGATTCTTCGCTTCGGCGCGGAGGGCGCGCTCGCTGTGGTAGGAGCCGGTCTCTTCGTCGCTGTTGAAGATGTAGGTCCAGGCGAGGCGCACGTCGAGCTCGGCGAAGGCTTCGAGGGCGTGGAGCGCGATGACGATGCCGCCCTTCATGTCGACGACGCCGGGGCCGACGGCTTTTCTCGGGCTGCCGGGGGTGCGGGTCATTTTGAGGAATGAGCCGCGCGGGGGGGGCGGGAAGACGGTGTCGAGGTGGCCGGAGAGGAGGATGCGAGCGCCTTTGGCGCCGGAGCGTGCGCGGCAGACGGCGGTGACGGGTGGTTTGCCGGAGGAGGCGCCGAGGAGCCAGTCGGGCTTGGGATCGCCGTCGGCGTACTCGACGGAGGCGCGGAGGGCGCGGCAGCGGTCGGTGACGTCCTTTCTGAACTCGTCGAGGCCGGGGGCGTGGTTGTGGCCGGTGGGGATGGCGACGTAGCGCTCGAGGTCGTCCTCCATGACGGCGAAGCGCTCCTCGAGCACTTCGCAAACTTCCTTCTCCAGCGAGTTGAGCGGCATGTCAGGCGTTCCCTTGGGTTGCGGTTTGGTTTCGTTGTGCGAGCCACTGTTCGCGTGTCAGGCCGAAGAGCACGACGTCGCGCGTCGTGCCGAATCGCCAGACGTTGGCGGGCAGGACTCCTTCGCGGCGCATGCCGGCTTTCTCGAGCACGCGGCCGGAGGCGGGGTTGGTGGTGAAGTGCTCGGCGTAGACGCGGTTGAGCGGGTGCGCCTCGAAGGCATGATCGAGAAGGATCTTCGCGGCGTGGGTCGCGAGGCCGCGGCCACGGAAGGCGGGCATGACGGTGTAGCCGAGTTCGGCTCGGCGCATGGCGCGGTCGAAGGAGAGGCCTGCGGTGCCGGCGAGGGCGCCGTCGACTTCGATGCCGAAGACGGAGGCGTCGCCGAGGGCGTGGAGGCGGCGGAGCCGGATGAGCCATCGTGCGGCCTCGCCCCAGAGGTATGGCCAGGGGGGCGTGCGCATGTTGTCGATGGCCTCGAACTCCTGCATGGATTCGTGGAGCGCGTCGAGGTCTGCATCGCGGAGTGAGCGGAGGGTGACGCCGCCGCGGGAGAGGGTGGGGCTTGTGGGCGCGTCGGCGGGGACACCGCCGTACCACGTGCCTTCGCTGACGTACTCGGCGGGGCCTTCGAGCGTGACGTGGTTGTTGCGGCACGTGATGCGGAGCGTGCCGCCGGGCATGCGGACGGTGACTTGGGGATCGAGTCGATTCGTGACGAGGCCGGCGGCGACGATGGCGCAGGCGCCTGTGCCGCAGGCTTCGGTGAGGCCGGCGCCGCGCTCCCAGGTCCGGGCGCGGAGTTCGGAGCGGGAGAGGACGTTGACGAAGTGTGCGTTGATGCGGTTGGGAAAGGCAGGATGCGTTTCGATGGCGCGGCCGAGGCGCGCGACGTCGAGGGTGTCGACGTCGTCGTTGGTGAAGTGGACGAAGTGTGGATTGCCGACGGAGACGAGGAGGCCTTGGAGGTTGTTGATGTCGGCGTGGTCGTCGCGCGCGGTGGTGACGGATTCGTCCATGCCGACGGCGCGCGGGCCGAGGCGGTATTCGCCCATGTCGATGGAGACGGAGTCGATGAGGCCTTGAGCGGTCTGTGAGATGGAGGCGCGAAGGAGCCCTGCGCCGGTCTCGACGAGGAGTGCGTTGTGCTCGTCGGCTTTGGCGCGGCCTTTGTCGAGGGCGAGGCGGACGGCGCAGCGGAGGCCGTTGCCGCACATCTCGCCCGGGCTGCCGTCAGCGTTCCAGATGCGCATGCGGAACGCGGCGGCCCGTGAGGAGGCGGAGTCGGTGGGCGGCGAGAGGACGATGAGCCCGTCGGCGCCGACGGCTCGCCGGCGGTCGCTGATCTCGCGGGCGAGGGTGGACCAGTCGGGGCGCTCGTCGCGCGCGTCGAAGGCCTCGACGAAGAGGTAATCGTTGCCGCAGCCGTGCATCTTGATGAAGCGCATCGCCCACCAGTATCGTCACTCTCGTGCCGGCTCGCACACCGGGCTCACCAGAGCCCTGCGGATTCGAGGATGCTGCCGGCGGCGACGAGAGCGAGGGCGAGGACGATCCACCAGCGGACGCGGGCGGCGGCGCGGTCGATCTGGAGCGACCCGACGCGCTGTCCGACGAGCTCGCCGATGCGGCTGATCCGTCCGGCAATGCTCCCGTGGCGCCAGGTCCATTTCGAGAGAGGGATGTGGTTCTCGCGTGCGACGGCGAGGAGAGCCCCGCGCATCCCCTCGGCGGCCTCCTCCGTGATCAGGACGCCCTTGCCGCTGCCGCCGGACCGCATGCCGGCGAGGTGCTGGACCGCGAAGGCGTCGGCCTCGCGCTCGAACATGCGGCTGATGCGTCCGACTAGTTCGAGGCCGACGACGATGCCCGCGAGGGCGGCTGCGGCATCGACCATCTCGGCGAGGGCGCCGTCCACGCCGACGATCTCGGCGACGGCGCGCCCGGCCCATCCGGCGAGCAGCGCACTGATGCCGAGGGAGGCGGCCATGCCGCCCAGGAGCCACGGCACGTGCTTGCGGACGATGTGCCCGAGTTCGTGGGCCATGACGGCCTCGACCTCGCGTTCGTCGAGTCGCTCGAGGAGGAGGTCGGTGAGGAGGATGTATCGCAGTCCCGGGAGGAGGCCCATGACGGCGCCGTTGATCATCGTGCCGTGTGTGCGCCAGAGGAGGATGCCTCGGTGGCGGACGCCGTGGCGAGCGCAGAGTTCTTCGAGTCGGCTGCGGAGCTCCCCGGCGCCGAGTCGTTCGGTCTTCCAGATGCGTCGGACCAGCGGGGGAGCGACGGCGAAGACGGCGAGCGCGCCGGCGGCGTCGATCACGCCGACGACGAGCGAGCCCGTGCCGGAGTCGAGCCATCCGGCGCCGCGCACGGCGAGCCAGCTCGCACCGATGCCCACGGCCTCGACCCAGGCGAGGACCATCCACATGGGGACGAGGAGGAAGAGGACCTGGTGTCGGACCTGGTCGGTCATGTAGGCCCACGCTGAGCGTGGAGGATGGACGACCTCGCCGCGCTCGACGGAGGCGAAGACGGAGGCTTCGCGGAGCCGACGGTCGACGATGCCGTAGGACCAGTAGCCAAGGATCATGACGCCGAGCGCGGGGGACATCGCGACGATCTCGTCGAGGATGACCCGGTCGCCGATCGTGTCGCGGACGCGTTCGAGCCAGCCGAGCGCGAAGAGGCTGGTCACGAAGACGACGAGGGTGGCGGCGCGCCCGACGGCGGTCATCGAGCGAGCGCTCCAGAGGTAGGCGACGCTGCCGGTGCGGTCGAGCCCGCGTGCGCAGCGCCACACCCACAGGTGCGTGGCGAGGGCGATCAGCCCGTAGGCGAGGAGCATCCACCAGGTCGCGTCCGGACCGCCGCGCCCCATCCATGCGACGCCCCCGGACCCGCCCGAGGCGACGCCTGCGCCCGCCGCGCGCAGCGCGTCGTGCGCCACGAGCGCGATCACCAGCCCGATCACGACCAGCTGCGTCATCCGCGCCTCACTCCTCGACGACCGTCACCTCGCCGAGATCGATCACGACGCCGTTGGGCTGGTAGTAGTCCGCGTTCAGCACGCCCTTGCGCACCGACGTGAACGCCAGGCAGCTGCGCCCCAGCACGCGCGCGTAGTCCTTGTCGCCGCCGCTCGGCCCCGCGTACTCCTTCTCGTCCGCCACGCGGGCGTGGAAGTGGTAATCGAGCAGCCCCATCCGGCCCGCGGCGAGCAGCTCCGGGCTGGCAACAAAGCGGTTGTCACCCGCGCGCTGCGCGGGCCTGGGCGGGAAGCTCAACGCCGCGAACGCCCCGTCCTGCCACACCATCACGCCCCCGTGCTCCGTGCTCGTGTCCTTCCGATCGGCGCTCACCTGTGCGCCCAGCGCCCCCAAGACGCCCTGGTCCGTGATCGCCTCGGTCGCGATGAGCGTGAGCAGCGCGTCCCCCCACGCCATCCTGCTCTCGTTCGTCTCCAGGTTCTCGCGCCGACCCCACGCGCCCTCGCCCTGCTCGGCCATGCGCTGGTGCAGCTTCCGCCCGGCCAGTCGTGCGCGCAGCTCCGCGAGCAGCTCGTCCCGACTTGCCGCAAGCCACGCGCTTCTGCGTTCCTTGGCCCACAGCACACCCGCGATGTGTCGCAGCTCGAAGCCCTCCGTGTGCTCTGCGCGGAGGCCGTCGATCACTCCCCTCGCCTCGTCCCACCACGCCCGACGACGCTCCTCGCGCAGCGCCATCAGCCATTCCAACTGCTCTCCGGTCCTCGGCGTCACGCGCAGCTCGCGCGCGCCCGCCACCAGCGCGCCCATCACGTCGTCATCGCCGCCCTCCTCCATCTTCGCCAACAACGCCTTTGTCCGGGAGCCGTCCTCATCGATGCGGCACAGCACGGCCCATGCATCGGTCCTCCGGCGCGACTCCAGCACGTTGTCCTTCGGCGCCGGTCTCGCAAACTCTTCGAACACCACGTCGGCCACGGGGGTTCCCGGGTGGAGCGCCTCGATCGCGCGCCGCTCGATGCGATCGGGCCCTTCCCGCCCCGCGGACACCACAGCCCACCGACGGACCAGCGCGCCCGTCATCTCCGCCCACCCGCGCTCCATGGCGAGCGTGGCGATCCGGTCCACCATCGGCTGCTGCGGCTCGCGCGCGACCATGAGCCCGAGCATCGTGCGTGTGTCCGCCTCATCGTCCTCAAGCAGAGCGTCCACGGCTGCGAGCCGGACGCCGACATACGTGGCGGCGCTCCAGGCGATCTTCTTCATCGCCTCGCGCCAGGCGGCGCGCTCGACCTCGCCGCGCTCCTTCATGCCGACGGAGGCCTCGATGGCGGAGACCCGTTTCCCGCTCTCCAGCGTCGGGCTCAGGGCGTCGGCCATGGGGTCGGAGACGCGGGCCGAGCCCGAGCATCCCGCGCTCCAGAGAAGCCCCGCCGAGACCACTCCCGCGCCCAGCCACCCCCACCGATTCGCTCGTCCGCTCATGCGGCGAGTGTACGAGCCCCCCCACTCCGACGCCCTCGGCTACCATCCTGCGTTCCACGCCCCCCGGCCGCGCTGGCCTCGTGCGCGGCCAACACGACCCGATCTCTCCCAGCATGTCACACGCAACGCCGACAACCTCCTCGTCCGACCTCCCGGCCCGTGTCGGGGAGATCATCGATCTCATCCGGCCCGCGATCCAGGCGGACGGAGGTGACGTAGAGCTGGTGGACGTGACCTCGAGCGGGGTGGTGCGGATCCGTCTCTTGGGTGCGTGCGTGGGCTGCCCGTCGGCGACGATGACGCTGCGTCTGGGGATCGAGAAGAACCTGAAGGACAACATCCCGGAGGTTTCCGGGGTGGAGGCGGTGGCGTAACGGCACGCCCTTTTTTTCTTTGTGGCACACGACCACGGATGTACACTCTGACATTGTCTTGCGGGGAGCCTCGGGGGCTGGCTGACGCTGTGTTTCGAGGGACCTATGACATACCGACTGCTCAGATTCGCCGTGTGCGCAGCACTGGTCGCGATCGTTGCGTGTGCGGCGTCAGCCCGGTCCGCGGAGTGCGCGGGTTGGACGCCGATGGGCGGGATGCCGCCCGGACTTGATGCCAATGCGTACGCGACCACGACGTGGGACCCCGACGGCGCCGGTCCTGCGGAGGCGTTGCTGGTGGTGGCCGGTGACTTTTCGATGGCGGGCAACACGCTCGCGTCGCGCATCGCGGCCCGGGATAGGCGGGAGTGGCATTCGCTCTGATCGGGACTGAATGGGCCGGTGGGCTCCGTTGCCGTGTACAACGGCGAGCTGTACGCCATGGGCAGCTTCACGAGCGCGGGCGGAACGCCGGCGAGTTCGACTGCGCGCTGGAACGGGGCGCAGTGGAGTCCTCTGGGCGCCGGTTTCCCGAGCGCCGCGTACGGGCTTGGCGTTCACGGCGGGCGCCTGTATGCCGTGGGCTGGTTCACGTCTGTCAACGGGCAGCCCTCGTACTACATCGCATCGTGGAAGGACATGGATGGGGACGCGGACGGCAACAACGTCGTGAACTTCGGCGATCTGAACCTGACGTTGTCGAATTACGGGGCGGCGGGTGCGCCGGACACGGTGCAGGGCGACGTGGACAATGACGGGACGGTGGGTTTCGGCGACTTGAACGCCGTGCTGTCGGTGTTCGGGCGGGTGTGTGTGGTCGGGGAATGAGGTCGGAATGAATTTGTTCGGCGGGGTGAATCCGGTCGCGGGGGCCGCCGTACCTCTTTGGCAGGGCTGATCCCTCGGGCCAGACCCGGGGGCGGAGCAGCCGCGTCCGCACCACACGCACTTTCCGGAATTCCTCCATGACATTGCGATATCTCGCGGCTCGGGTCGCCCTTGTTGCGCTTGTGGCGTTGACGTCCAGCGCCTCGCATGGACGCCAGATGGTCGGCGCGGCATGCGGGGGCTGGAGAGGAGACTCGTCGTCGGATTGGATCAGCAGCGCGTCGAAGATGGAATGGTGGGACCCGGACGGGCCGGGCCCCGAGCCATCGAGGATTCTGATCGCGACGGAACGAGCCCTCCCGCTTGTCGGGCGCTCCACACCGCTGGTTCAGTGGGTCGGCGGGGAGCTCGTGCCGATCGACACCGGCCGGAACGGGTACGGCACGGCCTTGCTCGTTCGGGACCAGCTGCTGTACGTCGGGGTTCAGGAGATTGTGGGGACGATCGCCTACGCGTATCGCGTGCACGTGTGGGACGGGTCCTCGTGGTCGGTGCTGCCAGGAACATTTGATAATCGCATCTCGGACCTGGAGTGGTATGACGGGACGCTGCACGTCGCGGGTTCGTTCACGACCATCGACGGGGTTAACAAGCAATACCTGGCGCGCTGGACGGGGAGCGCGTGGGAGCGGGTCGGCACGTTCAGCAACACCGTTTCGGATCTGACAAATGTCGGGGGTCGGCTGGTGGCCACGGGCTCGTTCACGACGCAGTACGGATCGCCCGCGAACTATGTCGCGCAGTGGGACGGGGCGTCGTGGGGGCCGATGGGCGGTGCGCCGGACACGCCGGTGTACGAGGCGATGGTGTGGAACGGGGATCTGGTCATCGGCGGGGATTTCACCACGATCGGCGGGGCTCCGGCCGCGCGCATCGCGCGCTGGACGGGCGCGGAGTGGGCGCCGATCGGGAGCGGGCTGACGTACGCCGTGAACGCTCTCGGGGTGGTCGGGGGGGCGTTGCACGCGATGGAGTTTCAGTCGATCGACATCTTCACTCCCGCGCGCGGGACGAACTACCTCCGGCGATGGACGGGCTCGGCGTGGGAGTTGGTCGGCGCGCCTTTCGGGACGGAGGGCACGGCTTCGGGCTTGCTGGGGGATGCGGACGACCTGTACATGGCGGGGTCCGTTCGCTTGTTCGGCAGCGGGGGCGCGGTGGGGTTTGCGCATTGGAACGGGAGCGTTTGGACACCGGTCGCGCCCGGCCTGAACGACACGGTGTACACGGTGGGCGCGAACCAGGGCGATTTGTTTGTGTCGGGCACGTTCGGCGCCGCGGGAGGCCGTGCGGCCGCGGGGTTCGCGCGATGGGACGGGGTGAAATGGGCGCCGATTCTCCCGGCTCCGAACGGGCTTGCGTTCTCGATGGCGTCGTTCAACGGTGAGTTGATCGTGGCGGGTGATTTCACGTCGATCGGGGGGACGGCGCACGGGCGCGTCGCGCGCTGGAACGGGGCGTCGTGGGGCGCCTTGGGGTCCGGGGTGAGCGCCATTGCGCGAGCGGCGCACGTGCACAACGGCGCGCTGTATGTGGGCGGCGCGTTCACGTCTGCGGGCGGCGCGCCGGCGTCGCGGATCGCGAGATGGGACGGGGGATCGTGGAGCGCGCTCGGCCCCGGGCTCAACGGCAGCGTGTATGCGATGGCGACGTACGGGAGCGAGCTGATCGCCGCCGGGGCGTTCAGCACGGCAGGGGGAAGCGCAGCGCACTACGTGGCCAGATGGAACGGCACGTCGTGGTCGCCGGTGGGCGCGGGCATGAACGGGCCGGTGTACGGGCTCGCCGTGGCGCACGGCTCGCTGTACGCCGCGGGCGCGTTCACGACCGCTGGGGGCGCACCGGCATTGAACGTGGCGCGCTGGGACGGGTCGCAGTGGACGGCGCTTGGGGGCGGCATCGGCTCGGGCGTGCTTGGGCTGGGGGTGTACAACGGGCAGCTGTTGGCGTACGGGACGTTCTACGGGATGCTGGCGAGCCAGACGAGCACGCTCGCGCGCTGGAACGGCCACGACTGGGTGCTCGAGTTGCCGGGCACGCTGCAAAACCTGTTCGCGCCGCGACCCGAGTATGTCAGTTCGCTCGCGTTGACCGGCGGAGAGCTGGTGGGCGTGGGGAGCCTCTCGTACGGCACGATCCCGGTCGCGTACAGGGTGATCCGTGGACGGAACGCGACGGGGGATGCGAACAACGACGCTCGGACGGATTTCCTCGATCTGGTGCTCGTGCTGGACGCGTTCCTGACGTCGGGCGCAGCGGGGACAATCCCGGGTGATTGCAACAACGACGGGGTGGTGAACTTCCTTGATCTGAACGACGTGCTGAGCACGTTCGGCCAGTCCTGCGCGGTGGCGCCGTGAGCACTGTCCTTCCGGAGATGGAGATACAGATGATTCTTCCGCGTGACGGCATGAAGTGGTTGGTGAATACGTTGATCGCACTGCTCATCGCCGCGCCCGTGTGTGCGCGCCCGGGCATGAGCGACCCGTGCGCGGGTTGGAGGCCGGGGTACGGGGTGCACGGCGTGAACGGCGGGGTGAATGCGATCACGCGCTGGGACCCGGACGGGGCGAGCGGGCCGCAGCCGGAGCGGTTGGTGATCGGGGGGACGTTCTCGATCGCGGGGAACAGCGCGGTCCTGAATGTGGCGATGTGGGATGGGGAACGGTGGCAGGGGTTCGGCGTGGGGCCGGCGATGTATGTGCAATCGGTGGCCGTGCTGGACGGCGTGCTGTACGCGGGCGGTCGGACGACGAATCAGGCGGGGGCTCAGGCGCTTGTCGCGCGTTGGACGGGAGTGAGCTGGGAGACTATCGCGGAACTGCCCGGCCCCGCGTCGACGCTCGCCGTGTACGGGATGTCTGCGCACGAGGGCAGCCTGTACGTCGGTGGAGTGTTTCAGAATCTGGGCGGAGTAGCGGCTCAGAACGTCGCGCGCTGGGACGGCGCTCAGTGGCATGCGTTGGGAGAGGGCATCCCGTTTCCGTCGGTGGTCAGTGGGGGCGGGTCGGGCGGATGGGTGCGTTCGCTCGTGGTCTACCAAGGGGAGGTGTACGCGGGCGGGATGTTCACGTCATACGACGAGAATCTGGGCGTCTACCGCTACCGAAACATTTTGCGATGGAATGGGAATTCCTGGGTGGACGTGGGTGGAGGCGTGTGGGGGGGGAGTAGTCAAGCGGTCTGGTTGCTTGTCGTGCACGACGGGTCGCTCATTGCGAACGGCACGTTCAGCCTTGCGGGCACTCAGATCGGCGGGCAAGCCGTACCCGCGCGCGACATCGCGCGCTGGGACGGGCAGCGGTGGCATGCGTTGTCCGGCAATCTGATCGTCAACCAGCCGTCGTCGCGCTGGGCCGTGCACAGCCATGGCGGCTATCTCTACGCCGCGGGTCAGTTGCGGTCGATCAACGGGGTGATCGTCAACACGGGGCTGGCGCGCTGGAACGGCGTAGCGTGGACGCCGCTCGCCTCGGGAATGAACAGCGGAGCCTGGACGATGAGTAGCGATGGCGACGACCTCATCCTCGGCGGGTCGTTCGTGGGGCTCACAACACCGAATGCCTCGTGTGTTGTGCGATGGAACGAAGGATGGAACGAAGGATGGCGAGCGTTTCCCGCCACCGGGTTTGACCGAAGCATTGCCGCGCTGGCCGTTGCCGACGGGCGGCTCTTAGCCTCGGGCGCCTTTTTGTACACGCCGGACGGCGCAGCAGCCAACACCGCGGCTTATGACGGGTCGACGTGGTCGCCCACGGACAGCGGGCCGGGCTTCGCGCCGGTGCAACTGACGCGGGTGGGCGATCAGGTCGTGGCGCGCGGGCAGTATGGCGTGCTCGATCAGATCGCCGCGTGGAACGGCTCGGCATGGACGACGCTGCCGTCCTTCCCCTCGCCGTATCTCCAGCGCTCGGTGGAGTTCGAGGGTTCGTACATCGTCGCGGCGTCTCCGACCAGTTCGCTCTACCAGGCCGTGCCCGTGTCGTTCTCGCGTTGGAATGGCGGCGGGTGGGAGCCGTTCGGCGCGCCGCTGGCGGGGGCGTTCATCACCGACATGATCGTGTGGAACGGACGTCTCGTGATCTGCGGGAACATCCCGGACCCTGCGCTGCCGAACACGTCGAGCCGAGTGCTCTCGTGGAACGGCTCGGCCTGGGAGCCGCTCGGCCTGCGCATGACAAACGGAACCAGTCAGTGCACGGTCTACGACCTTGAGGTGTGGGAGGGCGATCTCTATGCCGCGGGCTCTTTTGCCGAGGCGGACCATCAGCCCATCAAATACATCGCTCGTTGGAACGGCACGTCGTGGTCGGGTCTCGGGACCGAGCCGTCTCCGTACGTGCGGCGGATGTGGGTGTACAACGGCCAGCTGATGTCGAACGCCTACTTCAGCGATCCCGCGTTCGTTGACAAGTTCGCGGCGTGGGACGGCCATGCCTGGCGTCCGGTGATGAGCCGGTTGAGTTTCGGCCACTATTCGCAGTGGGATGGGGACGCGCACTACGACACGGCGGTGTTCGGGGGCGACCTCTACCTCGCGCACGGACTCTCCCTCGCCGACGGCCAGCCCTCCCGCTACCTCGCCCGCTTCCGCAACGCCCTCGGCGACGCCAACAACGACCACCTCACCAACTTCCTCGACCTCGTCCTCGTCCTTGCCAATTACGCCCGCTCCGGCGACCCGGGCTCCATCCCCGGAGACTGCAACAACGACGGCGCCGTCAACATGCTCGACCTCAACGACGTCCTCTCCGCGTTCGGGCAGAACTGTCCACCTGTGCCCTGATCTCGAGGCCGCCTGAGGCCCGCGGCGCCCCCTCCTGGGTCGGCCACCACCCACCCGTCACCCCGCCCGGGAGCCGTATTCTTTGTTCGGAAGGCGTTTCCCATCCCGCCCGGCCGGTGGTATGCTCCAAGCAGAGGTGGGAGACCGTGCGCCAAGGCCACTCCGGGCGCGCGGCATGGTCAGGAGAAGGACCGGATGCTCGTCATCACGAGGAGAGAGGGCGAAGAAGTCGTCATCGGCGACCCCCGGAACCCAACCGGCGTCGTGCGGATTGTCGGCATCAAGGGCGATCGCGTCCGCATCGCGTTCGAGTTCCCGCGCGAGATCCAGGTCCACCGGCGCGAGGTCGCCGACGCCATCGCCGCAGAGCCGCCCCAGGTCATCGCCAAGATCAGCCTCGCGGCCGGTCAGCCTTCCTGACGGTCCTCGCGTTCCTCAATGACATTCCGATCCGCGTCGTAGACGTAGATGCGTCCGTCTTTCTCGTCGGCGCATGACTTGTGCGCCCCGTCGCAGAAGGGGAACTTCGCCGAGAGCCCGCACGCGCAGACGGAGATCGTCCTGTCCTGCGGCTCGATCTTGATGGGCGTCTTGAGTGTGTGACGAACGAGCCTTGCCATGCCGCGTCTCCTGCTGGTGCGCGCATTATGTCGCGCGTCGGCGGATTGCGAGCCCGCGCTTGCCGGCGCCGCGTGGCGGCCGGCCGTGCTCGCTCATGCCGGGCTCTCGATGCTCTGGACGACGTTCTCGAGGACGCGTCGAGCCGCGCCAGTCCGCCCGTTGTAGACGTGCCCGCGCGCGACCAGCCGGTGCGCCACCACGCCCTGCACGTTGGAATAGACGTCTTCCGGGATGCAGTAGTCACGTCCCGCGACCACGGCCGTGGCCCGCGCCGCCTGCCCCAGCGCGAGCGCCCCGCGCGGCGAAAGGCCGATCTGCAGCTCGGGATGATTCCGCGTGGCGGTGGCGATGGCGATGATGTAATCGATGAGCGAGCGGTCGAGCCGGCAGGCGTCGACCCGCGCCTGCAGCATGAGCACCTCGTCGCGCGTGAGCACGGGCGCGAGATGGCGCAAACCGGCGTGCGCCCCCGCCGACGCGCCGACGGGCGTCGTCGACGCCTCCGCGTGCGGGAGGCTGCCCGGACGCTGCTCCAGAATGCGAGCCTCCTCCTCGGGAGAGGGGTAGCCCAGGTGGATCCGCATCAGGAACCGATCGAGCTGGCTCTCCGGGAGCGGGTAAGCGCCCTCGAACTCGGCCGGGTTCTGCGTGGCGATGACCATGAAGGGCTGCTCGAGCGGGATGACGCGCCCGTCGACGGAAACGGACGCCTCGTTCATCGCCTCGAGCATCGCGGACTGCGTCCGAGGAGTGGTGCGGTTGATCTCGTCGGCGAGCACGACGTTGGCGAAGATGGGCCCGCGCTTCAGCTCGAACCGGCCCGACTCGCGGTCGTAGACCGAGACCCCCAGCACGTCGGAGGGCAGCATGTCGGGGGTGAGCTGGAGCCTTGAGAACGAGCAGTCGAGCGATCGCGCCAGGGCGGTCGCGAGCACCGTCTTCCCGACGCCGGGGACGTCCTCGATGAGAACGTGGCCCCGGGCGAGGAGGCAGGTGATGACGCGGTCGACGGCGTCGTCGTGGCCGAAGAACGCCCGCCGGATGTTGTCGCGCAGCCTGTTGATCGCGTCGAGCATGGTGATCTCGAGAGGATACGGGGCAAACCGAGCACGCGTTGCGTCGGGCCCGACGAAGTTATCGGCGAGTGTTCGGGGTTGCGGCTTGGGTTAGACTCGTCCGGCGTGGCGAACGAACCCGGCACACATCCCGACGACGAATCACAGAGCGCGAGATCGTCGTCACCGGGCGCGGCGCCGGAGCGCCTCGGGCTCCTGCTCGGCGGCGCGCTCTCGTGCGTCGGCTGCGGCTACAACCTCCAGGGCGTCTCCATCCGCGGCGTCTGCCCCGAGTGCGGGATCGCCGTGCGCGGCACCATCCTCGCCACCGTCGATCCGAGCGCGGAAGAGCTGCAGCCGATGCCCGCGCCGATGCTCACGGCCGCGGGGCTCATCGCATGGTCGTTCGGCGCGTTCTTCGGCGTTGCGTTCTCGTGGATCCCGCGACTCCTCGACGTGCTCGAACGCGTCGGGTGGGGCGGCACACGTTTTATCCGGACGCCGGAGTGGATCGGCGAGGCCACAATCGCCTCCATCTGCGTCTCCGCGCTCGGCTCGCTCGCGCTCGTCCGCCCCACGCGCAACACCAGATGGTGGGGCATGCTGCTCGCGCTCCTGGGCGTCGCGGCCTATGCGCCGCTCGCGTACAGCGTGTGGCGCATCCAGGAAGTGATCGACCCCGGCGCCGCGCCCCCCTATCTCGTCGGCGGACCGCAACCCGAGCGCCTCATGATGCGCGCGCTGCTCAACGGCTCGCTGTTGGTGATCCTGCTCTCATTGCGGACGAACGCGCGCGTGCTCGTGGAACGGAGCCTCGCCCTGCGGACCGGGCGGGTCGACCGGCAAACGATCCTGGCCATGGCGCTCGTGGTGATCGTGGCCGGGGCGGGGGACGGGCTGTGGGGCTGGTCGGTGTTCGTAACTCCGAGCATGCAGGACGCGCTGCAGGACTCGGGAAGCGTGCTCGTGGCCGTGGGGTCGCTCCTCTTCACGATGGGGGTGGCGAGCGGGATGCAGGACAGCCTTCGGATCGCGCGGGCCATTCTTTCCCCGGCTCCCGGGCTGCGTCAGGTGCTCCGCGGGAGCGTCTGACCATCTGCCAAAGCGGCAGACGCCCCGGCGCGCGCTGCTGCCTCGAGAGGCGATCCGCCTCACGGGCACAGCCAGAAACCCAACAGATCAAGGGTTTGCGCCCGCGCGGCATGCGTCCGGCGCCGTCTGAGGCTGGCATCCGGGTTGCCCAAGGCTTTGGGCTCGCGCGGTCGGGGCGCTCGCTCGCCCGACCCCAGTTCATGAAGGCACTCTCTGGAGAAGGAACCTCAATGGCCGTCAAGGAACTCGCTTTCGATACGGACGCTCGTCAGGCCCTGCTTGCCGGGGTGGAGAAGTTGGCCCATGCCGTGAAGGCGACGCTCGGCCCGCGCGGCCGCAACGCCGTGCTCGACAAGTCCTGGGGCGGCCCCACCGTCACCAAGGACGGGGTCTCGGTCGCCGAGGAGATCGAGCTCCGGAGCAAAGCCGAGAACATGGGCGCCCTGCTCGTGAAGCAGGCCGCCACCAAGACCAGCGATGAAGCGGGCGACGGGACGACCACGGCCACCGTGCTGGCCGAGGCCCTCTTCCGCGAGGGACTCCGCCACATCGCCGCCGGCGTCGACGCCAACGCCCTCGTGCGCGGCATGAAGAAGGCCGTCGAGGCCGCCGCCGCCGACATCGAGAAACAGAGCAAGCCCGTCTCCGGCAAGGCGGACATCAAGGCCGTGGCGACCATCTCCGCGAACAACGACGCGGAGATCGGCTCCATGATGGCCGACGCCTTCGAGAAGGTCGGCAAGGACGGCGTCATCACCGTCGAAGAGGGCAAGGGCCTCGAGACGGAAGTCGAGGTCGTCGAGGGCATGCAGTTCGACCGCGGCTACCTCTCCCCCAACTTCGTCACCGACGTCGACGACATGCGCGTCGTGCTCGACAAGGCCCTCGTGCTCATCCACGAGGACAAGATCGACACCGTCACCAAGCTCGTCCCCCTCCTCGAGAAGGTGATGGAGGCCAAGAAGCCCCTCCTCATCATCGCCGAGGACGTCTCCGGCGAAGCGCTCTCCACCCTCGTCATCAACAAGCTCCGCGGCACGCTGCAGGTCGTGGCCGTCAAGGCCCCGGGCTACGGCGATCGCCGCAAGGCCATGCTCGAGGACCTCGCCGTCCTCACCGGCGCGGACCCCATCATGAAGGACCTGGGCATCGACCTCGACCAGGTCTCGCTCAAGCAGCTCGGCATGGTCAAGAAGGTCGAGATCGACGCGGACAACACGACGCTCATCGAGGGCGCCGGTGAGACCAAGAAGATCCAGGCCCGAATCGCGCAGATCCGCGCGGAGATCGAGCGGACCACGAGCGACTACGACCGCGAAAAGCTGCAGGAGCGGCTGGCCAAGCTCGCCGGCGGCGTCGCGCAGATCAACGTCGGCGCCGCGAGCGAGGCGGAACTCAAGGAGAAGAAGGCCCGCGTCGAGGACGCGCTGCACGCCACGCGAGCCGCGGTCGCGGAGGGCATCGTCCCGGGCGGCGGCGTCTCCCTGATCCGCGCGCGGAAGGCCATCGAGAAGCTCCCGCAGTGGAAGGCCGTGTTCGGCAAGAAGAACGAGGTGCACGTCGAGGACGTCGGCCGGTTCGAGTACGACATGGGCGTCGGGATGGAAATCGTCCGCCAGGCCGTCGCCGTGCCCTGCCAGACCATCGCCGACAACGCGGGCGCCAAGGGCACGGTCGTCGTGTCGAAGGTGCTCGAGTCCGACGACGCGTCGTTCGGCTTCAACGCCCTCACCCTCGAGTTCGGCGACATGATCAAGCAGGGCGTCATCACGCCCGCCAAGGTCGACCGCACCGCGCTCCAGAACGCGGCCAGCGTCGCCACCGTCCTCCTCACCAGCGCCTGCATCATCACCGACAAGCCCGTCGAGAAGGACGAGCACGACCATGGTCATGGCCACGGCGGTGGCGGCGGCATGGGCGGAATGGGCGGAATGGGTGGCATGGGCGGGATGGGTGGCATGGGCTTCTGAGCCCGAGAGCGCACGAGCATTTCAACCAACGAAATACGGAGCACATACACATGGCCGTCAAGCCTCTGGAAGATCGGATCGTCATCAAGCCTGCCGAGCAGGAGAGCAAGACCGCGTCGGGCATCTATCTGCCCGAGAGCAGCAAGGAGCGCCCGGTGCGCGGCAGCGTCATCGCCGTCGGCCCCGGCAAGCGGCTCGAGAACGGCAAGCGCGTCGAGCCCTCCGTCAAGAAGGGCGACGTCGTCGTGTACGGCAAGTACGCCGGCAGCGAGATCGAGATCAAGGGCGAGCAGCACCTGATCCTGCGCGAGAGCGAGATCCTCGGGATCGTGGAATAAGCCGAGACCGGCAGTAATGCTATGGGCACTAGGGACTAGGCATTAGGCACTAGGAAAGCCCAGAAGCAGAAGGCGGAAGAGGAAGAGCGGCGCGGCAGCGCGCCACACGGAACTCGAAGAACCATTCACCGAGCGCTTCACGGGCGCTCCTGAGGTAGACGAATCCATGGCGACGAAGCAACTGATGTTCTCTGACGGCGCGCTCCTGGAGATGAAGAGCGGCGTGCAGCAGCTCGCGCGGGCCGTGAAGGTCACGATGGGCCCCACCGGACGCAACGTCGTCCTCCAGAAATCGTACGGCGGGCCCACCGTCACCAAGGACGGCGTCACCGTGGCCAAGGAGGTCTCCCTCACCAACCCCTTCGCCAACATGGGCGCGAAGATGGTGAACGAGGTCGCCAAGAAGACCAACGACAAGGCGGGTGACGGCACCACCACCGCCACCGTCCTCGCCGAGGCCATCTTCGTCGAGGGCCTGCGCCACGTCGCGGCCGGCGCCAACCCGATGTCCCTGCAGCGCGGCATCAACGCCGCCGCCGAGGCCGCCGGCGAAGCCATCTCCCAGATGGCCGTGAAGTGCAAGGGGCGCGAGGACTACCGCAAGGTGGCCATGATCGCGGCCAACCACGACAAGGAGATCGGCGACATCATCGCGGAGGCCATCGAGAAGGTCGGCCCCGAGGGCGTCGTCGAGGTCGAGGAGGGCAAGAGCGCGTCGACCAGCCTCGAGTACGTCGAGGGCATGCAGTTCGACAAGGGCTACCTCTCCCCCTACTTCATGACCGACCCCAAGACCGCCGAGTGCGTGCTCGAGGACTGCTACGTCCTCATCCACGAGAAGAAGATCGCGAACCTCGCCGACTTCCTCCCCCTGCTCAACAAGGTCGCCACGGGCGGCAAGCCCCTCCTCATCATCGCCGAAGAGGTCGAGAACGAGGCGCTCGCCGCGCTCGTCGTCAATCGTCTCCGCGGCGTGCTCAAGGTGTGCGCCGTGAAGGCGCCGGGCTTCGGTGATCGTCGCAAGGCCATGCTGGGCGACATCGCCACCCTCACCGGCGGCACGTTCTTCGCCGAAGACCTGGGCCGCACGCTCGAATCCGTGCAGCTCTCCGAGCTGGGTCGCGCGAAGAAGGTCGTCGTCACGAAGGACGACACGACGGTCATCGAGGGCGGCGGGAAGAAGGCCGACATCAAGGCCCGCGCCGAGCAGATCAAGGCGCAGCACGATCGCTCCACGAGCGACTACGACCGCGAGAAGCTCATGGAGCGCCTCGCCAAGCTCACCGGCGGCGTCGCCATCATCAACGTCGGCGCATCCACAGAGACCGAGATGAAGGAGCGCAAGGACCGCGTCGAGGACGCGCTCAACTCCACCCGCCACGCCGCCAAGGAGGGCTACGTGCCCGGCGGCGGCGTCGCGCTCCTCCGCGCACAGGCCGCCGTCGAGAAGGCGATGCCGAAGGCCAAGGGCGACGAGAAGCTCGGCTTCCAGATCCTCCTCAAGGCCCTCGAGGCCTGCGTGTGGCAGATCGCGGAGAACGCCGGCGCCGACGGCGACGTCGTCGTCGAGAAGGTCAAGAGCCTGCCCATCGCGCAGGGCTTCGACGCCTCGGCCCAGGAATACGTCGACATGGTCAAGACCGGAATCATCGACGCCGCCGTGGTCCCCAAGACCGCGCTGCTCAACGCCGCGTCCGTCTCCGGACTCATGCTCACCACCGAGGTGCTGGTGACGGAACTGAAGGAAAAGGGCGAGCCCGAGCCCACGGCCGTGGCGTGAGCCCGATCACCGACGGTCCACGCATGGACGCTGGAGGCGAGAGCCGATAGGAGATCGACGGGCCCGCGCCGGGGAACCGACGCGGGTCCGGTTTGTTGAAGGGACACCATGCCCACCACGCGCGACTATTACGAGGTCCTGGGGGTCGAACGCTCCGCCGACGGCGAGGAAATCAAGCGCGCGTACCGCCGTCTGGCCATGAAGTATCACCCGGATCGCAACCCGGGTGATAAGGACGCCGAAGCCAAATTCAAGGAGTGCGCCGAGGCCTACGAAGCCCTCTCCGACGAGCAGCGCCGCGCCATCTACGACCGCCACGGCCACGAGGGGCTCCGCTCCCAGGGCGGCTTCGCCGGACACGACTTCTCGCGCATGCGCGTCGACGACATCTTCTCGATGTTCAACGAGATCTTCGGCGGCATGGGCGGCGGCTTCCAGCCCGGCGGCGCACGCGCACGGCGCGGCGTCGCGCGCGGCTACGACCTCGAGACCGAAGTCGTCATCGATCTCGCCGACGTCGTCGCCGGCTGCGAACGCGACGTCGAGTTCTCACGACTCGACGTCTGCAACACCTGCACCGGAACCGGCGCCAAAGCAGGCAGCAAGCCCGCCAAGTGCGAGACGTGCGGCGGGCAGGGCAACGTCGTCCAGACCGGCCTGGGCGGCATGTTCCGCATGCAGACCACCTGCCCCCACTGCGGCGGGCGGGGTCAGGTCGTCAAAGACAAGTGTGCCGACTGCTCAGGTCGCGGGCGCACGCCCGTGAAGCGCAAGCTCAAGGTCAAAATCCCCGCGGGAATCCACGACCAGCAGGCCGTGCGCATCCAGAGCGAGGGCGAGCCGCCCGGCCCCGAGGTCTCTCCCGACGGCTCGGGCGTGAAGGGCGATCTCCACGTCGTCGTGCGCGTCCGCGAGGATGAACGGTTCCAGCGCGACGGCGACAACCTCGTCGCCGCCCTGCCCATCACCTTCACGCAGGCCGCGCTCGGCACGATGCTCGAGATCGAAACGCTCGACGGGCCCGCGACCCTCGAGGTGCCCAAGGGCACGCAGCACGGGAAGGTGCTGCGCGTCAGCGGCGCCGGCCTGCCGAACCTGCGCGGCGGGAGACGGGGCGACCTTGTCGCCGTGATCGAGATCCTGGTGCCGAGGAAGCTCACCGCAAAGCAGGAGGACCTGCTGCGCCAGCTCGCGGAGACCGAAGAGAGCGCGGTGTCGGACAAGGGCGGGGGCGGTGTGTGGCGGAAGATCCGGGACGCGATCGGCGGCTGAGCCGCGCAACTCAGGGATGACGAGACGACGATGACGAGAGAGAAGAAAGACAGGTCGGAGCACGAGACGCCGCGCGACGAGCACGCGGGAGGCTGCTGCGGCGGCGCGCCGGGCGAACCCTGCTGCCCCGAGCCGGACAGCGAGCTGGACGCCCTCCGCGCCGAGCGCGACGACCTCGACTCCAAATACCGCCGGACCCTCGCCGACTTCCAGAACTATCAGCGCCGCTCGCTCCAGAACGAGCGCGAGGCGCGCGAGCGCGGCATGGAAGCCGTCGTCGAGAGTGTCATCCTCTCCCTCGACCACTTCGAAAAGGCCCTCAGCCACGACGTCTCGAAGATGACCGCCGAGCAGCTCGTCAAGGGCGTCCAGCTCATCCACGACGAACTCGTGAAAGCCCTCGCGCGTCACGGCGCCGGCATCATCGAGCCCGCCGTCAACGATGAGTTCGACCCCATGCGACACCAAGCCGTCGCGCAGCGCGCCGTCGAGGGCGTCGAGCCCGGACACGTCGTGCAGTCCCTGCAGCGCGGCTACACCCTGGGAGACCGCGTCATACGCCCCGCGATGGTCATCGTCGCGCCGAACCAGGAAGGAGCCTGAGCGATGCCCACCTACGAGTACCGCTGCAACGCCTGCAAGCACCAGTTCGAGCTCTTCCAGCCCATGACCGCCAAGCCGGTCAAGAAGTGCCCCGAGTGCGGCAAGAGCCAGGTCGAGCGCCTCATCGGACTCGGCGCCGGCGTCCTCTTCAAAGGCTCCGGCTTCTACGAGACCGACTACCGAAGCGACTCCTACAAAAAGGCCGCGGCCTCCGACGGCAAGCCCTCCTCCGCCACCGACGCAGGCTCCGCCCCATCGGGCGGGTCGTGCGCGTGCGGCAAGAAGAGCGCCGGCGAGTGCGCCTCGCCCAAGCCGGCGCCCAAGCCCGCGAAGAAGTCCTCCTGACCGCACCGCTACCCCGTGTGCTATCGTCACGCTCTGCCCTCGTTGGGGGCGCATCCACCCAAGGAGACTCGCGCCCCATGGCGACGGCCATCCAGTTCGCTACCTCCGAGTTCGAGAAGCGCGACCGCTGCGCAGACCTCCCCCACCGCCCGCGCGTCCTCCTCGGCAAGATGGGGCTCGACGGCCACGACCGTGGCGTGAAGGTCATCGCCCGCGCCCTCCGCGACTCCGGCGCACACGTCATCTACTCCGGCCTCTGGCAGACCCCAAAGAGCCTCGCCATCTCCGCGCGCGATGAAGACTGCGACGTCATCGCCGCCTCCATGATGTCTAACTCCCACCTCGTCCTCGGGCCGAAGCTCGTCGACTCCCTCCGCGACGTCGGACGACCCGACATCCCCGTCTACATGGGAGGCATCCTCCCACAGGAAGACCTCGCAAAGCTCGCCGAGATGGGCGTCGCCAAGTGCTTCACCACCGCCACCGGACTCCTCGACATCGTCGAGGCCGTGCGCAGCGCCGTGAAGCCCCGCAGCGAGACCGTGTCCGATCACCCCGTCGCGCAGCTCGCGCGGGATATCTCTCTCCTCCACGCGGACAAGGGCCTCCGGAAGGCGGCGCCAAAGCGCCGGCCCACGCGCGTCATCGGCGTGACGGGCTCCCCCGGCGCCGGCAAATCGACGCTCGTCGCGCAGCTCGTCTCCGAGCACTGCCGGCGCGCGAAGGAAACCCCGGGAATGGGACGCGTCGCCGTCGTCGCGTTCGACCCCATGTCCCCGATCACCGGCGGCGCCCTGCTGGGCGATCGACTCCGGGTCGACTTCAACTCGCTCGACGAGGCCGCGTTCTACCGCTCGCTCGCCATCTCTGGCGAGGATTACCACGCCCTCGACGAAATCCTCGAACTCATCGGCGGCGCCGAGCCGCCACCCGTCGAAGGACTCTCAGGCCCCATCGACACCGTCTTCGTCGAGACCGTCGGCGCAGGACAGAACGAGACCAAGATCCGCGCCCACGTCGATCGCACCGCTCTCGTGCTCGTCCCCGGCATGGGCGACGCCGTGCAGATGGACAAGGCCGGCATCCTCGAGATCGCCGACGTCTTCGTGTGCAACAAGGCCGATCACCCGGGCCAGAACGAACTCATGCGCGACCTGCGCGAGGTCGCAGGCCGCAGGCCCGTCGTCGAGACCATCGCCACGCGCTCCGTCGGCCTCGCCGACCTCTACGACGCACTGCTCGGCTGATCGCGCCCGACCGGCCCGTCACACCTCACTTTCCCCTTGCATGGAAGGGGAATGTTTGGTACCATCATCGGGGTACCCGCGTCGGGACTCAGAGCGCGGCCGCGGCGGAGTTCGCCGCGGACTCGTGGGCCGCAGCCCAATCGCTCTCTCGACGCATGACATGCAACAGGAGTTACGGTCTCATGAAACGTCACACGAATGTCGGCTGGCTCGTCGCTGCGCTCGCCCTCTCGAGCTTCGCGGGCGGCTCGGCCATGGCCCAGGATAAGCACCACGACAAGGCCGACCCGCACAAGGCCGCGGATCATGGCGCCCAGCACGCGATGTCCCCCGAGGAAGCCGCGGAAATGGAAGCCTGGATGAAGGCCGCCGAGATCAACGAGAACCATGAGCGCCTCAACTACTTCGTCGGCTCCTGGAACGTCACCGTCAAGTCCTACATGGGCGGACCCGACGCCGAGCCCATGACCTCCTCAGGCACGAGCCGCGCCGAATCGATCATGGGCGGCCGATACATCAAGGACTCCTTCAAGGGCGACTTCATGGGCCAGCCCTTCGAGGGCATGGGCATCACCGGCTACGACAACATCCAAGGCCACTACGTCGGGACCTGGATCGACAGCATGGGCACCGGCATGATGCAGTCCAAGGGCATGTACGACGCCTCCTCGAAGACCTACACCTTCAAGGCCACCTATCCCGACCCGATGAACCCGGGCAAGATGAAGAAGATGAAGGAAGTCATCAAGATCGTCAGCGACTCCGAGTACACCTTCACGATGTACGACGTGGATGACAACGGCGCCGAGAACAAGGAAATGGAAATCACGTACAAGCGTTCGTGATCTCTTCCGAAGACCATCCGAAACCGGCCCGAGGGCCCGGGCGAACCACTCGTCCGGGCCCTCGCCCTTTTGGAACCCCCCCCGTGCCACGATCCGCTCACTCCCGGCATCCCACATGCACACCGACACGAACACCCCCATGATCGCACGCCCCGCACACCACGATGCCACACCCTCACTCCAGTGCATGGAGATCTGGGGCGGCATCGAAGCCGTCGACACCGCGCTCTCCCTCACGGGCCTCGACGCCTGGGTCTTCTCCCGGCCGCACGCGGGCGGGCACGCCGGCGGCGACATCCACTACCTCTCCATGTGCGGCTCTGGACGCATCGTCCGACTCGGCCTCGCGGACGTCTCTGGCCACGGCGCCAAGGTCTCGCAGATCGCCGGCACTCTCCGAACACTCATGCGCAAGCACATCAACACCCCCGACATGACACGATTCATGCGCGCACTGAACGGCGCCTTCGTCGAGCAGACGCAGGAGGGCGAGGCGTCCGGGCACTTCGCCACCGCGATTCTCGCCACCTACCACGCACCCACCGATCACCTCCTCCTCTGCAACGCAGGACACCCGCGCCCGCTCTGGTGGCGCGCCGCCACCGGCCGATGGAGCGCGCTCGACGAGTCCTCCCCCGAACTCGCCGACGAGGTCGCCAACCTCCCGCTCGGCGTCATCGAGCCCACCCCCTACTCACAGTTCGCGGTCCGCCTCGCCAAGGGCGACCTCGTGCTGCTCTTCACCGACGGTCTGGAAGAAACCCGCGCCCCGAACGGCGTCATGCTCGGGCAGGCCGGCGTGATCGCCATCCTCGACACTCTCGATCCCACGAAGCCCGATCATCTCCTCAGCGCCCTCCTCCAGCGCGTCGAGCGCTACCGTGGCGAGGGCGCTCCGGCCGACGACGATCTCTCCGTCATCCTCCTGCACCACAACGGGGCCGACCCCCACCGCCTCTCCCTCGGCGAGATCGCGGGCGTGCTCGCCAAGATGATCGGCCTCCGCCCCGTGTGACGGCTCGCAAAGCGACAACGCCCGCACGTCGCTCTTCAGGGAGCGAACGCGCGGGCGCGCCGTTGGGAAAACACGTCCTGTCTCACAGCGCCGGCCGCAGCGCCCGGGCGTGCTCAAACCGCTCCAGCGCGAAGAACCCCGCAGCCGTCGCCACCGCCAAACCGGCCAGCAGCCACCAGGGCGACAAGCCAAGCTCCTGCGCGATCGTCACCTTCCCGAGGTCCGCCAGCGGCAGCACGTTCGCCTTGAGCCACGGGTGCATCTCCGCGTACACCGCCGCCCCCGCGAGCATCCCAAACACCCCGGGTATCGCGTCGCGCGAGCCGTCCCCGATCGCGGCCACGCCCGACCCCGGGCAATAGCCCAGGATCGCCATCCCCTTCCCGAAGATCAGCCCGCCCACGATGTTCGCGACGAGCGTCGCGCTCTTGACGTGCAGCTTCTCGATCATCCCCAGCTGCAACATCGCGTACACCCCGACGCCCCCCACCACGATGGCCGTGAGCATCACCTTCAGCACCGTGTAATCACGGAACAGGAACTGCGAGATGATCACGTCGGCCCTTGTCAGCCCCCCCTTCTGCAGCAGGAAGCCGAAGATCAGCCCGGTCAGCGCTCCCGTGAGCAGCGCCGTGGGGCTCGCGAAGAATCCAGCGTCAAACATGGCTCGTCCTCCGGTTGTAGATCGCCAACGCAGTGATCGTGCCCGCCACGAACATCGCGACGATGAAGGCATAACTCGAGACCGCCAGCTGCAGCCCCCCCGACACCCCGTGCCCCGACGTGCAGCCGCCCGCGAGCCTCGCGCCGAACAGCAGGATCGCGCCCCCGTAGAACGCCCCCACGTACCGCTTCCAGCGCGACGGCCCGAACGACGCCGCCCACACCGACGGCACGTGCTCCCGCCGACGCGAGCCCGCGAGCCGCGCCGCCACAAACGCCCCCACCGCCATCATCAGCACCAACGCCACCTGCCAATCGAACGGCGGCGTGTCGATCACGTGCTTCGCCCAGTACTCATTCACCCGCGCGTGCTCCGGCGCCAGCGCCGCGACGGGCACGCCCGCCGCATTCACGAACGACGTCGACGCTCCCAGCGCCTTGTCCATGAACAGGAACGTCGCCCACGACAGCACTCCGATCCCCCCGCCCACCGCGTACGGCGACCAGCGAGCCCATCCAAGCGGACCCTTCATCGCATTCACTCCTTCCTCCGGCCCTTGCCGGCCGGAACCTGCCCCGCGCGCCCGCTCCCCGGCGTCGCGGCCGGGTCCACAAGATGAGCGCGAATGCACTCGATCACCGACAACGCGCGCGGATCACTCACGTGGTACAGCACCGAACGCCCAAGACGCTTCGACGCCACCAGCCCGTGCGCACGCATCTGCGAGAGATGCTGGCTGCACGCCGCCGGCGCCAGCCCGCATCGCTCCGCGATCTCCCCGACCGGACGGGCCGTCCCCTCGACGCACTCGATGATCCGCAACCGGTCCGGGTGCGCCAGCACCCGCAACGCGCTCGCGGCCCGCTCGAGGGCCGTCCCGGGGATCGGCTTCGTATCTGCAATACTCATGACTTCATGATATCTCGACTCTTTGAGATGTCAACGCGAGCAACACCCCGATTTCCCAACCGGGCGCGGTACCCTCACCCCATGAGAGCCGTCGTCATCGAGAAACAAGCCGCCCCCGTCGCCCCCAACATCCGCTGTTATCAGGACTTCAAAGACCCCCCCGAGGGCGCCGACCCCCCGCCCGCCCACGCCCTTCTCCGCACCGAAGCCTCCGCCCTCAACCACATGGACCTCTGGGTCGGCATGGGCCTCCCCGGCGTCGACCGACCCTTCCCCAGAGTCACCGGCTGCGACGTCTGCGCCATCGTCGAAAAAGTCGGCCCCGCCTGCGACCCCGCCTGGGTGGGCCGCCGCGTCATCATGAACGCCAAGTACGAGAAGCCCCGACCAGACTCCCCAGACGATCCTCCCGCCTCCACCTTCATCCCCGACTACGAACTCATCGGCGAGCACATCCACGGCTCACACCGCGAACGCTTCTTCGCCCCCGTCTCCAACCTCGCACACGTCGGCGACGCCGACCCCATCGAAGCCGCCGCGTTCGGCCTCGTCACCCTCACCGCCTACTCCATGGTCGTCACCAAAGGCAAACTCCGCCCGGGCCAATCCGTCCTCATCACCGGCATCGGCGGCGGCGTCTCCACCAGCGCCCTCGCCATCGCCAAGTGGCTCGCCTGCCCCGTCTGCGTCACCTCGCGACACCAGTGGAAACTCGACCGCGCCAAGCAACTCGGCGCCGACTGGACCATCCTCGACCAGGGCCAGGACTGGTCCAAGGAAGCACGCAACCTCACCTCCAAACGCGGCTTCGACATGGCCGTCGATTCCGTCGGCAAAGCCACACACCTCACCTGCATCAAGAGCCTCGCGCGGGGCGGCGCCTACGTCTCCTGCGGCAGCACCACCGGACCCGACGCCACCACCGACCTCACCCGCGTCTTCTGGAACCAGCTCCGCATCCTCGGCTCAACCATGGGCTCCAACGACGAGTTCCGCGAGATCGCCGCCCTCTTCCGCGCCGGCCGACTCAAGCCCGTCATCGACAAAGTCTTCCCCTGGTCCGAAGCGCAGGCCGCGTGGGAGCGACTCGAAAAGGGCGAGCAGTTCGGCAAGATCGTCCTGAAGTGGTAACCGCCCCACCCGCTTTCCCTCACACTCCGCATCAGCAACAATAAACCCTCGCGCCGCACAACGATCAGACCACGCGCCGCGAATCCCACGGAGACTCCAATGTCCTCACTCCTCGCAGGCAAAACCGGACTCATCTTCGGCATCGCCAACGACCGCTCCTACGCCTGGCACATCGCCGAAGCCCTCCTCAAGCACGGCGCCCGCTGCGCCTACACCTCCCTCCCCGGCGAAAAGAACGAACGCCGCACGCGCAAAGCACTCGAATCCCTCCCAGGCGGAGAAGCTTCGTCCGGGGGCGCCTGGGTCCACCCCTGCGACGCCTCCAAGGACGAGGACATCGACGCCGTCTTCGACGCCTACACGAAGAAGCACGACCGCCTCGACTTCATCATCCACTCCATCGCCTTCGCCGACCGCGAGTGGCTCGCCCCCGGCAAGTTCACCGACACCCCACGCGCCTCCTTCCTCAGCGCCATCGACGTCTCCGCCTACACCCTCGCCGCGATGGCCCGACGCGCACGCGAACCCATGAAAGCCTCCGGCGGCGGTTCCATCCTCGCCATGTCCTACTACGGCGCCGAGAAGGTCGTCCCCGGCTACAACGTCATGGGCGTCGCCAAGGCCTGCCTCGAATGCACCGCGCGTTACCTCGCCTGGGAGCTCGGCGAGCACAACATCCGCGTCAACACCATCTCCGGCGGACCCCTCCGCACCCTCGCCAGCAGCGCCGTCGGCGGCATCGACAAAATGCTCGAAGCCACACCGATCAAAGCCCCCCTCCGACGCAACGTCGAAGGCTCCGACGTCGGCGGCACGGCCGCGTTCCTCGTCAGCGACCTCTCCAGCGGCGTCACCGGCGAGAACGTCTACGTCGACTGCGGCGTGAACACGGTGGGCGTCTGACTAACTCCGCTTTAGTCGTTCAAAGTCTGCGTAGTCTGACCCATCTTTGAACAGCGGGCACTTCGAGTGCCCAGCTGCGTTCCAGAGTCGATCAAGCCAGACACGCATCACAGCCACACTATCGCTGGTATCGCGACTGACTACGATCGGATCGAATACGAGTTCATCTCGATCGATCAAATGCGCATCCTGAGCATTCGCGAGGCGCTTGCTGATCTCTACACCGTTACAGCCAAGCACTGTCAGACACAGACATCCCTCGCCACGAAGTGGCTCTTGCGCAAGGCATTTATGAAAGATCGCCCAAGCATCCCGCATTGCCTCTGCCAGCTCCACAGGAGGCATGGACACAACTCCTGATTCTTTACATATCATTTTTTTATCGAATGCCCAGTGCGATTGAAGAGAACCGTCACGCAGTATCTTCACTTTGGCACCGTCACGAGCCATTTCCCAGCCGTCGAATCGAATTACTCCGGCTTGCAAATACCACGGCTCAGCGCGTGAGAACAGATCTTGCCATTCGGCTTGACGAGCTGGACTTTCGATTGCCACGCTAAGCTCGCCGACGTCCAAAGGGTAATAATCGAAGACAAATACGATGTGCCTGCTATCGCGTTGAAGTTCCAGCGCCGCACTGGCATGCCTAGCCCGGATCTCCTCCATCACATCGCGTCCCGATCGGAATGCTCTCTGCATCTCTACGTAGTCCATCGCGACGCTCTGCTCGCCAATGCGTTGATAAATGCGGCAACTTTGGTCTCGGAAAATCGCGTGCGGCCCCATGCGACTTCGTGGCGTCGCGAACACAACGACGCTGCGTCCCGAGGGCATTTGAAAAATACGATGCTTGAGCAAGAGACGCGGGACCACCTGTGCCCGGACAGAGTCTACCATTCCTCGAATTTTGAGTTCTATTTCACCAGCGACCCCAACGACCTCAGGCGACTCGCTAGATTCTGAACAGCCGACACCGATGATGATGCAACCCCCCTCTGTATTCGCGAACGACGATATATCCTTGGACCATTCACGAATTTTGTCTGATGGGTACCAATCTACCTTGTAATCGATTCTGCGGCCTTCACGAACACCAGAAGCGATCATGGCTTCAAGCGATTCAAGCGAGTATTGATCTAGATTCTCGAACGATGGGATCACAAACATTTCTATGAACCTCGCTGTGGCTTGTTAGTACACTACGTATTTGAAATGGCATTGCACCCCGCCGCGAACGCCAGCGCCGCCCGGATGTCCTCCACCTCAAGGTACGGATAGTCCTTCAGAATCTCGCTCTCACTCCGCCCGCTCGCCAGCAGTCCGAGAATCATTCCGACGGTCACGCGCATGCCGCGGATGCAAGGCTTGCCCCCCATCACCCTCGGATCAAAAGTGATTCGTTCAAAGCACGCCATCACGCTGAGTATATCTCCGCCCCTTCACGAAGCCCTCACCGACTCCCCCTCACCGCAATATTCCTGAGCAACCTGACTCTCTTCCCCTCCGCGCACGCCAGCCGCTCCGCCTCCACGCGCACCTCGAACTCCCCCACCCACTCCTCCGCTTCTCCCGCGCGCGCAGCCCCATTCTCCTCCCCCCTCACCCGCTCACCCTCCACCAACCCCCATCCCCTCGGCACCTCATCCGCCCTCACCATCCCCCTCGGCGCCGCCACGTACAACACATCCGCCTGCCGGTACGCGCTCAGCAACGCAAACTTCGTGTGCCCGTACAGCCTGCGGTCCAGCCCCTCCAACTCGCGCACGAGTTCCCGGTGCCCCGGCCAGCGCGCCGCCTCATCCCTCAACACCTCCAACTGCGGGAACAAAAACTCGCGCATCGCCTCCTCCGCGCCCGCCTCCACCTCAACCCCTTCACGCTCCACCCGCACCAACATCCTCTCCTCCTCCTCACGCAGCCTCTTCAGCAACTCCTCCCGCTGCCGCAGCAACGACGCTCGCCCCGCGCGATCCCTCAAGAAGTCACCTCGGCTCTGCTTGCACTCCACGATCGCCGTGAACGCCTGACGCTTCTCCCCCTTCCTCCCGGGCCTCGCCCCGTCCGAATACCCCGCCGCGTCCGCCCTCCACCGCGGTATCGGGCACACCACTTCCGTCCCCACGGCACAGCACCCCAGCGCGCGCAAGAACGCCACGCTCATCCGCTTCAAGCCCAGATGGTCCGGCGTCTCCATCACGCCCTCTCCCGCACGCGTCACGCCTCGCCCGCCGCGCGCAACGCACGTCCGAGAGTCTACGGCGGCACGACCCGCGCACCCCCGCACGCACGCCACACCCCGGACAGACCCACCTCCCCACGCCCCCGACGCGCCCCGACGCGTGGCTTCGTCCGCTCCCGTTTCGCACCCTTCACGTGTTCCGAGGGACGGTCTCATCGCATCGAACCCACGGAACATCGAGAACGACACCGAGAGGAGCAAGCGGCATGACGAATCGGAGCAACATCAGGACGGGCGCACTCGGCGCCGCCGCCATCTTCGCGGCAGCCTCGGCCAACGCCGGCATCGTCTACGGACACGCCGTTGAAAACGTCTCTCAAGGCAAGCAGAAGAACGGCCAGGCCGTCTCCGCCGACCGCTCCAACCCCAGCAACGCCCTGGGCGCGCCGCAGAACAACGACACCGTCAACTTCTTCGCGCTGGGCTTCGGAGGCTCCATCACCCTCTCCTTCGGCGTCGACTTCACCGACCGCGTCTGGATCACCGAGACCACCTACGGCAACCCCGCGTCCTACCCCGAAGCCGCCGAGATCTTCGTCGGCGTCGGCGCGGCCTGGAACACCGCCTCCTACTACTCCCTCGGCATCCTGCAGAACACCAACGACGCCATACCCATCTCCCTGACAAGCGCCAATGCCCTCTCCGGCGTCTCGGCCTACCGGTTCCTGCGCATCGAAGACCGCTCCAACCCAGCCCTCCACTCCGGCAGCGCGGACGGCTTCGACGTCGACGGCGTCGCCGCCATCGCCGTCCCCGCGCCCGCCACCGCCTCCCTACTCGCGCTCTGGACGCTCGCGCACGCACGCAGACGTGCGCCGCGCTCGCGCTCCGCGACGCGCGCCTGAACCATCCGTTCTCAGTCAGTCACTCCGCCGGACGGGCCGTCGTCGCCCGGGGCCGGCTTTCCTCTCGCGGCGCCACCGCCGCGCACATCTCAAAGGAGCATGCATGCGTCAGTGGATGTTGGGCGTTTGTAGCGTGATGGTGATGTCGGGCGTGGCCTCCGCCGCCGTCAGCGGCGTCACCGGCCAGGGACAGCTGATTGCGCCCCCGCCGATCGCCGACTTCCCGACGCTCACCGGACCGCTAGCCGACGTCTGGAACGAGCAGACCAACGTCACGCTGCCCGCCAGCGGCATCCTGGCCGACATGCTCGTCAACGGCGGATTCATGTCCTCCAACGCCCCCACCCCCGGTGTCGTCACGGGAACGGTCGACAGCCACTTCATCCACTTCACCGCAGGCTCCGTCACCCAGGCCATCGGACAAGTCGTCTTCTCCGCCCCCATCCTCGCCGTCATGTACAGCGACCTCTACCTCGATCAGTCCGACTTTCTCGGCGCCTTCGGCACGACCTACCCCACCGGGCAACCCTCGCGCGGCATGAACTCCAACGGACTCGTCGTCGCCAACGGAAACGTCCTCGACTTTGACTTCTCAGCCTTCTCAGGCGCCGTCGAGATCGAGCAGGTCCGTGTGCTAACCCGGGCCATCCCGGCCCCGGGCGCTCTCGCCCTGGCCGGCCTGGGTGGCCTCACCCTTGCCCGTCGTCGTCGCTGACGAACAAGCCCTCGACCCTGACCCCGCCCTTCCGGGGAGCGGGGTCGTTCCTGTGCGCGGAGCGCACACCCACCCCGGATTTCTTCCGCTTCGCGCGCCGGTCCCTGCCCCCACTCACGCTCACCCATTCGTCGTCGGGAGCGTTCGGGCATCCGGCACATCGGTTCTTCACCATCGAACAGGAGCAGAATATGAGCGGCCTTCAGCGTGGTTGGGCGTGGTTCGCGGCGGTCATGGTGTGCGGCGTCGGCGCGGGCTCGTCCCACGCGGCCGTCTCCTCCGTCTCCGGTCAGGCAAACTTCAACGCCATCCCGCCCCTCGTGGCGAGCGTCCCCAACATCATCAGCCCCAACGCCGAAGTCTGGGACGAACTCCAGAGTGTCACCCTCCCAAGCGGCGGCATCCAGGTCGACATGCTCGTCAACGGCGGCACGATGTCCTCAACCTCTCCCACCCCCGGCGTCGTCACCGGCATCGTCGACAGCCACTTCATCCACTTCTCCGCCGTGCCCAACCAGACCGCCGTCGGCAGCGTCACCTTCAACGCCCCCATCCTCGCCGTCATCTACTCCTTCAACTTCCTCAACGCCTCCGACGCCCCCCTCGGCTGGCCCGGAACCACCTACCCCACCGGCGGCGCCGGCCGCGAAATGTCCGCCTTCAGCGTCCTCAACGCCAGCGGCAGCACCCTGAACTTCAACCTCTTCGAGCCGGGCGGCGCCGCGCTCCGCATGGAGCAGATCCGCGTCCTCACCGCAGTCCCGGCCCCCGGAGCCGCGGCCCTGGCGAGTCTCGCCGCGCTCGTCGCCTCACGCCGGAAACGAATCTGACCACCCTCTCACCAGCGAGGTCTTCAGGGCTCCGCGCCACACAACGCCGCGGAGCCCTGTCGCTGCGCGCCACACTCACTTCCCCACGATGCTCAGCATCCGCTCGAGCGTGTCCCGCGCCGCCTCGAGGTGCGCCGGCGATCCCTCCCGATCCAGAAACGCCGGCACCGTCGCCGCCGTCAACGCGCGCCGCACGTTCGCCAACGCACCGTAATCGTCATCACACGCCAACCCCAACCCCTTTCGCGCCTTCGCAAACAACGACACCATCTTGATCCCGTCCAACAACGGCCTCCCGTCAGGCGCCATCCTCCCCCACTGCATCCGCTCCAGGTACACCGCGTCCTCCACCCAGTGTCCCGCCTGCACCTCGGCCAGATCCAACAGCACGCAGCACGACTCACCCCACACCGACCCCTCAGGCCTCCGCATCGCGTTCCCCGGGTGCAGGTCCCCGTGCCGCCACGAGTTCACCGCGCGCGCCCTCCACACGCTCAGCAGCTTCGGCAGCACACGCTGCGCATGCTTGAGCAGATCGTTCCACTTCGCGTTGTTCGGAATCCGCGAGTCCTTCACCGCATGCCGCGCCCGGTCCACCAGCGCCTCCCAGTCCAGCTCACCGGCACGCGCCGCCCCACCGTCGATCGAGAACGCCTCGCCCGCGTGCTTCTGAAACGCCGCGCACGCCGCGCACAGCTCCCCGAACACCTCCCGGTGCATCGACACGCTCAGCGGATCCCCAGGCAACCGCTCCAACACCAGCCACGCGAGGTCATACCCCCCCAACTCCAGCCCGTGCGCAGCCACCCTCGCCGTCGGCGCCCCCGTCCCCGACAGCGCCGTCGTGAACCGGTGCTCCGTCGGACCGACCGGAAGCTTCACCACCACCTCGCGCTCGCCGTCGTCGTGCCGATACCGCGCGTACCCCGTCGCGGCGCCGCCACGCTGCCAATCCGATCGGAACCACTCGATCTCCGAAAGCCTCCCCCCGCACGCCTCACGAAGCGCCGGCGCAAGCGCTTCCGCCAACTGCGCAGGCCCCCGTGCCTCTGGTGTCGGCTCACCCATGCGATGCTCGGCTCCGTCCGTTCGCGCGTGCCCGATCCGACGCCGCAGACTAGCCGATCCGCCAACGCCACGCCCCCACGCCCGGCGCCCTACCCTCACTTCCCGTGCACGCCCCACGCTACGACATCCTCGCCGTCGACCTCGACGGCACCCTCCTCGACCCACGCGGCAAAGTCAGCGAGCGAACCATCCGCGCCGTCCGCGACGCGCGCGAAGCCGGCATGGAAGTCGTCATCTGCACCGGACGAGGCCTCGTCGAGTCCCGACACGCCATCGACGCCATCGAGGCCCGCACCCTCCCACCGGGCTGGAGCGTCGCCCCCGTCGTCGTCGCCGGCGGCGCCATGGTCGCCGACGCCCTCTCAGGCCGCACCCTCCACCGCTGGCCCATGTCCCCCCACCTCGTCCAGCGGGTCGTCGACCGCTTCGCCCAAGCCAGGGTCGCCACCATGGTCCTCAAAGACCCGCACGAAGCCGGTTTCGACTACCTCATCGTCGACACCGGCGAACTCGACCCCATCAACCTCTGGTGGTTCGAGAAAATGGGCGTCAAACGACGACATGTCCCCACGCTCGACCACGACGAGCACCCCGAGCACACCGTCCGCGTCGGGTTCGCCGCAGCCACCGGCGACATGTACGCCCTCGGCCGCGCCATCATGGACGAGTTCCAGCGCGAAACCACCATGCACCACTTCGCCGCCGTCTCCGGCAAGGCGCTCGACCGTCGCGCACGCGACGCCGAACGCGCCGCACGCGAAGAAACCATCGCCGGCGAGAAGGGCGTCGACTTCGTACAGGAAAAGCCCGGACGCGCCGCCGAGCGCGTCGAAGAGGTCGAAGCCAAGGACGAGTCCATCCACATCCTCGAGGTCTTCGACAAACGCGTCAGCAAATGGTCCGCCATCGAATGGCTCGCGCGATCACGCAACGTCGATCCCGCACGCGTCGCCGCCATCGGCGACGAGATCAACGACCTCGCCATGATCCGCGCCGCCGGACTCGGCATCGCCATGGGCAACGCCATCCCCGCCGTCAAGTCCGCCGCACGCGCCCTCGCTCCCTCCAACGAAGAGCACGGCGTCGCCACCGCCATCGAACGAATCCTCTCCGGCGAATGGTGAGACACGACGCCGATGCACACCCTCACACAACTCCGCGAACTCCTCGAATCGCACGCGCTCGCACCGCGAAAATCCCTCGGACAGAACTTCCTCATCGACGCAAACCTCGCCGCCAAACTCCTCGACGCCTCCGCCGTCTCCTCCGGAGACCTCGTCCTCGAAGTCGGTCCGGGCGCAGGCGCACTCACCGAAGACCTCCTCGCCCGCGGCTGCGCCGTCATCGCCTGCGAACTCGACCGCGGCATGTGCGCCCTCCTCACCGACCGCTTCCACCACGCGATCACGAGCAACCAACTCACACTCATCAACGACGATTGCCTCGCCACCAAACGCGCACTCTCACCCAAACTCCTCGACGCCCTCGCCAACCGACCATTCCGACTCATCGCGAACCTCCCCTACCAGGCCGCCTCCCCTCTCATGGCCGTGCTCGCCTCCGACCACCACCCGGCCGTCGCCGCGCACACACGCCCTCCCTGCCTCGCCCAATACGTCACCATCCAAAAGGAAGTCGCAGACCGGCTCAACGCCGCACCCGGCTCCAAGGCCTACGGCCCCCTCACCGTCATCGTCCGCGCCTTCGCACACATCACACGCATCGCCACACTCCCCCCCGAGTGCTTCTGGCCACGCCCGGAAGTCACCAGCGCCATGATCGAACTCACACCCCTCCCCCAACCGCTCACCTCCGATCCCGCAACCCTCTCCCGCCTCTGCCACCTCGTCTTCACACAACGCCGCAAGCAGCTCGGCTCCATCCTGAAGCGCCACCCCCCCTCCTCCTGGCCCGACGGCGTCACCCCCGACCTCCGCGCAGAACAGCTCGACATCCCGCAACTCGTCGCCCTCGCCGCCCGCCTGGACACATAACCGAGGCGTTTCCCCGCTTCCGACCCCGCATTCCACCCGAATTCCCCCTTTTGTTGCCCCTGCGCGCGGGTAGACTTACCCCGTCCTCGCGCGATCTCCGCGTGCCGACGCTCGTGGATACGCCGCGCTCGTCTCGCCAGCCGCTCCGCCCATGCGCAGAGCAGAGGAATCACCGCACATGCTCAACCGTCGAACGCTCGCGCTGCTCCTCACCGCAGCCATCGCCGCCCCCGCGCTCGCACACGACCTCGACCAAACCCCCAACTCCTCCACTCAGGCCAGATACGACCACCACCGCGTCGTCCGCGTCAACATCAACTCACAGGCCGACCTCGACAAAATGCTCGCCATCTCCGACGCCTTCCTCGGCTGCGAACCCCACCGCAACCAACCCCTCGACTTCCGCGTCTCCCCCGAACAGCTCCCCGCGCTCGAAGCCTCCGGCCTCGCCTTCAACGTCATCTCCGAAAACTTCCAGGCCGACCTCGACGCCACTCGCGCCGATCTCAACGCCGCTCCAGACGTCGGACCCGACGGCGTCAACTACTTCGCCGCATACCGCGACTACAACACCACCTCCGCATACATCGACACACTCGTCGCCCTCAACCCCGCCATCGCCTCCCGATTCTCCGTCGGAAACTCCATCGAAGGCCGAGACATCTTCGGCATCCGCATCACCGGCCCAGGCGCCCCGGGCTCCAAGCCCGGCTTCCACATCCAGTCCATCCAGCACGCGCGCGAGTGGGCCGTCCTCCCCGTCTCCATGTGGTTCGCCGACCAGCTCATCCGACAGTACGGCGTCGACCCCGTCCTCACCCAACTCGTCGACTCCGTCGAGTTCTACATCGTCCCCATCGTCAACCCCGACGGATACGTCTACTCCTGGGGACCCGACCGCCAGTGGCGAAAGAACCGCCGTCCCAACACCGGCGGCTCCTTCGGCGTAGACCTCAACCGAAACTGGGGCTACGGCTGGGGCGGAACCGGCTCCAGCGGCACGCCCACCTCCGAAACCTATCGCGGCACATCCGCCTTCTCCGAGCCCGAAACCACCAACATCTCCAACTTCCTCCTCGCCCACCCCAACATCCGCGCCATCGCCGACCTCCACGCCAACGGACAAACCTTCCTCATGCCATGGGGCAACGAGAACAAGCCCTCACCCATCCACGGCGAAAACCTCTCCATCGTCGAAGCCATGACCGCAGCCTCACAGGCCGTCAACGGCGTCGTCAGCCCCGCCGGCCCCTCCGGCGTCGTCCTCTACCTCTCCGCAGGCAACGTCCGCGACTGGTGCTACGACGGCGCAGGCCTCTACCCCACCACCATCGAAGTCCGCGACACCGGCAACGGCTTCTCACCGCCCGTCTCCGCAATCGCCCCAACCAACGCCGAGAACTTCGCCGCCCTCAAGGTCATGGCCGAATGGGTCCGTAACACCAACCCCGTCCGCTTCGAGTTCGCCGCAATCCCGCCCGCATTCATCCCCGCGAACGCCGCCACCCCCATCGCCATCAAGGCCTGGGCCATCAACGGCCCCTCCACCCTCGACTCCTCCTCCGTCAACCTCCGATGGCGCCGAGGCCTCTCAGGCCCATTCGCCTCCGTCTCCATGAACCCTGGCGCCAACGACACCTTCTCCGCCTCCATCCCCGCCATGGCGTGCGGCGGCGGCGTCATCCAGTACTACTTCGAAGCCGCCACCACCTCCTCACAAGTCGACACCTGGCCCGCAAACGCACCCACCTCCTTCTACGCGCTCCCCATCGGCTCCGGCACAACACTCCTCACCGACAACTTCACCAACAACCTCGGATGGACCGTCGGCGCCGCCGGCGACTCCGCCACACAAGGCGTCTGGACTCGCGTAGACCCACTCACCAACGCCGCTCAGCCCGAAGACGACAACCCCCTCGGCATCGGAACCAACTGCTACATCACCGGACAGACCACCTCCACCACCTCCCCACTCCTCCAGGACGTCGACGGCGGCGCCACCTCACTCCTCTCACCGTCCTTCAACGGCTCCGGCGGCGGCGACGTCTGGATCTCCTACTTCCGCTGGTTCACCAACAACCTCGGCTCCAACCGACACCAGGCCACCGACGATCTCTCCCTCTACGTCTCCAACGACGGCGGCGCCAACTGGACACTCGTCGAGTCCTACAACGACTGCGAGGGCAAGTGGACCCACCGCGCCGTCAACCTCTCCTCCATCATCGCCCCCTCCTCAAACATGAAGGTCCGATTCGTCGCCCGTGACTCCTCGCCCGACTCTTGCGTCGAGGCCGGCATCGACGACGTCTCCATCGTCCGCGTCCAGTGCGACTCCATCCCCGGCGACGTCAACGGCGACGGCGTCGTCAACTTCGCCGACCTCAACATCCTCCTCTCCAACTTCGGACAGTCAGGCGTCGGAATCCCTGGAGACCTCAACGGCGACGGTTCCGTCAACTTCGCCGACCTCAACATCCTCCTCTCCAACTTCGGCGCCGGAGCCTGACGACACGAACCTGACACACCCCGACGCCCCGCGCGCCCCTCACACCGGGGTGTGCGGGGCGTCGCTCTTCCTGTATTCTCCGATCTCTCACGCACGCGCCGCGTGCGACACAAACCGTTAGGAGTGCGCCGACTCATGAGCAACACCGGCCCAGACCACGGACGCTCGCACGACAAGGACCGCACCGTCCGCGACGCCGAACTCGAGCGCGAAACGGAACGCGCACTACGTCACGGCCCCACCACCCCCATCAAAATGTCCCACCCGCCGGGGCTCTTCCTCCTCTTCTTCGTCGAAATGTGGGAGCGATTCTCCTACTACGGCATGCGCGCCATCCTCGTCCTCTACCTCGTCAGCGCGCTCAGCGCCGAACCCGTCAAAGGTCTCTTCACCGACACGCTCGTCAACCCAGGGCGAGGCTGGACCGAAGCCCAGGCGTACAAGCTCTACGGCCTCTACACCGGGCTCGCATACCTGCTCCCCATCCTCGGCGGGTTCCTCGCCGACAAGATCCTCGGCACCCACCGATCCATGGTCCTCGGCGCCATCACCATCGCCATCGGACACGTCGTCCTCGCCGTCTCCGGCCTCGGCGATCTCGAGCACAACCAACTCGGCATGGCCACCTTCGTCGGCGGACTCGCACTCATCATCCTCGGCACCGGCTACTTCAAACCCACCGTCTCCGTCATGGTCGGACAGCTCTACCCACAGGGAGACCCGAGGCGTGACGGCGCGTTCTCCATCTTCTACATGGGCATCAACCTCGGCGCCTTCATCTGCGCCTTCGTCTGCGGCACGCTCGGCGAAAAGGTCGGATGGCACTGGGGCTTCGGCTCCGCCGCCGTCGGCATGCTCGCCGGAATGTTCCTCTACCTCTGGGGCAAGCAACGATTCCTCGCCGGCATCGGCGACCCGCCCGCCAACAAACCAAACATCGTCGTACCGCTCTTCCTCGCCACCTGCGTCATCTCCGCCCTCGTCGGTTGGGCCTACTACGCCGGCGCCTTCGGCAGCGTCGCCGAAGCCTTCTCCAAGGCCATGAGCAACGGCGCCTTCGCCGCTGCCGTCACCTACGTCCTCCCCGTCGCCATCTTCGCCGCTATCGCATGGTTCATCGGAATCCAGAAGCCGGGCGACAAGGGCCCCGTCTTCTGCATCTTCACCTTCATCTTCTTCAACGCCTTCTTCTGGCTCGCCTTCGAGCAGGCCGGCTCCACCCTCAACGTCTTCGCGCAGCAGTCCACCGACAGACACATCCTCGGATGGGAAATGCCCGCCTCCTGGTTCCAGTCCTTCAACGCCGGATTCATCATCCTCTTCGCGCCCGTCTTCGCCGCCGTCTGGGGATGGCTCGGCCGGCGAAACATGAACCCGTCACAGCCGCTCAAGATCTCCTACGGACTCATACTCCTCGGCCTCGGCTACCTCTTCATGGTCTTCGCCGCCGAGCAGGCCGCCACCGGCGTCAAAGTCGGGATCCTCTGGCTCACCGCCACCTACTTCCTCCACACCATGGGCGAACTCTGCCTCTCCCCAACAGGCCTCTCCTTCGTCACCAAAGCCGCCCCGGCCCGCTTCGTCTCCTTCCTCATGGGCATGTGGTTCCTCTCCTCCTTCGTCGCCAACTACGGCGGCGGTCTCGTCGCCGCACAGGTCACCCGCATCGAGAGCGGAGAACTCGTCCTCTGGTGGTCACACTGGTTCGAGCCCGGCTCACGCGCCCCCTTCTTCATGCTCTTCGTCTTCTCCTCCATCGGCGCAGGCCTCGTCATCTTCGCCTTCTACCCACTCCTCAAACGACTCCTCCACGGCCGCGGCTAAACCCCATCACCTCCACAACACCCCCCACAGGGCGAGCCACCTCGGCTCGCCTTTTTATTTGCTCTGTCCCCTCCTCCCGCTCGCCGCAGGCGAGTGTGGAGGAGAATGTCGCGAAGCGACAGGTGAGCAGGACCAACCGCAATCAAGAGCCCATTCGCGCAGCGCCCTTTGGGTTTACCGGAGCCGCGACCGTGAGGGAGCGGTCTCGCGCTCTGGGCGTACGCATCGCATGACGCGCTCGCATCCGCCTTCCTCTCCCGCGAACGAAGTGAGTGGGAGAGGATCAAGGTGAGGGCTATCGCATCGCTCTTTACTCTGGGATCGGGTCACCCACCGCACGCCAATGACTCCACCACCGCACGCCGCCGCCGCACTCGCCACCTCTCCCACGCGCCTCGCGTGGGAGAGGGCTGGGAGAGGGCTCCACCGGGGGTGCATCGCTTCTCCATCTACTCTGCCTAGCAGAGCACTACGCCATCAACACCGCAGGCGATCTGTGCCGATCGGCCTTTCGTTCCACCCCCGCAACCAGCGACGCCCACACCTCAACGCGCCGCCACACTCGCCACCTCTCCCATTGGCTTTGCAATGGGAGAGGGCAGGGTGAGGGCTCCATGGCCTCTTTCTCCTCTTCCCCTCTGCCTTTCCTAGTGCCTAATGCCTAGTCCCTAGTGCCCTTCTGTCTTCATCCCTCGTGCCCTTCAAATCTTCCCCGCAACCATCCCCGCCACCCGCGCATTGCTCACGGCCAGCGCCTCATTCGCCTTGAGCGTCCTCCCCCCCGACACCTCGTGCAACGCCGCCAGCACCGCCGGGGTGACCTCTCGCCCAGAAACCCCCTTCTCCCGCGCGACCTCCTCCGCCTGGCCCAACCATCCCTCCCACTCTCCCCGCTCAACCGCGACCTCTTCCGGCGGAGCATTCACCACCACCACGCCACGACCCGTCCGCGCCAACTCATCCCGTACATACTTCCCCAACTCCCCCTCATCATCAAACCGCCCATCCACCCCCGCCCCGCTCTCGCGCAAATAGAACGCCGGGAACGCATCCGTCCTCCACCCCACCACCGGCACGCCCAGCGTCTCCAGCGCCTCGCGCGTGCTCACCACATCCAAAATCGCCTTCACCCCGCTGCACACCACGCACACCGGGAACCGCGCCAGCGCCAACAAGTCCGCGCTCACGTCCAGCGGATCATCCGACCCGCGCCTCCAATGCAAGCCCCCGAGCCCCCCCGTCGCGAACACGCGCACGCCCGCGCTCGCAGCAATCTCCATCGTCGCGCTCACCGTCGTCGCCCCCGTCTCCCCGCGCGCCAGCGCAAGCCCCAGATTCGCCGTGTTCAGCTTCGCCACGACCTTCCCGCCCCGCACCATCCCCATCACCTCGTCATCGCGCATCCCCACCACCGCGCGCCCACCGACCACCCCAACCACCGCGCCGCGCGCAGCTCCGCGGCTCCCCTCCTCCACCGCGCGCTCCATCGCGCGCCACAGCCCCTCCGCGCGATCGCTCGGCACGCCGTGCGCCAACAACGTCGTCTCCAACGCCACGACCCGGCCCGCAATCCGTCGTTCAACCCGCATAGGCGCAGACTCTATCAGCCCGCGTGTCACATCCGGAACCGCTGTGCACCTGAGCCCATGGCACGTCAGTAGAAGCAAGGCCGACGTCCGGGGGCGGTTTGCTACCCCCGTCCGCTCCGGGCACACTCAAGGGCTCGAAGGAGAACTCGATGCGTCATCTCGCCCTGCTCGCGCTCGCCATGCTCACCGCCCTCGCGCACGCCCAGCCCGGCCCCGCCAACCACGCCGCGCTCAAACCATCCTCCGTCGACGGCCTCCCCTACTCCAAGCCCCTCTTCACCCGCGCCGACAGCCAACCCGCCACCCACGACCCCACCGTCCCCACGCCCGCCTCCATCCTGGGCTACGAGCCCGGCAACCGCGCCGCCTCACACGCCGAGATCGAACGCTACTTCAAGGCCCTCGACGGCAAAGGCGCGAACAACGCCCCCCGCGCCAAGCTCCTCACCCACGGCCAGACCTGGGAAGGCCGCGCCCTCTACCACCTCGTCGTCACTTCTCCCGAGAACCTTGCGCGCCTCGACGACATCCAGAACGACATCCAACGCCTCTACGACCAGCGCAAAACCTCACGCTCCGACGCCGACCGCATCGAGAGGAGCATCCCAGCCGTGGCCTGGATGGCCTACTCCATTCACGGCGACGAAACCTCCGGCGCAGACGCCGCCGTCGCCCTCGCCCACCACCTCGTCGCCTCCACCGACCCCGAAACCACCGAACTCCTCAAGAACCTCATCGTCGTCATCGACCCGATGATGAACCCCGACGGCCGCGACCGCTTCCTCAAAATGCTCGCCGAGCACCGCGCCGCCAACCCAAACCTCGACGATCAATCCCTCCTCCACTCCGGCTACTGGCCCGCAGGCCGCACCAACCATTACGGCTTCGACCTCAACCGCGACTGGATCTTCGCCACCCAGCCCGAGTCCAAGGGCCGCCTCGAGGCCGTGAAACGCTGGCGCCCGCAGCTCTTCGTTGACGCCCACGAGATGTGGTCCCAGGACACCTTCCTCTTCTCACCCCCGCGCGAACCCTCCAACCCCTTCCACACCCAGCGCATCAAGGACCGGCTCGAACTCTTCGCCGCCAACAAAGCCAAGGCCTTCGACGCACAGGGCTGGCGCTACTACACCGGCGAATGGAACGAGGGCTGGTACCCCGGCTACTCCGACGCCTGGGCCGCCTTCAACGGCGCCATCCCCATCCTCTACGAGCAGGCCCGCTACGCCGAAGACGCCGTGCGCCTCCAGTCCGGCGCGCTCGCGCCCTACCGCGAGGCCGTGCACAAGCAGGCCGCCGCGTCCCTGGCCGACCTCCGCACCCTGAGCGCCAACCGCACGGACATCCTCAAGGAATACGCCTCCGAGCGTCGCGCAGCGATCTCCGACGAGGGCCCGCTCGCAACCCGCGCCTGGATCATCCCCCTCGACGCCGACCCCGCGAAACGCAACACCGACCGCTTCGCCCGCTTCATCGACTGGGCCCACCACGAGGGCATCGAACTTGGCCTCACCACCAAGCCCGCGCGCCTCAAGAACGCCGTCGACTCCTTCGGCCGCACCGTCCCCAACGACGCCGAACCCGTCGCCGCCGGCGCCATCGTCATCCCCGCGCGCCAGCCCGCCGCGTTCCTCGTCGCCGCGCTCATGCAGCGCGACCCGCGCATGTCCGACGACTACCTCCGCGAAGAACGCCGCGAGATCCTCCGCGACGGCTCCTCGCGCCTCTACGACATCACGGCATGGTCCATACCGCACCTCTTCGGCCTCCCCGCCATCGAGACCGACGCCGCCCCGCTCGACGGCTCCTACATACTCGCGCCCGCGCGCGACGCGCTCGCGCAGGTCGCGCCGGCGCCCGCCGATCGTGCGCACGAATCGAGCCCGATCGGGTGGTCGATCTCCGCGGCCTCCGACGCCTCCGTGGCCGCCGCCGCGCGCATGATGGAGGTAGATATCAGGGTGCGTATCACCACGAAACAGCGCACACGCGACGGCGAAAGGCTCTCCCCGCCAAAACTCTACATTCTGCGTTCCGACAACCCCTCTTCGGGTGACTCCCTCGACGCCGCCGTCACCGAAGTCTGTGCGGCGCTTGGACTTACGCCCGAGCCCGTCGCCACCGGCTTCGCCCCGGGCGCCGAACCCCCCGACCTCGGCTCCGAGCACTTCCCCCTCCTCACCCGCCCCCGAATCGCCATCCTCTCCCGCGGCCGCGTCAGCCCTAACTCCATGGGCGAAGCCTGGTTATGGATCGATCAACGCCTCGGCCTGCGATCTTCACTCATTGACATTACGAGCGCTTCGTTCGCCGATCTTCGCCGTTACAACGTGATTATCGTTCCTTCACTGTGGGGCGGAGAACTTCACACCGCGACTGATGCGCTGAAGACCTGGATCCAAGCCGGCGGAACGCTCATCGTGATCGGATCTTCGGCGCGTTCGATCACCTCAACCGCGGAAAACGCAGGGCTTTCGAGCGCGCGGACGATCGATCACACGCTCGCCGATCTTGATGAATACGAGCAGGCCGTGCTGCGCGAATTCGTGGGCCGACGCATGGAGGTGGAGCTGGGCGACCCGTTCGCGGACCACGTCGGCGATTCAGTCACGTACCCGTGGAACGACGCGCCGGACCGGCCCTCGAAGGAGGAGCGCAAGCGGCGCGACGACTGGAGCGAGGCGTTCATGCCGTCGGGCGTGGTGCTCGCCGCGCGGACGGACGATCGGCACTGGCTGACCATCGGCTGCCCCGACGAGATGCCGGTGCTGCACACCGGTGACGCGGTGCTGATGGCCAAGCCGCCCGTGCAGGCCGCGATCCGCTTCGGGGTGTTCGAGCCGGCGCCGGAAGCGCCGAAGGACTCGAAGGACGATGCTGCAAAGAAGGACGGGGAGAGCAAGGACGGGGAGAAGTCCGACGCGCCCAAGCGTGCACGGGCCGGGTGGGCCATGCTCCCCGCGGGTCAGCAGCTGCGTCTGCGCCTGGCCGGGCTGCTCTGGCCCGAGGCCTCGCAGCGCATCGCCAACTCGGCGTACGTCACGCGCGAGCGCGTCGGCAACGGGCAGATCATTCTCTTCGCGAGCGACCCTCTGTTCCGCGCAGCCACGCTCGGCACGGCCCGCGTCTTCACCAACGCGGTGGTCTACGGGCCCGGGCTCGGCGCCCAGGAGCCCATCATCCCGTAATCGCTCGACTCAGTGGCGATCGATCTGGCGCTTCTCGATCTGGCGCTCCCCGATCCACACCTTCTCGTTGCTCTCGATGTCGACCATCTCCAGGTTTACCTGGTAGTACTGCACTCGAACGTTCCCGGCGCGGCTGATCTGCACGTTCTCGCCGATGCGTCCGATCATCATCAGGTCGGCGCCGAGCTCGTACGCCATCTTCTTGACCGTCTCGGGCCGACTCCACTCGGCGATCTCGGCCCGCTCGTCGCGCACCTCGCCGCGCTCCGTCCGCATCGCCACCACTCGCACGCGTCCGCTGTTGACCAGCGCCCGCTCGAACTGCTTGGTGAACAGCAGGCTGTCGATGTACTCGCTCGTGTCGTTGCGGACCGTGCCCACGATCACCACGGGCCGCTTGCCCGCGTGCTCCTCTCGCCAGCCTTCGATCCAGCCGGCGCGGAGCGCGTCATCGATCATGGTCTCGGCCACCTCGCGTGCGTCGTCGTCGCTGAAGCGGTACGACAGGTCCACCGCCTCGCGCGGGTCGCCCCGGTGCACCTCGCGCGTGGGCGTGCAGCCCCACGACGCCGCGCCCACGATCGTTGCGGCCCCGACCACCAACCACACGCTCCGAGTTCCGACCTGACCCATGCCGTTTCCTTCCGTGTTCGCGCCGATGCGTTTCTCAATCCCAGAACCATCCGACGACCGTGGCGAGCCCGTGTTCCCCGGCCCGCGCTCTGACCTCCTCCCCGTGCAGCACCCGCCCACCCGCCGACTCCCACTCTACGCGCACCACGGCCTCTCCGACCGGGACGCGCGTCATCCCGACGAAGGCCCGCCCGGGGAGCAGCTCCCAGCAGCGCAGGTCGGCCTTCTCGGTGGCGAGCAGGAGCGCGAGCCCGGCGAGCGCGACGCCGAGCTGTGCGCCGTTGCCGCCGTTTCGTCCCGCGGCGTGGCTGCCGACCGCGATAGCCGCGCTCTTCGCGCCCGCGCGCACGATCGTCCGCAGGTAGATCAGGGGGAGCTGTCGTCGATGGTTCTCCGCCGCAACGCGACCCATTTCTTCGACCAGCCCCAGCTCGACGACCTCACGTCGCCCGCCGACGTCCACCACGGCCCGCGCGCTCCGCGCCACGCTCTCCTGCCAGCGAAGCACGGGCAGCTCGGCGTACACGGGCACTCCGGCGATCACGAGGGGCGGGATGCGCACGGGCTCCTTCCGCGGCCCGCGCCCCGCGAACGCCACGACCAGCATGTCCATCTCGCTCGTCGTGGGGCGCGTCTGCTGCTCCGCGTCCCCCACCACGCGCGGGTCCACGTCGCCCACGACGTTGCCCTGCGCCTCGATGATCTGCTTGAGCCGGCGCGCGGCGACCTTGCGGAGTTCCTCCTCCCCGGCGGCGCGGAAGACCGCAGCGGTCAGGTACACGCCGAGGGGCGACTCGACGAATTCGCCCTTCGTGTCGAGCGCAAAGCCCGAGGCGCCGTCAGCCGCTTCGCCCGCGCTCAGGCCCGCGGCCTTCTCCGCCACGGGGCGCATCTTGAGGTATTCCTCACGCAGCACGTCGGCCTTGATGGCCATCCGGCGCGCCTCGACCATGGCACCGTTCTCGATGCGTCCGGCCTCCAGCTGCGCAAGCATCTTGAAGACGTTGAGGTACATGTCCTCGTAGGGCTCGCCGAGGTAGTTCCGGGCAGAGTCGTTGAGGAGCAGCGCGGCCGCGACGTCGCCGGCGTTTTCCGTACGACGGTCTTCCATGCGTCGCTCGGCCTGCTCCCAGTGGCGCAGTGCTCCGTCTGCGTCCCCGGTCGCGAGCGCGGCCGTGCCGCGATCGAGCAGCCACAACAGCCGGTCCTTGTCCCCGTAGAGGCGCAGCGTCTGGGGGTCGTCGAGCGCGGCCGCGGCCGCCTCAAAGCGCCCTTGGGCTTGGTAGTTTGCCAGCGTGCTTCGGTGGCGATCGAACGCGGTCTCGCAACCCATGAGCACAACAAGACACAGCGCGAGCCAGATCGCAGCCGCATTGCGGGTTGCGGATGAGCTTTTTGCGCGCACGCGCGGGCATGTGGGGGCGACCGGCATCATCGCTGCGTCAGACGCTCCGGGCGGTGGGCGGGTTCCGGCGGCGGCGGGAGGGTCACCTCTTGAGCGGATGCGAGAAGGACCACTCGTGCCCGAAGGGATCTTCGACGACGCCGTAGCGGTCTCCCCAGAACTGATCCTCGGCGGGCATGATGACCTTGGCCCCGGCCTTCACGGCCTTGGCCATGGCGGCGTCGCAATCGGGAACGCACTGGTGCAGCCGGACGGGCACGCTCCCGAGAGACTTGGGGTCGCGGCTCTTGCCGTCGCAGTATTCGGGGAAGTCGTCGCAGACGTAGACCACGGTGCCGGCGATCATCACCTCGCCGTGAAGGAGCCGCTTGTCCCCGTCCGGATGCACGCGCTCGTGGATTTCCTTGGCGTCGAACGCCTTGATGTAGAAATCGAGCGCTGCGTCGCCACCGTTGACGGTGAGGTGGGGGCGGACTCCTGGACCGACGTTGCTCATGGCTCCTCCGAATCGTGCGGGGATTCGCACCCGCGCGTGGGGAGTGTACCAGCGTCGCTCTTGCTTCCTGGGGGTGGTCAGTCCCGGAGCGTGCCCGGACAGACGACCGCGAAGTAGGAGAGGGCCTGGTTGAGGTCGATGAAGTCCACGCGGCCGTCGGCGTTGAGATCGCCGGGAGCAAAGGCGGGTGTGCCGCTCTGGCCGAAGAACGAGAGCACGTTGTTGAGATCGAGGAAATCGACCTTGAGATCGGCGTTGGAATCGCCTGGGCAGGAGAGCAGGATCAGTGCGGCGTCGGCGGCGTCGACGAGTCCGTCGTAGTTGAGGTCGTACATGCTCCAGCCCGAGCCGGGGTTGCACAACTGCACGCTGCCGTTGACTGTGCCGTCGCAGTCGGCGGGCCCGCCGTCGGCGGTGGAGACGAACGCGAGCCAATCGGCGGTGTCAGGGGGGGCGATCTGGCCGGTGGCGTCGAAATCAGCGAGCACGGAACTGCCGGCCGTGTCGGTCCAGACGAACAGGGTGGATTGCGGGAGGAGGTAGGACGTGCCGAGCAGCGCGGACATGCGCCAGCGGTCGACGCGCAGCGCATCGTTGATGGACTTCTGCGCCCATCGGCCGGCGAGTGTCGCGGTGGTCGCGGGCAGGCCGCCGGCATGTGCGCCGTCGATGATGTCTTCGACGGCCTCGGCAACGCTGGTGTGATTGTTCACGTCGAGGTCGGATGACTGCGCGGGCTGTCCCGAGAGCAGCGCTGCGCCCTGCATGGTCAGCGGATACACCAGCGAGATGGTGGTGCAGTCCGTCGCCTCGTCGTGCGCAAAGCGGAGTGTGACGAGCGGGTCGTAGAGCCCGAACGCCGAGCCGCCGAACGCCGCGCTCGCCTGCTGATACCCCTGCGTGCGCTGGAAGAAACGGCCTCGGACGATCCACGTCTCGCCCGGCTCGAAGAGTTCGTCCGCGTCGCCGACGAGCTTCACCTGCACCGTCGGATCGAAGCATCCGCAGAAGACAAGCTCGAAGTCGGCGCCGGAACGCTCGTACTGGGGCGCGGTCCAGAAATTGAAATCGACCTCGGCCCCCGACTTGGGTGCGCGCACGGCATGTGCGCCCTCCGGCCGCTGTCCGAATCGTCCGACGTTGGCCATGAAGCGGTACGCGGCGCCGCTCGAGAGATCGCCGCCGGTGTCGCGGTCTTGATCGGCGTCGAACTCGATGAAACCGAGGATCGGGTTCGGGCCGAAGCGGAACGGGTTCCACGGGAGCCCGGCGAGCCCGAGCGTCCCGGGCGGATTGACGAGCCCCTGGAGCACGACATCGATGCGCATGAGAGACGTGGCCAGTGGATCGGTCTGCACGCCGGTGTACGGATCGGTGCTCGGCGTAGGCGTGGTCCAGCCGCTGGCCGTGATGGAGAGCACGTCGATGTTCGCGCCTGGCATGATGGCGGCCTGCATGCCGGGATCGGTGCGGTGCGGGGACGCATCGCCGGCGGCGTCGAGCAGCGTTGTGTGGGTGTCGCCGCTCGCGTGCGCGAACGACAGCGGTGCAAAGGCCGCGATTGTCAGCATCGATCGGGAGAGCGGCGTCATCGGGCCATCTCCTTCACTTCGGTCTCTAAACCATAGCGTTCAATCCGGTACCGGAGGCTGCCGCGGTTCATATTAATGAGTCGGGCGGCCTTGGACACGTTGCCCTGGCAGTGCGCAAGGGCTTGGAGGATAAGGGCTTTCTCCACTTCCTCGGCGGTATGGACGCCTGTGGAGAAATCGAAGCGGAGCTCGCCATCAGAGGGTGGCGCGGGGATCGGCGAGTCGTCGGTCGGGGGGTGGGAGAGGGTTGTGACGCCGTTCAGGCGGGCGTCCGTCTTCGCGTGCGCGCGGGGCGAGGCGAGCCCGAGATCGGCGGCGGAGAGCTGGTCGGAGTCGGCGAGCATGACCGCTCGCTGGATCGAGTTGACGAGTTCGCGGACGTTGCCGGGCCAGGGATGGCGTTCGATGGCGCTGAGGGCGCTCTCGGAGAACGAGAGGCCTTTGCGCCCGTGCTCGCGAGCAACCTGCTCGAGGAGCGATCCGGCGAGCAGCCTCGCATCGCCGTGACGATCGCGGAGCGGGGGTATTGGGAGCGTGAGCGCGTTGAGCCTGTAGAGAAGATCGCGGCGGAACCGTCCGCTGGCGACAAGTGATTCGAGGTCCTGATTGGTCGCGGCGATGACGCGGCAGCGCGCGGTGCGCTCCTTCGTGCCGCCGACGCGCCGGTACGCGCCCTGCTCGATCACCAGCAGCAGGCGCGTCTGGAGCTCGAGCGGCATGTCGCCGATCTCGTCGAGGAAGATGGTTCCGCCATCGGCCATCTCGAAGAGCCCTTCGCGCGCCGCGCGCGCGTCGGTGAAAGCGCCCTTTTCGTGCCCGAAGAGCTCGGACTCGATGAGCGCGGGCGGGATCGCTGAGCAGTTGACGTGCACGAAGGGGGCGTCCGCGCCGGCGTGGGAACGTTCGTGGATGTGGCGAGCGAGGACGCCCTTGCCCGCGCCGGTCTCGGCGACGATGAGGATCGTGCTGAGCGCTCCGCCCGGGCTTCTGCCCGTCGGCATGGGTGCGCGTGCCAGCTTCGAGGCGGTGGCGAGCGTGGCCTTCCATACGTCCGAAGCCCCGAGCGGAGCGCGTGCCTGCTCGCGCGCGCGGTCGAGGCGCTCGTAGAGCCGCAGTCGCGTGCGGACCTGACGAAGCTCGAGGGCCTTGTCGATCACCAACGAGAGCTCTTCGAGGGAGAGGGGCTTCTGGAGATATTCATCGGCGCCGGCCTTCATGGCCTCGACGGCGCGCTCGACGGAGCCGTAGGCGGTCATGACGACAATGGCGCCGGCGAAGCCTTCGGCGCGGAGGTCGGTTACGAGTGCTGTCCCGTCCCCGTCGGGCAGGCTGACATCGGTCAGGACGGCGTCAAAGTCGGTGTGGGCGAGCTTGTGACGGCCGTCGGCGAGGTTCGCGGCCTCATCGAGGTCATGCCCCGCCTTGGTGAGACTCTTGCGGATCGTGTACCGCAGGTTGTCCTCGTCTTCGATGGTGAGAATTTTCGCCACCTATGGCTCCAAGTGGAGTACCAGTCGCGGCCGCACGCAAGCCGAACAACGGTAGACCGATCACAAAAAGGCCGCCTGAGCGTTGGGAAACGCCTTCCGGGACAGGCGTGCGGGGCGTTCTGGCATCTTCGACTCGTACGGTTCCAGCGTGCGCTCGCACGACCTGGGACACCAAAGCAAGTCCGATGCCGGTGCCGCCTCGCTTGGTCGTGAACTGGGGCTCGAAGACCCGGGAGCCGAGATTCGCCGGGACCCCTGGGCCGTCGTCAGCGACGAAGATCTCCCAGCGGGAGGCTTTGAGGTCGGTGCTTGCGGCCACAGAGACCGCCCCGCCCGGTGGGGTGGCCTCGATCGCATTCGTGATGAGCGCGATCAGGGCCTGTTCGAGGTGACGTTGGTCGATGTCGGCCTCGTCGGGACACGCGGAGGCATCGACGGTCAGGACAACGGACCTGGCCTCGGCCATGGGGGCGAGGGCCGTGCTGAGGTTGAGGAAGAGCGGGCGGATCGCGGAACGCTCGCGGCGCACCTGGGCTGGTGTGGTGCTCTGGAGGAGTTCACGGACCCAGCGTTCGAACTGATCGACGGTGGCAAGGATTCGGGATTGGTGCTCGCGCAGCTCGGAATCGGGGGAGAGCTCATCGCGGGTGAGCTCGGCGAGGGCGCGGATGCCGGCGAGCGGGTTGCGGAGGTTATGAACGATGCGCTGGACGACCTCTCCGACAGCGGCGAGTCGCTCGCGAGCGACGCGCTCGTCCTGGAGCGCAGAGACGGTGGCGGCCATCTGATTGAACTCGGCCGCGAGAAGGGCGAGTTCGTCGCGCCCGGTGACGGGCACTCGGTACGCGAAGTCACCGTACGAGATCCGGTCGGCGCCCGCGCGGAGACGGCTCACTGGTTGGACGATCCAGCGGCGGATCAGCACGAGCGCGAGCGCGGCGGTGGCGAGTACGGCGAGCCCGGAGACAGCCATGACCACGAGCACGAGCCGCTGCATCCGGGCGCCGAAGTCCGCAGCCAGACGTGAATCTTCGAGCGCACGAGCCTCCGCTCGTTCCAAGAGCTCGTGGACCTCGTAGAGGGCGTTGGCAGCACGATCACGGAGCGACAGGTCTGCGGGTCGGTCGAGCGCCTCGGTGAGCGCGTCGGCGCTGCTTCGGACACGCTCGCGGATCGCTCTCCATGCGCCCACGCCGACACGCAGCACAAAGGACCGCTCCGTGTCAAGCTCGTCGGTCCGCACGGCAAGTCGGCGCAGGATCTCGCGCGGATCCCGGAGGCCCGAATTCGCCGAGCCGTCGCGGCGCATCGGGGGCATGACGACGCGGCTTGGTCCGTCTGTCAAAATCAGCAGCTCCCAGACGTCCCGCTTGGTCTGGTTGAGATTATTGAGTGTGAGGGTCAGTCGCTCGTACGGGGCGACGATGTCTCTTGAGAGCGCACGGACACCCCACAGGGACGCGCCGACGCCCATGGTGGCTGTGGCGACGAGCAGTCCGACGAGCACGGCGAGCTTGCTCAGGAGAGACATGGGAGCCGCGACCTCACATGTCCGGCTGCCAGCCCCAGCGCCATGAGGTCGCTGTGAGCGGCGCCTTCGAGGACTCGACGTGGGCATCGATGAACACGAAGTTGACCTTGCCCGCGTGGCGTGCGCCGGGGAACCACAGCTTGTTGCCGGCATAGATTCGGACGCTATCCATGGCCGGGGCGGAGTAGACGGGCGTAACGTTCTTGGCCGCCGCGGCGGCCCCGTCCGCGTCCCACGCGAGCGGGACAGATGCCTGCGTAAGAATCTCGCTGGTGAGCTGGACGAGCATGGCGCGAGCGCCGGTCTTGCTGATGACCTCGGCCCGGTGCAATCGCGCGTTGAAGGTGTACGAGACATGCTCGGGCGGCGAGAGTGCGCCCTGCTCGCACGGCGTGTCTCTGCGCAGCGTCAGATCTCCGCGCACCTCGGCGCATCGCATCGGATTCTCGCCCTGCGCGGTCGGGAGGGACACCTCGCCCCCATCGCCCCAGCGCCAGAACTCATCGATGCCGTATGCGCTCTCCTGGAACGTCTCCAGCCGGAACCGGCCCGGACGCAGCTCGGTCTCGTCGTTGCCGCGCCGGCCGTGCAGTGACTCGTCGGCGAAGACGGCGAAGTCGAACCCGACGGACCGCAGCGCCATCGTGCACTTAAAGGCCCGTGACGATCCCAGCGCGTGCCGCAGGGTTCCGCTGACAAGTGAGAGCAGCACGGCGATGATCGCGACGGTGACGAGCAGCTCGATGAGTGTGAATGCACGCGACGCACATCGCCGGTCGCGTCCTGGTCCGGGAGTTGTCCGATTGGTTCCCGTCATTCGCGCTCCGCGAGCGTGTGCTTGAACGCCCCGATCACACAACCGGAGCAGCATCAACAGCTTAGCCCATTGTAGTCCGGCGGAGATCCCCTTCGCCCCCTCATCCAGGGCATTTGCGGGCGCGACGGTTCCGTGGCGGGTGGTCCGATCGCGGCTGCCCGCCGCCTCGGAATGTCTGCGTGACGCCCGGTGGTCTGCTCAAGGCTCAACCGGCCGTCAGAAGCCCAGTTGAACGCGGCGTTGCTCACAGCAGGCGCTGGGACACGCGATCGCTCGAGCACCTTGAGGTTCCGATCTCCGACGAACTGGGCTCGTCTCGTTCGTGCCCGATTCCAACGATGGGATGCACATCGTCCTGGCCGAATACGAGTCCGCGGCGAGAACCGCGAGTCTCAGCACAGGATCGAGTGCGGGCGGATGGCGCTGCGCGGCGACTCGGGCCACTATCGATGGGAACTCGATTCTGATTGATTCCGATCGGCTTCCGTGGCGCTCAGTGTTCGTCCCGACGCCGTGCGCCGCCCGCAGTGGAAGATGGGCGGTCGGCCATGGGCATAAGCACGACTGCGTTGACCGGCGCCGGGCACACCGACGCGCAGACGCCGCATCCGGTGCAGATGTCCTCGTGGATCTTCGGCTTGCCTGCTCGAAGCTCGATCGCGCCCTGAACCGGGCACCGCTCGGAGCAGACGGTGCAGAACGAGCCGGTGTGGGCCAGGCATGCCATCGTCTGAATCGCCGCAACGCCCATTTTGCGGGGTCGGTCCGGTCTCAGCACCCCCGGCTCACACGAAGAGATGCACGGTGCATCGGGGCACATGACGCAAGGCGCATGGTGCGGATCGATCATGGGGGTTCCGGCGGCCTCGCGGAACTTCGGGGGCGCCAGCAGGATCGCGCCGACCGGGCAGGCGGTGATGCACTCCCCGCAGCGTGTGCAGCCCGAGAGGAAAGACCGCTCATCGACGGCGCCGGGCGGCCGGTGCACGGGCAGGGTGAACCTGCGGCCGGTTGAGGGCGCGGCGTCGCGCGGCGCCGGGAGCGCGCCCGCAGCTTCGACGAACCTGGACGCGGCGTCGGCGGCGCGGCCCAGCAGTCGACCTCGGAGCAGGTCTCGTCGGGACAGCTTGGGCTCTTCGCTCATGCGCTCGTCCGTCACGAGCCCGGAAGGGGACGCACGCCGTCCGGCACGTCGGGCACGTTAAACGTAGGCGCGAGCTGATCAAACTCCGCGGCTGGCGCGTGGCACTGGACGCAATTGGTGCGGCTGAGGTGATCGGGTCGCCAGCCGTCGTAGCCGTGCTCTCCATGGCAGGAGACGCAGTTGGTGCGCATGAAGGTGGCATGCGGCATGACGGGCGGGGCTCCTGCCCACGCGCGGGTGCCGCCGTAGGCGCTGGGTCGTAGTCCGACGAATGTGTTGAGCGCCGCCCATTCTCCATCGAGGAGCTGACTCTCGGCCTCGACATGGCACTGGGTGCAGTTGGTGAGGTAGGTGTGTGAGGCCATGCGGGCGACCATGTCGCCGGCCTGGAGGCCGGTGGCGTGGCATGCGCGGCAGGTGGACAGGTTCATGTCGGCCGTGGTGTGGGGGATGACCGGAGGCGCGCCCTCGAACGCTCGGAGGCGGGCACGCGCATCCATCGAACGCATGCGCGCCGCAAACTTGTCGGGCACGGCGGCCGGATTGGCCCGAGCTTCCGGGACCACGGTGGGCGACGGGTTGGACAGCCGCCACGCCTGTGGTGTCGGATCGGGGGAAGCCGCGGATCTGTTGGAAGGGGACGGCACGGGCATGCCGGCCACGCTGGGTCGGGGCGGGTCTGCGGATGCGAACGCGAGCACTGCTGCGGAGAGGGCGATCGCCCCGGCGGCGCACTCGCCGACGATCATGACGCGCGTTCGTTTGTTGGCGCTTGGAGCGTTCATCACGTGGCTCCTATGACTTGCGGGTCACGGCGACGGCGCACTTCTTGTAGTCGGGCTGCTTGGAGTACGGGTCGACGGCGTCGAGCGTCACGCGGTTGATGAGTCGGGCCTCGTCAAAGAAGGGGACGAAGACCTCGCCGCGCTTGGGATCACCGCGCCCCCCTACCCACACGGGCAGGTCCATCTCCCCGCGCCGGCTTTTCACGGTGACGAGGTCGCCGGATCGAACGCCGATCTGGGCGGCGTCGTCGCGGTGCATTTCGACGTAGGCCTTGGGCATCGCGCGATGGAGCTGGGGGATGCGGCGCGTCATGGTTCCGGTGTGCCAGTGCTCGAGCACGCGTCCTGTGCATAGCCAGAAGGGGTAGTCCGTGTCGGGCATCTCGGGGGGGAACTCGTGCGGGCGGAACCAGATGAGGGCTCTGTCGTCCTTGGTGACCGAGTGATAGAACTGGAATTCCTTGCCCTTGGCGACGTAGGGATCGTCGAAACCTGAGAAGCGCCATCGTGTTTCACGCCACGCGCCGTCGGGCTGCTGTACAACGGGCCAGCGCAGGCCGCGGGACTTGACGTACTCGGCGTAAGGAGCAAGGTCCTTGTGCTTCATGCGGGTGAAGGCTCGATACTCCTCGAAGAGCCGCTCGTCGACGTTGACGTCGTAGTAGTGCTCCCACTCCCAGATGGGGCAGGGCGTGCCGGAGGCGTCTCGCGTCTCAAAGATCCATGCGCCGTCGCGCCCCTTCATCCCCTCCAACCCCATATCGAAGAGGCGCTTCGAGACGGCGATGATCTGCCAGCAGTCGTCGCGGGCCTCGCCGGGCGGGCTAACCTGCTTGAACCATTGCTGGGTTCGGCGCTCGCTGTTGCCGTACATGCCGTTCTTCTCGACCCACATGGCCGATGGAAGCACGAGGTCTGCGAGCGCGGTGGTGGCTGTGGGATAGACATCGGAGACGATGAGGAACTTGTCCTCGAGTCCCTTCTTGGCGTCGAAGAGCTTGTGGAGATTGGGGAGCGTCTGTCCGGGATTGGTGACCTGCACCCAGAGCGTCTTGATATCTCCGCCCTTGTCGGTGGGCGTGCAGAATTTCTCGAACATCGCGACGGTGTGGTATCCGGGCTTGGGGTTGATGCGTCCATCCGGGAGCTTCCAGAACTCCTCGGACTGCTTGCGGTGATCGGGGTTCGCAACGACGCGCCCGCCGGGCAGCAGGTGGCAGAGCGTGCCGACCTCGCGCACGGTGCCGCAGGCGCTGGGCTGGCCGGTGAGGCTGGTCGCGGCGTCGCCGGGGCGGCCCAGATGGCCCGAGAGGAGGTGGACGCCGTGCACGAGGCAGTTGATGGCCGTGCCCCGGGTGTGCTGGTTCATGCCCATGCACCAGAGGCTGTTGATGCGGATGTCGCGTCGGCCGAAGAGCTCGCCGAGCAGGCGGATCTTGTCGGCGGGGACTCCGGAGAGTTCTTCGACGCGCTCCGGGGTGTACTCGGCGACGGCGCTCTGGAACTCTTCGAAGGTCATGGGCGCCCCGAGCATGTCGGGGGGGGTGTTGTCGTCGGGCTTGGGCCCGAGTTTTCTGAAGTTGCAGTGCGCCTCGACGAATGCGCGATCGAGCGTGCCGTTGGCGACGAGCAGGTGCATGATGCCGTTGGCGATGGCGAGATCGCCGTGGGGCTTGAAGAGCAGGACGTGATCGGCGTGGTCGCTGGTGCGAGTGCGCCTCGTGGTCAAGTCGATGAGTGTGACCTTTTCGCCGCGCGTGCGCCGGTCGATCAGGCGGGAGAAGATGACGGGGTGCATCTCGGCCATGTTGTTGCCCCAGAGCACGGCAACGTCGCACTTGTCGAGATCGTCGTACACGCCCGGGGGCTCGTCGACGCCGAAGGTGGAGAGGAATCCGGTGACCGCAGAGGACATGCAGAGACGCGGGTTGCCGTCGAGGTGGTTGTTGGCGAGCCCGCCCTTCATGAACTTGTTTGCGGCGCAGCCCTCGCCGATGGTCCATTGGCCGCTGCCGTACATGGCGAAAGCCTTGGGGTCGTCGTAGATGCGCTTGGCGATGACGTCGATGGCCTCTTCCCACGAGATGGGGACCATGCGGCCGTCGCGACGGAGCACGGGAGTGGTGAGACGGTCCTTGCCGTAGAGGGCGAGGCCGACGTGATATCCCTTGACGCAGAGCAGGCCCTTGTTGACTTCGGCCTTCTGATCGCCCTGGATGGCCACGACGCGTCCGTTCTCGGTGCCGACCATCACGTGGCAGCCGGTGCCGCAGAATCGGCAGGGCGCTTTCTGCCAGCGGAGCGAGGCGCCCTCGGCAGGGTCGGAGTTCAGGACGTTGAGCGAGAGGCCGGAGGACTCGCCCGCGGCGGCCGCGGTGGCCGCGGCCATGGCGCTCGCTTTGACGAACGTTCTGCGATCAACGGTGACGGTCATCGGTTGCCTCCTGCTTGTCCCCGGGCTCGTCGAGCGCGACGAACGTGACGTCGACGGACTCCACACCGTCGATCGCGTGCAGATCGTCCCAAAGCTCGCGGTCCTCGCCGACGCCGGAGGTCTCGGCCACGAGCGCGAGACGCCGACCGAACCGCTCGCCGACAGTGAGGCGCGCGTCCGTCGAGAGTCGCGCCAGCGCGCGAAGCGCCTCGGGCTCGGCTTCACTCAGGGTCACGACCAGGCCGCTCACGCTCATCGTTTCCAGGGCTCCTTCGGCCCGGCCCCGTAGGAAGGGGAGCCGGGCTCGCGTGCATCGTACAACAAGATACACTACTCTGATATCCGACGCTTTGGCGAGAGAACCCTGCCATGACGGCCACACCAAAGACAGACCGGCCCGACGTCCCCCGACACCCCGCTGCATGGACCGGGTGGCTGTTGCCGCTCGGATTCCTGGCGATCGCCGGCGCGTTGTTTTTCGCTCCCCGCGCCGTCGACATCCCCGCTGCGGCGACGCCGGGCGTCGACCGGAAGCATCTGGAGGTCGTGCCGCTTCGGGTGGCCCTGAGCGACCCGCCGCAAACGCTCGTCGGAGGCGCGATGGAGAACTGCAACGCGTGCCATCAGGTCTTCGAGTCCTCGCACGCCGGGGGAGCCCCGCTCAACTACCACCAGGAGATCGTGCTCTCACACGGGCTCAACAACCGTTGCCTCAACTGTCACGACCCGAAGGACCGCGAGCGTCTGACGCTCCGAGACGGGACGACCGTTCCGTTCTCGAGAACGCCGATGCTCTGCTCGCAGTGCCACGGCACGGTCTATCGGGACTGGGAGCGGGGCACGCACGGCAAGACGCTCGGATCGTGGATCACCGGTTCGCCGAACCAGCTTCGTCTGAGCTGCAATCAGTGCCACGATCCGCACTCGCCTCGCTATGAGCCGATGGCGCCGCTGCCGCCGCCCAACACGCTCCGCATGGGCGAGCAGGCGGCGCATGTTCACGAGGTGTCGCCCGACCCGAAACAGAGCCCGCTCCAGCGATTGCTCAAAGATCGGAAGACCACCCCGGTCCACGGCGAGCAACCCGGAGAACTTCCATGAGCGACGTCCGTATTTGGAACGGCCCGTCCGCGGACGGGGCATCGCCCGATGATCCGGCGTCGGGTGTTTCGCGCCGGTCCTTCCTCCGGACGGGAGCTGCGGCGGCGGGCGGCATGGCGGCGCTCGCGGCGGCGCTCAGCCCGTTGCGCGAGCTGGCAACCGAAGACATCCCGAATCTCGATCAGTTCCTGCAGAAGCACTACAAGGAGATGACGCCGGAGGAGATGGAGCGCACGCTGGAGCGCATCCGGGGCGAGGTGGAGGAACGCTTCGCCGTGCGGCCTCATCTCCGGGACGTGCGGCCGATGGCGGGCGTAGAGTTCGTGTACGCCCTGAACCTCTCTCGCTGCATCGGTTGTCGCAAGTGCGTGCACGCCTGCGTCGGGGAGAATAATCAGTCCCGCAGCCCCGAGATCCAGTACATCCGGGTGATCGAGATGCCGCGCGGCACGCTCGACGTCGAGAGGGGTAACCACCACTACGAGCACCCGACCGTTCCTGACGAATCGCATTTCTACTTGCCCGTGCAGTGCCACCAGTGCGCGAACCCTCCGTGCGTGAAGGTGTGTCCGGTGGAGGCGACGTGGCAGGAGCCGGACGGCATCACGGTCATCGACTACGACTGGTGCATCGGCTGTCGGTACTGCGAGGCCGCGTGCCCGTACTGGGCGCGTCGGTTCAATTTCGCCAAGCCCAACCTCCCGGCCGAGCAGCTCAACCCGGACATGGCGTACCTCTCGAACCGCCCGCGCGAGAAGGGCGTGATGGAGAAGTGCCACTTCTGCCTGCACCGCACGCGCGAAGGGCGCATGCCCGCGTGCGTGGAGATCTGTCCGACGGGCGCCCGCAAGTTCGGCAACGTGCTGGATGCCCGGTCAGAGGTCGCGCAGATCCTCCGCACCAAGCGCGTCTTCGTGCTCAAAGAGGAGGTTGGGACGCTGCCGCGCTTCTTCTACTACTTCGACGAGCGCTACCCAAACTCGATCGACCCCGAAGCCCTCGCCATCGCACAGCGTCTCAAGGAGGAAGAGGGTGACGACTACGGCTGCCTGCCCGGGTCCGGCGGGCCGCGCCGTGACTTCATCGCCTCGGCGACGCCCGACCGCTGGACGGAGGCCCGCGCATGAAGACCTACCTCACGTTCCTGACCCGTTGTTTCCGTCTCTCTTTCGTGGGAGACCGGCGCTACTACGCCTGGATGTTCCTGCTCACCGTGTTCGTGCTCCTGGGGGTCAACGCCTACTGCAAGCAGCTCGTGCAGGGGCTCGCCACCACCGGCATGACCGACCAGGTGTCCTGGGGCTTCTACATCGCGAACTTCACGTTCCTCGTCGGCATGGCCGCCGCTGCCGTGATGCTCGTCATCCCCGTCTACATCTACCGCAACAAGGACCTGCACGACCTGGTGATCTTCGGCGAACTGTTCGCCGTGGCCGCGATCATCATGGCCATGCTCTTCGTCACGGTGGACCTGGGTCGGCCAGAGCGATTCCATCACCTTCTCCTCCGGTTCAACTTCCCGGTTTCGATGCTCACGTGGGACGTGCTCGTGCTCAACGGCTACCTGCTGCTGAATCTGCACATCTGCGGCTATCTCATCTATTGCGCGTACCGCAAGCGCACGCCCGGCAAGCTGTTCTACATCCCGTTCGTGTTTGTCGCGATCGTCTGGGCCATCAGCATCCACACGGTCACCGCGTTTCTCTACAGCGGGCTGGGCGGCCGACCGTTCTGGAACTCGGCCGTCATCGCGCCGCGATTCCTCGCCTCCGCCTTCGCTGCAGGCCCCGCCTTCCTCATCCTGACGCTCTCCGTGCTCAAGCGATACACCGACTACCGCGTCCCACAGGGCGCCTTCATGACCCTGCGCAACATCGTCACCATCGCGCTCACGATCAATATGTTCCTCCTCGGCTCCGAGGCCTTCACCGAGTTCTACACCGACTCCGCGCACGGCGCGTCCGCGAGGTACCTCTTCCTCGGCCTGCACGGCCACAGCGCACTCGTGCCGTGGATCTGGACCGCCATCGCGCTCAACCTCGTCGCCATGACGCTGCTGTACCTGCCCCTCAGCCGTCGCATGCCGGTCCTGCAGGCCTGCTGCGTCATGCTGATCGTCGGCATCTGGATCGAGAAGGGCATGGGCATGATCATCCCGGCCTTTATCCCCACGCCGCTGGGCGAGATCGTCGAGTACATCCCGACCGTCAACGAGACGCTCGTCACGCTGGGCATCTGGGCGGGAGGTCTCCTCATCTACACCATCCTCGTGCGCATCACCGTCCCCGTGCTTGCGGGCCGGCTCACTCACGATCAGCATTTCGGCGTCGCCCGGGATCATCGGCCTGCGCCGAGGAAGGAGGCACGCGATGCCGCTCCCATCGCCTGAGCAGGCTCAGCAATCCCTCCGCGAGCACGTCGTTGCCAAGGCTGCCGAGGCGCGCGCATCGCACCCCGACGGCATCGATCGCGGCGCGATGCTCTCCCTTCTCGAGAACCGCGCCGTCGTCCGCTACCCGCTCGGCGTGCGCTTTGACGGCGAGCCGCTGAGCTCGGGCGAGTTCGCCTGCCTGGAGTCGCTGGGAGATCGCCCCTCTGACGGGTTCGTTCTGTTCATCCACCCGATGTTTGAGAACGTCGACGAGATGATCCCCCTGCTCATCGCGTACTACATCCCGAGCGTCAATTACGGCGACGTCGCGACGCACGTCGAGGCCGAGCTGTTCGGAGCAACCCTGCTCGCGCTCGACCGCGACGAGTACTACCGGATACTCTGCTCCGCGGCCGACTCCATCCCTTGCAAGCCGCCTGCGGCCGCCAGTCAGTAGGCCCCGGACCACGGCGTACGGAACGACCCATGCCCCGGACCACGTCATCGAAGCCACGAGCCAAGAAGGAAGCCGCCGGAGCGACCGCCGCGCGCGTTCCCGCGACGTTCAAAGAATTCATCACGCGCTATCCCGAACTGGGTCGGGCGCACGAGAACGTCGCCACCGCCGTCGAGCGGGCCGGACCGCTCGACGCCAAGACTCTCGCGCTCGTCAAGATCGGCATCTGCATCGGCGCCGGGCTGGAATCGGCGTTCCGCAGCCACGTCCGTCGCGCCATGCAGCGCGGCGCGACGGAGCAAGAGATCGAGCAGGCGATCCTGCTCGCGATGAACACCGTGGGATTCCCACGGACCGTCGCCGCGTGGTCGTGGGCGCACGAGCAGTTCGAGCGAGGAGTCTGAGCCCCGTCCGCACCACGATATGAGCGCGATCGCCCCCCAACACGTTCGCCCAGTCGCGCCCGGCGCCGCGCCCACCGTACGGCTCCGCGTGCTGCGCGCTGCGCCACCCGCGCCCGCGAGCCCGCCGGCGC
>CAYPGJ010000006.1:0-128363 GCA_964410465.1 uncultured Phycisphaeraceae bacterium | reverse complement strand
GGGGGGGGTTGGGGGGGGGGGGGGGGGGGGGGGGGGGGCAGGGGGGGGGGCTCACGGTGGGGAAGTTTGGGGATGAGCGCGCGGTGCGGGAGTTTGTGCGGGGCGCGGGGTGCGCGACGTTCGAGTTTGAGAATGTGCCGAGCGGGGCGGCGCGGACTGCGGGGGAGGAGGGGCGGCTGGCGCCGAGCGCGCGGGCGCTGGAGATCGCGCAGGACAGGGCGGAGGAGAAGCGGTTTTTCAATGGGTTGGGGATCGGGACGGCGGGGTGGGCGTGCGCGGGGAGTGAGGAGGAGCTGCGCGGCGCGCTGGAGCGGGTGGGGCTGCCGGCGATCGTGAAGACGAGGCGGATGGGGTACGACGGGAAGGGGCAGGTGGTGGTGCGGACGGTGGAGGAGGGGGCGCGTGCGTGGAAGGAGCTGGGAGAAGGGGCCACGAAGCATGGCGGGTTGATCGTTGAGGAGATGGTGGGTTTCACGCGCGAGGTGAGTGTGATTGCGGCGCGGGGGTGGGACGGGGAGGTGAAGGTTTGGCCGCTGACGGAGAACGTGCACGGGGGGGGGATATTGAGGGCGTCGGCCGCGTTGACGCACGTGGGTGAGGAGGAGTGGCGGGAGGCGCGGGGGATCGCGGAGAAGGCGCTGAACGAGCTTGAGTATGTGGGGGCGCTGGCGATTGAGATGTTTGAAGTCATGCGCGGGGAAGAGGCGCATTTGCTGGTGAATGAGATGGCGTGCCGAGTGCATAACTCGGGGCACTGGACGATCGAGGGGGCGGAGACGAGCCAGTTCGAGAATCACGTGCGGGCGTGCATGGGTTGGCCGCTGGGGAGCACGCGGGGTGTGGGCGCGAGCGTGATGGTGAACCTGATCGGGGATGTGCCGGAGGGGGAGGGGTTGCGCGCGGTGATGAACGTTGAGGGGGCGCACGTGCATCTCTATGGGAAGACGGGGCGCGTGGGGCGGAAGGTGGGGCACGTGACGGTGCGGCGGGGGAGCTTTGAGGAGGCGAAGGCGGGGGCGATGGAGGTTGGGCGGGTGGTGGGCGCGGCGGAGTGGGTGGAGCGGTTGCGCGGGTAGCCCCCGGACGTAGAACGAGAAGGAGAAGGTGATGATGCAGCGGCGCGCGGTGATGAGAGTGTGCGTGGCGGCGGTGGTGGTGCTTTGTGCGCGCGTTCCGGGGGCGCGGGGGCAGGAGGTGGAGCCGGCGGAGATCGTGGTGGTGCATGCGAAGGTGTGGGCGGGAGATGCCGAGCGCGCGGGGGCGGAGGCGTTGGCGGTGTCGGGTGGGAGGTTTGTGTTTGTGGGTGATGAGGCGGGGGCGCGGCGGTATGTGGGTGAGGGGACACGGGTGGTGGATGCGAAGGGGAGGCGGGTTGTGCCCGGGATGGTGGATGCGCACACGCATCCGGTGAATGCGGGGTTGCAGCGGCGCGCGGTGGATTTGCGGGGTGCGACGAGCCGAGCGGAGTTGTTGGGGTTGGTGCGCGCGGAGGCGGGGAGGAAGGGTGAGGGTGAGTGGGTGTTGGGTGCGGGGTGGAGTTCGGAGGGTTGGGAGGATGCGCGGAGGCCGAGCGCGGAGGAGCTGGAGGAGGCGGGCGGTGGGAGGCCGGTGCTGCTGCGGCGGATGGATGGTCACATGCTGGTGGCGTCGGTTGGGGCGCTGAGGATGGCGGGGATTACGGGGGAGGGGCCGGCGGACCCTGCGGGGGGGAAGATCGGGAGGAGGGAGGGGGGCGCGCCGACGGGGGAGGTGTTTGATGAGGCGATGGGGATGGTGGAGGGGCTTGTGCCGCGGGTGAGCGCGGAGGAGACGAGGAAGCTGGTGCGGGAGGCGCTGCGTGAGGCGAACTCGTACGGGGTGACGGCGCTGGGGGCGATCGAGACGGAGGGGGGGCTGGAGGATGTGTTGGGGGCGATGGATCGCGAGGGGGAGCTGACGGTGCGCGTGCGGGGGACGGTGTGGAGCGAGGCTGGGACGGTGGAGGAATGGCGTGAGACGCTGGAGTGGACGCGTGCACATCGCGTGATGAGCGGGCACGTGCGGCTGATCGGGTTCAAGGGGTACATGGACGGATCGCTGGGGTCGAGGACGGCGTGGATGTTCGAGCCGTATCTGGATGACGCGGGTGATGCGCACAACTGCGGGATGCCGCTGGCGATGGCGGGGAGCGGGGATTTGAGGCGGGTGATCGAGATGGGGGCGCGGATGGGGTTGCAGCCGGCGGTGCACGCGATCGGGGATCGGGCGAACGCGACGTTGCTCAGTTGGTACGAGGGGTTGGGGGAAGTGACGAGGAGGAGGGTGCGGCCGAGGGTTGAGCACGCGCAGCACACGCGCGCGGAGGACGTGGCGCGGTTCGGGGCGTTGGGTGTGGTGGCGAGCGTGCAGCCGCTGCACAAGGCGGATGACGGGAGGTATGCGGAGCGGAGGATCGGTGCGGAGCGGTGCGCGACGAGTTACGCGTTTCGCGGGATGTTGGATGGTGGCGCGGTGGTGGCGTTCGGGAGTGATTGGCCGGTGGTGTCGGTGAGTCCGTGGGAGGGCGTGTGGGCCGCGGTGAGCGCGGAGACGCTGGATGGGAAGGAGTTCGTGAAGGGGCAGAGCGTGCGCGTGGAGGAGGCGTTGCGCGCGTACACGAGCGCGGCGGCGTGGGCGCTGCACAGCGAGGGGGAGTTCGGGGTGATCCGGGAGGGGATGGGGGCGGACTTCGCGGTGTTGGATAGGGACGTGCTGGAGGTGGGCGTTGAGGAGATCAGGGGGACGCGGGCGGTGCTGACGGTGGTGGGTGGGGAGGTGGTGTGGGAGAAGGAATGAGGCGTGCAAAAAGGGGAAGCCCCCGCCAAGGGGGTTGGCGAGGGCCTCCAGGGGGGTGGTGATGTGGAGCTGATCGGGATCGAACCGACAACCTCTTCCATGCCATGGAAGCGCTCTCCCAATTGAGCTACAGCCCCGAGTTATGTGCTCCCGCGGATGGTCCCGTTGCTGGGATTGGCCGTGGGTGTTCTCGCCGATCGCTTTGGGGGGCGAGGGCAGAGGAGGGACTAGGGTAAGCGGTGGATTGCGGGGGTCAAGCGGGATGTGTCTGGGGGGCGGGCCGGAGGAGGGGGAAGAGGATGGCGTCGCGGATGGACTTCTGGTTGGCGAGGATCATGACGAGGCGGTCGATGCCCAGCCCCATGCCGCCGGCTGGGGGCATGCCGACCTTGAGGGCGTGGATGAAGTCGTGGTCGAAGGTTCGGAAGGTGGCCTCGTCGGGGTCGGCGCCGGCGAGCTGCTGCTGGAACTTCTCGGCCTGGACGTCGGGGTCGTTGAGCTCGGTGTAGTGGGGCGCGATCTCGATGCCGGCGATGAAGAGGTCGGCGCGGTCGGCGAGGGCGGGGTTGTCGGGCTTGGGGCGGGTGAGGGGGGAGATGGCGGAGGGGTAGTCGGTGATGAAGGTGGGGCGCGTGACGTCGAGCGTGGGCTCGGCGACGTGTTCGAAGAGGGTGTTGATGACGAGGACGTCGTCGAGGCCCTCGTGCTTGAGGCGGCGTGTTGCGGCTTCCTTGCGGGCGCGCGCGGTGTCGGACATGGGGAAGCCCAGGGCCTTCTCGAAGAGTTGCGCGTAGGGGATGCGGAGGAAGGGGGAGCCGTAGTCGATGTGGTGTTCGGCGAAGGGGAGGCGGAGATCTTCGGGCGTGGGGAGCGCGTCTTCGGGGGCGTCGTGGTTGGCGTTTCGGAGGGCGGTGAGGGTGGCGAGTTCGCGGGTGAGTGATTCGGTGAGGTCCATCATGGTGTGGACGTCGCCGAAGGCCTCGTAGGCCTCGAGCATGGTGAACTCGGGGTTGTGGTTGCGGTCGAGGCCTTCGTTGCGGAAGTTGCGGTTGATCTCGTAGACCTTGGGGAAGCCGGCGACGAGGAGTCGCTTGAGGTAGAGCTCGGGGGCGATGCGGAGGAAGAGGGAGATGTCGAGGGCGTTCATGTGTGTGATGAACGGCCTTGCGGCGGCGCCGCCGGCGAGGGTTTGGAGCATGGGGGTCTCGACCTCGAGGTAGCCTCGGGCGTCGAGCATGCGTCGTGCGCGGGCGATGAGGGCGGAGCGGAGGAAGAAGGTGGAGATGGTTTCGGGGTTGGCGTAGAGGTCGACGTAGCGGTGTCGGTAGCGGAGTTCGGGGTCCTGGAGTCCGGCGTGCTTGTCGGGGGGAGTGACGAGGGACTTGGCGGCGAGGGTGAAGGTGTCGCACCAGAGGGTGACCTCGCCGGCGCGGGTCTTCATGACGCGGCCTTGTGCGAGGATGACGTCGCCGAGGTCGGTGAGCTTTGCGATGTTGAAGGAGTCGGGGTCGGCGTCGCGCTTGGAGATGGCGAGCTGGATGTCTCCGGAGTGGTCTCTGAGGTTGAGCCAGATGAGTCCGCCGGTGTCGCGGCGGAGGACGACGCGGCCGGCGAGCTTGGCGATGGGGCGCGCGTCGACGAAGTTGTCGTCCTTGGAGTGGTCGGCGTGGTGCTGGTCGGCGCGGGGGTCGTGGAGGGAGCGAGCGGCGGCGAGGGAGATGAGGTTGGGGGTGCGCTGGCCGTAGGGGTTGACGCCCATGGCGGCGACGGCGTCGCGGTTGGCGCGTCGCTGTGCTTCGAGGTGGTGTACGTCGGTGGAGGGTTGTTCGGTGGTCATGTGCGTGATGGGCATGTGGGCATCGGCCATCGGAGATGGTACTGGGGGAGTGCGGGGGTGAAGGGCGGTGGCCGAGGGGGGGGACGGCGTCAGGATCGAGCGCGGGAGATGGTGGGGGTAGCGATGAGTTGCGCGTTGCAGAGGGGTGCGTTCGCGCGGGGGTTTTTCTCGAGGAGGTCGGCGAGGGTGACGCCGTTGAGGACGGCGAGCGCGGCGGCGATGGCTTTATCGATGGTTTTGTGGAGGGGGCAGAGGTTTGGGCCGTGGGTGTCGAGGCCGAGGGGGCAGGTGGTGATTCGTTGGAGTGAGGAGACGGCGTTGATGATGTCGATGAGTCGGACTTCGGAGGGTGGTTTGTCGAGTGTGTATCCGCCGCCGACGCCTCGTCGTCCGGAGATGAAGCCGGCGGTGGAGAGTTGCTGGAGGACTTTGGCGAGGTAGTCCTGTGGGACGGCGGTGAGGGCGGAGAGGGTGGAGGCGGAGAAGTGTTCGTCGGGGCGCATGGCGATGCAGACCATGGCGCGGAGGGCGTATTCGGTGGTTCGTGAGATCATGCGTGTGCGTCTTGAGCGGGTTCGGAGGGAGCTCGGCGAGTGTAGGAGGGGTGTAGGGTCGGCACAACCGAAATGCGGGGTGGTGCATTGGTTGTGGAGCGTCAGTCTCGTCGGGAGGCGGGGTCTTCGGGGAGGGCGGGACCGGGCTCGGGTCGGATGACGGCCTTGCGTGAGGAGGCGCGTTCGCGCGCGAGTGCCTGCATGTCTGGGGCGGGGTCGTGCTCTCCGACGATCTCCTTGCCGAGGAGCGTTTCGAGGGCGTCTTCGAGCGTGACGAGTCCGATGAAGGAGCCGTACTGGTCGAGGACGATGAACATGTGCTGACGACCGGCGAGGAATCGTTCGAGCGCTTCGTCGGCGGGGACGTCGTCGCGGATGAACTGGACGGGTCGTCGGAGGTCGTGGAGCGTTCGTTCGCCGGGCTCTTCGCGGGCGAGGATGTCGAAGACGTCGCGTCGGTGGACGATTCCGATGACCTCGTTGGGGTTGTTGTCCTTGACGAGCGGGAGTCGCGAGTGTGTCCAGTGCTCGGAGTGTTGTTCGAGTCGTGCGAGGGGGAGGGAGTCGGGGAGGGCGAAGACGACGGATCGCGGGGTCATGATGTCGCGGACGGGGATGCGGTCGAGGCGGAGGGCGTTGAAGACCATGCGGGCTTCGGAGGGGTCGATGACGCCGTGCCGCGCGGCGAGGCGGGTCATGGCGAGGATCTCGTGCTCGGTGGGCGCGATGGTCTTCTTTTTTCCGACGATGTACCGGGCGAGGTATTCGGAGAGGCGGACGAGGGGGTAGGTGAGGAGGATCATCGCGCGGATGACGGGAGCGAGGCGGGGCGCGAGGGTGTCGGCGTGGGCGACGCCGAGGGACTTTGGGATGATTTCGGAGGCGAAGAGGACGGCGAGGGTGAAGGCTGCGGAGAAGAGGCCGAGCCATGCGTTGCCGAATCGTTCGGCGACGATGGCGCCGGCGACGGCGGCGCCGATGGTGTTTGCGATGGTGTTGATGGTGAGGATTGCGGCGATGGCGCGGTCGATGTTGGAGCGGATGGATTGGAGGAGCGCGGCGCCTCGTCGTTTTTCGGCGGCCATAGCGGCGACGCGGATGTCGGAGACGGAGTAGAGGGCGGCTTCGCAGAGGGAGCAGGTGAAGGAGCCGATGAGTGAGACGATGATGGTGAGCGCGAGTGGGAGCATTGTTGTGAGCGCGTCAGCGCGTGGAGAGCGATCGCGGCGCGAGCGCGGGGTCGTGGCGCGGGATGTCGGTGGTACAGGGGGAGGGGGTGTCGTCGTTCACGGCGGCACGTGCCCGGGGGGTTGATCGAGCTGGTGTGGTAGGGCTGGGGGGAGAGTTGGGGAGGGGTGAGGAGGGCGGGATTGTAGGGGAACAGGGGGCTGTCAGGGTTTGGGGGCGGCGGGGTGGCGTATGGAGCGGGTGAGAGAGGCGATGTCTTCGGGTGAGGTGTCGAAGGAGCACATGAGGCGGGCGAGTCGCCAGGCGGGGGGGCCGAAGGTGTAGAACTCGTGGCCTTCGGCGTGGAGGTGGTTGATGAGGGGTTGGGGGAGCTGGACGAAGACGGCGTTGGCGTTGGTGGGGAAGGCGGGTGGGAGGGCGAGCGCGCGGAGGGCGTCGGCGAGGCGAGCGGCCATGGCGTTGGCGTGGGAGGCGTGGGCGATCCAGGCGCTGGAGTCGAGGACGGCGGCGAACTGGGCGGCGAGGAACCGGTGCTTGGAGAGGAGGTGTCCTGCGCGTTTGCGGAGGAATGGGAAGTCGCGCGCCGCGTCGGCTGCGAGGGATGGGTTGTGGGGCTGTGGGAAGAAGAGGACGGCTTCGGCGTGTGCGAGGCCGTTTTTGGTCCCGCCGAAGGAGAGTGCGTCGAGTCCGGCGTCGATGGAGATCGCGCGTGCGGCGTCGTGTGCGGAGATGTTGCGGGCGTGGGCGATGTGTGCGGCGGCGTTGGCGAAGCGAGCGCCGTCGCAGTGGACGCGGTAGTCGAGGGCGTGCGCGGCGTCGCAGAGGTCTTTGAGTTGTTCGGGTGAGTAAACCTCGCCGAACTCGGTGGGGTTGGAGATGGAGAGGACGCCGGGCGCGGGCTGGTGGACGTCGTTGCGTGAGGCGGATGCGGCGGCGCGGTGGAGGAGTTCGGGGGTGAGGAGAGAGGATTGGGTGAGTGGGTCGGAGTGGATGGGGGTGAGGCGGCAGTGGGTGAAGAGTTCGGGGGCGGTGGACTCGTCGTCGTTGAGGTGGGCGTGCTCGTGGCAGAGGATGCGCTGCCAGGGCTTGGTGAGGGCGGCGATGGCGAGGGTGTTGGCGGCGGTGCCGGTGGGGACGAAGAAGGCGTGGGTGTCGGCGGAGAAGAATCGGCGGAAGGAGGCGACGGCGCGGGCGGACCAGTCGTCGTCGGAGTAGCCGAGGGCGTGGCCCTGGTTGCAGTCGTGGAGCGCGCGGAGTGCTTCGGGGCAGAGGCCGGCGTTGTTGTCGGATCGGAAGGTGCGCATCAGGTGTTCGGTGCGAAGGCGTCGGGGTTGATGGAGAGCTTGACCTTTCGGACCGGTGCGAGGCAGGCGCGGATGAGTTGGGTCTCGGCGCCTTCGCGGAGTGCGCGGTCGAGTTCGAAGGAGGTGGGCGCGTCGGGGACGGCGATGTGGAGGGCGCCTCGGGAGAGGGTGAGGATTGCGGTGCGGGGGAGGAGGTGTGGTGGGCAGACGGCGGCCCAGGCGTCGGCGGTGTTGGCGAGTCTCTTTCGTTCGCGTTTGAGGTTGGCGGCGGTGGCTTCGAAGAGCGGGCGCAGGTCGGTGTTCGGAGGTTTGCGGACGCGGTATTCGCGCAGCTGCTGGAGGCGGAGTTGTGCGGCGCGGTCGTTCATGGGGTGGAGAAGTCGAGGAGTGTGACGCTGTACGTGAGCGGGGTGTTGGGCGGGATGCGGGGCGGGCGGCCCTCGGCGCCGTAGAGGAGGGAGGGGGGGATGGTGGCGAGGCGCGTTTGGTTGCGGCGCATGCGGGTGATGGGGTCGCGGAGGCCGGGGGGGACGTCGGAGAGGGGGAAGGTCATGGGTCGGTCGCGGACGATGGCGTGTTCGGCGAGCTGCGCGGGTTCGACGTCGCGCGTCGTGTCGATGACCGTGTTGTCGGGGAGGCGGATGGTGACGTGGACGGTGACGGTGGCGTCGGGGGGGCAGGGAGGGGTCGATTGGTCGCCATTGCGTTCGCTGTACGGAAACCCGGATGGGGCGGTGTGGAGCGATGGCGTCGGATGCCCGTGATTGCAGGCGGCGAGGAGGGCGAGAATGAGGAGGGATGTCGTGCGCGCGATCACGGTAATCAGAGGATACCGGGCGCGGGGGGATCGCTCGGGAGGTCGTCGGGCGTGGAGATGGGCGCCGGGGTTGCGGCGGGCTCCTGGGGGAGGGGCGGAGGTGGGGGAGCGGATGGGGAGGGAGGGGGCGCGTCGAGGACGACGGTGAGATCGCCGGCGGTGATGAGGATTCTGGCGTCGAGCGCGGCGATGGTGACGGGGTCGGCGCCGAGGGAGATGGATTGGCGGGCGGTGAGTGCGACGGAGGAGAGCGAGTACTGGCGGAGCGCGTAATGGGTGGGTGAGGTTGGGGAGGCGGCGTAGGAGTCGATGGTGAGGAAGGAGTTGGCGGTGACGAGGGCTGGGAGGATGTCTGCGGAGGTGGGGCGCGCGTCGCGGGCGACGAGGTTTCCGGTGTGGTCGTAGAGGAGGATGGATGTGGAGGTGAGGAAGGCGGCGCGGTCTGGATCGTTGGGGTTTGTGGAGGGGAGTGCGCGGGCGAGGATGGCCTGGGAGAGTGAGAAGGCGTCGGTGGTGAGGAGTGGGGTCGGGCGGACGGTTCCGTCGTCTTCGGAGAGGAGCCAGAGCGAGGCGGAGTCGTCGGAGACGACGACGCGGTTCGGGAAGAGCCATGCGTTTGCGGAGGCGCGGAGGGGGAGGGCGTGTGTGCGCCAGCGTGCTTGCGCGGGTGAGGTGTCGTAGCAGAGGACGCCGGCGTCGAGGCCGAGGACGATGCGTGCGCGTTCGGTGACGCGGATCCATCGGGGGTTGGGCGAGGGGAGTTGTTCTCGGAGGATGGCGCGTCCGGTGCGGATGTCGAGTGCGAGGAGTGAGGGGAGGGAGATGGCGTTGGGGTTGTCGGAGTTCGCGGCGTCCTCGACGCCGGTGAGCGCGAGGACACCGGCGTCGGCGGCGACGTCGAAGACGGCGGGGATGGTGTTGGTGGAGTTCCAGAGGAGTTGTCCGGAGTGGAGATCGAATGCGGCGGCGCGTCCGGAGCGTTCGACGACGGCGATGGTTCGTTGGTCGAAGGCGATGAGGAGTTCGGTGACGGGTCGCGCGGCGAACGGGGTGAAGACCTGGATGGTGCGGCCGAGGGCGGTTTGGGCGAGTCGGGGGTCGAGTCGCGCGGCGTCCGCGGGGAAGAGTGAGCGGAACGGGGGCGTGGACCAGAGGGTGGCGCCGTTGGCGGCGTTGATTTTGACGAAGGTTCGTCCGCCGGCGGGGTTCCCGACGCGGGAGGGATCGGGCGGGACGACGGGCTGGGGCGCGTTGGGATCGAGGTCGGCGGCGTCGGGGTCGGGCGCGTTGGCGCGGAGGTAAGAGGGGTCGTGTGAGAGGATGAGCGAGTCGTGGTCGATGCGGACGAGCTTGGCGCCTGGGGTGGGTGGGACGGACCAGCGTTGGATGAGACCGGGCCCTGTGGGCGCGGGTGTGTAGAGGGCGAGTTCGGAGTTGGGGCCTTGGAGGAGCGCGTGGTTTGGGGGCGGTCCCTGGGGTCTTGACCAGATGGGTTCGACGATTCGCCAGCCGAGGAGCGTTTGGGGAGATTGGTCGGTGATGGGGGCGCCGAGGACGGGTGCGCGGTCGATGGAGGCGAGTCGTGTTTCGAGTGAGGCGATGATCGCGTTGTGGTCGAGGGGTGCGGCGTCGATGGCGAGGGGGAGGTTTTTTTCCTTGTATCGGCGGAGCGCGAGGAGCGCGGCGCGGGGGTTGTCGGTGGCGTCGAGTGCGCGGACGTATCGGGCGCGGAGTTCGGCGAGGAGCGCGTTGTCGGTGTTTCTGGAGTCGTCGGCGATGGTGAGTGCGCGTTCGAGATTGACGGAGGCGCGGTGGGGGTCGTCGGCGCGTGTGCGGGAGTCTGCGGCGGTGAGGAGTGCGCGGGCGGAGGCGAGGGCGAGGGGGTATTGGCGTGCGAGTGCCTCGAGCGCGTCGGGGTTGTCGGGTGTGATGGCGAGGGCGCGCTGGGCCTGTGCTTCGAAGGGCGCGTACGCGGAGGGGCCGAAGTCACGGACGACGCGTCGGAGGCGGCGCGAGGCCTCGACGTCCGCGCGGGCGGAGAGGCCGTTGGAGACGATGGTGGATTGCGCGAGGAGTGGGTCGAGGAGTGCGGTCTGGTAGGCGTCGATGGCGCGGCGGGGGTCGGCGAGCGCTTCGGCGACGGCGCCGGCGGCGATGGAGGCGGCGGCGCGTTCGTACGGGGAGGACGCGAGCGCGGTGAGGCGTTGGGTGAGGGGCTCGGCGAGGGTGAGCGGCACGGGTTTGAGGGCGGAGGGCGCGATGGAGGATGCGGGCGCGGCGCCGGGGTCGATCATGGTGAGGATCGCGCGGAAGAGCCGGTCGCGTGAGGAGGCGTTGCGCGGGGAGGCGGGGTTGGTTTGTATGGCGCGGAGTGCGAGGTCTGCGGAGGGGAGGATGGCGTCGAGTCTGTCGGCGCGGTAGGCGAGTTCGGCGAAGGTGACGGCCGGGGTCGGGTCGGAGGGATCGTCGGTGATGCGCTGGGTGAGCATGCGCTGTGCGGCGTCCCAGAGGAGGTAGGAGTGGATCTGCCAATCGTCGGCGACGAGGAGTTGATCGGGGAGCGGGAGGATGATGCCGGGGCGGTCGAGCGCGATGTGGCGGGGCGGGTCTTGTGGGTCGGGGCGGACGGGCGCGACGGTGAGGCCTGTGGCCGTGGGGATGAGGACGCGGTCTTCGGCGACGACGACTCGTCCGCGGATGAAGGGGCGTTGTTCGATGGAGGCGATGGTTCGGACGGTTTCCGCGAGGGCGTGCGTTTGCGGGTTGATGTCGGCGGCGAGGACGGCGCCGGAGTCGGCGCTGACGGCGATGATCGTTCGTCCGGCGAGGAGGAGGTATTCGGGCGAGGCGAGTGGGCGTGCCGGTGACTCTGCGAGGAGTCGTCCGGTGGAGCGGTCGATGGTGAGGATGGCGCGTCGGTCGGGTGAGGGGGTGATGAGGTAGTTGTCGAGGACGAGGGGTGCGGAGCCTTCCCAGGGGCGGGACTCTCTTCGTCCGATGGGTTGCGAGAGTGAGCGTCTGGCCCAGAGGGCTCGACCGGTGGCGGCGTCGACGGCGGAGATGACGCCGATGCGTTCGACGCGATAGATGACGCCGTCTTCGAGCGTGGGGAGATCGGAGGCTTCGGTGGGCCGGCCGAAGGGGAGGATTCCGGCGGAGGCGAGCGGTCGTCGCCAGAGGAGCTTGCCGGTCGGCGCGTCGAGGCCGACGAGTTGGACGGTGGTGAGTCGTCGTTGCTGTGAGTATTTGACGGCGCAGACGGTGACGACGCCCTGGCTGATGACGACGGGGCCGCGCGCCCAGGACTCGGAGAGGGAGGGATCGAGCGAGGCGACGTCGAGCGACCAGAGGGTTTGTCCGGTGTCGGCGTTGAGGCAGTGGACCCGCGGGTCTCCCTCGCGTCGTGAGGGATCGCGCGCGAGTCCGGAGACGGCGACGAGGTAGGGGGGCTCGACGGTGATGGAGGAGTGATCGACGAGTCCGTTGGCGTCGCGCGGGTTGAAGGGTGAGATGACGGTGGGGTCGATGGGGTCGGCGAAGGTGTGGGCGGGCCAGCGCGGGACGAGCGTGAGTCGGTCGAAGGCGGAGAGGACGTCGCCGGTGTTGAGATAGATGGTGTCGCCCATGACGGTGGGCAGGACGCGGAGGACGGTTGCGGTGAGGGGAGGTTGGCCTTCCGCGGGCGCGGAGGGCTCGGGCATGCTGAGGAGGGCGTCGGGTCCTGGGCGGAGCGGCTCGGAGGCGAGCGGCTTTGCGAGGAGACCTTCGAAGGAGATGTGTGGGATGGGGGTGTATGGGGATCGGACCGGCGGGACGACGGGCGGGGTGATGGGCCGGGGATCGGTGGGGGTGGCGGCCCATCGTCGATCGAGGGCGAGGACGTGTGGGTGCTTGAGGTAGGAGGCGAGATCGTGGAGGAGGCGCGAGGCCTCGGCGGCGCGGAGGTCTTGACGGTCGGGGTGGTGTTCGAGTTGTTGGAGCGCGCGGAACGCGGCCCAGAATCGCGCGGCCTCGAGATGTCGTTGCGCAACGCGGAGCGCGGCGTCGAAGCCCGGGGTGGTGAGGAGGAAGGCGGATTCGACGGCGTCGTCGCGACCCTGGTCGAGGAGGCGCTGGGCCACGGGGTTGTGCTCGGCGCGGTAGCGGTCGAGGAGGGCCGGGTTAGCGAGGAGGACGAGATGGACGCGTGCGCGGACGGAGAGGAAGAGGTCGGGATCGTCGGCGAGGGGGACGACGCGATCGGGCTCGTCGTTGAGGAGCTGCTGGAGGACTCGTGCGGCCTGATCGAGGTTGCCGGCGGAGGCGAGCTGTCCGGCGCGGAGGATGGCGTCGGCGGCGGCGGTGGAGTCGTCGAGATAGACGGGGTTGGAGAACTGCGCGCGGGCGGGGGAGGCGACGGGGGCGATCAGTGCGGCGAGGGCGAGGGTGATCGCGCGGGTGGTGCGCCGAGCGGGTCTGTGCGTGATCATCACGAGGGCGGCCCTCCGGAGAAGAGTTCGGCTGGCGGGGCGGGCTGGTTCGTGGGCGGGGGGCGGAGAGGGCCGATATCGAGGCGTTGCGACCGGTGCAGTCGTCATGACGTGTGAGTTTAGGTGGAGAGGGGCGCGGGGGTGCGTTGACGGGAGGGGGTGGGCGGGACGAGAGGGAGTAGCCCGAGGACGGGCGGAGCGTGAGGCCGAGGGAGCGCGGCGTGCGTACGTGTGTGTGGAAGGAGGTTTGCAGGTCGTGCTGGCAAGCGTTGCATGGTCGGTGCGTCGTGAGTGGATCGGCACGCGTGAGCGTCGGGTGGCGCTGCTCGTGATCGCGGTGCTGCTGATGGGTCTGACGGATCTGCTGTGCACGACGGCGCACATGCGAGGGGCGGGGATGGTGGAGTCGAACCCGTTGGCGCGGTGGTTTGCGATGATCGGTGGGGAGCGGGAGCTGGTGCTGTACAAGTTGTGGACGATGGCGTTGAGCGGGGGGTTGGTGTATCTGCTGCGTCGTCGGTGGCAGGCGGAGGCGGCGGGTTGGGTGATGGTGGTGATGATGCTGGCGTTGACGGCGCACTGGCAGCGGTACAACGCGGACGCGTCGCTGGTGGCGTCGATGGCGGACGCGATGCGCGGGACGCCGGGGTGGGTTCGGTTTGAGGACTAGCGTTGTGCGCGTCGTTCGGCGAGGGTGAGCGCGAGTTCGATGGCGCGGCGCATGGAGGCGGGGTTGGCGCGGTTGTCGCCGGCGATGTCGTAGGCGACGCCGTGGTCCGGGGAGGTGCGCGGGACGGGGAGTCCGGCGGTGACGTTGACGGCGTCGTCGCGGGCGATGGTTTTGACGGGGATGAGTCCTTGGTCGTGGTAGAGGGCGACGACGAGGTCGAAGTGGTGCTCGAGCGCGCGGAGGAAGACGGTGTCGGCGGGGAAGGGCCCGGCGGCGTTGATGCGGAGCGCGCGTGCGGCGTCGATGGCGGGGGTGACGAGCGTTTGTTCTTCGTGGCCGAGGAGTCCTTGCTCGCCGGCGTGGGGGTTGAGGCCGCAGACGGCGATGCGGGGTTGCTCGACGCCGGCGGCGCGGAGGTAGTCGTGTGCGATCTGGATGGTGTCGAGGATGCGCTCCGTGGAGAGGTGTTGGGCGAGAGAGAGGAGTGGGACGTGGTGTGTGACGAGGGCGACGCGGAGTTGTGGCGCATCAAAGAGCATGGCGACGCGGGTTGTGTTGAAGCGTTGGGCGAGGAGTTCGGTGTGGCCTGGCCAGCGCCCGTGGCCGGCGAGCGCCCATGCGCGCTTGGAGATGGGGGCGGTGACGAGGGCGTGCGCGAGGGGGGCGGAGTTGTCGGAGGGGAGGCAGGCGTTGATGGCGTGGTCGAGATAGGCGAAGGACGCGGCGCCGGAGCGTGCGTGGTCTTCGTGCGCGTTGAGGTCCGGGAGGGGGAGCGCGGGGTGGTCGATGAGGAAGACGGCGGGCGCGTCGGGGGGCGGCTGGTTGGGCGGGAGTGATTGCCAGAAGGGGGTGATGGCGCACTCGCGCGCGGCGCGATCGAGCGTGGAGGCGTGGGCGAAGAGGAGGAGTCGCGCGGGGGAAGGGAGGGGGACGGAGAGTGCTTTGAGGAGGACCTCGGGGCCGATGCCGAGGGGGTCGCCGGCGGAGATGGCGAGGGTGGGGAGCATTGGGGTGGATGCTATGTAGATTGTTCGGGGTGAAAGCGGGGCGAGCGAACGCGGAAGGAGAGGGGGAGGGCGCGGTAAGGTCGGCGTGGAGCAGGAGCGTGACGCGATGGACGCAGAGGTGTATCAGGGCGGGTTAGCCGGGACGACGCCGGACGAGCGGACGTGGGCGACGTTCATGCACATCGGGGGACCGGTGGCGATGCTGGTGCTCACGCCGATGCTGGCGCCGATCGTGCCGCTGGTGATGTGGCTGATGAAGAAGGAGACGTCGGGGTATCTGGACGATCACGGTCGGGAGACGCTGAACTTCGCGATCTCGATGCTGATCTGGTCGTTGCTGTTCACGCTGTTCATCATCGTGACGATCGGGATCGGGGCGATCCTGGTGATCCCGGCGTCGATCGTGGCGGTGGTGCTGGTGGCGATCTGGACGATCAAGGGGGCGATGGCGGCGAACCGGGGGGAGTACTACCGGTACCCGATGTGCTTCCGGCTGGTCGCGTCGTGAGGGGCGCGGTCCTGTAGACTTGGGTGGTGGCGACGCAGCAGTTGCTTGAGGCGCACGGTCTGGTGAAGCGGTACGGCGGTCGGACCGTCGTGGACGGGGTGTCGTTCCACGTCGGGAAGTCGGAGATCGTCGGGTTGCTCGGGCGCAACGGGGCGGGGAAGACGACGAGCTTCCGGATCACGATCGGGATGATCGACGCGGACGGGGGGCGGGTGATCTTTGACGGTCGGGACGTGTCGGGTCTGGCGATGTACCGGCGGGCGCGGCTGGGGATGGGGTATCTGTCGCAGGAGCCGAGCGTGTTCTCGCGGCTGACGGTGGCGGAGAACATCGACGCGATTCTGGAGGTGATGCGTCTGCCGAGGCGTGAGCGGATCAAGCGTCGGGAGGAGCTGCTGGAGCAGTTTCACCTCACGCACAAGCGGAACGAGCAGGCGCGGACGTGCTCGGGTGGGGAGCGGCGGAAGCTGGAGATCGCGCGTGCGTTGGTGACGAGGCCGAGGCTGATCCTTTTGGATGAGCCGTTCAGCGGGGTTGATCCGTTGGCGGTGGAGGATCTGCAGCGGGAGATCCGTCGGTTGGAGGACATGGGGATCGCGGTGCTGATCACGGACCACAACGTGCAGCAGACGCTTCGGGTGTGCGATCGGGCGTACATCATCAATGAGGGGAAGGTGTTGCGGGAGGGGACGCCGAGAGAGTTGATTAATGATGAGGTGGTTCGTCGGAGCTATCTGGGCTCGCTGTTCCGTGGGGACGAGTTTGATGACGTGGTCGGCGCGGGCGCGTCGAGAGGAGGGGCGTGATGGTCGCGGGACGGAAGCCTGGCGGGGCGTTGGCGGCGGCGGTGTTGGCGTGCGTGTGCGGTGGGTGTATCGAGCGGACGGTGCACATCACGAGCGAGCCGCCGGGCGCGATGGTGTGGGTGAACGACGTGGAGGTTGGGCGCACGCCGGTGGAGGTGGAGTATGAGTGGGAGGGGGCGTACGACGTGCGAGTGATGCTCGAGGGTTATGAGTCGGTGTGGGAGAAGCGGGAGGCAAAGGGGGCGGCGCACGACATCCCGGGCGTGGATCTGGTGGCGACGGTGCTGCCGGCGCGTTTTCGGAGCGAGTCGAGGTGGCACTTTGAGCTTCGTCGCGCGGATGAGGATGTGGACGGGGCGCTGGAGCGTGCGCGGAGCATGCGTGTGCGCGCTGCTGGATCGAGCGAGGGGGATGGGGAGCGCGAATGATCGGGGGTGTAAAACTAGGGAAACCCCCGTCGGTCGATCGGTGCGCGTGGGGTGAAGGTGGTCCGAGAGCGGATGCGGGGAAGGGGTTAGTGCGTGCTATGAGGGGATATGCGGGCGGTTGAGGCGGCGAAAGTTGCGGGTTCCGCTCATCTCGCGCTTGTAATCGGTGTGGATTGGGTTCATGATGGGAAGTGATGTCCCGCGTCAGGCGGTCGTCAGTTGGCCCGCGTTGAACCACCCGCGGGCTGCGTCCTCGGTGGGGTACGGTGGTCGGACTCTCCCGAGGGACGATCGGTCGAGGCGGTTCGTCACGAGGAGATTCCGCATCATGAGAAAAGTTGTGATTGTGAGCGCGGTTGGCCTGGCGATGGCCGGTACGGCCTTCGCTGCAGGCGAACTGCTTGGGGCGGGCAGCCGAACAGAGCTGCGCGCCATCAATCCGATGACGGGCCAGCTGGAGTCCCCGGCCGGCGCGTTGATCGGGAAGAGCGTGGAGCGTGGCGTCCGTCTGGACATGGGCTCGGCGTTCGGCGTGATCTCGCGCGGGAGCGCGGGCGCGGACGGCCCGAACCAGTCGTCGTTGCTGCATGGCTTCGAGGACATGAACGTGCTGCCCGCGGCGCTGCTGAACCAGACCACGGCCGGGACGTGGGGCGGCGTGGCTGCGACGAACGGCGTGACCGGTCGTTCGCACGTGTCGGCTGCGCAGACGGCGCCCTTCTCGGGCGTGACGTCTGAGGCTGCGGGCGGGAACACGACGAAGAAGGTTCGTCTGTTCACGTCGGCGGCGCAGCCGCCGGACGGGTTCTTCACGGGCTACCGGTTCAACTTCGCGAAGACGAACCTTCCGACGGGCGCGCCCGACGTGCGGTTCCTGTTCTCCGCGAACGCGACGACTCCGGCCATCATGCGTTCGGAGTGCTTCGTGAACGCGATCACGACGCTGTGGACGAACGAGGGCATCAACGTGACCTCGGGGTTCATCATCGACCGCGTGTTGTGGGGCGGCACGAACTCGGACCCGACGGCGAGCCTGCCGGTGGGTTCGATCCCTGACTTCTACAACCTGGGTCTCGACCCGAACTCCTTCACGACGGGTCTGTTCGTCGCGCTGGTGTTCCCGGCCGGTCACCCGAACGCGGGCAACAACATGAACGTGCCCGTGAACGCGTGGTTCGACGTGGTGCACGAGGCGCGTCTGGACGGCAACGTCGGCGTGAAGATCAACTACCGCGACGGCAACGGCGACGTCGAGGGCTACGTGGCCCCGGGCATCACGGCGCCGCGGTTCGATCGTTTCGGCGCGAACTCCTCGTTCGAGGGCGCGAACGACGTGTACTACGTGGACAATCTCCAGATCACGGGCGAAGAGTTCGTGCTCCCGACGCCTCCGCCGCTGGAGTGCACGAACGGGATGTACCTGGACAACATCGAGTGGCTGAACGGCGGCGCGTTGTTCGGTCAGGGCACGCGGTGGATCGACCGTCTGTCGGCCAAGGCGGCCGTGATCGTGGACGGCGCACGCGGGCAGGTGATCCGTCAGACGAACCAGTTCCCGGACGATCGGTATCGTCAGGAGAACAACACGGACATCCCGCTGACGTTCGCGACTCCCGGCAATCCGTTCTCGATGTGCACGCTGGTGAAGATCCCGGCGGGCAACGTGACGGTGCGCGGGCTGAACCCCGAGTCGCTGACGGACGGCAACATCGTTTCCCGTCTGTACATCGGTCGTGAGGCGCCCCCGGCGCCGTTCACGAACGCGTCGTTCGTGCAGATCAACGACGCGTACAACCCGGTGGACCCCGAGGGTACGACGACGCCGTTCGACAACGTGGCGGTGATCGGGACGGACGTGGCGGCGACGGGCTTCAACTGGCCCTTCGACAACACGTACCGGAACGTGTGCTTCGACGTGGCGAGCGGCCTGGCGATGACGGTGACGGTCGGCGGGACGACGATCTACACGGGCACGTCGTTCGTGAACTCGATCGACTCGTACTGGTATGAGTCTGAGAACAACGCGTTCGGCGCCGGCAACACCATGTGGTGGGACGACGTCAAGATCATGTGCTCGACGCTTCCCCAGGTCACGCTGCCTCCGTTCACGCTCGTGTACATGGATGACCTCGAGTGGGGCATCGTGGGCGTCACGATCGGCGTGATGGACGACGACAACAACCTGACGACGCCGTTCCGCTGGTCTTCCGCGGCCAGCATGTCGATCCAGCAGGGCGCCGGGTCGAACTCGACCAAGGTGCTCCGCATGGAGAACCTGTTCCGCGACACGGACCCGCTCGTCCCGAGCGACCCGGCGTTCGCGATCTTCACGCAGGCGACGACTCGTCTGCCGAACGTAACGGCCTCCAGCACCCGCGGCTGGGCGACGAGCGGTCAGTACATGCTGACCGACGGCGCCACGACGCGCGTGTGGAGCCCCGCGCAGGCGACGCAGTTCTCGACGACGTTCAGCGTCGGCGTGCGTCTCGCGTTCTCGTCGGTGACCCAGACCCTCTGGTACTCGACGCCGAACCCGGCGTTCGTGTGCCCGGTGGTTTCGGGCGGCCCGGCGGCGAACATCTGGATGGACTCGGGCACGTCGCTCTCGTCTCTGGGCGTGAACTTCGGCTCGTTCTACCAGCTGTCGATCCACAAGAACCTGGGCGGCAACCACACGTTCCGCATCAACGGTCGCCTGCTGCGTGACGGCACGGGCGCGGTCGTCAAGCCGAACACTCTGAGCACGTGCGACGGGAGCACCCTGGTGTTGAGCAAGAATCTCGACATCATCTTCCTGTCGGGCGGCGACGAGAACACGGCGACGGCCGGCTCGATCCTGTACGCGGACAACATCAAGGCGTGGGCCCTGCCCTGCCTGGGTGACACGAACGACGACGGGGTCGTGAACTTCACGGACCTGAACAACGTCCTCTCGTTCTTCGGTCAGTCGGGCGCGAACGTGGGCGGCAACGTCGCCCCCGACGCGGACGGCGACGGCGTCCCGGACGACAACGCCACCAACTTCACCGACCTCAACGCGGTGCTGTCGGGCTTCGGCGTGCCGTGCGTGTAATGGTGTGACGACCTCGGTCGGTTGACCGATTCTCATTCCAGGCCGCGGAAGACCCTCGTCTTCCGCGGCTTTTTTTATTTCGTCCGCCCGGTCGGGGCGGGGGCCTGGTCGTCGGCGGGCCAGCCCGAGGCGAGGCGGAACGTCTCGCGCAGTCTCGCGGCCTGATCGGGCGCGTGGGCGGCGTGCGCGGGCTCGGGGGGCGTGAGGGCGCGGAGACTCGAACGGCTCGGTGTGAGCACGTCGGTCCAGGCGTTCGATGCGCGCGGGGCCGAGGTGATGAGGATCGGCAGGACGGGCGCGCCGGAGCGTGCGATGAGGAGCGAGACGCCTGGGTGGAACGGCAGGAGTCGTTGCGCCGGTCGTTCGATGCGACCTTCCGGGAAGATGGCGAGCACGCGTCCCTCGCGGAGCGCACGGAGGGCGTCGCGGAGTGGGAAGCCCGACGGGTTACGTCGGTCGATGAGGATGACGTTGAGGTGTTTCCAGAGCGTGCCGAGGAGTGGGTGCGCCATGTCGGCGGCCATGAGCCAGGTGATCTCGAAGGGGCACGCGGCCTGGATGAGGAGGGGGTCGGCGCCGGAGGCGTGGTTGGCGACGATGAGGAGCGGGCCTGGGGAGTGGGAGCGCGGGATGTGGTGGATGTTTTCGACGCGGAGGCGGTGGAGTGCGCGTGCGTAGGCCCGGACGGCGAGGAGCGCGAGGCCGGAGAGGGGGTTTGGGCGGGGGGCGATGGCGGCCGAGCGGTTGGCGACGACGGCCCAGAGGAGCCAGAAAAGCGGGATGAAGAGGAGGGTGAAGGGCACGGGAAATGTTAGCCTTCGCTAGTCAAGTGTGCGCGGCTTGTCGGGCGTGTGGAAGCCTGTAGTGTGGTTGGAGTTTGCGCGCGCCTCGGGGCGGGCGTGGTCGGGGCGAGTGGCGTGGAGGGTGACGGAAAGCGATGCCGAGACGTGAGGACTTGCGGACGATTCTGATCATCGGTTCGGGTCCGATCGTGATCGGGCAGGGTTGCGAGTTTGATTATTCGGGAGTGCAGGCGTGCAAGGCGTTGCGCGCGGAGGGGTACCGGGTGGTGCTGGTGAACAGCAACCCGGCGACGATCATGACGGACCCGACGCTGTCGGACCGGACGTACGTGGAGCCGATCACGCCGGAGGCGGTGCGGAAGATCATCGAGCGTGAGCGGGAGATGGGGACGCCGATCGACGCGGTGTTGCCGACGCTGGGTGGGCAGACGGCGCTGAACTGCGCGTGCCGGCTGTGGGACGACGGCGTGCTGGACGAGCTCGGGGTGGAGATGATCGGGGCGTCGCGTGAGGTGATCCACAAGGCGGAGGACCGGGAGGCGTTCCGGCGGGTGGTGGAGTCGGTGGGGCTGGGGTGCCCGCCGGCGCGGACGGTGACGACGATGCAGGGCGCGATGGAGTTTCTGGAGGAGATCGGTCTTCCGGCGATCATCCGCCCGGCGTTCACGCTGGGCGGGACGGGCGGGGGCATCGCGTACAACCGGGAGGAGTACGAGGACATCGTGTCGCGCGGCCTGCGCGCGTCGATGATCGGCCAGGTGCAGATCGATCGGTCGGCGCTGGGTTGGAAGGAGTACGAGCTGGAGGTCATCCGCGACCGCAAGGACAACTGCATCATCGTGTGCGGGATCGAGAACATCGATCCGATGGGCGTGCACACGGGGGACTCGATCACGGTGGCGCCGATCCTGACGCTGAGTGACAAGGAGTACCAGCGGATGCGGGACGGGGCGATCGCGATCATGCGCGCGGTCGGGGTGGAGACGGGGGGCGCGAACGTGCAGTTCTGCGTGAACCCGGAGGACGGGGAGATGCTGGTGGTGGAGATGAACCCGCGGGTCTCTCGCTCGAGCGCGTTGGCGAGCAAGGCGACGGGGTTCCCGATCGCGAAGATCGCGGCGAAGCTGGCGATCGGGTACACGCTGGACGAGCTGCGCAACGACGTGACGGGGACGACGAGCGCGTGCTTTGAGCCGACGATCGACTACATCGTGACGAAGATGCCGAGGTGGAACTTCGAGAAGTTCCCGGAGGCGGACCAGACGCTGACGACGCAGATGAAGAGCGTCGGGGAGGCGATGGCGATCGGTCGGACGTTCAAGGAGTCGCTGCAGAAGGCGATCCGGTCGATGGAGGTGAAGCGGTTCGGGCTCGGTCTGGACCGCAACGATCAATGGCTGATGGTGCGTCGCGCGGGCGAGCAGGAGCGGGAGCGTCTGCGGAACAGCGACGGGGGGCCGATGGAGTGGCCGATCCCTGAGGAGAAGCTGGTGCGGAAGCTCGCGCAGCCGTCGCAGGGCAGGCTGTACTACGTGCGGTACGCGTTCAAGCTGGGGTGGACGGTGGAGCGCGTGCACGAGCTGTCGAAGATCGACCCGTTCTTCCTGGATCAGATCCAGCAGCTGGTCCGTTTCGAGGACCGGCTGTGCGCGCACGAGCGGCTGGAGGACGCGTCGGGGGAGCTGCTGTGGGAGGCCAAGCGGCTGGGGTACTCGGATGCGCAGCTGGCGAACCTGTACCTGGGGAAGATCTCGGCGGAGACGATCCTGCGGGTGCGCGCGCGGCGCGAGTCGATGGGTGTGCGCCCGGTGTTCAAGGTGGTGGACACGTGCGGGGCCGAGTTCGAGGCCGTGACGCCGTATTACTACTCGACGTACGAGACGGGTCGGCGTGTGATCGGGGAGGACGGTGTTGCGCGCGACGAGCGGGCCGACGACGAGATCCGCGTGACGGACCGGGAGAAGGTGGTGATTCTGGGAGGGGGGCCGAACCGGATCGGGCAGGGGATCGAGTTCGATTACTGCTGCGTGCACGCGGCGTTCGCGGGGAAGGAGGAGGGGTTCGAGACGGTGATGATCAACTCGAACCCGGAGACGGTGTCGACGGATTACGACACGTCGGACCTTCTGTTCTTCGAGCCGTTGACGCTGGAGGACGTGCTGAACGTGCTGGAGCGTCTGAACGGGGGCGGGCCGGGTGGCGGCTCGGGCGATGGCGGGCCGGTGAAGGGTGTGGTGGTGCAGTTCGGGGGGCAGACGCCGCTGAATCTCGCGGGCGGGCTCGCGCTCGCCGGCGTGCCGCTGGTGGGGACGTCGCTGGACTCGATCGACCTGGCTGAGGATCGGAAGCGGTTCGACGCGTTGCTGGAGCGATTGGGGGTTCGTCGTCCGGAGAGCGGGATCGCGTTCACGCTGGAGGAGGCGGTGGGGGTGGCGTCGCGGGTGGGGTACCCGGTGCTGGTGCGACCGTCGTACGTGCTTGGCGGGCGTGGCATGGAGGTGTGCCCGGACGAGAAGGCGCTGAAGCAGTACGTGCTGCGTGCGATGGACGCGTCGGAGTTCGTGGATGCGCCGGTGCTGATCGACCGGTTCCTGGCGGACGCGATCGAGGTGGACGTGGACGTGGTGGCGGACTTCGACCCGTCTGGGAGGGAGTCTGGGGGTCAGGCGCTGGTGTGCGGGGTGATGGAGCACATCGAGCACGCGGGCGTGCACTCGGGGGACTCGACGTGCACGGTGCCGCCGTTCTCGCTGTCCAAGCGGCTGACGGAGGAGATCCGGGCGCTGTGCCGCAGGCTCGCGAAGGAGCTGAAGGTGTGCGGGCTGATGAACGTGCAGCTCGCGGTGAAGAACGAGGAGATCTATCTGCTCGAGGTGAACCCGCGCGCGTCGCGCACCGCGCCGTTCGTGAGCAAGGCCAAGAACGTGTCGTGGCCGGCGATCGCGGCGAAGGCCATGATGGGCCGGTCGCTCGCGGAGCAGGGCGCGCACGAGGCCCCCGACGTGGGCTATTTCTCCGTGAAGGCGCCGGTGTTCCCCTTCGGCAAGTTCCCCGGCGTCGACGTCGCCCTCGGGCCGGAGATGCGCTCCACGGGCGAGGTGATGGGCGTGGACCCGTCTCTCCCGGTCGCGTTCGCGAAGGCCATGATGGGCAGCGGGATCAATCTTCCGACGCAGGGCAACGTGTTCCTGAGCGTGCGCGACGAGGACAAGGGGCGGATCGTCGAGGTGGCGCGTTCGCTGCGTTCGATGGGCTTCGGGGTGTTCACGACGGGGGGCACGGCCGAGTATCTGCGCCGGCACTCGGTGAAGACGAGCGTGCTGAAGAAGGTGGCGGAGGGTGCGCGTCCGAACGTGATCGACATGCTCTCGAACGGGGAGATCCACCTGGTCATCAACACGCCGACGAAGACGGGGTGGAACACGGACGAGGGGAAGATCCGCGCGACGGCGGTGCGTCTGGGGGTGCCGATGGTGACGACGGGGAGCGGGGCGGTGGCGGCGGTGCGGGCGATCGAGGCGTTGCGCGCCGGGGAGTGGGGGGTGAGCGCGCTGCAGGACTACGCCGCGGCGTCGGAGGCCGGGGCGTTCGCGTGACGCGCGGCTGAGCCCGCGTGTTCAGCGTTTCGAAGCGACGAGGCAGAGCGCGCGGAGGACTTCCGCGACGGACCATGCCTGGGCGGGGCAGCCGTCGGGTTTGTGGGGGGCTTCGGCGTCGGCGATCTCGGGGATCTGGCCCAGACAGCCGCGGGTGAGTTGTTCGAGGAGGGGGGCGAGGTCCTTGGCGGCCTGCGCCCTGGCCGCGGGGGAGAAGCTGTCGGCGCGGAGGGAGGCCTCGACGAAGAAGCCGATGAGCCAGGGCCAGGCGGTTCCGTTGTGGTATGCGGCGTCGCGTTCCCACATCGTGCCCTGGTAGTGGGCGCGGTATTGCGGGGAGCCTGGCGCGAGGGTGCGCATGCCCATCGGGGTGAGGAGCTTCTCGCGCGCGACGCGGACGACGGCGCGGCGTTGCTCGTTGGTGAATGGGGAGTGCTCGAGGGCGACGGCGATGACCTGGTTCGGACGGATCTCGTCCACCGGCTCCCATCGCGTGGGCGAGGCGGGGACGTCGGGGCGGAGCGTGTCGGCGAGGCAGCCGATCGACGGGCGCCAGAAGAGGCGGCGCATGGACTCGCCCGCGCTGGCGGCGAGCGTGCGGAGCTGTGTCGCGGTGGAGGAGAGGGAGCGGGGCAGCAGGGGCGCGAGCGCGGCGAGGGAGTGCGCCCAGAGCGCGTTGATCTCGACGGGCTTGCCGTGGCGCGGCGTGAACGCGTGCCCGTCGCGTTTGGCGTCCATCCAGGTGAGCTGTGTGGTGTGATCTCCGGCGAAGACGAGGGAGTCGCGCGGGTCGAGCCCGATGTTGAAGTCCGTGCCTTGGCGGACGTTGGCGATGATGTCGAGGCAGGCGTCGCGGACGGGGGCGGGGAGCGGCTTGCCGGAGACGCGGGCGAGCTCGGTGGCGGCGCGCAGGTACCAGAAGGAGGCGTCCGCGGCGTTGAACTGGGGCTCGCCGGTGTGATCGTCGAAGCAGTTTGGGATGAGGCCTCTGCGCGCGTGGGCGGCGAAGGCGAGCAGCACGTCGCGCGCTTCCGCGAATCGCTGGGTGCAGAGGAGCAGGCCCGGGAGGGCGATGAGGGCGTCGCGACCCCAGTCGGCGAACCAGGGGTAGCCCGCGATGATGGAGCGTCGCTGCGCGCCGTCGATGTCGCGCGTGACGACGAAGTCGTCGGCGGCCTGGGCGAGGAGGGCGGGCACGGCGTCGCGTCGGGCGGTGGCTTTGGCGAGCGCGTCGGAGGCCTTGCGGAGCGGGGCGGAGCGCGGGGCTCGCTTGGGGGGCGTGAGCGCGTCGGGGTCGAGGGAGGCGGAGAGGGTGAGGTCGATGGTGCGCGAGGCTTGGCGGGAGTCGGCGGTGAAGACGCCCGGTGAGAAGAGGTCCTCGGCGTGGTCGTACCCGCGCGCGCGATCGTGGTCGTAGGAGAAGTTCCGCCACCAGTCGGGGGCCTCGGTGAACGCTGCGCCCTGGGCGAGGAGGTGGAGGGTGTGTCCGTCGCGTGAGACGGAGACGCGGGATGGCGACGTGGCTTTGACGTCGAAGTGTGCGCCGTCGCGCAGCAGGTGGTGCGCGTTGCGGAGGGAGACGAGGGGGCGCACGAGGAGCCGGGCGCGCGTGGACGCGGGCAGGCCCGAGACGCGGTAGCGGACGCAGACGCCGGATTGCGTGTGCATGACGGCGACGTCGCGGGTGATGACGATGTCCTCGTGGCGGAAGGTCCAGCGCACGGCGGGGGCGGACTTGGGCGCGACGGGGTCGAGCCGTTCGAAGGACTCGAGGTGGAGATGGCCGTCGGGATGGATGAGGTGCTCGCCGAAGCGGAAGGAGGCGAGGGGGATGCGCGTGGGCGAGGCGGAGTCGGGGTTGAGGACGAGTTCGTCGGCGAGGTTGTGGAGCGCGGCGAGACGCGCGAGCGGCGGCTTTGTCGCGGCGATGTAGAGCGCGTGATAGCGGCGAGTGGCGGCGCCGAGCGCCGTGAGCATGGAGAAGCCCCCGCGTCCGTCGGTGAGGAGCCACTCCGTGGCGAGGAGGGCGTCGGTGGACGAGGCGTCGGCGGAGAGGGTGGCGTCGGCTCGCGTGGGTGCGGCGGTCATGGGCTTGGGTTCGACGATCGGGGAAGTGGAGTGCATGACGTGAGACCCTGTCGGTGGGGAGTATGGCGAGCGGCGGGTTGGATGCCGCGGACCGGACGTCGTCTCGCACGTGGGCTTGCCAGCGTCACGTTATCGGGCGTTCGGTAGTAAAGCGAGTGTCGGGTCCGAAAATGCGCGGGGTCCCGGAGCATGTGCCGCACATTTGCGCGTGCGTGGTGTGTTTTTGCGCGGTCGGAGTGGAGGGGTGCTGAAGGCGGGTCGATGAACGAACAGAGGTTATGTGTCGATGGAGCCCCGATCGACCGCTGGACGATGTTGAGGGGCGGCGTGGCAAGGCCGGGGGACAGGAAGGAGCCTGTCGATGAGCAACGTTGCTGAGAACCGGGCCGACGAGGGCGTGCTTCGCGCCCGAGAGATGTTCCGCCGGGCGTTGTCCGCCTGGGCGATGGACACGTTGGCGCTGCGGCGGGCGGGCCTGGACAGGCCGTGCGTTCGGGCGCGAGGACGGGTGCTGACGGCGCGGGCCGCATGAGTTGAACGGATGGGGCGAGAAGGAGCGGGATCATGAGCGGCATCAGCACGAGCGTTGGACCCTTCAGCGGGATCGACTCCGGAGCGCTGATCCAGCAGTTGCTGGCGATCGAGAGCCGTCCCAAGCAGCTTGCGCAGGCGCGGATCGCGACCCTGCAGTCGCAGCGCGCGGCGTTTCTCGACGTGAACTCGGCGCTGCTTGCGCTGAAGACGTCTTCGGCGTCGTTCCGTGCGGACAAGATCTTCAAGTCGGCCAAGGCGGTGTCCTCGAACGCCGACGCGCTGAGCGCGACGGCGGGGACGACGGCGTCGCCGGGCGTGTACCAGTTCACGATCTCGCGGCTCGTGTCGACGCAGCAGCAGCTCTCGCGCGGGTTCACGAGCCGCGACCAGGCCGCGGTCGGGCTCACGCAGCTGACGGTGGAGGTCGGCGGGGGGCGGCTGGATCGTGAGACGCTGCTGTCGAGCCTGAACGGTGGGCAGGGGGTGTCGCGCGGGAAGATCAAGATCACGGACAGGGCCGGGGAGGTCGCGACGGTCGACCTCTCGACGGCGGTGAGCGTGGACGACGTGCTCTCGGCGATCAACAGCAACGGGACGGCGAACGTGGAGGCCGTGGTGGAGGGCGATCGGATCACGATCGTGGATCGCTCGGGCGGGAGCGGCGCGCTGAAGGTGCAGAACGGCGCCGGGTACACGACGGCGACGAGCCTAGGGATCGAGGGGACGGGATCGACGATCACGCTCGCCGGGACGACCGGCGGGTCGGTGACCGGTGTGCGGGGCTCGCGCGTGAACTATCTCACGGCGCAGACATCGCTGGCCTCGCTCAACGACGGCAACGGCGTCACGCTGCGGAGCGGGATCGGCACGGGCGTCGCGGACTTCGAGATCGTTGCGCGCGACGGCACGCTGCTGAAGATCGAGCTCGGCGAGCGCAAGGACAACGCCGGGACGCTCGTGCAAACGGCCGCGGCCACGCTGCAGGACGTTGTGGATCGCATCAACAACGCGACGGGGAACGGTGGCAAGATCACGGCGTCGGTCGACACCACGTCCAACCGGCTGGTGCTTTCCGATTCGACCGGGGGCGGCGCGAATCTCATCGTGCGCGAGACGTCGACCGATCCGTCGCGGACGACCGCGCGCGACCTTGGCCTCATCACCGACAGCTCCGGTGTGGCCTCGAGCACGGTGAACGGGCGCAGGCTGCTCGCCGGCATCAACGACACGCTCGCGTCCAACCTGAACGGCGGGGTTCGCGGCGCGGGCTCGGGGGGCCTGAGCGGGGGCGGCACGTTCCAGATCACGCGGCGCGACGGGTTCACGTACGACCTCACCGTCGGCGAGAACGACTCCGTGCGCGACATCATCAACCGCATCAACGAGACGGGCGGGGGGTTCGTCACCGCCACGCTGAACAGCAACGGGAACGGGCTGCGCATCACCGACACCAGCGTCGGCGGCGGGAGCCTGATCATCGCGGACCAGGGCGGCTCCGCGGCCGCGAGCCTGGGGATCGCCACGCTCGGTCGCGCCGACGGCGTGGTGGAGTCGGGCAACCTGCAGACGCGCTACATCAGCGGCGCGACGAAGCTCGCGGATCTCAACGGTCGCACCGGCATCGGGACGGGGCAGTTCCGCATCTTCAACTCGACGGGCGCCGCGACGCTCATCTCCATCGACTCGAACGACCGGACCGTGGACGACGTGCTGCGGAAGATCAACGCGTCGTCGGGCGTGCAGGCGCGGATCAACGACACGGGCGACGGCATCGTGCTGACGGACGCGTCCTCCGGCGGCCTGGCCATCCGGGTCGAGGACGAGACGGGGTCGGTGGCGCGCAAGCTGAACCTCCTGGGCTCGGGCGACCTCGGGGCCGGCAACACGATCGACGGCACGTTCGAGCGCGTCATCGAGTTTGCCGCGACGGACACGCTCAACCAGATCGTGGAGAAGATCAACGCGGCGGGCGTCGGCGTCACGGCCAACGTGCTCGTGGACGCTTCGAGCGGCAACCCGTTCCGGCTGTCGCTGACGTCGAAGTACTCGGGCACGGTGGGTCGTACGGTGCTCGACACGGACGGGTTCGATCTGGGGCTGACGACGCTGACGAAGGGTCGTGACGCGGTGGCGTTCTTCGGGTCGGGCGATCCGGCGAGCGCGGCGCTGCTCACGTCCTCGACGAACACGCTGGACAACGCGATCACGGGCGTGACGGTCGACCTGCGTCAGACGACGACGAGCCCGGTGACGCTGACGGTGACGCGCGACACGGACAAGATCGTGGACAGCGCCAAGACGTTCGTCAGCGCGTTCAACACCATCCTCGAGAAGATCGGCAAGTACGACTCCTACAACGCGGACACGAACAAGCGCGGCGCGCTGCTGGGCGACACGACCCTCGCGCAGATCCGCAGCTCGCTCTACCGGGTGGTGCAGGGCAGCCCGCTGAACGTCTCGGCCCGCTACACGAACCTGTCCCAGGTCGGCTTCCGCGTCGGCTCGGGCGGCAAGTTCGAGCTGGACGAGACCAAGTTCCGCGACGCGTACTCGCAGGACCCGCAGGCCGTGGAGGACCTGCTCGCCGCCTTCGGGCAGGACGAGCCGTCGAACCAGATCCTCGGCCCCAACGGCGAGCCCATCCCGGGCGTCACCACGACGGCGAGCGCGCAGACGACCTACAACCAGCTGGGCGTGGCGGAGCAGCTGGCCGTGCTGATGAATCAGCTCACCAACGTCACCGACGGCGCGCTCACGCGTCGCGACAAGGCCATCACCGACCAGATCGACCTGCAGGTCAAGCGCATCGAGAGCTTCGACGCGAAGCTCGCCCGGAAGCGGACGCGTCTGGAGACGCAGTTCCTGGCGATGGAGAAGGCGATCGCCTCGCTCCGGACGCAGCAGTCCTCCTTGGGCTCGATCTCCGCGGTGCGATGATCTGAGCAGTGAAGTCCGGCGCGCCGCCGGACGATGGTTATCCCGTCATGACGATCGACACCACGAACGCGTACCTCCGCAACAAGGTCTTCTCCGCCACGCCGGCGGAGCTCCGCCTCATGCTCCTCGACGGCGCCCTGCGGTTCTGCCGCGTCGGACGCGAGGGGCTCGCGGCCAAGAACTACGAGCAGTCCTACAACGGGCTCAGCAACGCCAAGAACATCCTCATGGAGCTGGTGACCTCGCTGCGCGACGAGATCGACCCCGATCTGTGCGCGAAGCTGCGAGGCCTGTACATGTTCATGTACCGTCGGCTCGTCGACGCCAACCTGGAAAAGAACCCCGCCATCGTGGACGAGGTCGTTTCGCTCCTCGAGTTCGAGCGCGAGACGTGGGTTCTGCTCATGGACAAGCTCGCCAGGGAGCCCGGGGACGCCCCCCCCACCGCTCCCGGCGCGCCGACGCCCGCCACGAGCGCGCGACCGGCTCCCTCAGGGAAGCCGGCCGCGCCCCGCTCCGGCGCGACGGGCGGGCCCGAGCGCGCCCCGATCTCCGTCGAGGCCTGAGCGCGCCAGCGCCCGCCACGCCCCACGAGTTCAGCACGTCAGCCCGAAGTTGCTCAGGATCAGGTTCAGGTCAGCGAAGTTCACCTGGCCGTCGCCGGTGACGTCGCCCTGCAGGCCGACGCCGGTCTGCCCGAACTGCGAGAGCACGATGTTCAGATCGGCAAAGTTCACCGTTCGATCGCCGTTGGCGTCGCCGGGGCACGGCACGCCATCGACCGTGAGCTTGACGACCCCTCGCGAGGCGCACGCGAGCCACAGCTCGTAGCCCCCGCCCGGAATCGTCCGCCACGACGCCGACTCCACCTGCCAGTGCGGCAGCGGCGAGTTGGTCATCGAGTACTGCGTGAACGTCGTCCCGTCGTACGACACCACGAACGAATCGAGCGGGCTGGTCGGGTGCTGGCTCACCCACCACACGCGCCCGTCCGGCGTCACCGTCAGCAGCGCGACCTCGTCCGACGGGATGGCCGAGTTCTGCGTGGTGAGATGCTGGAACGAGTTGTTGTTCGTGTTGAGCCGGATGAGCCCGTTGGTCGTGCCGATCCAGATGATCCCGCCGGCAACCGGGTACGCGCCCAGCAGCCCGTCGTGCTGCGTGTTGAGCTGCGGGAACATCGATGATTGCCACGCCGTGCGGGTCACGCCGTCGTTGCGCTCCACGGTGAACCACGCGCAGGCGACCACCGTGCCGGGCCGCTCGGGATCGCGCTCGAGCGAGGCCGTGGGTCCGGTGATGGCGAATGTCACGGGCGTCGGCCCATCGAGACGGGCGTAGCCGCCGTTGGCGAAGAGCCCCCACAGACGTCCGAGCGAATCCTCACGGAGGACGTCGTAGTCTCCGGAGGGCGTGATCGTGCTGAAGCCCGAGCCGTCCCACTGGCGCACACCGCCGAACATGGGCGCCACCGCGGCGCGCCCGCCCGGCCTCGCCAGGATCGCCGACGAGTTGTCCGAGCTGAACGGGAACGTGTGGCCGAGGCCGTAATCCCCCCCACCGCTGCACCAGGTGGTCCATCGCGTTCCGTCAAACTTCACGAACCCGCCGTAGCCCGTCCCGGCGTTGGCGCAGACGAACAGCTCGCCGGTGTCGGGGTCGACGGAGAGTCCGTTGTTGAAATCGCCCATGAGCGACGTGTTCGTCACGCGGTACCGCTGCCACGCCGTGCCCCCGAGGTGCTTGGCCGCGCCCCCGATGCCGCCGGACCACACCGTCCCGCTCGCGTCCACGTCGAACGCGGAAACGTAGTTCCCGTGCCACTGGCCGAGATTCGTCCACTGAACGCCGTCGAAGCGGTAGTTCTGTCCCGAGAACGAGCCGGCCAGCGCCTCGTTCTGCCCGAACGCCTTGAAGGCCGAGACGTTGAGCCCGCCGATGGGCGGTTGCGGCGGGACGACCATCGCGCCGCCCGGCGTGCGGTACTCCAGCCTGAACTGCAGCGACTGCGGGATCTGCCGCACGAACCACTGGTTGCCCGCGTCGTCCACCGCGTCATCGCCCGGGATGCCCACGGAGAGCGCGGGCTGCTGGGTGAACACACCGTCGCGGAACGAGAGCACGCGCGAGACATCGGACACCCACACCGTGTATCCCGGCCCAGTGGCGTCGGGCTGGATGGACACGTGCTCGACGCTCGCCCACCCCGGCCAGCCGTTCGCGCTCGAGCCGAAGTCCCACACCGTCCACTGGTTCGTCGCCGGCTCGAAGCGCGCCAGCCCGCCAAATCCCCACGTCACACCCAGCGCCGCGATCCACAGCGAGCCGTCCGGCGCCTGGGCGATGTCCACGACGCGCCCGCCCGGGAGCGGCGAGTTGCTCGGGTCCCACCGCTCGAACGACGACGGGCCGACCACCGGATCAAACCGCAGGAGCGCGCGCCACGTCGCGACCCAGAGCTTGCCGCTGCCGTCGGGCAGCACCTCCGACACGCGGGCCGCGCCCACGTCATTGCGCGACCCGATGATGGGATAATCCACGTTGGAGACGTTGATCCAGCGGTTCTCGCTCTGCACGAACTTCGCGAGCCCGCCCTCCTCCTGGAAAGGCGTGTAGGCGCAGAGCCACGGATCCCCGTCCGGCGCCACCCAGATCGCCTCCACGTAGTCGCCCTGGATGCCCGTGTTCCCGGTGCGGTACGGCGTCCAGGTGGGATTGAACCCGCCCGCGACCGCCGCCGCGCCCGCCAAACCAATAGACACAACCGCCATCCGACCCATCGACGCCTTGGTCATTGTCCCTGCTCCCTGCAAAGGAACCGTTGCCGCCCGCGCCGCGGCCACCCGGCCGCGACGCTCCCCCGCTCACGCCATAATCTCATATAAGGACTTCAATATCAAGATGTAGATTATCGACTTTCTGGGCATCGAGGGCCTCCCCTCGCGCGCCGTGGCCAGGGGCGGCCACCCAAACCGGGTTGGTGCGCGTGCGCCCTTCCGGCATGGGCATGTCGGCGGCATGTTCCGGGGGTGTGTTCCGGGGGTGTGTTCCGGGGGTGGCGCGAAAAAACGCCCGCGTCGTCGCGGGCGTTTCGTTCACTGACGTATCGAATCCGGGGTCGCTTACTTCTTCGCCGCGCCGGATTTCCACGACGCCTTGAAGTTGCCGATGATCTCGACCAGCTTCTTCTCCATCGTTTCGTCGAGCGCCTTCTTCGCGGCGATCTCTTCCCAGAGGGCGCGATTGACGGTCTGGAACGTGGAGAGGAGGCCCTTCTCGAACGCCTGCACGTCCTTCACCGGGACGTCGTCGAGGTAGCCCTTCGTGCCCGCGTAGATCGAGATCACCTGATCCACGATGTGGTACGGGACGTACTGGCCCTGCTTGAGCAGCTCCACCATGCGCCGCCCGCGATCGAGCTGGCGCTGTGTCGACTTGTCCAGCTCCGTGCCCAGCTGCGCGAACGCCTCCAGCTCGCGAGCGGACGCGAGGTCCAGACGCAGCGAGCCGGAGATCTTCTTCATCGCCTTCACCTGCGCGTTGCCGCCCACGCGCGACACCGAGATGCCGACGTTCACGGCCGGACGGACGCCGGCGAAGAACAGCTCGGGCTCGAGGTAGATCTGCCCGTCCGTGATCGAGATCACGTTGGTCGGGATGTACGCCGAGACGTCGCCTTCCTGCGTCTCGATCACCGGCAGGGCCGTGAGCGAGCCCGCGCCGTTCTCGTCGGAGAGCTTGGTGGCGCGCTCGAGGAGGCGGCTGTGGAGATAGAACACGTCGCCGGGGTACGCCTCGCGGCCCGGGGGGCGACGGAGCAGCAGGGACAACTGGCGGTAGGCCACGGCCTGCTTCGAGAGGTCGTCATAGATGCACAGGGCGTGCTTGGGCGTCTTGCCGTTCTTGCCCTGCCACATGAAGTACTCGCCCATCGCGCAGCCGGAGTAGGGGGCGATGTACTGCATCGGCGCCGGGTCGGACGCGCCGGCGGACACCACGATGGTGTAGTCCATCGCGCCCGCCTTCTTGAGCGCCTCGACCGTCGCGGCGACCGTCGATTCCTTCTGGCCGACGGCGACGTAGATGCACACCATCGCGTCCGGCGTGCCCCAGTACTGCTTCTGGTTGATGATCGTGTCGATCGCGATGGCGGTCTTGCCCACCTTGCGGTCGCCGATGATCAGCTCGCGCTGCCCGCGACCGATCGGGATCATCGAGTCGATGGCCTTGATGCCCGTCTGCATCGGCTCGTGCACCGGCTGACGCTCGGCGATGCCCGGCGCGATGATGTCGACCTTGCGCGACTCCGTCGTCCGGATCGGGGGGCCGCCGTCGATCGGACGCCCGAGCGGGTCCACGACGCGCCCCAGCAGCGCCTCGCCGACCGGCACCTCCAGCAGACGGCCCGTCGAGCGGACGAGCGCGCCCTCTTGCACCGACAGATAGTCGCCGTAGATCACGGCGCCGATCGTGTCCGACTCGATGTTCATCACCTGGCCCATGACCGAGCCCTCGCTGGTCTGGAACTCGAGCAGCTCGCCCGCCATCGCGTTCGAGAGGCCGTAGATCCGCGCGATGCCGTCGCCGACGGTGATGACGCGCCCGACCTCGGACACCTCCAGCTCCGCGGCGTACTGCTGGATCTCCTGCTTGATGATGCTCGTGATCTCGTCCGTCTTGATCTTCATGACTCGCTCTCGCGCTCCCCAACCTGTCGGGGAGGTGTGGTGTTCTCTGATGTCAGGCCCCGGCCGTCCCTGATGCCCTCACGCCCTCCTCAGGGCTTCGACTCGATGATCCGCTCCGCCTGCGCCCGCGCCGTCGCGGCGCCGGGCCCCGTCAACCGCTCGCGCATCCGACGCAGGCGCGTCGCAAGGCTCGCGTCGATCAGCTGATCCCCCACCTGAACCCGCAGCCCGCCGAGCATCGACCCGTCGGTGTACGGGTGCACGACCGGGTCCTTGCCCAGCACCTTGCGGAGCGTGGCCGTGATCCGGTCCACCGCCGCGCGATCCACCGGCGTCGCCGTGTAGAGATCGACCTCGACGCGACCGAACCGCTCCTGCACCGCCTCGTCGTACGCCGCGACGATCGCCCCCAGGTTCGCCAGCCGGTCCTTGTGGTTGAGCGCGAGGAGGAACTTGAGCGTGAGGTCCGACACGCGGCCCTTGAAGATCGCCTCGAGCGACGCCCGCCGCTTGGCCGCGGGCACGATCCGCGAGGAGAGAAACTCCCCGAACCGCTTGTCGGCCCGTGCCAGCTCCAGCACCTCGGAAAGCTCCGACGCGATCTCCTCGATGGCCGTCTGCCCGCCGTGCTCCTGCGCGAGCTCGAAGACGCTCGTCGCGTACAGGCGGGCCAGGGCGTCGGGCTGTGTCTCGATCATCGGCATGCGCGATTCGCCTCGTGGAAGGGTGCTTAGCGGTTGACGGTCTCGAGTTCGCCGATCGACTCTTCGAGCAGGCGCGCGTGGTCCGCGGGGCTGACCTCGCGCTTCAGAATCTTGCTCGCGATCTCCGAAGCCAGCGTCACCGCCTGGTTGTAGATGTCGTTCATCGCCTCGCGACGCGCCGACTCGATGTCCCGCATCGCGCGCTCGCGCAGGCCCGACAGCTCGGCGTCCGCCTTCGCGCGGAGCTCGGCCGCGAACTTCTGCTGATCCGCACGCGTCCGCTCGAGAATGGCCTGCGCCTCGGCCCGGGCCTCGGCCAGCGACTTCTCGTACTGCTTGAGCGACTCGCCCGCCTGCTTGCGAGCCTCCTCCGCCGCGCGGATCTCGCTCCGGATCTTGTTCTCGCGATCCGCAAGCCCCTTCGAGATCTTCGGCCAGGCCACCTTCGCCAGCACCCCGTAGACCAGCAGGAACGCCAGGATCGCGCTCCCGTACTGCAGCAGGCTGAAGTCCATCACCGTGCTGGTGGAGGCGTGGTCGCCCTCGCCGGCGTGCGGCGCGGCCTCGGCGGCCAACGCCAAGGGCGCGAAAAACGCGGGGGTCGTCAAGGCCAGAAGCTGTCGGGATCGAAGCATGAAACGTTCCCTTGTCGAGCGTGCCGCCGACTGCGGCGCGGGGGCGGACGCGCAACGACGCGACCGCCCTCGCGCCGAAACGCGAGGGGTTCTTATCCGTGGTTCACAGGAGGGCCAAGAAGCCGCCCAGCACCGCGAACAGCGTCGCGCCTTCGATCAGCGCCGCCGCGATCAGCATGTTCGTGCTGATCGTGCCCGACGCCTCGGGCTGACGGGCCATCGACTCCACCGCCGAACCGCCGACGCGACCGATGCCCAGACCGCCACCGATCACGGCCAGGCCGGCGGCCAGACCGGCGCCGATGCCCTTGCCGAGACCGATGAGCCCGTCGGCGTGCGACGCGGCAGCCTCGCCCGCCTGCGCGAGCGCCGGCGAGGTGGCGAACAGGCCGACCATCGCCGCGGCGGCCCCGAATCCAATCATGCGCTTCAGGTTCATGTCTTCTCGTTCTCCGATTTCCAGGGCCTCGTTCGCGACGCCCGTCCTGTCTCTTGGTACCCGTCGTTCAGAATGCGTCCCGGCGAGCGACGAGCCCGCCGGGCAGAAAGTGTCGTTGTCTTACACCGCCGACACCACCGCGGCCGCGTCGTGCGACGCCGGGTGATGCTCGTCGTAGTGCTCCGCGTGCGCGTGCTCGTCGTGATGGTGGTGCATGAACTGCGCGATGAACAGCGTCGTCAGGAACATGAAGATGTACGCCTGCAGGAACGCGACGAACAGCTCCAGGAAGAAGATCGCGACCCCCGCCAGCAACGCCGCCAGCGAGATCGGCGCGCCCAGCCAGCCCAGCGCCGCCGGCGCCGCCGCCGTGAAGATCATCAGCACCGCCAGCATCACGTGCCCGGCCGTCATGTTCGCAAACAAACGAATGGCCAGAGCGGAGGGCTTGACCACGGTGCCCATGATCTCCACCGGCACCATGATCGGCGCCAGGTACCAGGGCCCGCCCCCCAGGAAGTGCTTGAAGTACCCGCCCGCACCGGCCGAGCGGAAGCCCGACACATGGATCACGACAAACGCGACCGTGGCCAGCGCCGCCGTCACCCAGAGACGACCCGTGGCCGTGCCCCCGATCACCGCGAAATGCTCGTTGTTCATCAGCAGCTTGCCGATGAGGTGCTGGATGTCCATCAGCGGGAACAGGCCCAGCAGGTTGTTCACGAGGATGAAGAAGAAGATGGTCAGGAGGAAGGGCGCGAACTTGTCCGCCGCGTGCCCGAGCTGCGGACGCAGCACGTTGTCACGCAGGTAGAGGATGATCACCTCGACCAGCTGCGCCAGCCGGCCCTTGGTGACGTAGCGCTCGCCGCCCTCCGACTCCGGGCCCGTGCCGATGCGCTTGGCCACGCCGAGCACCAACAGCACGGTCAGAATCGAGGCGACGATCAGCGTCACCATGTTCATCGACAGCGGGCCGATGACATTCGGCTTGTCGAGGACGTGCGAAAGGGGGTCGCTGGCGGCAAGAGTGGGAATGATCGCGGGCACGCTCAATCCTTCGGGTCTGAAACGATGACGCGCCCCCCACCGGGACGCAGCCCTGAAACGCCGTTGTGCCTCGGAGAGTGCAACGCGCCGGCTCAGGCGTCACGCTTGGCCTCTTCGAACGCTGCGGCGAAGACCTTCGCCTGCGCGACCAGAGACCAGGTGCAAACGCCCGCCGCCGACAACGCGAACCAGACCGGGCCGGGACGGGCCGCGGAGTATAGCAACAGCCCCGAAGCCAGCACGCCGCCGAAGGTTGCCAGCTGGGCGGTCAGGAGCCGGGCGGGCCAGCGGGTGACGTCGGTGGGTTTCTTAGGCTTGAGGGCCCAGAGCCCGCACAGGACCCCGACGAGGCCGGCGGTGGCTCCAAGTGCAAGGCCGGCAGAGACTTGGCGATCGAGGCCCGCGAGGAAGCCGGCTCCGGAGACGGCCAGGGCCGCGGCCACGGGGGTGACGAGCGCCAGGCGGATCAGGGGGGCGACCGGAAGCGCAAATTGAGGTCTGACAGGCACTTCAGGAGCCATGCCGGGTGCTCCGCGCATCGTGGAGGGGTTCATCCTCGTCGGACGGCTCATCGGGTTCGTGGTCGAGGGGGGGGAGGCCTTGGGGGTGGCGTGCGCGGAGTCGGGCAAGCTCGGCCTTATTCATTGCCAGAGCACGCTGTATGAAGTTGTAGCCGCCGCCGACGATGCCCATGACCGCGCCGGTGATGGTGAACCATGGCTTGGCGCCGAGCCACCAATCGAGGAGGTAGCCCAGGAGGAGCATTCCCACGATTCCGCCGGCGAGTTCGGTTCCCATGCCGGCGATGGACCACAGACGTGAGGTTTCCGCGTTTTGGCGGGTTTTGGCCGAGGGGGGGGTATGTCTGTCGTCGGTGCGCACGAAGGGCTCCGTACTGAGTCGGGATCGACGGTAGTGGGCGTCCAGGGTGCGCACAACCGGCGTGCTTCCGAGGGAGGAGGGATGTCGTCGGGAATCCCCCAACCGAGTGGCTCGGGGGTGCGTATCGGGGTGAGCGTTCTGACCGGAGGGAAATGAACCGGAGGGCATTGACGATGCGCGAACGGACGGCGCGGCGGGTCGTGTTGAGTCTGATGAACCACAGCGTCTCGAATGGTCTCGCTTCAGCGAGCGATGCGAGCGCGTCGTGCGCGTGGGGCTGCGGAGAGCCGTCCGCCGCGCGCGAGGGTCGTTTGGACGGGTTCGCTCACGCACAGCCATCGGGTGTGACTGGGAGCGAAGGGATGCTGAAGCGGATGGTGTGTGTGATGATGGCGGCGTGCGCGGTGGTGTTGAGCGCGAGCGCGGCGTGCGCCGCGCCGCGTGCGGGCGCGTGTGGGCCGGGGTGGGAGACGGGGTTTGCGCTGCCGGGGATTTTGGGGCTTGTGTATACGACGGTGGCGTGGGACGACGGGACGGGACCGGCCCTGTACATCGGAGGATCGTTCGAGGTGGCGGGGAACGAGTTTGCGCGGAACGTCGTGAAGTGGACGGCGAGCGGGGGTATGAGGCGTTCGGGACGGGGTGTTGAGGGCGTGCACGCGGAGGACGGCCGTTTGGGGCGTGGCGTTCATGAATGTGAAGCCGAGTCTTGCTTTGGGTGTTGCGTGCGCGGTATGTTGGCGCGTGACCGGGGCAGGTCGGGAGAATCCATACGAGTAGGGAGGGCGCCCCTCAAGGAGAGGGCTGTCCGGGCGCGTGCGGGTCGGCGCGCCGCAACCGGAGGGCATTGAGCATGCGCGGGCGAATGTTGCGTGGGATGTCGGCTGTCGTGATGGGTGCGTTGTGCGTGGGGGCGGGGCGCGCGGGGGATTGCGAGCCGGGGTGGGTGACGGGGTTCACGCTGCAGGGGATTCAGGGCGTTGTTCGCGCGGTGACGACGTTCGATGACGGTGGGGGCAGAGCGGTGTACATCGGGGGTCAGTTCGAGCACGCGGGGCGGACGCGTGCGCGGAACATCGTGAAGTGGACTTCGGAGCGGGGGTATGAGGCGCTGGGTGAGGGGGTGGATGACGTGGGGGTGTTTGCGTTGTGCGTGTATGACGACGGGGACGGGGAGGCGCTGTATGTCGGCGGTCAGTTCGAGACGGCGGGTGGTTTGCCGGCGTCGCGGATCGCGCGGTGGAACGGGGCGCAGTGGGCGGGGCTGAGCGCGTCGACGGTGTATCCGGGGCATCCGAGCGGGGTGTACGCGTTGCACGTGACGGACCTGGGGGACGGGGCCGCGCTGTACGTGGGCGGGACGTTCTGGGAGATCAACGGTCTTGGCGCGCGGAATCTGACGCGGTATCGGGGCGGGCAGTTCGAGGTGGTGCATGCGCCGTTGCTGCAGAACCGGGACGTGCACATGCTGACGTCGATCGATGGCGCGCAGGGGCCGGAGCTGTACGTGTATGCGAGTTCCGCGCCGCCGAGCGTGGACGGGCATCGCTTTCATCGGTGGGTGAACGGGGAGTGGTCGACGCTGCCGCTGCTGAGTTCGTTCGTACCGGTGGCGATCGTGGGGCATGACGACGGGTCGGGCGCGGCGATGTACGCGGGGGGGACGTTCGAGACGGGCGGATCGGTGACGGCGCGGAACGTGGTGCGGAGCCGAGGCGGCGTGTGGGAGCAGGTCGGCGGCAACTCGTTGCTGCCCGGGCAGACGATCGATTCGTTTCTGGTGGTGGGAGAGGGCGGTGAGGATGTGTTGTACGCGGGCGGCGCGACGCATCTTCGGTGGGACGGCGCGTCGTGGACGACGCTTGGGAGCGGTTCGCACGTGGGGTCGATGCTGACGAGGGCGCCGGTGGGCGGGACGGAGCGGTTGTGCGCTGTCGGTCGGTTGGTGGACGATCGGCAGATTCGCCCGCGTGTGTGGGACGGGGTTGCGTGGGAGGCGTGGTCGGACGGGGAGGATCTTGGTTTGACGGAGGGGGCGGCTGCGCTGGTGACGCACGTGGATTCGGAGGGGGTGTCTGCGGTGGTGGCCGCGGGCGTGGCGCTGCCGGGCGCGGATGCGCACGTGGGTGTGCGTCGATGGGATGGGGCCGCGTGGACGACGTTGCCTGTGGGTGGCAACGCGTACACGGCTCGCTCGGCGGTGCTGGCGCAGAACCCGGTCGCGCGGGGGTTGTACGTCGGCGGGGATTTCACGACGGCGGGCGGCGCGAGCGCATTGAGCGTCGCGCTGCATGACGGGGCGACGTGGTCATCGCCCGGGGGAGGGCTGACATTCGCGAACGCGGGCGCGCGCGAGGTGCGCGCGATCGCGGTGTATGACGACGGGACGGGGCCGTCGTTGTACGTGGGGGGGACCTTCCGGGACGCGAGCCCGAGCGGGGCGGGCGCGCGGCACGGCGTTGCGCGCTGGGACGGGTCGCAGTGGAGGGCGCTCGGGGCGGGGACGCTGGGCGTGGTTCGCGCGCTGGAGGTGTTCGACGACGGGAGCGGAGCGCGGCTGTACGCGGGGGGGACGTTTCAGGTGATGGGGAACGCGCGGTCGTGGGGGATCGCGTCGTGGGACGGGACGGTGTGGCACGACACGTCGCTCGGGTTGTTCGGGGACGTGTATTCGATGGGTGTGTGGGAGGGCGCGGGCGGGCCGCTGTTGTACGTGGGGGGCTCGTTCCAGACGACGCGGTCGGGACCTGGTGTTCCTGCGGTGGAGGCGCGGGGCATCGTGAGTTGGGACGGCACGACGTGGAGGGGGCTTGGGAGGGCGCCGCACGTTGGTGTGGTGGGGAATGGGAGTGTGGTGCGGTCGATCGTGGTGGAAGAGCGGCCGGAGGCGGCGAGCGGGCACACGGTGCTGGTGGGCGGGTCGTTCCGGATTGCGGGGGCGATCCCGACGGTGGGGGTTGCGCGGTGGGACGGCGCGGGGTGGATGCGCGTGGGTGATGGGCTGGGGAATGGATCGCGCGTGGTGAGCGCGATGACGTTGGGGGAGGGGCCGCAGGGGGAGCCTTGGTTGTATGTGTCGGGGACGTTCGTCGAGATCGGTGGCGAGGCGAGCGCGCGGTTCGCGGCGTATCGGCTGTGCGGCTCGTACTGCCCTGCGGATGCGAACGGAGATCGGCGGATTGATTTCCTCGATCTGAACCACGTGTTGTCCGGGTTCGGTGAGGCTTCTCCGCCCTCGGCGCCGAGGGAGGGGGACGTGAATGGTGACGGGGTGGTGGACTTTCTGGATCTGAACGTGGTGCTGTCGGCGTTCGGGACGGCGTGCTGACGGCGCTCGTGACGTGAGTGCGTGTTCGGGGGGGTTTTTCCGGACCGCTCGTCGCGCGCTGGGGGTGTAGCGCCCGGGGTTTTGCCCATATTCGACAGACCCCCCTCGTATGCCCGACGTATAGGGATACGGAGGGGCGCTTGCCCATGCTGAGCCGCATCGAACAGGACCATCAGCGCTTTCGGCAGATCGTGAAGGGGAAGATCCGCCAGGACCTGCGGAAGTTCCTGCAGCGCGGGGAGCTGATCGGGAAGGAGGGGAAGAAGTTCGTTTCGATCCCGGTGTATGACATCGATCTGCCGACGTTCCGGTACGGGGACAACTCGATGGGCGTGGGGTCGGGCGAGGGCGAGGAGGGGGACGCGGTCGGGACGGGGAAGGGGCAGGGGGGCGAGCAGCCGGGCAAGCACATCATGGAAGTGGATGTGTCGCTGGAGGAGCTGGCGGATTTGCTGGCGGAGGAGCTGCACCTGCCGCGGATCAAGCCGCGGGGGGAGCATCAGATCACGACGATGAAGGATCGGTATTCGGGGGTTCGGCCGACGGGACCGGAGTCGCTGCGGCATTTCAAGCGGACGTACCGGGAGGCCTTGAAGCGGCAGATCGCGCTGGGGGAGTATGACCCGGAGAACCCGATCGTGATTCCGATCAAGCGTGATCGGCGGTATCGGTCGTGGAAGGAAGTGAAGAAGCCGCAGTCGAACGCGGTGATCGTGTACATGATGGACGTGTCGGGTTCGATGGGGGATGAGCAGAAGGAGCTGGTGCGTCTGGAGGCGTTCTGGATCGACACATGGCTGCGGAGGAACTACGAGGGGATCGATTCGCGGTACATCGTGCACGACGTGCACGCGAAGGAGGTCGATCGTCAGACGTTCTTCTCGGTGCGCGAGGACGGGGGGACGCGGATCTCGTCGGCGCTCAACTGCGCGCGCGAGTTGCTGGATCATCACTACTCGCCGGCGGACTGGAACATCTATCTGTTCCATTTCAGCGACGGGGACAACTCGTCGGAGGCGGACAACCGGCTGTGCGTGAAGCTGCTGAATGAGAGCCTGCTGCCGGTGTGCAACGAGTTCGGGTACTGCCAGGTGGCGTCGGCGTACGGGTCGGGGAACTTCATCAACGTGCTGCACGAGGCGTACCCGGACTGCGCGACGGACAAGCGGCCGGTGAAGCCTGAGGCGACGAGCCTGGGGTCGAGGCTCGTGACGTCGCGGGTGAACAGCCGGGATGACATTCACGATTCGCTGCGGACGTTCTTCGCGGCGGGTCGGTGAGGGGCATCGGCGGGGAGCAGTCGCGGGCGGCGAGCGGGGGGTGCGGGGGCGGTTTTCGGGCGTGCCTGGGGGCGGGGATTCCGTGGGATTGAGTGTTGAAGTCGCGGCCGCGTCCAGTAGTCTGGTGACGGTTCTGGCCAACCCGCACTGGTGGGCCGGAATGAGGAGTCGGTTCGAGAGCGATCATCATTTCTTCAGGGCGAAGGGGTCTGTACATATGACGCGTGCTGCGGTTGTGGCGTTTGTGGGGTCGTGCGGTCTGGCGATGTCTGGGGCGAGCGCGGCTCGGCCGACGGTGTCGTGGAGCAACGCGGCGGGCGGGACGTGGGGGACGGGATCGAACTGGGGAGGCGGCGCGGCGCCGACGTCGACGGACGACGCGTTGATCGATCTGTTGGGCGGGGGTCCGTACACGATCACGCTGAACGCCGCGACGGGCGTGGCGTCGCTGACGCTGAACAGCGCGAACGCGACGATCGCGCACACGATGGGGACGCTGAGCTTCGGCGGCGGGACGCTGACGCGGACGGCGGGGACGTACAACCTGCTGGGGGGCACGATCTCGGGCGCGAGGATCGCCGGGGGAGCGTTCAGCACGCCGACGGGGAGCAGCGGCACGTTCTCGAACGTGGTCCTGGCGACCGCGCTGAACGTCAGCTCCGGCTACACGCTGAACATCAACGCGGGGATCATGATCGAGCCGGGCCAGACGATCTCGATCAACAGCGGGGGCGGGTTCTCCGTTCTTGATTTCCTGGGCACGGGGGACCAGGCGTTCTCCGGCAGCGGCGAGGTCGTGTTCAACGGCACGTCGTCGAACGGGTACGTGCGCGCGAACTCGGGGACGCTGGTGATCGGCGAGAACACGGTGATCCGGTCGGGCACGCAGGGGGGGAACGTCGGGCAGTTCGGGTCGGTGATGAATCACGGCGTGATCGCGAGCCGCACGAACGCGCGCACGCTGACCGTCGCGGGCACGGGCGGGTGGACGAACGGCGCGACCGGGACGCTCGAGGCGTCGGGCGGGGGCACGCTGACGCTCAACAACGCGTGGACGAACGCGGGGAGCCTGTTGGTCAACAACGGGACGCTGAACCTGGCGGGAGCGTTCACGACGGCGTCGATCGACGCGGCGTTCTGGACGCGGACGGGTGGGACGGTGAATCTCGTGGGCACGCTGACGAACACGGGGCAGACGCTCGCCCTGAACGCGCAGACGGGCTCGTTCGTGCTCGCGGGGGGGACGATTCTGGGCGGCACGCTGACGACGGCGGACGGCGCCTCGCTGAGCGCGCTGAGCAACACGACGGGGACGTTCTCGGGCGGGCTCACGCTGGACACGGACTTTGCGCTGGCTTCGGCGTTCACGCTGAACGTGAACGGGGGCCTGACAATCAACCCGGGGCGTACGCTGAGCCTGAACACCGGCGGGGGCTTCACGGTGCTGGACATCCTCGGAAGCGGCGAGCAGACGCTGTCGGGGAGCGGGGAGATCGTGTTCAACGGGACGACGGCGAACGGGTTTGTCCGCGCGAACGGGGGGACGATGGTGATCACGCCGGGGATGACGATCCGGTCGGGGACGCAGGGCGGGCAGGTGGGACAGTTCGGCTCGCTGCGGAACGAGGGGCTGATCTCGAGCCAGACGAGCGCGCGCACGATCACGATGAACTCGTCGACGCAGTGGGTGAACACGGAGACGGGCGTGCTGGAGGCCAAGAACGGCGGGACGCTCACGCTGAACGGGCCGTGGTCCAATGCCGGGACGCTCGCGCTGAACGGCGGCACGATGAACCTCGGCGGCTCATTCAACTCCGGGTCGATCGCGCCTGGCCGGTGGAACCGGACGGGGGGCACGGCGAACATCACGGGGACGATGACGAACACGAACTCGACGTTCGTGCTGAACGGTCAGACGGGGACGATCCAACTGACGGGTGGGACGATCAACGGCGGGACGATCGTGACGGCGGACGGCGCCGCGCTGGCGCTGCCGAGCAACTCGTCGGGGACGTTCTCCGGGGGCGTGACGCTGGACACGGACCTGACGGTGGGCGTGGGGTATGGCCTGAACGTGAACGGGGGTCTGACGCTGAACGCGGGGCGGACGATCTCGATGGCGGCGGGGGCGGGGTTCTCGGTGCTGGATTTCCTGGGAAGCGGGAACCAGACGCTGGCCGGGGGCGGGCAGGTCGTGTTCGACGGAACGACGGGCGCGAACTCCTATGTGCGTGCCAACAGCGGGACGCTGATCGTGGATTCGAACATCACGATCCGCAGTGGTGCGCAGGGCGGGCAGGTGGGCCAGCTGGGCGGCCTGACGAACCGGGGCTCGATCCTCAGCCAGACGGCGGGGCGGACGGTGACGCTGGGCGGGACGACCATCCACAACGAGGGGACGATCGCGGCGGAGAACGGCGGGACGATCGCGATCGCGCGTTCCGGCGGGCTGACGTCGAACACGGGAACGCAGCTGACGGCGCGGACGGGCGGGCGCATCCGGTTCGACTCCGGGTACAACAGCGCGTCGAACGGGCCGATCCGTCTTGAGGTCGCGTCGGCGTCGCAGACGGTCGGCTACGGTCGCATCACGATCACCGGCAACGCCGCGATCAACGGGTCGGACATCGACTTCGTGCTGACCAACGGCTTCGCGCCGGACTGGGGCGACACGTTCAACATCCTGTCGTACGGCGCGCTGCTGGGGGACATGTCGACGCTGGTGCTGCCGACGCTCGCCGACCCGTTCGGGACGCGCTGGTGGCGGTCGCAGACGGCCTCGGCGTACACGGTGGGCGTGCGGATCGTGGCGGACACGAACCATGACGGTGTGGTGGACTTCCTCGACCTCAACAACGTGCTCTCGTTCATCGGACAGTCGGGCGTTGGGCTGATCGGCGACGCGAACGAGGACGGCGTCGTGGACTTCTTCGATCTGAACTTCGTGCTGTCGGACTTCGGACGCTCGGCGCCGGTGAACCCGGTCCCGGCGCCCGCGGGCGTTGCGCTCGCGATGATCGGCTGCGGGCTCGCGGGCGGGCGTCGGCGGAGGGCGTGCTGAGCGGCGGCGTCACGGCTGCGCGTGGTCGCGTCGGGTCCGTGTGATCCAGGCGTCGGTTTCGTGCGCGCGCCCGGCGGCGGCGAGCATGGCCGAGCCCTCGTCGATGAGCGCGCGGATGGCGTCCTCGTCGGCTGGGTGATCGGCGCGTCGGCGCAGAGCGTGGATGGCCGCGTGCAGCTCGTTCAGGGCGCCGTCGACGTCGCCCTGCATGAATCTCGCCGTGCCCAGGCCGCGCCGCAGGTAGACGTCGTCGGGTCGCTCATCGACGCAGGCGCGAAGAAATGGCTCGGCTTCATGTGTTCGACCCTGCTGGAGGAGCACGGACGCGAGGGCCGAGCGAACGCGCGTATCGCCCCGACGCTCGATGCCTGCCCCGGCGCGGAGCAGCGTCTCGGCCTCGCTCGTTCGCCCCTGACGCAGCCGCAGCGTGGCCAGCGCGAGGCGCGTCTGCGCGAACGCCGGTCTGCGGGCGAGCGCTTCGGTCATCTCCCGTTCCGCGTCGCCGGCGCGCCCGTCGAGCAGCAGCACGCTCGCCAGCTCGCTGACGAGCGCGTCGTTGAGACCCTCGATGGCCAGCGCGCTGCGCAGTCTTGTCTCGGCCTGTTTCCGCTCGCCCGCCACGAGATGCAGCCATGCTCGCCGGACCTCCGCCGAGGGCGTCTCGGCAAGCCCTGCGCCGCCATCGAAGACGCTGCCCGCGATCGAGTACCAGCGGAGCGCGCGCCTTGCGGCGTCGAGGTCCGAGACGCTGGGCGTGTATCCCGGCGCGAAGACCAACGCCTTGGCGACGCGCACCTGTCCGTCGAGCACGCCCGCGCGCCAGTGTGCGGCGCGGATGAAGGTGGAGTGGGCGAGGAAGAGCCCCCCCACTGCGCTCGCGATGACCATGGCCGAGCCCGCGCGCCGGAGACGTCCGTGTCGTCGGAGCCAGACGCCCGAGACGCGGACATCGCCCCGTCGGAGGAGCCGGAACGCGCCCCACACGACACCGGCAAATGAGCCGGCGACGCCCGCGCTCATGAGGAGGGGGAACCGCCCGTAGAGCCCTCGCACGACGAGGAGCGTGACGATAAAGGCGAGCGCGACGAGGAGTTCTTCGATCCAGGTCATGTCCGTGCCGACGGGCGCCGTACCGCGGACGCTGCCCTTCCAGAGCGCGGGCATGGCCGGGCCGAAGGAGAGTGCGCCCTGCGGGCAGGCGCTCACGCAGTCGAGCGAACGTGTGCAGGCGCTGGTGGTGATGCGACCGTTGGCGAGGGTCTCGTCGAGGACGGAGACGCCCGAGCCGCAGGCCGCGGTGCAGAGCCCGCAGCGCGTGCAGCGGTCGGCGTCGACGCGCACGCGCCAGATGGAGAGGCGGTCGACGGGCCGGAAGACGCCGCCGTAGGGGCAGACGTAGCGGCAGAGCCCGCGCCCGCCGAGGAAGTAGACGGTGGCGAAGCCGCACGCGATCAGGAAGGGCAAGGCCAGCATCGCGCCCGGCAAGCCGTCCCACAGGTTGTCGCTGGTCATCGCGCTGGTGAACCCCGGGAACTCGCCGACGGGTCGCACGTGCGCGAGCGCGCCCGGCCACCACGCGCGCAGAGCGGGGATCAGGGCTTCGCGCTTGAACGACGGCCAGACGAACATGTAGAGGGCGAGGAAGAGGGGCGCGTAGCCGAGGAGCCGCGCGCGGAACGGTCGCACGCGCACGCCGCACTTGCGGAGGGCCCACGCGCTGAAGTCCTGCAAGGCGCCCATGTGGCACGCCCAGCCGCAGAGGAAGCGCCCGAACAGGAGCGTGGCGAGCAGCGCGACGGCGAAGAGGAGGAAGCCGGGGTTGATGACGCCCTGCTCGAGGGTCTTCATGGAGTCGGAGAGGACAAATCGCCCGACGGACCTGCCCGAGATCGCCCAGTGGGTCAGGTGGGCGGCGATGAGCAGGTGCAGGCCGATGAGGCACGCGACACGCCATCGTTTGACGTTGGGAAGGCGGCGCTGCGGGCCACGATCCGACAGCACCGGCAACGAGATGTTGCGCGTTCGCCCCCGTCTGTCCTCCCGCGCATGCGCGCTCATCCTAATACAAGATACAACTATCCTTTATCAAGTCCAGCGTGGCTCGTGTCGTTTTCCAGCGGCCACAAGAGCCCGAAATCACCCTCGCGGAGGTCCATAACCGATCCCAGTTGGACGGACACACCCAGCCCGTCCCTCCGGAGACGCCCCATGCCCAGACTGCCCTTCCGCCCCGCCACATCCGCGACGCTCGGCCTTGTTGTGATGGGTTCGCTCGGCGCCGCGCACGCCGCACCCTCCCTGCGCGTCGTCGCGTACACCGGCCAGCAGGCGCCCGGAGCGGCGCAGGGCGTCACCTTTCGCGCGTTCGCCACGACGTCCATCAACGGGCGTGGCGAGGTCGTGTTTCGCGCTGACGTCGTCGGCCCCGGCGTCAACGCGTCGAACTACCTCGGCCTGTGGCGCGACGAGCCGGGGCGTGTCGTTCCGCTCGCTCGCGCTGGGCAGCAGGCGGCGGGCCTGCCTGAGGGCGAGCGGTATTGGTTTGATCTGAACGCGGCGCAGTTCGCGCTCCTCGGGCCGGACGGCGAGAGCGTGCTCGTTTCGAAAACCTCCACCGACGGCGTGACCCCCACCGGCAGCGCCGCGTGGCTGCAGCGCGCGGGCGCGCTCGAGCCGATCGCGCGCAGCGGTGAGCCCGCGCCGTTCATCCCCGGCGCCTCGTTCGACCCCGCTTGGGTCGGCTATCTCACGTTCCCTGATCGGCGGCTCGGCCCGCAGCTCACGGCGAGGCTCACCGACCCCTCCACACCCTGGAGCGGCACGAGCGCGCTCTACCGCGTGCATGAGGGCGAGATGCGGCTCGTCGTGCGGCACGGCGGCGGCGTGCCCGGCATGGCGGGACAGCTGTTCACGTCGTTCGACACGTGGCGCGCCTTTCCCGACGAGCCGGGGCGCGTGCTCCTGCCGGTGAGCATCGGTCCTCCGGGAGAGTTCTTCGGGGATCGCGCGTTCCTGGCGGGGCCGGTGGATCAGCTGGTCGCGCTGGCGAGCCCGATCGCGGGACAGGCCGCGCCCGGCGGGCCGAGCGGCGTGACGTACCTCACGTTCTACGACGCGCGGCCCATCACCGGCGGAAGGCTCGCGGTCCTGGCGAAGGTGGAGGGGGGGCCGATCACGCAGGAGAATCACAAGCGCGTGTACGTGGGGCCGGCGGACGACCTCGCGCTGGTGCTGGAGGACGGCGACGCGGCGCCCGGGCTCCCGCCGGGCAGCGTGTTCACTTCGGTGAACCCGCACTTCCTGCACGACGGCAGCGCGTACGTGTTCGCCGAGACGCGCACGCCCGGCGCGCCCGACGTGTATTCGTACTCGCTGTGGCGGCTGGGGGCGGACCGCTCGCTCGCGCCGATGATCTTCTCGGGGCAGGCGGCGGCGGGCGTGCCGGGCGCGCCGGACGCGCGCTTCGGGCGCCCTTCCGACGGGCTGTTCACGCCGACGCTGCTGATCAACGGCTCGCCGGAGTTCGCGTTCTCCGCGCCGCTCCACGGGCCGTCGATCACGCCCGCGCTCAACTCAGAGTCGTACTGGTTCGCGCGCACGCCGTTCGACCACCAGATCCTCCTCCGCGCGGGCGACGTCGTGACGCTGCCGAACGGCCAGACAAAGACGATCCTCACGCTCAGCTCGGACGATTCGCCCTATACCGGCGCGCGAGCCTGGAACAGCCGGCGCCAGCTGGTGTTGCGTGCGCGGTTTGTGGATCACACGCACGCCGTGCTCGTCGTGAGCGTGCCGGCGGACTCTCCCGCGTGCGCGGCCGACGCCAACGCCGACGGGAGTGTGGACTTCCGCGATCTCGTGTTCGTGCTCTCCGCCTTCGGCGCCAACCCGGGGCCGGGCGGGCCCGGAGACCTCAACCTCGACGGGGCCGTGGACTTCCTCGACCTCAACCTTGTCCTGTCGAGCTTCGGCTCAGCGTGCTGAGCTGCCCGCGGGCTGGCTCAGCAGCCGCTCGGCGTACGTGTTCATCGCGTCGCGCAATTGTTCGAAGCTCTCCAGCACGTACAGGATCGGCTGGTAGTGGTCGATCTCGAAGGCCGTGTCGCAGACGCGCTCCATCTCGAAGGGGCGCCGGTCGACCTTGTCGCTCTCGAGCGCGTGATGGCCCTCGCCCTCGCTGCTGATGAGCCCCGACCCGTACAGCTTCAGCTGACCGCCCTCACGGATGAGCCCGAACTCCACCGTGAACCAGAAGAGGCGCGCGAGGCGCTCGGTGTGTTTGGGGTCGTTGGTGTGCAGCGCGGCCTGGCCGTAGGTCTGCAGGAAGTCCGCGAACACCGGGTCGGCGTGCAGGGGCACGTGCCCGAACACGTCGTGGATGATGTCGGGCTCGGGCAGGTAGTCCATGCTCGTCTTGGGCCGCACGGAGAGGGTCGTCGGGAACTGGCGCTGCGCGAGGAAGGCGAAGAAGACCTTGGGGGGGAGATAGCCCGGCACGCCGCGGCTGGCCCAGCCGGTCATCTTGGCGAGATTGGCGTTGACCTCGCGGAGCTCGGGCACGCGATCGGGACGGAGATTGATGGCGCGCAGGCCGCTGAGGAAGACGTCGCTGGCGTGCGTCTCGAGCTGCTCCATGCGCTTCTTGAAGAGGTAGGACCAGACCTCGTGGTCCTCGGCGGAGTACTTGTCGTAGCGCTGGGTGATGACCATCTTCTCGATGTCGATCTGGTCGGCGGGCATCAAGGGGTCGTCGGCGGCCTCGGCGGCCGCGAGCGCGCGCTTGGCTTCCTCACCGTCGATGACCGAATGCCAGATGCTCTTGCCGCCCATCGCCATGTCCCAGCCTCCTGCGTTGCGTGCCGCGTGAAGACGCGGGAAACACCGCCAAAAGTATAGCCGCCCGCGGACATCGGCCTCTTGTTTCGCGGGCGTGGAAACCGGGTCTCAATACCGCCGTCGCACGCTCCCCATCGGCGCGAACTTGAAGACCGGCTCGCACTTCTGCAGCAGCCATCCGAGCGGGACGGCCACGACCCCGGTGTAGAGGCTGATCCACACGCGCGCCATGAGCTCCGGCCCCGCGTTGAACGTGATCGCGTCGTAGATCGAGCGCGCCTCCAGCAGCGCCGACACCACGACGTGCATCAGCATCGCCGCGAGCACCGTCAGGAACGCGAACGTCAGCGGGTTGTGCTTCATGACGATCGACCGCATCGCCACCACCGCGTACGCCCCGCACATGCACCCGATGGCGTACGGCCCGACGATGACGACGGTGTCGGGCGCGCCCATGAACTGGTGCGCGTGCGTCAGGTCCAGCGCCAGGCCGACGATCAGCCCGGCCGCCGCCGCCGTCAGCGCCGGCGCGTGCAGCGCCACGAACACCACCAGCGCGAGCACGAAGCTCGGCGCCACGGGCCCCGCGCCCACCTGCAGCGCGTCCTTGAACCCGACCTCCACGCCGAGCAGCACCCACGCCACGATCGCGAACGCCAGCCACCTCATCGTCGCGCCCCCCCCGGCGCGCCGTCGCCGCCCGGCGCGCCGTCCGTCTCGGCCCTGGGCGTGTAGAGCACCACCTGGCTCACGCGCCGAAGGTCGATGTCCGGCCGCACCGTGACCATCTTCCGCAGCGGCTGCGTCTCCTTGGGCTTCACCTCGATGACGCGCCCCAGCACCTTCATCTGCGCCGCCTCGGGCCACGACGGGTCCTTCAGGCGCACCACCTGACCGACCTCCACCCCGCGCGCGTCCGCGTCCAGCTCTCCCCGGAGCGAGCCGTCGGCCTGCGGCGCCAGCTGGCACATCGGCAGGCTCGCCACCGGCGCGTTCTCGCCCACGTCCACCACCGCGCGGAGATAGCTCGCCCGCGCGCTCGGGCTCCACATCGTCACCGGGCGGATGAAGCTCGCCATCGCGTGCACCTCGACCACGCGACCGACCAGCTGCACGCCGTCGACCACCGCCACCGAGTTCTTCGTGATGCCGCGGTCACGACCGCCGCGCGCCTGCAGCGTCCCGTCCGTGAGATCGGTGGCCACCGCCTCGATGGACGCGACCACCTGCACCATGCTCAGGCCGTGACGCATCCGGCCGTCCTGGAGCTCGGCCACGAGCTTCTCGAGGTCGCCCGCCTTCTGCTCGCTCTGGCGCCAGAGCATCTGGAAGCGGTCGCGCTCGCGCTCGATCTCGCGCACGGCCGGGTCGGAGAGGTCGCGCGTGTCGCGCGCCGGACGCACGAGCCGAGCCAGCCAGCGCGCGGGGCCGGCCGCCGGGGTCAGCACCGCGATCGCCGGGTCGCGCACGCCCGTGAGCCACCCCGACCACTTCGAGGGCAAGAGCGACAGCACGACGAGCCCTGCAACGCTCGCCGCCATCGCGCGCTTGGGTGTGATCCGTCCTCGCCGCATCCTTCAGCGCCGCATCACGCGAGACCTCACGCGTCCATGTCGGTCTCGAGAGTCGCCTTCCATGTTTCCAAGTGCTCGAGGAACGTGCTCGTCCCGCGCGCTACGCACGTCAGCGGGTCGTCCGCAACCTTCACCCCGAGACCGGTCGCGTTGTGGATCACCTTGTCCAGGCCCCGCAGCAACGCGCCCCCGCCCGCCAGCATGATCCCGTTCTCCACCAGGTCCGCCGCGAGCTCCGGCTCGGCCCGCTCCAGCGTCCGCGTCACCGTCTCGATGATCGCCGAGATCGGCTCCTGCAACGCCTCGCGGACCTCCTCGCTCGTGATCGTCGTCTTCCTCGGCAGCCCCGAGATCATGTCGCGCCCCCGGACCTCCATCGTCGTCTCGTCGCCCACCGGCGCCGCGGAGCCGATCTCGATCTTGATCCGCTCCGCCGACTGCTCGCCGATCATCATGTTGTACGTCTTCTTCATGTGGTTGATGACCGCCTCGTCGAAGTCATCGCCCGCCACACGAACGCTCTCGCACACCGCGATGTCCGCCAGCGACAGGATCGCCACCTCGCTCGTGCCCCCGCCGATGTCCACGATCATCGACGCCGTCGGCTCCGTCCACGGCAACCCCGCCCCGATCGCCGCGGCCATCGGCTCCTCCACCAGGTACGTCTGCCGCGCCCCAGCGCGCTGCGCCGAGTTCTTCACCGCCTGCGTCTCCACCGCCGTGATCCCGCTCGGCACGCTGATCACCACACGCGGGCCGATGATGCTCATCCGGCCGGACGCCTTCCGGATGAAATAGCTCAGCATCGCCTCCGTGATCTCGAAATCCGAGATCACGCCGTCCTTCAGCGGACGGATCGCCGTGATGCTCCCCGGCGTCTTGCCCAGCATCTCCTTCGCCACCCACCCCACCGCGTTCCCGTCGTTCAGCACCCGGTTCGTGCCCTTGCGCACGGCCACCACGCTGGGCTCATTCAGCACGATGCCCTCGCCCCGGACGCACACCAGCGTGTTGCACGTCCCGAGGTCGATCCCCATGTCCACGCTGAACCAGCCCAGCAGTCGATCCAGCACGCCGACTCCTTGCGCTCCCGCGCCCGCTTCGTCCCCCCCGGAACCTCTTCCCGCGTCCGACGCGCGAACGGAACCACTCCGGCCGCGACCGGGCCCATCCAGAGCCCAGCGTCCGAGAAGCTTCCACTCTATCGGATCAGAACGCCCCCGGCCCGCCAACCATCACCGCCCGGGCAGGGCCTTCAGCTCCAACCGCTGTCCCGCGGGGTGCACCTGCCAGGGCTGACCCTTCGGCGCCATCTTCGTCCCCTGCACCCAAACCATGCCCAGCGCCCCCGCCAGGCACATCACCGCCACGAACAGCAACGCCGTGTACACATTCATCGAGCCGCCCCGACGCGACTGGCTCCCCGGCAACTGCATCCCCAACTGGCTCATTCCGCTCGCCTCCGTCCCGTGTCGTCCGCGCCGTCCACCAGACTCTTCGCTCACTGCACCAGGCTGATCACCGTGTCGCCGGGGCGGATCTCCAGCCCCTGCCGGCCCAGGAAGTCCACCCGGCCCACCGACTCGGCAAAGTCCACCGCCTGCACCACCACCTTGGCCAGGAACTTGTCGCCCCGGACGATCGACAGCTCCATGTTCGCCCGCAGCTGCGAGTTCGTCCCCGCGTCGATCTGCACCAGCACGTCCCCCGACGCATCCTTCCGGACGCCCGTGATCCGCGCCCGCACCGGGGTCGTGGCCTTCACCACCGTCTCGCCCGACATCGAGCCGCCCCCGCCCGAACGCGCCGTCGCCAGCTGGTCCTTCAACTCCACCAGCTGCTCCTGCAACGCCCGGTTGTTCTCGACCGCCACCTCGAGCTGGCCCGTCACGTCCGCGAGCCGGTCGCCAAGCTCGATCTCCCGCCGAGCGAACCGAAGCTCGTTCTCGCGCAGGTTCGTCACCTCTTCCCGGTACTTGGCGATGAGGTTCGTCAGCGTCTGGTTCATCGCGGTCAGCTGGTCGATCTTGGCCTGGGTCGAGAGGCCCGAGGCCTCCATCGACTTGAGGTCCGCCAGCAGACGGGCGTTGTCACGCTGCAGATCCGCCACCGTCCCCACCAGACCCGAGTTCGTCCCCTGCAGGGACGTCAGCTCCGTCTCAAGACGAGCCTTCTCCGTCTGATGCGCGTTCCGCTCGCGATCCACCGAGTCCTGGGCCGAGAGACGCAGCTGCCGCTCGCTCTCGAACTCACGACGGACACGATCGGCGTTGGCCGTGAACGCGATCGTCAGCGCCGACAGCGCGATCGACAGCAGGGCGGCAAGAACAACCAGCACTTTCGTCAGCGGATGCACGGCGTCTGGGCTCCGAATTCGTCCACCTGCGATGACCGGGAGACCTCTCCCGAACCACCGTCTCCCACGCCCGTCGACGCTCCGGACCCCCTCGCACACGCGAGAGCGTCCTCCACCAGCGCCGGCGGTCGGGCTTTCTCTGTACGACTCACCCCCGCCCCGCGGTTGCCCTCGAAGCGAGAATCAGCCTCCGCTTCGGACCTCCCTGCCCGCAGCGAACGCGGGTGATACCCCCCTGCCTCCCCACCGTCAAGCCATCCCCGCCCTCACCGACCCCCCCTCGCGCCCGCCAAACGATCCACCACCTTCACCACGCCAGCCGCAGCCGCCACACGCACCCCCTCAGACGAGTCCCCCAGCATCGCCTCCAACTTCCCCAACTCCTTCTCAGAACCCGTCTCCCCGTACACCAACGCCGACAACGCACGCACCATCGGCTCCGGCGCCTTCGCGTACTGATCCGCCACGTACACCCCCTCACGACGCCCCATCTGCCCCAGCGAGCGCGCCGCCGCCAGGCGCAGCTCCGGCGGCCACAGGTAGGGGTTCTTCGGGTCCATCCGGTCCGGCGCCGAGGGATCTTCCACCGCGCGCATCTTCTCCCGGACACGCCCGATCAGCTCGGGCGCCGAAGGAAGGTCCCTCACGTTCCCCAGGATCTGCGCCGCCAGCACCGCCGTCTCCACCTCCGTCACCGACGACGGGTACAGCGACGCCCGGATCGTCTGCACCGCCTCCCGATCCCCAAGCTTCACCAGCGCCTCCGCGACCTGCAGACGAACGATCTTCTGCTCGACCAGCGTGCCGCTCGCCCGCGGATCATTCGCCGCCCCCTTCAGCATCGGCGCCGCGGACGCGTCACCGATCTCCCCAAGCACCATCACCACGTTCGCCCGCAGCCCGACGTCGGACGACTCCAGCATCGACGCCAGCGGCGTCGGGTCCACCTCCTGGCCGTTCACCCGCATCGCGAAGATCGCCGCGGCACGCACCGACGCCGAAGGATCGCGCAGCAGCGGACGCGCCGCCTCCACCAGCCCGCCCATCCGCGCCCGACCCATCGTCATCAACGCCGCGAAACGAACCCCGGGGTTCTCGTCCGACAGCCCCGCACGCACCGCGCCCTCCGCGCGGCTCGGCACGCCCTGCAACGCCTCGACCGCGTGCGCACGCGCGAGCGCGCTCGCCGAACGCGCCGACTCCCCCAACAGCACGATCGCGCGCTCGCGCAGCCCGGAACGCGCCACCGGGTCGCTGTACGTCTGGCCCGACCCCTCCGGGACGCCCGCGCCCTGCCCCGCCTGCCCGACGCACACCCCGCACGCCAGACCAGCGCCCACCATCACGCACGCCGCGACCCGCATCCATCGTCCCATCGACCCGCTCCTTTCCTGCCGCCGAACCGTCATCACCATCATCATCCCTTGCTATCGGCCACTCGGCCCTTCCGCTCCCGACCGATCACGCTCCCAACCGCGAGCAACCCCGTGCCGGCAAGACAAACCCAGCCGACGCTGTCGCCCACCTGCGGATAGATCAACAGCGGCCGCATGTCCCAAGGCGCCCGCTGCTCTACGACCAACACGCCCTCCTCGTTCGCGCCCATCTTCGCTACCACCCGCCCCCACCTATCGATAAAGCACGATATCCCCGTGTTCGCCGCACGCGCCACCCAAGTCCAGTTCTCCGCAGCACGCCACCGGGCGAGCATCATGTGATTCTCACGCCCCCCCGCAGCGTTCCCGAACCACCCGTCATTCGTCACGTTGATCAGCCCATCCACCCCTCCAAGTGCCATCCGGCGGCACAAGTCCGCTTCGCTTATCTCAAAGCACACCGGGGTGTAGATCGAAAGTGACTTTCTCCCATCGCCCAGGTCCGCCTCCAGCCGGAACGATGGACTGCCCGCTTCAAGATCGAAGGACATTCCGCTCGCCCCCAGCGCAAGCAGCCGCTTCTCCAGCCACTTCCATTTCGAGATATACGGCATGTACTCCCCGAAGGGCGTCAGCCGGATCTTGTCGTACCGATGCCTGCGCAGGATGGGCACGTCCATATGGGGCGCTTCGTCAAAATCCGGCCCATCCACCACGAACACGCTGTTGTACGTGGCGTCCCTCTCCACACGGATGCCCCCCTCATCATCCTTGATCCGCACCCCCTCCATCGAGATCGCCCCCACGATCAGAGGCACGCCCACCTCCTCCTGCAGCGCGAGCAACCGGTCGTAGAACACCGTGCTGTCGATGCCTCCCGCGTACCGCAGCCCCGCCTCGCGCTCCGCCTCCACCGCCTCCGCATTCAGCGCCAACCCCGGGAACATCGTCTCCGGCCAGACGATCACCTCCGCGCCCTTGGCCTTCGCCTCGCGCGTCAGCGCCTCCATCCGCGCGAAGTCCGCAAGCCGCTGCTCGATCCCCCACGACACCTTGTTGCTCTGCGGCACATTCGTCTGCACCAGCCCCAAGTCAAAGTTGAGTCTCTCACGCTCCCCGATCCTGGCCCTCGAGCCCGCCATCCACCCCACACCCATTACCGCAACCAGCAACGCCAGCATCACCACCGCGCCTCGCCGATGGCGCTTCTCCCGCGCCGCCGCCCCCACCCACACCACCCACACGCCCATCGCCGCGACCACAAGGCTCGCGCCGATCGCCCCCACCATGCTCCCCAGCCCCGCGCCCCATTGCGCATCAATCAGCGGATGCCCCACGAAGAACCACGCGTACCCGTCCCACATCACGCTCCCCCGGAACATCTCCAGCCCGCACCACACCACCGGCAGCGCCCACCAGAACCTCCACGCCCCCCACCCCTTCCGCTCCACCACCCTCCGCCACATCACCCCCATCACCACGAACAGCCCCGCGTACAAGCTCAAATACGCCACCAGCACCGGCAGCCCCGCCGCGGACACGTCCCAGATCCACCGGTGGCTCCACCACCACCACGCGCTCACGCCAACGCACGCCCCCAGCCCCGCCCAGCGCGCCCGCTTCGCCTTCCACGCCACCAACGCCAGCGGCGCCGTGGCCAGGAGCGCGGCCCCCCACAGCCCCACCGGCGCGAACGCCAGCGCCATCAGCACGCCATGACACAGCCCCCCCGCCAGCCCGCCCGCGAACGCTCGGCGCGCCCCCTGCATCTCACACGCCCGCCGGCGGCCGCAGCGCGCTCGGCCCGATCGTCATCACCGTCGCACGCCCTGTCTCGCGCCGCGCCAGGCGCTCATTCACCCTCTCCCACGTCGCACCGTCCACCTGCGCCACCAGCTCCTCCAGCGTGCGGCACCGCCCCAGCTTCCGCCAGTCCTGCGCCAGCGCCGACGCCCGCGCCGACGTCGACTCCCCACTCATCACGATCCGCGACTTCAGCCCCACCACCGCGCGCGCGTGCTCCTCCTTCGTCACCCCCCCGCCCTTCCCGTTGATCCGAGTCATCTCCCCCCACAGCACGTCCAGCGTCTCCTGCGCGCGCTCCGGCGTCGTCCCCGAGTACGCCGTCATCCGCCCGTACGTCTTGTCCGCCCCGTACGTCGCGTGCACGCTGTAGCACAGGCTCCGCTTCTCCCGCACCTCCGTGAACAACCGTCCAGACATCCCCCCGGAAAGCACCGCCCCCACCACACGCTCCAGCGCGCTGTCCTCGCTCCCCTCCGACGGCGCGTCGAACGCCATCGCGATCTGCACCTGGTTCGTCTCGTCCTCCTCGTGCGCATACCCCCGTTCCGCCTCCGCGCCCTCCGTCACCCTCGGCGCCTCGCCCTCCCAACCCTTCGTCAACCGCTCCAACGCATCCACCACCTCGCGACCCTTCACCGCGCCCGCCACCGCAAACACCGACCCCTCCCCCCTCGGCCGAGCCCGCGCATGCCACCCCTCCACCACCTCCTCAACACTCGCCCCCTCCAACCCCTCCATCGTCCCGTACGGCCCGCGACCGATCGGGTCCGGCGAATGCCGCTTCCGCAGCCCAAGCATCACACGCTCCTGCGGCTCATCCTCCACCCCCTCCAGCGCCTGCACGCACAACGCGCGAACCGCCTCCACCGACTCCTCCTCGATCCTCGGCCGACGCACCGCGTCCACCAACAGCGGCAACGCCTCCACCACCCGCGACCCGAGCATCGTCGCCGACAACTCCACCGAGAACGTGTGCACGTCGCTCCCCCGACTCACCCCGAGCGCATCCAACGCGTCCGCCTGCGCCCGAGAATCCCGATCCCCGGCGCCCCGCAACACCAGGTGCGACCACATCGCGCTCAGGCCCTCTCGCCCCGCAGGATCCAGCGCCGATCCCGCGGGAATCAGCCACGAAACCCCGGCCGATCGCACGTTCGACATCGGCTCCACCACCACCGACAACCCGCACGACAACCGGTACGTCTCGATCACGCCCACGCCTCGCTCCTCGTCATCGCGCCCCCGCTCCGACGCGCCGAGTCTATCGCCACCCATCGCCCCACGCCCCTCTCCAACCACTTCCTATTGAAGACACACGCGACACCACACCGATAAAGCCGTACACTGTGAGGCGGCGAGGCTGCGGAAAGTGGCGCTGACTCGCCCGCGTAGACGTTCCTCACGCTCCGACTCTTTAGAGGAGGTTCAGTCAATGGCGAAGAAGCGAGCCAAGAAGAAAGCGAAGAAGAAGGGCGCCAAGAAGGCCGGTCGTAAGAAGGCCGCCAAGAAGAAGGGCAAGAAGAAGGCCGCCAAGAAGAAGGCCAAGAAGAAGGCCGGCAAGAAGAAGGCTGCCAAGAAGGGCGGCAAGAAGAAGAAGGCACGCCGCAAGAAGAAGGCGGCCGCCGCTCCCATGATGATGATGTGAGTCCCGAAAGGGCCTCCAACCCTCCGGAACGCCGGAGGGCCGGACCGAAACGTCCGGCGCCGGGGGCCGGGGGATGATTCGATTCCAGGGGAAAACGGATCTCGTCCGACGTGTACACGCCGGCGAGAACCGCGGGGGATGGAGGACGCGATCGCCCTCCCTCCCCAGCGCCACAGAACAACAAACGCGGGGCCGAGCAACCCTCGGCCTCGTCGTTTTTTTTGCATCCCGCCAACCAACCTCTATCATCTCCACCCTACTCCCACGCTCCCACTCGGCTCCACCACACCGCCACAACCACCTCCACGGACCAACACGCCTCCATGCCACACGTCATCGCGGAACCCTGCATCGGCACCAAAGACACCTCCTGCGTCGACGTCTGCCCCGTCGACTGCATTCACCCCACAAAGTCCGACAAGGACCACGCCCCCGCTCAACAGCTCTTCATCGACCCCGACACCTGCATCGACTGCGGACTCTGCGTCGACGAGTGCCCCGTCAAGGCCATCTTCCCAGAGGAAGACCTCCCCGACGAGTGGCGCAAGTACGTCCAGATCAACGCCGACTACTTCAAAAACGCCAACAAGTAACCGCGCTCACACGCACGACCCGCCCACTCGCACATCCGCGCAGCGCGCGTCAGCCGCCACATCTCGACCGATGCGTCAAGCGCCGAGCCCCCATCCCGAGCGCACCCGCGGCCTCACGCCGCCTCCCCCCGAGTCCCCCTCCCACCCGAACGCTTCTCCCAACCCTTCGGACGCACGCCGGACTCCGCGTCCGCCGCCTCCAACCAATCCTCCGCGCTTCGAAGCTCGATCTCGCTCCGCGCCGTCTTCCGGTACCCCAGCAACCGGATCACCTCCAGCACGTCCGTCCACGTCGGGTACGGCTTCCCGTTCGCACGCTTGAACGCCTCCACCGCCTGCACGAACAGGAACTGCTCCTTCGTGAACTCGCCCTCCTCCGCAGACTTCGTGAAGTCCGACAAGCGACGACCGACGCCCCGACGACGACCGAGATCAGACTCGCTCGCCCCGCCGCCCATCACGCGCTCAAAGTCGCGCCGGTCCAGACCGCTCCGCCGATCCAGCACCCCGCCCCCGTAACCACCCTCGCCCGCGCCGCCCCCCACCGCGCGAACCCGCTCTTCACCCTCAGCCTGCCCAGACCGATCCCGCGTGTCATCCATGCCGAGAACATCGGCCCCCCGCACGCCCTCCTCCACCCCCGCGAGCGAACAACGCCCCAGGCCGACGATTACAGGTCCTCGTCGCCCTCTTCGTCGTCGTCCACGTCCCCGTCGTCGTCGAACTCCTCGTCGTCCTCGAGGAACTCGTCATCGTCGTCGAGGAACTCATCGTCCTCGTCGTCATCATCATCGTCGTCATCGTCGTCGTCGAAGAAGTCGTCCTCTTCCTCCTCCTCCTCCTCCATCACCACCTCGACGACGCCGCCCCACGACGACACGCCAACCTCCTCTTCCACCAACACCGCACCCGTCAGCTCATCAAGCAGCAACATGGCAAAGTCCTCTCCGTTCCCAATGCGTTCGCGTTCCCACCGAACGCCCTCGCGAACCCACCCGTAGGCCCGCGAACGGGCGGTACACTACCCCCCATCATCACCCTGTCAAACCGAGCCCACACCCCTCCCAAATGACCAACCCAGCATCCCCCCAGGAACGCGCCGAACCGCTCGCCGCCCTCCTCGCGCTCCTCCTCCCGGGCCTCGGCCACCTCGCTCTCGCGCAGCCGCGACGCGCCCTCCTCATCTTCCTCGGCGTCATCGGTCTCTTCACCTCCGGACTCCTCGTCGGCGGCATCGACGTCGTCGACCGACGAGACGACAAATGGTGGTTCCTCGGCCAGGCCTTCACCGGGCCCGTCGCCTTCGCCGTCGATCGACTCCATCAATCTCTCAAAGAGCCGGACCCGCGAACCGGCCGACTCGTCCCCCCGCCACCCGCGCCTCCCGGCCAAGCACCTCCCCCATACTCCGTCTCCATCGCCAAACCAAACGAGATCGGCGCCCTCTTCTGCACCCTCGCAGGCCTCCTCAACCTCATCGCCGTCATCGACGCCGCATGGCACGCACCACGACCAAGACCAGAGCCACGCCATGCCTGACCCACTCCTCGCCTACAGACCATTCCTCGACCCTCTCCCCATCCACGATCTCTGGTGGCTCCTCCTCCTCCCGCTCGCCTTCTTCATCGCCTTCTCCTACAAGGCCGTCCGACTCCCCCACCACGACCTCGCACTCCCCAGATTCTTCCGACACGTCGCCGTCATGACCGCACAGATCGTCCTCGCCATGGTCGCCCTCGGCGCCGGCATCTACCTCTTCACCGAAGTCCTCCTCCCCCTCTACTCCTGATCCTGCCAATACCGCGATCGACCCCCCCCCTCCCTCGCCCCCATCCAGGTTCACCACCAGGTACCGAAGCGCATCCACCGCGTGATCGCTCCCGTCCTTCACCGGCTTCGCCGCGTCCGCGTCGCCGCCCCGCGCCGCACCGTAGTGATGCGTCCCCATCGCCCGCCGCAATCCCTCGCACCGCGCATGCACCAGCAGCCGCGCGCCTTCACCGCTCGCCGGACGCAACCTCGCACGCACCATCCGCAGCCCCGCCTCCACCCCCACGCGCCTCGACCGAACCTCCAACCCCGCTCGACGCAACACCCCCACCGCGCTCACACCCGTCTGCTCGTTCCGCGCACGACCCGCCGGATCAACACCCACCCAGCTCGGCCTCCCGTGCTCGCTCTCCACCACCGCCCTCACGTGCTCCCCCAACACCTCCCCCGACACCACCCGCTCCTCAATCACCCGCACCACACCCTCGCCACTCACCCGCGCCCACAGCACCACCGTCGGCGCACGAAACCCAAAGTCCATCCCGCACACCAACTCCCCCTCCGCGCTCCCCTCGAACACATGCTCGCGCTCCTCGAACTCTCCGAACACAAGCCCATCCTTCCGAGGCCTCTCGCACAACATCTCCGCACGCCACACCCCCTCCGAGCTCCTCCCCTTCATCCGCGCCGCATCCTCAACCCCCACGTGCCCGCGCACCCGCTCACCCTTCGCACGTCCCCCGCACTCCTCCCACAACGCGCACGCTGAACACTCCCTCGTCTCCTCACACCTCGACAGCACATCCACCACACCCCACCGAAACTGACGCCGCTCCGCATCCTGCGTGATCTCGTGCATCAGCCCCCACGCCCGATGCATCGTGCTCAACGCCTCGACGCTCGCCCTCGCCCACACACCCCCGCACCTCCGGCTCCTCGGCCCCAGCTGCGCCGCCGCCCAGATCTCCGGATCAAACAACTCCACCTCGTCACACCGCATCTTCACCGGCCGCGCCCCACGCACCGACGACTCCGACGCCGCGCTCACCTCCACCACGCTCCCGTTCGTCAGCCGCAACCTCCTCCCCGTCGGCTTCCCATCAACGAGCCCCCGCAGCTTCTCCCGCTCAAACATCCTCCGCACGTGCCCATGCATCCGCTGACCCTGCTCCACGCTCCCCGCCAGCACCCGCACCTCGATCCCCGGCTTGAACACCAGGTCCAACACCGTCGCCACCGCCGCATAGAACGTCTTCCCCCCACCCCGATTCGCCCACACCACCACATCCCTCGGCCCGCGCTCCTCGAAGAACGCGTGCGCCACATACCCAAACGGCGCATCGCTCCCCTCCACCAACGCATGCCTCGACGCCTCCACGTCCAGCACATATCTCAACCAATCCCAGAGCTGATTCTCCGTCCTCGGCCGCACGCCCACCAGCGCGCGCCGCGACACCACTCTCCCTCCCTCCATCTCGTGCCCCCTCTCTCCCAAGCTCAAGCGCTCCGCGCCCCACCCTTCTCGAAAAACTCCCGAATCGCCTCCGCCTCCGACCCCTCCTGCAACACCTCCATCGCGCCCTCGAACTCCTCCTCCTCGCGCATCCGACGCACGCCCGACGACGCGCCGATACGCAACAAATCCACGCACGCCTTCCGCTTCGTCTCCTCCGACGACGCCTCGCCTGACAGTCGCAACAACCTCCTCGCGGCCTTCACCCGCGCACGACGCAACAACAACTCCGCACGCGCATCCTCAAACCGGCACAACCCCTCCACCGTCGACCGCGCCTCCTCCGTCCCAGCCCACGCCGCCAACTCCCGCAGCGTCATCCCGTGCCGATCCGCGATCTGCGGCGCCTCGCGCACCTGCGAATACACGTCCCGCAACAACCGCGCACTCCGCGAGCCCGCATCCAACGCCTCACACGCCGTCACTCCCCGCTTCGCCGACATCTCCCCCTCCCCCCCTTCTCCCGCACACGCACCGTCGCCGCCGCACGCGCCATCCCCATGAACCCCCTCCCACGCTCCCGATCAAACCGACGCATCACCTCCAGCGCCTCCCGACGCTCCGCCGCCGTCACGAACACCGTCAACGACGACAACAACTCACCGCCCCGCGATTCCCGCCGCACCGCGCGCCTCCTCTCCATTCACCCATCCGTGTACGCCACACGCTCCGACGACACCCGACGACACGCCTCAGCCGTCAAGGCCTCCACACACAACCCTCGGCACGTCTCCCTCCCCCTCCCATCCCCCGCCCACCGCCGCAACTCCCACTCCAGCCACGTCTCCAATCCCTTCTCCCCCGCCGCGCGCAGCACCCGCGCCGCGTCACACGTCTCCCACTCACGCACCCCGAGATGCGCAAACACATCCAGCAGTCGCGCGTCCCGATGTCCCGCCGGCGCCCGATGCGACCGCATCCCCGCGCGCTCGAAGAACGGGCACGCCCCGCCCATCGCGGCCACCGCCTCCGTCCTCGCCGTCAGCGGCGCATCCAGATACGCCCGCACCAACCCCTTCGCGATCCCCACGCCCCGCCACCTCGGATCAACCACCACCCGCGAGATCCGCCGCACCTCCGCATTCAGCCGCCGCGCGCACTCCGTCCGATCCCCCACGCTGTACCGCTCCCCCCACGCCAACCGCCTCCACACACCGTTCAACGTCGGCATCGCGACGATCAGCGCCCCCACCACCTCACCCTCCACCCGCGCCGACATCACCTTCGCCACCATCGCCGGCCGCTCCCCCCGATAGTGAAACCGCAGCAACCCCGCGCACGCCCCCCACTCCCCGTCCCCGTACTCCACCTCCAGCGCCGCGCTCTCCCCCGCCCCGCGCCGCACCCGCGCCACGCCGTCCAATCCGAACCGCACCACCTCGTCCGCCCCCAGCGCATCCTCCAGATCGTCATGCGCCGTGGCCACCACCGCGCTCACCCCCTCCTGGCGCACCGCCCGCGCGAAACACCGCGCCGTCACCTTCGCCGTCACCCGATCCAGCCGCGCCAAGAACTCATCCACCACGATCACGCTCCCCTTCACCCGCGCCGCGCGCTCCAGCGCCACCGCAAGCCACAGCCTCTCTTTCTGCCCCTCCGACATCTCCGCCGCGCTCCGCACAAAGCACCGCGCCTCCCCTAATCCCACCTGCGACAGCCTGCGCATCGCGCGCGCCACCCCCTCCTCCCCCTCTCCCTCCCCCACCAGCTCCACGCTCGCACGACGCGCTCGCTTCCCCCGCTCCGGCGCAACCTCGATCACCTCTCGCCCCGCCGCCCGCCACGTCTCCACCGCGCCCCGCAGCGCGCTCGTCTTTCCCGACCCGCTCGCCCCCGTCAGCAGCGTGATCGTCCCCGCTCGCGCTCCGATCTCGCTCCCCACGCGCACCGCTTCCCTCGGCGCCTCGCGCGCCTCCTCAGGCGGCAACCCGAACATCGCGCACGCTCGCAACACACGCTCGCTCACGCCGCACGCTCCGCCTCGAACAACGCCTCGATCGCGCCCATGTGCCGACGCACCGTGTGCAGCGTCAGCCCCGACTCCCGCGCCGCCTCGCGCAGGGTCAGCCCCTGCACCACGCACGCGCTCGCCACCTTCCGCCGGCTCGCCCCCCACTCCTCCCGCCTCGACAGCACGAACACAAACCGCGGGTCCGTCACCCGCTTCACCAACCCGCGCACCTCGCGACGCAGCGTCCGCGCCGCGCATCCCCGCACCCGCGCCACCTCCCCCACCGACATCCCCCCCTCGAACACCGCCTTGAGCAACGCCCGCTCCTCCGACCCCAAGTGCTCCGCCAACGCCAACACCAGCTCCGTCTCCTCGCGACCATGCCGACGCCGAAGATCCGCCACACGCTCCGGGTCGATCCGATCCAGCTCCCGCACCGCGCTCCGACTCGGCCTCGCCCACCCGCCGACCGCCTGTCCTCCGACCATGGCGCCCTCCCGTCTTCATCTGGATACCCGTCTCGTCTATTGGTCAATCAACTCGATCGGCGAAGTTTTATCGGGACCGCCCTTGTTTGCAAGGTGTTTGTTTGGTATCACCAGGAATCAGCGCACAGGAGCGGGCGATGAAGCGTCTCGGCCAATACCTGAAGAACCACAGAACCGAGCGAAAAATGACGCTCCAGGCCCTCGCCGACACGGTTGGGTGTCACAAGTCCTATCTCTCCCAGATCGAAAACGGCAAGACCACCGGCGCCCCTTCCACCGCACTGCTCGCACGCCTCGAGGACGCCCTCCGCCTGGAGCCCGGAATCCTCGTGAAAATGTCGAGTTTCGAATCGATGCCCGAGCCCGTTCGGCGCGAGGTGCGCGACCTCGCCGAGGCCCGCAACGCCGGCCGACGACTCGCAGAACTCGTTCGGGCGCAATCACTTGACGACGTGTGGGCCTCGGGCGAACTCCAATCGCTCGTCGATCGTCTCGCGGGCGACTCGGCCCCTCGCGCCAACGTCGAACTCATCGCCCTCCCGGTGCAGGTCCCCGTCATCAACTCGGTCGCCGCCGGCTACCCGCGCGAATTCACCGATCTTGGCTATCCAGCACGAGTTGCGGACGACCACGTGCGCGTGCCCGACGTCTCCGACCCCGACGCCTTCGCCGCCCGCGTCGTCGGCGACTCCATGTCCCCGCAGTACGAGCAGGGCGACATCATCGTCTTCAGCCCCGAACTCAGCGCCATCGACGGCGACGACTGCTTCGTGCGCCTCGAGCGCGACGCGGAAACCACCTTCAAACGCGTGTATTTCGAGCGCGAGGGCGAAGACGCCGTGCGGATCAGACTCCAGCCCCTCAACTCCCGCTACGGCCCGCGCGTGGTGGACCGCGAGGAGGTGGCGGGGCTGTACGTGGCGGTGCGGGTGATCCGCTCGGTGGGGGCGCAGCAGCGGTCGAGGCGCGTTTCGTTCTAGGGACGTTCGGGGGCCGCGGGGAAAAAGAGAAAAAAGACGAGATTGCGCGTGAGTGCGGCGTTCGGACTGCGCTCTGGCGGGTTGGGGAGAAGATGAGGTGGCGGGCGTGGGTGTGAAATGGAATCGCCGCGACCCGCTTCGGACGAAGTAGGTGGATGAGCACGCGAGCCCAGACCTCGGCGCCTCGGCGCGACGGAGGCCGGCGAGCCCTGCTCGCGAGCACGGTTGAGAAGCCGTGATCGCTCGGGCTTTCGGGGCGCGTCCGGGGTCCTGCGCTCCGGGTCGCCGGCACGACCACCGTCGGCGGCTCGGGGATTCGATCGGGACGGGGAACAGACGGCATGCGTTGTCAGAAGTCGCGGCCCGCGGCGCCGAGGGGGCGCATTTTGTTTGTTGCGATTATTGCGTTTGTTTCGTTTGGCCGATATCCTGTCGGAGAGGAGATTCTTCGATGGTTACGGCCCTGACCTTGCCCGAGAACATGCCGTCCGAAGCCGAATCACGCCTGGCGCGCGAATCAGAACAGCGGTTGGCAAAGCTGGTGAAGCGCAATCGCTCGTTGCGGCTCACCACGGCCGACAACGGGCGCGAGACCGTCGAGATCCCGGCGCCGGCGGCGCAGCTGCTGCTGCGGCTCTTGCACGAGATGGCGCAGGGGAACGCGGTGACGTTGATCCCGGTGCACGCGGAGCTCACGACCCAGCGTGCCGCAGACCTGCTCGGCGTGTCGAGACCATACATCGTGAAGGAGATCGAGGAAGGGCGGTTGCCTGCGCGAAGGGTCGGAACGCACCGGCGCGTGCTCTTTCGTGATCTTTCGGCGTACAAGAAGCGGATGGACGCGCAACGGCAGAAGGCGCTGGATGACTTGGCCGGACTGGATGAAGAGCTGGGTCTTTCGTAGGGCGGGCTCGTGTACGCTGAGGGGGTATGCATAGTCAATTCACCGCGCTGTATGACGCGTGCGTCCTGTATCCCGCCACGCTCCGCATTGTGCTGATGCAGCTCGCGACGACGGGGCTGTTCCGGGCGAGATGGTCGGACGCGATCCACGACGAATGGACGAGCGCGTTGCGGCGGGCGCGATCGGATATCACGCAAGAGCAGTGCGCGCGCCTGCGAGCGCTGATGAACGCGGCCGTGCCGGACGCTCTGGTGACAGGATACGAGCCGCTGATCGAGGGGCTGCGCCTGCCGGACCCGGACGATCGTCACGTGCTGGCCGCGGCAGTCCGTTCGCGCGCGGAGGTGATCGTCACGGTGAACCTCGCCGATTTTCCGCGGGATGCGCTCGTCGGGCTCGGCATCCATGCGCAGCACCCGGACGAGTTCTCGCTGCACCTGCTCGATCTCGACGCGGACCTGGTGTGTGATGCCCTGCAGATCGTGCGATCACGGCTGAAGAAGCCCGTGCACTCTGTCGAGTCCTTCCTGGCGCTGCTGGAGTCACAACGCCTGGACGGATTCGCGCACGCGCTGCGATCGCATGCGAACCGGCTCTAGCGATCATCGCGACGGTAAACGTCAGAAGTCGCGGCCCGCGGCGCCGAGGGGCGTGTCGTGATACGGCGCCGGGGGATCAGTGCTCAGCGGGTTCTGCACGGGTGATGCGGCGTTGCTGTCGAGACGGAGCGAGGCGCTGCCGTCGACGAAGAGCACGGGGCGCTGCGCGTCGGGCGTCACTCCCGTGATGTATGAACGGTCGCGGTCGTACGCGATGACCTTGGCGCTCGGGAACGCGACGACGGAGACCGACTGTTGCGTGATGTCGCGCTCCGACACGCTCGCACGCAGCTCGCCGTTCCACACGTTCGGGCTCGCGTAGAACGCCGTTGAATAGAAGTACGAGACGATGGGCACGCGCTCCCAGAGCGGGTTGTCGCCTTCGGGAACCGGATAGTTGGGCGAGAGCCACGAGGCGTAGTGCTCTGGCCAGGGCGCCACGTCGTGCAGCAGCGCGGGCCAGAAGAAGCGGCCGTGGTGCCAGACGTTCCTGTAGTAGTGCTGCCCCGCGTCCGGATGCGGCGGCTCCCAGTACAGCGGGCCCCAACTGTCGCCTCGGCGGGGCGGGAAGGGGAAGCGCTCGTTGTTGCGTTGCGTGGAGAGTTGGAGCGATTGCCCGAGCGAGCGCAGGTTGACGAGCGAGGCCGTGGCGCCGGTGACGGCGCGGCTCGAACGCAATGCGGGGAGCGTGATGGCGATGAGCACGCCGATGACGCCGATGGAGACGAGCAGTTCGGTGATGGTGAAGGCGCGCGTCGTGATGTGTCGTGCGCGGGTCATCGTGGGTCAGAGGGGTGGCGCGATGATGGGCCGGCCGCCGGGGTGCTCCGATGTGTACACGGAGATGCGGCCGGGACGCCACGCGCCCGACGGCGTGCGCTCGTACGCGATGCCGAGGAACGCGGGAACGCGCTTCGATCCGTCGGGAGAGGCGAGCGGCTTGATGGGCAGGATGAGTTCGTAGAAGCGATTGGTCGAGGCGGAGGCGCCGTACTCGGCGGCGAGTGAGGAGCGGGTCACGGCCGGCGTCGCCGCGGCCTCGTACGCCGCGCGCGACGTCATATCGAGCAGCCGCACGCGCACGCCCGACACGTCAATCGGGGCGTCGGCCCACACGCCGGGCCAGCGCCGCTGCCGCTCGACAGATTCGGGAGACAACCCTTCGGGCGGATCGGTGCGCGTCGCCCCCTCGGCCCTCGCCGCGGCGAGACGATCATCCTCGCTCGCGCGGAGCACGTACGAGATTCGGCGCAGGAATCGCTCGCGGAGTTCGCTGCGCGCGTCGGGCGGAAGAGCCGTCTCGGCCCAGCGCGCCTCGTCATCGAGCGCTGTGCCGATCGAAGCGATGGCCTTCTCCGCGCCGAGTGAGGAGAAGGACAGCGAATCCCACGCGGGCAGAGACGGGGGATGTCGTGGCTCGTCGGTGGGCGCGGGGTCGGCGGGAGTTGTGTGCGAAGGCGTCTGCGCGCCGGGCGCCGAGCGATTCACGGGGAGCAGCGCGCGCCCGGCGAGGATGACGCCGAGGAGCGCGATGCAGATGGCGATGATGCGTGTCCCGGTCATAGGGCGTTCGCATTCGCGCCGGCGACCGGCGCACTTGCTTGCGGATTATGACCGTGAACGCGTTCCGCGGGAAGACTCGGCTCGATGTGGCAACGAGCCCGCCGCTTGTTCGGGATCGTGGCGGGAATGACGGGCGACTCGCGCATGGCGCGGCGTATCGCGGCTCTCTTGAGCTTCGCGTCGTGCGTCGAATGAAAAACGCCGCCAAGGGAGTTGCTCCCATGGCGGCGTGAACTTCGTCAGGCGGCAGTGTGCGGTGCGCCGGGGTTCACTACGCGTCCCTCTCACCTGGCCCGTGTGGTGGGCCTCAACGCCCCAGGTCGCCTGACGTCGAAGCCTTCCGGGCCGAGTTAACGGGCCGGTTGGCTCTGCCACGTTGGAGTTCCGGCGCGTTGTGCGGCGCGACGGAACGAGTGCCGGTGAAGGTGGCAGCGCGGTTGAGGGGGATGCGCGTGTCGCGCGGTGCGTGGGATGCTGCGCGCATCCGGGGGTGGATGCGCGTGATGCATACCCGTTCGCGCTGAGCGCAGCGCTCTCTCTGCTCGCTACTGCCACGTCCCTGTGCAAGGCGCGTGGCAAGACGCATCGAGCATACCTGAGCGCGAAGGTTTCGCAAGAGAAATCGTGGGTGGCGGAACGGAAAGTACGTTTCCGGACCGTGGGGGGAAACCCGGCGCGGCTCGGCGTCAGGGGATCTCGACGAGGAAGGAGGGCTGCGGCGCCTTGTCCTTGGCGCCGGGAGTTTTCTGCAGGAGCTGCTGATTGCCGTTGTAGAGGTTGTGCGGGTGCCGCTTGCGGAGCTGGGTGAGGAGGTTGGACTCGATGGGTTTGGAGATGCCGGCGTCGGCGTCGGTGAAGGCGCCGAGGGTCACGAGAGAGGCGGTGGGGCCGTGGTAGTAGAAGGCGGGTTCGCCGTCGCGTCGGAGCTGGAGCGCGGCCTTTTCGGCGGTCTTTCGGGCTTCGTCGAGGTTGGGGGACTCGTAGTAAGCGATCTGGAGTGTGTAGCGGGCGTTGGGGGTGAACTCGGCTCGGGCCGTGGAAAGGGGGAAGGGCGCCGCGGAGTTGGGGTCGGCCTCGGAGGGCGTTCGTGGGGGGGCGAGGAACGCGCCGAGGAACAGGGGGCGGTCTTCGAGGAGGGTGTTCCGGACGGTCTGGAGGTCTCTTTGGGCTTGGGGATCGGCGGGAGAGGGATATGAGCCTAGGGCGACGACGGAGCCCTTGCCGCGGGTTTGGGTCACGATGTTTTTGAGCGGAGTGCGTGCGCGGACCTGGTCGGCAGCGCTCGCGGCGAGGGCTGCGTGGTCGGGGCCGGCGTAGGTGGCGAGGACGATGGTCCACCCCTCGGGGGCGGAGGAAGATGACGAGGAGGCGTCGGAGGGCTTCTTGTTGGACTGCGCGAGGGAGGCGGGGAGGGGGGATAGAAGGAGAAGAAGGGCGGTGAGGAGGAGAATGTTTGTTCGGTGTGTATTTGGGCAAGATCTGGGGGGCATGTGGTGTGCTCTGGTCAGAAAATCGGGGGCTGGTCCGGGGGCGGTTATTCGATGTAAGTGGCTGTATTACAACTGGTTAGAAAGTGTGGAGGGGTGGTGGGAAGGATTGCAGGGTTCTCGGCCTTGGGGACGATAGTGTGGGTGTCGTCATGAGGTGGGCCTTGGGAGAGTGTCCTGAGGCGAGTTCGCGGGAGCGGCTCGATCACGGCGACGGGTTTCGGGGGAGATCGGGTCGCTGCTCCGGAGGAGCGGTTCGTGTCGGAGGGCGTGCCGGCGGAGTCTGGGCACGTGCTCGCAGGGAATAGACGGGACGCTCATGTCAGACTTTACGATCAATGGCGTGCACGAGGTTGGTTTTTCGCGGGTGGAATCGGTTCGCGCGGGTGGGCGTGCGGATCGTGGCATCGCGGCGAGTCAGCCGTCGGTGAGCGCGGGTCGGGCGGGTGATGAGGACCGGGTGGAGCTGTCGGATCGGGCGTTGTTCCTGGCGAAATTGAAGGAGCTGCCGGACGTGCGAGAGGATGTGATTGCGCGGGCTCGGGAGCGGATCGCTTCGGGCGCGTATGAGACGAATGAGGTGTTGGACGCGACGGCGGAGGCGTTGGCGCGTGAGGTTGATCTCCGGGCGTGACGCGGGGGCGGGCGGGGGGTTGTAGACTCGGGGCGTATGGGACGAGCGCTAGAGCCACATGAGTACCGGGTCGGTCAGCGGGTGCGCGTGACGCAGCAGATCCCGCGGATCAAGGACGTGCTGACGATCGACGTCGAGGGCGTGGTGGTGCGCTTCGGCCAGCAGAAGACGGGGTCGTGGTTTGCGCACAGCAAGGACGACCGGCTCTGGCTGGATCGTCTCGAGCTGCGGAAGGATGATGGGGAGCGGGTGGTGGTGAATCTGGACCGCTACAGCCGAGTGGAGCTGCTGGAAGAGGCGGACGCGGCGGCTGGTTGATGGCGATGCGCGTGGGTTGTGCGCGCGGGTCGGTTTGAGGGGGACGGGGGAAGGCGAGGAATCGAGCTTTTTTTTTCGCCGGTGCGGCGGGCGTTTTGTCGTGCGCGCGGCGCGCGTTGGCGGTGCGGGTGCGCGCGCGGACGGCGGCGGGATGGGGAGGGTGAGGGGCGCTGCTGAAGAGAGGAGGCGGGCGTGGCGTATTCGCTGGGGCCGTTCGCGGAGGTGGGGTTGGACGCGGCGCTGCTGGGGGCGCTGATCGAGGAACACGAGCGGCGTCGGGCGCCGGCGATGGCGCGGCTGTGGGGGTACTACCGGAATGCGCGGGTGGAGGACGGGTCGGGTCGCGTGCGGCTGGCGCAGGAGGCGGGGCTGCCTTGGAGGTTCACGGGCCGACGGCGCGAGCATGATGATCGGGACGGACAGAAGGAGCTGGTGATCGAGAACGACATCGCGTGGCGTGTGCATGCGATGGTGGACTTCATGTTCGGGCGGCCGGTGTCGGTGGTGTCGCAGGTGGAGGACGAGGGTCGTCGGAGGGCGATCGGCGAGGCGTTGGACGGGGTGTGGGAGGCGTCGGGGGGGATCGCGTTGCTGCAGGACATGGCGCTGCTGGGCGCGGTGTACGGGCACGTTGATCTGCTGCTGCGGGTGGTTGGGGGCGGGGCGCGGATCGAGGTGGTTGAGCCGCGGCGCGGGATTCCGCTGGTGAGCGCGGGGGACTTCCGGGCGCTGGACGCGTACGTGGTTCGGTTCGAGCGGGAGACGACGGAGGTGGTGCGGGATGCGGAGCGGGGGCGTGCGGGGTTGGCGCGGTTCGGAGCGCGGTGGAGGACGAGCGCGCGGCGCGGGCGTGAGGAGGTTGTGGAGGTGTTCTCTGCGCGGGCGCGGCAGCTGTACGTGGATGGTCGCTTGCGCGAGGAGGAGGAGCACGGCGTGGGGGAGGTGCCGGTGGCGCACATCCAGAACATCAGCCAGCCGCTGGAGTATGAGGGGCTGAGCGAGGTGGAGGCGCTGATCCCGCTGCAGGACGAGCTGAACACACGGCTTTCGGATCGTGCGCATCGGGTGACGATGCAGAGCTTTCAGATGTACCTGGCCAAGGGGCTGGACGGGTTCGACGGGGGCGGGGTGGGCGCGGGCACGGTGTGGTGGACGGACAACGAGCGCGCGAGCGTCGACGCGATCGGGGGAGACGCGTCGTCGCCGTCCGAGGAATCGCACATCCGGGAGTTGCGTGAGGCGATGGACAAGGCGTCGAGCGTGACGCCGGTCGTGACGGGCGTGCTTTCGAAGGTGGGGAATCTGTCGAGCGAGAACGCGTTGCGGGTGACGCTGCAGGGGCTGCTGACGAAGACGTCTCGGAAGCGCGTGACGTACGGGCGGGGGATCGCGGCGATGAGCCGCATGGCGCTGACGGCGCTGGATCGGATGGGGGTGTTTCGGACGAGCGAGGAGGAGCGTGGGGTGCGCGTGGTGTGGCCGGACCCGCTGCCGAGGAACGAGCGTGAGCGGCTGGAGGAAGCGCGGTTGAAGCGGGAGTTGGGCGTGCCGGCGCACGTGGTGCTGGCGGAGTTGGGGTACGCGGTTGGGGATGAGGGCGTGGTGTGAGCGCGCGACGGGGCGCGAAGAAAGGAGAGCGCGATGCCGGGTGATGAGGAGTTGGGAGAGGGTGAGGGCGGCGGGGGTGGGGGGCCGCTGGAGAGCGGGGGCGGAGGTGGTGGTGGAGGTTCGGGCGAGGGCGAGCCGGTGACGGAGGAGCAGCGCTGGCGGAAGCGTGCGCTGGAGGCGGAGGCGCTGGTGGAAGAACTGAGGGGCAAGCTCGCGAGCGCGTTGGAGGACCTCGAGGCGGCGCGGGAGGCGTTGGACGCGAGCGAGCGGAAGCGGCAGATCGAGTGTTGTCTGGCTGAGGCGGGGGCGGTGGACGTGGCGGCGGCGAGGCTGCTGACGGAGGCCGCGGTGGAGGAGATGGATGCGCCGGATGTTGCGCTGGCGATCGAGGACCTGAAGCGGACGAAGGGGTGGTTGTTCCGGCATCCGCACGGGTGGCCCGCGCAGGGGGCGGGGTCGGTGATGAGCGGTCGTCCTGCGGAGCGATGGTGCGGCGCGTTGGAGGATGCGGCGGAGGAGGCCGCGGTGACGGGGGATCGTGGGGCGTTGTTGCGGTATTTGCGGTTGAAGCGCGGTCGGTGAGCGAGGTGTTGTGCGCGCCGCGGGTGGCGTGCGCGCGGAGCGGGTGAGGCGAGAGGGACACAAGGGAGGAGGACGGAATGCCGTTTACGGGGAAGGCGACGTACGGGGCGGGGGCGGACCTGCCGGAGATTGCGGAGGACGTGAGCGACATCATCGGGATCGTGTCGCCGTTCGAGACGCCGCTGCTGGATCATCTGGGCGATCCGGCGCGGGTGGCGCGGGGGACGGTGCACGAGTGGGTGGAGGATGCGCTGCTGCCGAACACGGATCAGATCAACCAGTCGAGTTTCACGCCGAGCGCGACGACGGCGACGAGCTTCGTGGTGGACAACGGCTCGCGGTTCCAGGCGGGCGATCAGGTGCGTCCTGGAACGTCGGGCGAGGTGATGCTGGTGACGGGCGTGATCGGGAACGCGCTGACGGTGCAGCGCGGGTATGGGGGCACGACGGCGACGGCGTTGGCGGACGACATGAAGCTGCTGATCATCGGGAACGCGGCGCTGGCGTAGTGCGACGGCGAAGGTGAGAAAGTTGGACATGACTTGAGAATCCCCCACGGCGCAGCAGATCGCCGGCGGGTTTGGCCTTCCCGGAGGAGGGGTGCCCGTCGGCGTGGCTGTACGGGGCGTTTGAGGGGGCCTTCAGGGGCCGTCGAGCGCCCTTCGAGATGTCAATGCCGGGCCGTGGCTTCCGCCCAGGTCCGGCGGAAGGTCACGCTTCGACGGTCGAGTTCACCGACCCAATCTCGATCACGGTCCCGACGCTCACGCGGCCGTCATCACTGCCGGAGAAGTCGTCGTAGGCCTGCTTGTGCTTGATGTACGTGGCGATGTTGACGCCCTCGAACGCCTTCTCGGTGACCACGCCCTGCTTGCCGGGAACGGCGTTCCAGACCTCATTCACGGCCCCGGTGGTCTCGATGTGCAGCTTCATGGACCCGGTGATCGCCGTGCCGGCGAGCCCCGCGCCGTCGCCGCGGAGCGTCAGCTTGCCCGCCTCACCGGAGGCGTTCTGGATCTCCCCGTACGCGACCACCTCGCCGTTCTGGCTGAAGAAGACCCGCTTGTCGGCGGCCTGCACGGCCGTGGCCCCGATCTCCACGGTCGCACGCCCGACGAGCAGGTGCCCGTACTCCGAGCCGTCCATGATCCTGATGTCCCCGCCCATCGCCTCGATCTGCGTGTCGCCGGTGACGAGCAGGTTGAGCCGGCGCCCGCCGGTGGCCGCGATCGAGATGACGTTGAACGCGCCGGCGAGGTAGTCCTCGCCGGAGATCCCGTTCGCGCTCGCGTACTCGAGCCTCGCCGCGCTGACGGTGAATGGGTCATCGTTGTCGCCCCACACGCCCAAGTAGCCTCCGTTGCGCGTCAGCAACGCGAGCGTGACGCCGGCGAGGGCGTCCTCGTTCGTGGAGATCGACACGTCGCCCTGGTTGAAGCGGAGCGTGTCGCCTGTGATGACGGCGACGCCGCCCGTGTAGTTCCCCGCGGTCGCCGGGTCGCCGCTTGCATCTCCTGTCCAGCTTCGATCTGAAGGCATGCCTGACTCCTTTCAAGCTGCCCTGCGCAGCGCGCGGGCGAGTGCGATCGTGTTCGTCACCGGGCCGACCGGCCCGCCGAGTGATGTGTCCGTGGTCCCCGGGCTCTGCCCCGGGTTGCAGCGTGTGCTCCCGAACGGCCCCTCCGCGAACCCGCTGAGGCTCGCCGTCAGGGCGCCCTCCGCCTCCGCAAGGAGGCTGTTGTTCGAGTTCAGGATGGCGTGCTTGCGCCCGCCGATGGTGATGCTCGCGTTGGGCCCGCCGCTCCCCGTGATCGTCGAGTTGTCGTGCCACTGCACGCCGCCCGACGCGCTCTGCGCGCTCTCGATGCCGAAGAATGTCTCGGTGAGCGCCCCGGCCGACCCGCCGATGCGCAGGACGCCCCCGAACGGGCGCACCGTCGTGAAGCTGTTGCCGCCGAAGATCGGCGGGCTGATCGATATCCCGAAGGTGTTCCAGTTCCGCAGGCAGTTGCACCTGCGCGTGAAGCCGATCCAGACGGCGTTGATCGGCTGCCAGTTGGGGTTGGTCGGGCTCGTGGGATAGCGGAGGCGCCCGGTCGATATGAAGAACCACTTCGTCGGGTTGTAGCTGACGAGCACGTCCCCGTCGGCGTTCTGGCCGAACGTGCCGGTCGAGTAGCCCGCGATGCTCATCTCCTCCTCGTAGGAGAGCGGGCCGCCGCCGTCGTACCACTTGATCGAGTACCCGCCGGCGACGTCGAGACGCGCCGCAGCGGTCGGGTTCGTGAAGCACCCGCCCGCCGGTCCCGAGCCGGAGCAACAGCAGATTCGGTGCGAGCCGGCCATCAGCGCTTCGCCTCCGTGATCGACGCCGTCGCGTCCGCCTCCGTGGTCTCGACCTCCCACCAGACCTCGTCGTAGAGCTCCACGTCGAAGGACTCCGCGAAGTCGCCGGTGCGCACGACCGGCGACGCGCCCTCGAGAACGGGGACGTCCACACCGCCGAGCGAGCCCATGAGCCGCAGCGCTCCCGTCGTCAGCCCCTCGACGTGCGCGACGTAGAGGCGCCGCTGAGACACGTCGCGGCGCGTGGACGCGACGTCGGCCGTGTTCATCGAGAGCGCCTGCGTGCCGTAGCCGACGCTGCGCATCACAGCACCTCCTGCACGCTGGGGACGAAGTTCACGCCGGAGGCCGCCGAGTTCGCGAAGAGCGTGTCGCCCGGCTGCATCCCCATGCCCAGCACGACGCGGCGCGATTCGCCGGCGGCGATGGGCTCATCTCGGAAGAGGCGATCCTTCGCCGCGGCCTGGTTGATGCCGCCCTCGCGCACGATGCCGATGGAGAACGTCGTGTCGTCCGCGCCGTCGTTGAGCACGTGCACGCCGTGCACGAGGGCCTGCCGGTCCTCCGGGCACGTGAAGAGCTCGAGCGGGATGGAGACCGCGTCGCTGCGCTTGTTGCATCCCTTGAGCTGCGTGGCCATTACACCCCACCTCCCCACGCGCCCGCGAGGCTCGCCGACAGCAGCGCCTCGTCGATGCCCTTGGCCGCCGGACCGAACGCTCGCTCACCCCCGCACCCGCAACCGCAATCGCTGGATGACTCACCATCGGCGGCGCCGTCAGACCCGGGGCACGTGCCGTCGTCGCTGTTGGTGACGCCCACGCAGATGCACCACCGCCCGCTCGAGGGGCCGAAGGGCCCGATCACCTCGAGCACCTGATTCGCGATGGGCTGCATCGACCAGCCCGAGGGCAGGTTCGCGCGGTTGACGCCGTTGCCGATGACGCCGCCGGCGGTGTTGTACGCCTCGCCTCCGGGGTAGAGAAGCCCGTGCGTCGCGTGCGTGCGGCCGTTGGCGACGTCGCGGAAGGAGCCGGGCGTCTCGTCGGGCGCGACCTCCTTCCACTGGTAGGCGAAGCGGTTGGCGCCGGCGGCGGTCGATCCGGTGGGCCGCGCGAACCAGCGCGAGTTGGTCACCGCCGGCGTCGAGGTCTTCGGCGCGGCGTGCGTGGGTCTCGTCCCCGTGGCGGCCTCGCGACCGCGCGGGAGATCCTCGCCGCCGCCCTCCTCGCCGACGCCGGAGCGGATGTCGCTGAGCTCCACCGCAGAGCCCGGGAGCGCGAACCGCGAGAGGCCTGAGGCGATGGATCGCATCGCGTCGGCCTCGAGGGCGTCGAACTCGCTCCCGGGGGTCTCGTGCTGGTTGACGGCGATGATCGTGCGCACGCGGTCGCGGTCCCAAGTCACGGCCGACACCGCGCCGCCCCAGTCGCCCGGCTGCACGTCGACGAGACCACGCGCCTCGATCACGCCCGACTCGATCTGGTCCTTGCCCACCCGCGCCCGCGCGAGGCTCAGGGCGATCGCCTCCAACGCGGCGTCGTTGACGGGCGTGAAGGCCGACTCGCCGCGCGGCCAGGAGACGACGCGTTGCAGGAACGGCGCCTCGACGATGACCGTCTGCTTGTCGCCCATCGCGGCGAGCGTCTCCGCGTCGGTCATCTGGCGGAGGGCGCCCTGCTGGTCCAGCTCGAAGCCGCGCGTGAAAGAGCGGGCGAAGAAGTCGTCGGACTCCACCTCGTGCGCGAAGGCCACGTAGAGCTCGTCGTCGCCGAGCAGGTGCGCATCGCCGTAGCCGCCCTGGTTGGCCGGATCGACGTAGAACATGGGCTGCTCGAAGCGGAAGACGCCGTCGCCCGCGAACGCCTGCACGTCCACGCGCACGTGCGGGCCGGCGGTCGTGTCCGGCTCGTTGCGGAAGACGCCCGAGGCCAGCTCGAACGCGGCCTGTGCGAACCCCACGGCGGCGGTCGCCCCGAGATTCACCTCCACGCCGCCGACCTCGAGCGTCGCCCCGTTCTCCGCCGGGAGCGGCGTGAAGCGCGAGGCGTTCTTGAGGTCGTTGGCCTTGAGGCGCATCGCCCGGAAGACCCGCTGGAACCGCTCACGCTCCTCGCGCGACTTGCCGGGCCCGGCGCGGAGCGTCGCAAGATCGTCGGGCGACGGCGTGCCGGGGTACAGCGTCTGGGTCTGCGCCGCGTTGAGCCACCGGCCCATCGTCGCGTCGAACCACACCCACTCCATGTCCTCGATGGTCCTCCAGGTGAGGGCGATGGTGCGGACGCGGCCGCTGGTGACGACGAGCTTCGCGCCGCGGAGGGCAGGGGCGGCCGCCAGCTTGTACGGCTCCGCCTTCTCCTCGATGGACGCCGGAACCGCCACGCTCTCGCCGCCGCGCGGGAGGCGCAGGACGCGGAGCTTGCTCCCGTCGTTGGTGATGGCCGCCGCGTACCCGGCACGCGCCAGCAGCGACTCCAGCTCGTGCATGGGCCGCGCGAACGACCAGTCGATCGCGGCCGGGGGCTGGAGCGTGTCGATGGTGGCGGGGATCGCGTCAAAAGATGCGCCGAGCGAGGTGAGGGCGAGGGTGAGGAGCTGAGAGTTGGTGCGGTAGTCCGCGTGGGCTGTGTCGATCGAGCCGTCGGCCTTGACGGGGTTGAACACCTTGGCGCGGATGGCGCCGCCGCGGGCGTCGCGCCAGCGTCCGGGCGCGGTGACGAATGTCAGCACGATCGACTGGGCCTCGGGGTCGCCCTCGGGGTCGGTGAGATCCACGCCGAAGCTGCCCGGCGCGACGTTCGTGAGGGCGTAGCCCCCGAGCGTGATGACCTCCGCGCCCAGTCCGTAGGTGAGCGTGTACTCGCCCGCCGAGCCCGCGACCCACCCTTCGACGGGCCATGAAGAGGCCTTGACGGCCACCTGGAGCGTGTCGCCGAAGAGCCCCAGCGTCCGTCTCGGCGGCGTGAGCACGCGGCACGGGAGCGTGAGCGCCGTCCCCGCCGCGGGCGTGCCCGAGATGAACGAGATGGGGCTGAGCGGTGCGGTCATAGCGTCGTGAAGTACTCCTGCACCCCCGGAACGGTCTGCTCGGTCGAGTAGGTGAAGGCCATGTCGTGGGAGATCGTGCGGGCGTTGCCGTCGGAGCCCCGACGCACCTGAGGCTTGCCGGAGAGGTTCTCCAGGTCGAACACGGGCTGGATGAGCGCGATGGCGGCGTTGAACGTGCCGCGGAAGCGGATCGTGGTGGACTGCTGGTACACGAAGGGCAGGTTGGGCCCCAGGTAGACGGAGGGGCTCGCGTTGTCGTAGGGCTCGGCGAGGACCTGCCTCCCGCCTCCGACCTGCGACACGGTCTGCACGAAGTCGAAGAGGATCACGCCGTTGCCGGCGTCGATGCCGTCGGCGACGAGGTAGCGGAAGTCGACACGGCCGTCGGGCTGGCGCGGCTGGGAGATCTCCTTCTCTTCGATGAGCGTGGTCGGCGGGATGGCGCCCGCCACGCCCTCGGCGGCCAGCGACGCGTTCGGGCCCTCGAAGTAGCCGGAGATGGTGCGGCGTCGAGCGCCGGCGGCGCGCTGGAAGACGGTGCGGTCGTTCACCTCGCCGCGCGTGATGCCGGCGGGCGATGCGGAGCCGAACTGCCCGGGCGAGGGCGGGGCGATGCGGTGCTCGTAGGTGAGCCGCGACGCGCCCGATCGCGTCCGCACGCTGCTGGTGAAGACCAGGCCGTTGATGGAGGCCTGCTGACGCGCGGGCGCGAAGACATACTGCTCGAGCCACGCCTCGGCGGTCTGTCCGAACCCGGGCGGGGTCGTGAGCTCGCCGCTCTGGAGGATGGTGATGCGCTCGGCCTCGTCGGTGGAGGTGGTGCGCTCGTAGCTGTGGACGGGCGTGACGTAGGACACGGGCCGTCGCGTGACGCACGAGATCGAGAACCGCTGCCACTGCCCGACGGTGTGCGTCTCGTCCTTGCAGGTGACGGTGACGCGCGGGTAGCCGGTCAGCGAGCCGTTGGCGACGTTCTCGGAGGGCATGAGGCGCGCCGCGCCGCCGGCCTCGGTGATGGTCACCTGCTGGCCGCGTCGGGCGAGCGTGGCCTGGAGCGTCTCGTTGAGGGCGCCGACGAGGGCCGGGGTGCTGGCCTGCGCGATGGACTCGATCTCCCACGTCGTCTCGACGAAGGCCTCGCCGCCGTCGGCGTCGTTGGGCACGACGCGCACGGCGGACTCCTTGATCGAGAGGATCGGGTAGGCGGCGGAAGCGGAGCCGCCCGAACCGACGACCACCTGACCACGCGCGAGCAGGTCGGAGTAGAGGGTCATCGATTGGCCCTCCGACGAAGCCGCTGCACAGGGCGCACAACCTGCCGGATGAATCTCCCCTCGGTGAAGTTCCCCTCGCCACCTACAAACCCTGCCGTGATGGCGCCACCGAGGTTTTGGCCGAAATCGATGGCTTCGGACACACTGCTCGCTAGGTCGGCGATCAACTCGAGCTTGCTGACGATGCCATCGAGCCCGCCGACCAGTCGCGATGCACTTTCCCCCATCTTATTGAACGACGACTCTACTTCCTGCGTCACTCGCTGCATCTCTCGCGTGATGTCACCGGCGGCGATGTTCGTCTCCCTGCTGAATCCGGTGAGGAATGACGACAGCGCGGTGCGCTTCATGCCGTCGATCGCGAACGTGACTTCGTCGAAGATTCCCGCTGCCCGGGCAAGCTCATTGAGCGTGTCGTCTCGGAGAATTTTGCCGAGGTCTCGGAACTGCTTCGTCTGATCCTCTAGGGCGCGCGTCCCTCCACCTATCGCTGCGATCAGCGCCGGTCCTGCCTGTCGCCCGAGAAGGTCCGCCGCAAGCGCGGTTCGGAGAGTTGGGTCCTCCATGCGAGAAATGGTTTCCAGCACGAGCCTGAGGCCATCATCTGCGTTCGCTACATTTCTGAGTTCCTCAGAGATCGAAGCGAGCGCTGGCGGTATTGGCTGAGTCCCTGATCGGATCTCGCCTAGGCGGTTGGCAAAGAACGTCAGCGCTTGATCCGCCGTGCCCGCCTCACCACCCGCAAACGCGATTGACTCTCGTAGCGTTTGGATGGTCTCTCTCGTGATGCCTGTCTGCTTGCTGACGAGATCGAGTACCTCGACCCAGGAGAGCATCTCCTTCGCAGCGCGACCGGTCCCGCCCGCGAAGTCCTTCATGAGCCCCACTGCGCCGAGCAGCGGGTTGGTGACGAAGTTGACGAAGGTCTGGCCGAAGACGGCGGTCGTCGTCTGCGCGTTAAGAATCCCACGGGAGTACTCCCCGGTGTCGATCCCAAGCCTCGCGACGAAATGACCGACCGAAAACGCCACTCAACCGCTCCTTTAGAAAGTCAATGTCCCGTGCTCAGCCGTTCGCGCCCGGCCCACCGGGTGCCCGTGCAACGTCCCCCCCGGCACGATGGGCGTCATGCCGGGAGATGCCGACCCAGGAACCACACCCGCCCCCGGGCTCGGAGCATTCGTCTTCCCCGCCTCATCCCGCCTCGCACGCTGCGCCGCCAGCTGCTCCGCCACGCCCGAGCGGATCGACGCCGCCCAGTCCTGCGCCACCTGGTCGATCGCGCTGCTGATCTCGATCAGCTCCACCGTCGCCAGATTCTTCAGGAGCGAGTGATGCGACTTGGGCCACGCGCGTCGGATCTTCACGCGGAGGACCTCCGCCTCCGACAGCCCCGCGAGGAACCGCACGCGGAGCCACGCCCGCGCGGCGAGCCCGCGCAGGCCCGTCGCCCCGCACGGGTCGCAGTACGGCGACTCGGCGTACGGCGAGACGATCGGCACGGTGACCCCGCGCACGACCATCCCGTACTCGAAGGGCTCTCTCGTCCGGCTGATGTCGATGATCTTGGGCATGGATCACGACTCCGGCGGGCCGACCCAGGCGGTCACGCCGTCCGCCGCGCGCATGTCCGCGGTGAACGGAACGATGATCGACTTCTTGCCCTCCACGTTGCCGAGGCGGAACTCGAGCCACACCAGCTTGGCGATGTTGATGTCCCCGTTGCGATCCTCCCCGGCCTTGGGATCGTGGAAGTTCACAAGATGCTGCGTCGCATGACTCCCGATGGCGGGCATCTGCATCCGCTCGGAGGTCTCCACGCCGCCCATGAACATCTTGAACTCGTCCTCGGTTGCCTGAAGGAACGTCACCTCGCCGACGATCTCGTGGCCGACGACCATCCGTCCGATGGACGCGCCGAATCGCTGCGGGACGATCGGCTCCTTCTTGCCGCCGAAACCGGACGCGCTGAGCGTCGAGTGGAACGGCGCCAGATTGCCGTCGATGGTGATCTCCCACAGGTTCGCCACGACGTTTGATACGTTCGATAGGTCAGGCATCGCGCAGGCCTCCTTGCCCTTCAGTTGCTCGTCATCACCACCAGCCGCTTCGTCACACCGTTCGCGTCCGCGGGGTCGAACCCGATCACGTCCATCGCGTCCAGCCCGTCCACGCCCGCCCCGAGATTCGACGTCTCCCACCCGCCCCCGGAGACGCCGGCGATCGCCGCGGCGAGGTCCGCCACGCTCAGCCCGCGCCGGTCGATCGTCGCGTCGCCCACGCCCCCGTCCATCGTCGTGTTGAGGATCACGCTCACCGGGTCGATCTCGATCGTCGCCGCGGACAGCCCCCCCGTCGTGTTCGTCACGTCGAAGGCGCGCAGGAGGCTCACGCGGTGCGCGACGACGCCGATCGTCATCTGGGCGCTGCTCTGCCCGCCGGGCGTCTGGTCCCCCGGCGCGAACCGCAGCGGCTGGGGCTCGCTCACCACCTCGAAGCCCAGCACGCGCCACCCCCGGACCGGCTCGCTCCCGACGAACTCCGCGTCCGGTGGCAGACCGATCACGCCGCGCGTGCGGGGCGAGCGGAATGGCTTGTCGTCCTCGCGCACGAGGTCGCGCAGCGCGTCGAGCATGACCATCGCGTCGTCGAGCGTGTCGGCGTGCGCCTCGATCGCCATGACCACGCGCCGCGTCGGGTCGGTGTCGGCGATGTCCGTGGGGCCCGCGGAGGCGACGACGGCGATGGACGCGGCCGTGGGCTCCCGATGCGCGGGCTCGGGGAGCGGGCAGGCGTAGACGTGGCCGGGCGCCGCGTCGGCGGGCTCGACGAACGTGAGCGAGGCCGCGCCGGCCCACCACCGTCCGATCTGTCGCGCGAGCGTCAGCGTCATGATCCACTCCCCCGGATGAATCGGCCCCGCGAATCACGCCTCGGCCCACCGGACGAGCCGCCCCCCGACGCGCCGCCGCCAGACCCACCCGCGATCGACGCCGCGTGCTTCGCGACGGCCCGCTCGATCGCGATCTTCATGAAACGCGGCCCGTGCGTGATGATTGTCGCGAGGAACCAGCGGTTCTTCGCGTTGGGGTTCCGGTTCTTCGACGCAGGCCCGCCCGGCTGCCAGCGCTCGTGCACCGCCGGGGCGTAGTCGGCGGCGATGCCCAGCAGCACCGCGTCGGGGTCGGACGTGTCGTCCACCAGGTGCGCGTTCTGAAGGTTCCCGGTGCGCACCGGGGCGTGCGGCGCAGCCTCCCCGACGATGGCGTGCGCGCCCAGCGACGCCGCGTCGCGCGCGATGGGCTTCTCCAGCCCGCGCATCTGGGCCAGCATGCCCTGCATCGCCTCGATGGGGACGCTGGAGCTCGTCATGCGGTCCTCCGCAGCGTCAGCACGATGTGCGAGGCCCCCGGCATGCCGACGGCCTGGGCGGGCTTCTCGTCCACCTGCACGACCTCGTACAGCACGGTTGAGGCCCCTTCGAGCCGCACCGTCACCCGGTCCTGCACGGCCGCCGTGATCGACTGGGCATCGAGCATGCCGCGCGTCAGCGTGATGGCCCGATCGGCCTGCACCCCGCGGGCCTGGAGTCCGTGCACCGCGCGCCAGGAGGGCTCGCCCACCTCGCACGGGAGCCCCGCCACGCCGTCGAGGGAGACCTCCTCGTAGTCGTTGCGGCCCGAGCCCTTCTGGCCCGTGCAGCGCTCCCACTTCGTGATGAGGGCGTTGGGGTAGATCATGCGCCCTCCGCGGAGGTGGCCCGGTAGCGGGCCATGAGCTTCTGTGAATCGACGCAGAGGGCGGCCCACGCCGTGTTGGCGCGGCGGAGGTCGAGGGCGAAACCTCGGCCCGACATGCTCACGCTGGTCACGCCCCGGCTGGCCGACTCCTCCAGCTCACGCGCCGCGCCCAGCCCCCTGGCGAGCGCGGCGTTGTGGGCGGCCTGAACGGCGACGGAGCGGCGCAGGCGGTGCGGGACGCCCAGGTGCGGCTCGGCGCCCGTCTCGGCCGGGTCGGGGTCGATGCGCACGCCGGTGAGGTGATCGACGCGGGGGAAGAGGCGGTCCTGGTCCTCGTCCTCGACGCGGCCGTCCCAGGGCACGGCGTCGTGCTGGTCGCTGGCCTGCGTGAGGAGGACGTCCTTGTCGGGGTCGGAGAGGGCGTCGAAGGCGACGCGTCGCGCGTCGCCCGAGACGAGCATCGCGGCGAGCAGGGTGTCCGCCTCGTCGCGTGTGATGTACGCGGCGTAGCTCATGCGCCCTCCTCCTCGAGGATGGCGGCGAGGACCGGGACGAGCGAACGGCGATGGCCGGTGGCCGTAGAGAGCAGTGAGCACTCGATGCGCTCGATCATCGCGAGGACGTCGGTGACGGCGGCGAGGCCGTCCGCGTGCTCGAAGCGGACATTGACGGCAACGCCATACAGACCAGCCGTCGCGCCGTCCTGATTGACGTCGAAGGTGAACACGCGAGTCGTAGGAGAATCCGGCCAGAGATCGCCGATCGATTCGTTCGGGGTGATGCCCGACGAACCGGCCGCATCGATTTCGAGCGACGCGAGCCTGAGCTTGTTGGGCTGCCCAAACCCGCGTGATGCCTCGATCGGCACAACGACCCGGTCGAAGCTCTTTGTCGCCATAGCGCCAGGCTCGGCGGAGAAAGTCACCCGGAGAATCGTCGTCACGTTCGATGAGGCCTCTGCCCCCCCGCCCACGATGGCCTGCGCCGTGGCCCCGTCCGTCTTCTCGACGCACAGCTTCAGGCTCGCCGCTCCTACGGGGAACCAGGCCGATCCCATGCTCTCGTTCGTCGCGTCGTCGATCGTGAGCGCCGGGAACGTGTTCGTCGTCGGAACGACCGGGTCCGCCTCGATCGCGCCGATGGAGCCGGTCCCGTCGGTCGGCCGCACGTTCCCGAACAGTCCGAACGGGACGAAGATCTCATCCGGCTGGAGCACGCCGCGAAGCGCCGATCCCGGGGCGGGCGTGTAGTCGCCGTTGCCCAGCCCCGTCCCGCCCGGCCCGTCGGATGCATCATCGACAAACGTCGCCGCGCCCGTGCCCGCGTTGAGACCGTTGAACTCCAGCGGGAAGTTCGCGTAGATGATGTGGTTGCCCTTGAAGTTCACCCCGTACATGACGGAGAAGTGACCCATGCGAGCGCCGTTCGCCCCGCTGGTGAGCACGTAGGTGTCGCCCTTGTTGTTGAGGTCCTCCCAGACGCAGCCCATCATGAACCAGTTGGTGTGGAGCTTGATCTCCGTGCCGTTCTCGTTGTAGGCGATGTTCCCCCGACGTCCCTTGTCCGTGATGTGGGCGAGAACAAAGTGGTTCGTGGTGCTCGTGGACTCGTCAGCGCTGATGCCGATCAGCGCGTCAGCGAAGGCTCCGATCCCCTCGAAGATGCTGTTGCCGATGATGCCGAGGTTGTTCAGATCGCTCGTGTGTGCGAACTGTGCGAGGCCGGGGCCGTCGATGCCGAAGGACGGGCAGCACCAGATAAGGCAGTTGTTCGAGGTGGCGTGCCCCTGCGCGTTGCCCGTCTCCTGGAACTTCGCGCGGAAGTTCTTGCAGCCGATGATGGCGTAGGCGTGCGTGTCGAGTCCCTTGCAATCGACGCCGCGGACGAGCGCGAACGGGCTCCGGTCGCTGGAAAAGTGAGTAAGGCCGTTGATGTTGATGATGTTGAGATAGGTGCAGTACACGACCTTCCACTGCCAGACGGTCGCGATGCCGGTGATGTCCCATGTCGGGGCGTCGATCCAGAGCAGGCCCGTGGAGGTGCTGCCCACGAACGCCCCGGTGTTGGCGTGCGTTGTGTCGACAGACACGCGAACCCACGCGTTGATCGCCGTGTTGCTCGCCGAACCGATGAGCGCTGAGCCGCCGAGCGTGGGGTGAGGGCGGACCCAGAGCCACGCCTTCGTGTTCCCGCCCGTGAACCCGGAGGAGAACCACGCCCTCGTGCCGATCACGTTGATGATGCAGTTGTCGACGGTGTTCCGGCCGTAGAGCGAGTTCGCCGCCGCCTTGAGCGCCGCCGCCGCTGCATCGATGGTCAGGAACGGGTTGAGGTCGGCTTCCTCAAGGGTCTCGCCCACCGCGCCAGTCCCGTCATTGCCCGCCGCGCTGATGCTGGCCTGAAGCTCGCCGAACGTCCCGTTCGCATTGCACAGGAACGAGATCGGACCAGGGCTTTCCGAGGGCTGCGCAGCGCCGTCCGCCGTCGTGCGAGTGTCGAAGACGCTGTCCTCGTCGCCCACCCACGGGCAGATCTTCGCGTTGACGGTGAACTTTCCGTCGGTGCCTCCGACGAAGAGCCGATGCGAGGGCGTGAACGGCCAGATCCACCCGCAGATCTTGGAATCGTCGATGCCGTCCTGTCGGCTCACGGTGATCGCGCGGACGATCGTCTGCACGGTCTCGCTGTACTCATCCTCCGCCTCGAAGATGACGCAGGCCGCCGGACGGCTGTTGTGGCAGTACCCGCTCCCGCCCATGAGCTCGATGTCGATGGCCTCGTCAACCGTCTGATACTGTGTGGTCATCCACCGGACACCCGTGCACTTTGGGTAGTCGAGCGTGGAGTTGTTGGTGACGATGAAGTCGGTTGCCGCGTTGTTCGGCGTGGAGTCCGACGTGTCGGTGACGAATCCCGCGGGCACGGTGAGCAGGGGGTCCGTGCCGCTCGTGCCCGCGCCGCCGTCGCGGTCATCGTCGTGCACGCCGGCCGAGAGCCCGCAGTCGATGTCCACGTCGGTATCAATGGCGGTGATATCGAGCGACGCATTGTCCGGGTAGGGCTTGCGGATGACCTTCGTGAGGTAGACCCTGCGCGGGAAGGTTGTGGGGTTGCCGTCCTCGTCGAAGCCCTCCGACACGACATCGACGTATGGGGTGCTGGCGGTCGGCCTGTTGCGCGCGTCGAGGCCGAAGTTGAACGCGAGGCCGGTCCCGAATCCCTCGACGCGCAAACGCAGGACGACACCGTTCTTGTAGGTGGAGCCGCCGATGATCTCCGCGCCGATGATGTCGCCTCGCGCCATGCCTCAGCCCCTCATGTAGCCCGGCTTGTCGGTCTGGTTGTTGCGTGCGCGGAGCGCCGCCTCGTCGAGTCCGCTCTCGGTGAACGCGACCTCGTGGCGCCCGTTCAGGCGCGCGAAGTCGCCCGTCAGGCCGCTCACGTCGACGACGCCCCAGACGTACCGCGGGTTCGCGGATCGATAGCGGTCGAGGTTCTCGCGAACCTCCATCCGCCCCGTCCGCCACCACCGCCTGACCTTGTTGATGAGTTTCTTCATGGTGTCACCTGATGGTCGTGTCGCACACGCCGATCGCCTCGTTGTCGTCGACGGCGTTCTTGGCCTGCACGAGCGTGATGCCCTTGTAATCCGACTTGATCGCGATGAGGTCCCTGAACTGCCCGGGCGAGAGCGTGATCTGCTGCGTCTTGTTGTCGACGAACGTGACGACGAACGTCGCCGCGTTGCTCGACGGAGCCGCGTCGTCCCCGCCCGGGCATTCGAGGTGCACGCCGCGCAAGGGGGCCTTGTCGTTGTCCGCGGTGGCGGAGACGAGGGTCTGAAGCGTGTTGGTGAGCGTGAGCCTGCTGCTGAGTCCCATCGTCTACGCCTCCGTGCGTGCGTGGTGGTCGAACCGCGATCACTTGCCCGACTTGGCGGGCTTCTTCTCCTCCTTGTCGGAGGCCTTCTTCTCTTCCTTGTCCGCCGGCCTCTTCTCCTCCTTGTCGGAGGCCTTCGCCCCGTCGTCGCTCGCGATCTTCAGCGTCGCGGGCTCGGGCACGGCGAGCTTCGCGATGGCCGCCGGGTCCTCGACCCAGAAGTCCTTCCCGAACTCGGGGTTCGCCTTGGCGATACGGATCTTGTTCTCGTCGGCGGTCTCGACGATGTAGTCGCGGAACTGGAGAACGCCGTAGTCATCCTGCTTCACAACCGTGCCCGGGCCGAAGGGATTGGGCCCTCGGTGCGACTCGGTGCACGAGAGCGTGTAGTCCGGGTAGCGGCTGCGGAATCGGGTGGGAACGGGTTCTGCGGTCGTCATGGTCTTGCTCCTTCAGAGTGGTCGGTGAAAGCACCCGGCTCGGATGTCTCCGCGCCGGGAGGGTTGGTGTTGCGTTCGGATCACGCCGCGCCGGTGATGCCCTTCGCAACGGCGAAGTGCAGCTGCTCGCCCCACTGGAGACCGAGCTCGGCCATCCACAGGTCCTGCTTGGCGTCGGCGTCCTCGGCCTGGATGTCCCGGAGCAGGTGCGGCATCATCGACTCGCCCTCTTGCGAGGTATGGCGAATCTTCAGGTCGTCGAGCTCGACGCCGACGAGATGGCCGGCGTACGAGGAGCCCGCGAAGACGCGGTTGTACACCACGGTCATGCGGCCGTAGTCCGTCAGGATGTCGGAGAGCTGCAAGCCGACGAGAGTGTCGCTGGGCCGGAGCTGGATATTGGTCCCGTACAGCGACTTCAGCGTATTGAGCGCCGTCGCTCCGGCGAACACGACCTTCGGCGCGCCGGAGACGTCGAAGAGCGGCTTGGCGAAGTTGGCCTCGAAGTTCGCCTTGGTCATCGTGCCGCCGACGTTGTAGATGTTGGTCGTCGTGCCGTTGATGAGCCCGCCCGAGGTGCGGACGATCTTGCCCGCCGCATCCACGGCCGTCTTGTTGTAGCCGCCGAACCAGAACACTCGCTCGATGTCGCGCTGGAGCTCGAGGAACTCCTTATGCACCTCGTACGCCCGGCGGTCGCCCGTGATGTTCGCCGATCGGATCGCGTGCCCGCTGAGAATGATGGATCGCTTGAACGTCTGGATGCCGTTGATGACCTGAGTCTTCGTCGTCTCGCGCGACGACGGGGCCGTGCCGCTCTCGCTCGCGGCGTGGCCGATCACCTGAAGGACAGCGGTGTTCGCCACCGAGTTCGCGTGCGCCGCCGGAGCGCCGTTCGAGGACGCGACGCCGCGGACGACCGTGATGTCGTTCGTGGAGATGGCGGTGACGAGGATGAGCTCGCCAGTGGCCTCGCACAGCACGAGGTCGTTCACGCGGAACTTCGTGCCGTCCGCCGTCGTGAGCGTCGTCGTGCCCGAGGTGTACGCGGACCCGCCGTTGTTGATGGTGGTCGTTCGTCCCATCATCCCGTCGCGGTACCACTCGAAGTCGAGATTGGACGTTGGCTCCACACGGTTCTGCGCGAGGAGCATGCCGAGCAACGGCGCCTGCTCGGCGTTGGCGATGAGAATGTCCCGCACGACGTCCCTGTCGAGCGAGTTCTCGGTGCTGAACGTTGAAACCAGAACTGGCATGGTGTGGTCCTCCGTGACCTGCCCCGAGCTCGTCGCCGACGGGGTCTACTTCCCTTCTGTCTTTCGTCGGCGACGCGCCGACGAACTCGGTCAGAGCGCGCCGGCCTTGGCGTCGCTCTTGATCTTCTCCCTGAGAGCCTCTTTCTTTGCTTCGGGCGTGCCCGGCGCGGGCTTCGCGCCCTCCGCGCCCGCGTCCGCGAGCAGCGGCTTGATGTCGAATCCCAGCGGCTGGTACTTCGTCTTCGTGAGTTCGCCGAGCGTGGCGAGCACGCCCGCCTCGTCCTTCGGCCCCGCCGCCGCGATGTCCGCCGCGATGATCGTGATCTGCTCAGGCTTGAGGTTCGGACGCTTCGCCTTCAGCGTCTCGGTGGCGAGCTTGAGCGTCGCGGCCTGCGCGTCCGACGCAGACTTCGCCGCGGCGGCCTCTTCCTTCGCCTTCGTCTCCTGCGCGTCCCTCGCGTCCATGCGCTCGGTGAGCTTCAGGAGCGCAGCCTCGATCGGGCGCTGCTCTCCCTTCTCCTTGCCCTTCTCGCCCGCCTTTGGCTCCGGCGCGGGCTGGATCGTCTTCATCGCCTCCGTCACCTGCGCCTTGACCGTCTCCGCCACCTGCTTGGTGAGCGTCTCGCCGAGGCTCTGCTTGAGCTGGTCGGTCACGGCCGAGACGATGCCCTCGGTCATGGCCTGCTTCATCGCCGGGGCGAGCTTGCCAGCCAGCGCGGTGAGTTGTTCGGGCGTCATCTTGTCGGGGTCCATCGCTTCCTTGCTCCTTCACGGGGCGTTGAACGCCCCTTCAATGCCTGTTCACGCCACCCGTCGTCCGGGGGAGGGCCGAAGGTCGTGTGTCAGCGTGCCGTCACGCGCGGCCCGCTCGTATGCCAAATCCGCTTCTTGCGCGGCCTTGATCCGGTAGTCGCTCACCAGGTCCACCACGTAGAACACGGTGCCCTTGGAGCAGTTGGGGTGGAACGGCGCGCCGCCGTTCGGGAGGGACGAATACACGCGGTAGCCCGGCGTCCGCCCCGTGAGCGAACACACCAATCCGAGGAAGCGCGTGCAGAAGTTCGCGCTCGTGCCGCCGACGATCTGCACGAGGTCGATCTCGGCGCGAAGCCCCGCCTCGTGCCGGGCCTGCACCGTTGCCTCGCGCGTGCGCGTGCGCACCAGCGTCGCCGCGTACGCACGCACCGAGCCCGTCCACCCCCCCACCACGATCTGCTTGTTGCCCAGCTTGCGGTAGGACTCTTCGAGCCCTCCGGGGGCGCCGCCGGGAGCGCGGAAGAGGTTGCGGATGGCGCGGTCGGCCGTGCTGGGGTTGCCGGTGATGATGCCCCGCGCGATGGCCCTGTTCACCGCGGCCTCGCCGCCGGTGGTGGAGAGCGTCCCGGCGCTCAGCGATCGGAAGAGCGTCTGCGCGCGTGCGGCGTGATCGCCCGCCGCGGCCTGGAGCCGCGCGAGCGTGTCGTTGGCGATAGCCTCGACCGCGTCGTGGTTGACGGCGGCGGTCGAGAAGGATGCGCCCGTGAGTTCGGAGGCCCGGGCGACGCCCAGGGCGTCGAGCTGTCGCCGGGCCTCGCGAACGCCCGCGAGCATCGACGCCTCGGCGGCGCCGGCGACGGCGGTCTTCGCCTCGACGCCCAGGCGTGCGAGCCGGGCGTTGATGCGCTCGGCGAGCTCGATGGATCGCGCGGCGGAGAAGCCGGGCCCGCGGCGGCTCGGGTCGACGCTGAGGCGGATGATCGCCTGGGCGAGGTCGGTGTTGATCTGCTGGAGCGCGTCGTCGTAGAGGCTGGTGATGATGGCGAGCCGCTGCACGGAGGCGCCCTGCGTGCCGGCGTCGGGCAGGCGCGAGCCCTGCACGCCGCTGGGGTTGTCCTTGGCGGGGACGGAGTCGCCGACCCCCGGGGGGCTGTCGGGCATGGTGGAGAGCTCCAGCTGACGCCACGCGTGCGCGGCGATGACGGCGGTCCAGAACAGGACCGCGAGGGCAAAGCACGCCGTGACGACCGTCCGGGGGCGGTTGCGGGAGCGGCTCACGCTGCGGCTCCTTCCGGGGCCGGTGTGCTGGCGGGCGCGTCGGCGTCGGGGTTGTTGATCCCGGGGGCGGGGCCGGTTGGGTCGTTGAAGCCCGCGCCGTACAGCGCCTCGCGCTGCCGCGCCGCGGCGGCGCTGCGGTCCTGGTCGATCTCCGCAAGAATGGCCGCGGCCTTCGCTTCGCCGTGGATCTCCCACAAGGCACGGCGTTGGCTGGTGAGCCCCGCTTCGAGCAGCTCGCGCTGCTCGCGTGCGATGTCGAGAACGTCCTGGGGAAGACCCGTGCGGAGTTGAACGTCGACGGGCTCGACCGCGTACCCGGCGCTCCCCGGCGCTCCGAGCGGACGGCGAGCGTCGAGCGTGCACGCATCGGTCCACGCCCGCTTGAGTGCGAGCGTGAAGTACGCCTCCGTCCGCTGCACCGCGGCGACGGTTCCCGTCGATTCCAGGCGGAGCTTGTCGACCGTGTCCGGCGTTGCTCCGCCGTCAAGCCGGATTCCGAGCAGCGCCTGGCTGATCTCCAGTTGCACGAGCACGTACTGCTGGAGTCTGCTGAGGAAGGTCATCATCGCGTCGAACGAGAACTCAACGCTGATGTACTCAACGACCTTTTCTGGGTCATCGAAGCACTCGAGGCTGATCTTCGCCTTCCCGGTCTTCTTGTCGATGAGCGAGTCGGTGATGCGCATCTTCGGCGAGCCGTGGATCGCCATCGCGCGGGAGATGTCGGAGAGCTGTTTGGTCGCTGCATCCATCATGTCGAGCTCGGCGTCCGTCACGGTCATCTGCGGCTCGCCGCGGACCATGTAGTTCACGAGCTGCACCGGGAGCGGTCGCGTCAGGCCGGTGTAGGACACCTCCTCGGGCGCGGGTCCGTCGCCGACGGCTTCGGCGAGCGGGACGCGCTTCTGCCTGGCGAGGTCGACGAGCGTCTCGCACGATTCGACCTTGTACGCCTCCTGCTCGACGACGCCGCGACCGGCGACGACGCGGTGACGCTCGACGCGGAGGTAGCGGAGCTTCTTCGTCTTCGACGCGGGGTCGGCTCGCTCGATGATCCACCGGCGCTCCCACACCGTCGGCTGGCGGTCCTTGCCGTCAGGCCCGGCGGGGAAGATCTGATCGTTGTCGAGGAGGCAGAGGACGGCCGAACCGCTGGCGGCGTCGAGATCGGGGAGCAGAACGGCGCGGCCTTCGAGTCGCGTGATGAGCGACGCCTCGTGCAGGAGCGCATCGAACAGGCACGCCTCACGGATGCGAGCGATCGCCTGTCGCTGCTCGGGGAATGACTCCGGCACGTCGACAACGGCGGGACGGTTGGCGATGAAGTCGGCGAAGGTGGTCATCGCACGGCCGAAGAGGTTGAACGTCTGGAAGAACGCCTCGATCCCTCCGTCGTGCCTCTGGAGTTCGCGGAAGACGAACTGCGTCTTTCCGAGGACGAGGAAGACCTCGCGCCACTTGCCGTCGAACAGCTTGCGTGCGATGCCGCGCTGTCGGCGGCGCTCGCGCTCGCGGTCCAGGTAGACGGCGGGCGCCACGTAGGCGGGTCCGGTCAGGGGCAGGGAGGAGAGCACGCTCACATCCACGCTCCTCGCTCGACCTCGACCGCTCGAACTTCGGAGCGGCTCTCGGCGGCCATGAGCATGAGGGCCTTCGCCCAGAATCGGTCCTGGTGGCCGCTCTCGTTCGCCGTCGAGACGAACCTCGCGTTCCCGGCGGCGGTCCGCTCCTGACGGATCGCGTGGAAGTCAGCGAGGGTCTCGCGGTCGTCGGGGATGGTGTACGTGCGCTCCTCCGCGCCGACACGAGCGCGGGTGGCGAGATCCTCCTTGACCTCGGGCGTGAACCGCACGGCCTCGGCGCGGGCGCGGAAGGCCCCCTCGAGCTCCTCGCCGAGCTGGTAGCCGATGCCGGTGGCGTCGATCGCGAGGCGGCGCACGGAGCACGAACGCCGACCGATCTCCTCGCGCAGCTTCATGAGCGTCCACAGGGCGAACTTCATCTCGCTGAAGGGCGCCCCCTGGAGCACGAGGTCTCCCGCGGTTCGGTTCATCCCGCCGAGCTTCGCGCCGACGCAGATCACGAAACGGTTGTCGGTGCGGCCGACGTCGCACCCGGCGTACAGCCGCTCGGCGCCCAGCCCGCCCTTCTCCTCCGGCATGCAGACCCGGCGGATGTTCGCCAGCCACGTGTGGACGTCGCCGGTGGGCATCGGGTCGTCGCGATGCACGATCGTGCGGAGCAGATCGTTCGGGAAGTAAGAGCCCGAGCCGCGCCCCGGCACGCACATGTACTCGCGGAGCCACATCTCCTCGCTCGTGCACTGCGCGCGGCAATCGTCGAGGAACTCCTCGCGGGTGAACGACGTGCCCTCGACGTCGTTGATGTTCTCGACGAGACCATCCTCGATCGCGTCAAGGATGGTCGTCTTCTGGAACGTGAATGGGACGTCGTAGGCCCGCGGCGCGCCGTGCTGCTCCGGGTCGGTGTTCCGGAGCGCCATCTGCACGAGGCCCCAGAAGAAGTGCTGCTCGTCGTCGGGCGCGGAGGACGCCACCGTCACGCGCCCGCCCCGCATGATGCACGGCGCCAATGCCTCCCACAGCGTCTCAGCCTGCTTGTGTCGTGCGTGCTCTGAGACGTACGCATCGCCGCCGAAGCCGCGCACCGACTCCGGGTTCGACGAGAAGGCGTACAGGTTGCAGCGCCGCTTGCCGACGTCGGGGAACTGGACCTCGAACACCTTCAGGTCCTTGCCCTGCACCACCTCGTGATTCGTTCGCTCCAGGACCTTCACGGCCTTGCCGAAGTTGGTCGCGAACCGCTTCACGTACCCGACGAAGACGCGCGTCGACTCCTCGTCCTTCGAGACGTAGAGCGCGTCGCGCGTGTTCTGCCCGGCAAGGCGCGGTAGGGCGCAGTCCGCCGCCATCAGGAAGTCCTTCCCGATGCGGCGCGAACCGAGCCACATGCGGTAGCGCGAGCGGTCGAGCATGACGCGCCGCTGGTACGGCAGGAGCACCGCCTGCTCGCCCGCGGACTGTCTGGGCTTTGCGGCTACGGCGACCATCACGCGGCCTCCTGGAGCGAGGCGGGCAGGTCGCCGCGGGCGATGGCCTCATCGAAGGTGCTCTTTCCGAGGATCGCTTCGTAGAGCGCGCGAGCGGCCCGGGACGTGTCGACACCGGCAGTGTCGGGCGTCTCTTCCTTGACCTTGCGGAGCATCGCGTCGATGGTCGCGATCGTCTTGTCGCGCTGGGCGGTCTTGAGCCGCGCATCCTCGCGGAGCTTCTGCGCGTTGCTCATGATCTCGGCGAGACGGAGCGCCACGTGCCGATCGCTGTTCGACATCCCCGCGAACGCCTCGGGGTCGGCGAAGAGCTGCTCGGCGCACGCGGACATGCGCAGCAGCAGCCGGTCGGAGAGCACGAGCATGTTCTCCCCGATGACCTCGGCCTTCTCGATGTGCTCGGCCTGCGCCTTGAGCTTCGTCGTCGTGATCTTGTCGTACGCCTCGCGCACCTTGCCCAGGAAGGGCGCCAGCGTCGGCACGCGGATCTTGCCCTGCTTGATCCCGGCGGCGTCCTGCGAGCGCACGCGCTTCCCGGCGCCGCTGCGCTTGCCCTTGGGCGCCTCGATGCCCATCTCGGCGACGATGGTCTTGGCGGACTGCCCCGCGAGGATGTGGCGGGCGCAGATCTCGTAGACCATCTTGTCGGGGAGCAGGCCCGCCGCGTGGGGGCTGCTCCCGCGCCGCGACTGACGGACCTTCTCGACGGCCGCGATGACCATGGTCAGCCGCGCCTCCTCGAAGCCGTTCGTCGGCGTCATGATGGGGTGGGCGGCGGTCATGCCGACTTGGCTCGCTCCTGGTTCCGCTCGATGTGGGTGAGCCGCGTGTCGATCTTGGTGAGGCCCTCCACCATGCGCGTCTCGATCTCACGGTCGCGCTGGTCGAGGCGGTCGAAGCGTGCGTCGCCGTCGTGCAGCCGCTGCTCGATGGCGCCCATGCGCGTCGACAGCACGACCGTGGCGTCGGCCTGCGCCTTGATCGACTTGTTCATCTCGGCGAAGGCTTCCTGCACCTTCCCGTCGGACTCCTTGCGCTCCTTCGCCGCCGTCGTCAGGTGCTGGCGGATCACGAACACGGCCACCGCGACGAGCGCGTTGATCGCGATCGTCGCGACCCACTGCCACGTCGGGCCGGAGTCCGCGCCTGCGGTCTGCGCGATCGTCAGGATGGCCGGGCTCACGACCATCAGGCGGCCTTCTCCGCCCCGGAAGCCTTGCGCTCGTGCGTGATGGTGAACGCCTTCTTGCCCGCGCCGATGGTCACGGTGTAGCCCGGGTCGGTGCGGACGGCGCCCGCCTTCGCGTCGATGGTCTTCGTCTCCACGAAGCCCGCGTCGATCGCCGCGCTCTCGACGAGCTTCGCGAGGGTCTTCTTGATCTCCTCGTGCCGCTCGACGGCCTTCGCCGACTTGCGTGAGGACTTGAGCTGCTTCACCGCCGCGATCACGGCGTCCTGCACCTCGCCCACCGCGCCGCCGCACACGCGGTCGAACTGCTCGGCGAGGAGGTCCATCACGCCGATCGTCGCGACCTCGCTCTTGCTCGCCTTCGCGCCCTCGGCGACGTTGATCTCGCCGCCGAAGGTGAGCGAGCCGGCGTGCGCGGACGAGCCGGGCTTCGGCCTGAACCCTTCGACGCTCTTGAGGAGCGACTTGCCGACGCTCTCGACGATCTTGCCGGTGGCGAAGATCTCCGCCGCGTTCTTCGGGAGCGACGTCTTCTTCGCGCTCTTCTTGCCGGGGGTCTTCGCTGTCTTCGTCTTCGCCATCCGTGGCTCCTTCGTTCGTTCTGAAACACCCCGGCGGAGGACGGGCCTCCGCCGGGGCTTCCCTCCCACTCAACGCGCCTGGGTGTCGCCGACACCCGAAGCCGCGCCGTTCGCGCTCGCGCCGCCCGCATCCATGCTCGACGGAGTGGTGGTTGTCTTCTTCTCGTCAACGATCCGCATGCGCCGCTTCGAGCGCTTCACCGCGCGCGACACGGCGTCTCGCGTTCCCTCGTCGTCGGTCTGCGCTTTGATCTTGTCGGTGACGACCTTGCCCGCCGCGCCTGACTGCGACACGGCGCGCACGATCCGGTCGATGCCAATCTTGTCTTCGCTGTCCTTCCTCTCGATCCACGCGAACGCGAGCACCGCCGCCATCCCCGCGACGATGACGCCGAACGCGTGCCAGACGGTGATCTCGTTGACGATCGTGCCGACGCAGATCGAGAGCACGCCGACGCCCGCGATGAGCAGCGCGGCCTTCCAGTTCTTCGAGATCCAGAAGAACACGCCGGCGCCGAGGATGGCGAGCCCGCCGATGACGTGGAAGAAGTTGAGCCCCTTCACGCCCGTCACCTTCTCGAGCGACGCGGCCGAGGTGCTCGCGCTCCCGTGCGTCTCGTTGCCCTTGCTGTCGACGCCGCCGAGCGACACGCTCGCCGCGCCCGCGTTGAGGCCCTTCACGTCCGCCTCGCCCGGGATGCTGAACGTCGAGCCCTTCGAGTCCGCGGTCTGGAGCGTGCGTCCCGACGATCCGACCTTGTCGTTGTCCGTCTCGACGTCGACGTCGATCGTCGCGCCGTGCGGGACCTTGATCGTGTTGCCGTTGACCGTGACGACGGACTCCTCCGGCGTCGGCTCGTCCTTCTCGCCGAACACGCACATCGTCACGATCTCATCGCCGAACGGCGCATCGACCGCCGACGACACCGGCTTGCCCGGAGCGACCGTCGATTCCGGGTCGTCGAAGCGATGACGCTCCGTCGCCGGAAGCGGAACGACGCGCGTGCCGGGGAGCGTCACGCGGATGCGCGTGCGGTTGTAGTTGCGGTCGCGCGTCGGCTCGTTCGTCACGTCGCGCTTGAGGTTGAGCGAGCCGCCATCGACGCGCGTCCTCGCGCACCCCGCAGCGAACGAGAGCCCGACGCACGCGAGGAGCGTCGCGGCTGCGGTGAAGATCGTGGCCTGTCGCGTGTGAAGTTTCATCGTCGGGCCTCCATGCCCTCAGTGAACCGCAATCAACCTCGTGTCAACGTCGAATCAACATCGTGTGAATGTTCTCTGCCCACGGGCGTCCGTGTCCGGGGGCCGGGCGTGAACGTTCAGAGCGGCCGGAGCGAGCGAGCCGCGCGCTCCGGCGCGCGAAAGTGGCGTCAGAGGACCCGCGCCCGGCGGGGATGCCGCGGGGCGCGGGGTCCTGCGTGGGTGTGCATGGCGACGACCCCGGGCCCGGGATCGCCGCCGTCTCGTATGCGGGGGTGGAGCGGCATGCGTCCGTAGCCCCACCCCCTGTCTGGGGGTTATCAACAGAAAAAAGACCACCGATGGGCGGGTGGTCCGCGCCCATCGGCGGCAGTGCGTGGTCGGGATTGGTGAGGTGGTTCGGGCGGCCCATCGCCGCGGGGGTGATGAGCCGCCACACAGCGGACTCGGTTCGCGGTTTCTGGCCTCCGTCGAGGACCGGTCCGGGGGTGAGTCGCTGCAAGACGACCCCGGGGAGATCACTCCCCGGGAGCGTCATGGGAAGAAACACGTCCGTCGTGTGGATGACGGACGCGGAAACCGAACGCTCGCCGGTGCGCGGGCGGTCGGCTGGCGAACGAGATGCAGACGAAGTTGCGGCGGCAGGACTCGCACCTGCGACCTCCGGGTAATGAGCCCAGCGAGCTGGCTTCTGCTCTACGCCGCAGTCGATCGCGTATTGGAGGATGGGCCGGCGCCAGGGGACGTCGGTGGCGAAGGCGGCCGCGGTATCGCACGCGGCGACGCCGCCGGCCAGGACGAACGCCGCGAACCGCGCACAGCGACAGCCCCGGTGGTCCGTGAGTTGTTTGATGTCTACACGGCGTCGCTCCACTGTGCACGCCGCACGCAGCACTGTCCACCTGTTCGCCCGATGGGGCGATCAACAGCCGCTACAGCGTGGAATATAGGACGCTCGGTTGGGGTGTCAAGCGGGGCGCGTCAGCCGTGATTCCACCAACCACCGATCAGGCCGACCAAGAACAGAACAATACCCGCCGGAACAGCCAACATACCGAGCGCCCCCACGATGGCCGTATCCTCTGTGCCCGCGACAAGGTAACCCGAACACGAAGCGAATCCTCCAAGCGAGCAAATGACGCCGGCCAGCATGATCCCTTTCCATTTCTTGCTCGTGCGCTCGGTGAGGATGGGTGCTCCCGGGCGTGAGCCCGCGAGGTGCATTGGTCTCGACGTCACCTGCTCGATCTCGGCGACAAAGAGCCCCCGCGCCTGCGCGATGGCCTGGGCTGACTCAGCGTCCGGCGCTCGGATCGTGAGCACCGTGTTCACGCCCGTCGCGGCGAGCGCCCCTTTCACTCGCCACTCGTGGATCGGCTTGGGAAGGGGCGGCGGCCCGGGCGCCTCACGCATTGCCTTCACGCCGGAAGCGAAGACGCCCTCCGCGGACGCCTTCGACACGGCCTCCCGTTCGCTCGCTGCGCGAACCGTGACCTCTCGCTTCTTGCCTGTGGTCCGGTCGAACCCGAATACCCGGTAGGACTTCATTCGCAGCCCCTCATTGACGGGGACATCCTACTCCGCCTTGCGACGCTCCGCCTCCTTCGCGCGGTCGGATGGCTTCTCGCCGGGCGGCAGGCTGATTTCCGGATCAAGGAGTCGATCGACGAACCAGCGGGACGGGCCCTCCGATTCGACCGACCGCGCCGCATCGGACGCGATCGCCGCCCTGAACACCTCCCAGGCATGCTCCGGCGTGATGTCGTCCGGGTGGTCGTTCGCGGTGATGTCGATCCACCGCAGCATCGCGGCCTGAACATGCTCGGGCGCGCCGAGGTACAGCGCGATCGCGGCCGTGCCTATCCGCTTGATGCCGAGGGTCTTGGCCCCTGCGTCCTGCCGCAGCATCTCACGCAGCGTGCGGGGTAGCAGCAGGCCCTGCTGGACCCAATCGCGGTCTTCTGGGGCTGTTTTTTTGGGCAATTGTAGGGGCTCTCTGGGCCCCCCGGTGCAATACCCCATCATGACAGAATCGCCCGGGAAACAGGGCCTCGAAGGAGAGTTTTAGAACTTTTTTCAAGACTCGCTAGAAATGTCTGTTGCATTTCATCAACGATGCCGATAAAACTTCTCATCATGAGCGCGGGCATCGCACAACCATCCACCCTTGACCACGTTCTGGCCAACATCCGGGCCGTCCGGGCTCTCCGAAACATGAGCCTCAAGGACTTTGCGGACGCGGTCGGCGTCTCCACCTGCACCGCACATAACTGGGGCGCTGGGAAGGCCGTTCCCTCGCTCTCGATGCTCGACCGCATTGCCGCCGCCCTCGACGTGACCGTTGAGCAACTCATCGCAAGGCCTCCCTACGTCTCCGCTGCTTGACCACCTGACGCCCACCGGGGCGGTCCCGGTGCGAGCGATCAACAGCCACGTGGCTTGAAAGGAGCACGTGGCACTTCGGACGGGACGGACGGATCGCTCGTCCCGCCCATTGCAGAGATGAGGGGTTCTTCGCGGGGCCTCTCGAAATCAGCGGTGCGCGGCCTGCCCGCCACGACCCGCTTTCCGATTCACGGGAGCGTGCCCGCCGGCGGGCGAGCACGGCTTCCTTCTGAGCGCGGCTCAGTCAGGAGGTTCGGGATGGGTGACGTACCGGTGTTGTGTGAGGTTGCGAGCAGCGCTTGTGCGGACGTCCTCGAGGCGATGAGCACACTTCGGCGCGAGAACTCGTTCCGCACGACGCACTGGCCCAGGGGTAGGCCGGCGCACACGGCAACCATCCGGGCCGATGATGCCCGCGCGATGTACGAGCATGCGGTCCGGCTGCTTGGCGCGACGGCGTGCCTCCTCGCCGCCGCCTGCGACGACGCTGGCATCGAGCCCGACGCGCAGGTGACGCTCGACGCCAACCGGCGCTCGACGCCGAACGGAACTCATCTCTCCTCCGCGGCGGGGGAGCGGGCGCCCCAGGGCGTGCGCCCGACTCCCGCCGTCTCTTCTTCTCCCCAGGACGCCGCCGACGCCCGCGCGTTCGCCCGTCACGCCACCCACCGTCCCGACTCCGCTGCCACACGAGCGCGCGCCCCCTCGTTGTCCGGGGGCGGCTGAGCCTCGTTTCGTTGTCGGTCCTCGCGCTGACGCGCGGCGATCGGCCTTCATCACCCGAACCTACCGGCGCACGGCCGCGCCGGCACGCAGGAATCCGCTCGTGGATCACTGCGGAGCGAGCGAAGCGACGGAGCGCGAGATGCAAGCCACACCGGAAACCGTCGTGCCCGGAACGCCCGAAGAAGCCGATCTCATCGCCCTCGTCATGCGTCGCAACGACGTCTCGCAGGCCGACATCGTCCGCGAGTCCGGCCTCGACTCCGCCTACGTTTCGCGCGTCTGCTCCGGCGAGTACCCGATCACCATCCGCTTCGCCCGCGCCCTCTACCGGCTCACGAACGACTGGGCGCTGCACCAGTTCATCTTCGGCTCGATCGAGGATGAGCACGAGGCGGTGAAGCGGCTGAAGGCCGCGCTCATCGCCGACGTGGCCGCCGGCATGCGAGCCGCGCACGATCCATCGCCCGCGAACCTCGACGCCCTCGCGTACACGCAGAAGCAGGTCGACCTGCTCATCCCGCGCGTCGGCAATCTGCGCGACGGCAACTCGAAGAAGATGCGCACCGCCCGACAGCGTAAGCGTCTCCCCGAGGAGGGCGTGGTCGCGTGACGGCGCTCCGCACCGATCTCGATCGACCCGCCCTCCGTCTGGCCGGAGCGCCGGAACCAACCGCGACCGTCGAGGCTCCGGGGGGGGAGTGGATCGACATCGGCGTGGCGGCGACGGCGCTGGGGTGCAGCGACGGGAACCTGCGGCGCGAGTGCAAGCGGCTGGCGCGGCAGGGCCTCGCCCGCAAGCACAGGCCCGCCGGCGAGCGCAACGCGCGCTGGCAGCTCAACCGGAAGTACCACCCGCAGCTCGCCAAGCTTCAGGGAGCGGCGGCGGTCGCGCCTGATGATTCTCCGACGAAGGCCCTCATGCTCGCGAGCGCCGCGCAGCGCGACGAGGCGGCGCGCAGGGCGTCCATCGTCGCCGCCTTCCGCGTGTGGCGTCGACAGCCCGGCGTCCGCGTCCAGCAGGACTACCCCGCGTGGGCGGAATCGCAATCGCGCACGCGCGGGAGCATGCCGAGCCTCGGCACGATCTACCGCTGGAACGACGCCGCGCCGAGCGAGGGCGACATGCGCGCCGTCGCCGCGGCCTTGCTCGACGGCCGGGGGGGCAACGGGGGCGAGTCGACGCTCGGGGATGAGGCGTGGGCCTTCTTCAAGGGCATCTACCTCACCACGAACAAGATCACCGTCGCCGCGGCGTGGCGATGGACGCGCTCGCACGCGGACGCGATGCGTGCGCAGGGCGAGGCGGGCTGGGAGTGGCCCTCGCAGCGGCACGTCGCGCGGCTGGTGAAGGAGCGGATCTCGCCCTCCATGCTCAGCCTCGCACGCGAGGGCGAGGACGCGTGGGCGAAGAAGCACCAGCGTCCCCTCGAGCAGCACCCGGACGCGTGGGCGGCGGGCGAGCGCTGGGACGCCGACCATTCGCGCTTCGACTTCTTCATCCGCGTGCTGCGCGGCGGCGTGTGGAAGGCGGAGCGTCCCTGGCTCACGTGCTGGCTCGACTGGCGCACGCGCCGCGTGATGGGCTGGCGGGTCACGACCAATCCGGACGCGCAATCGGTGCGGACCTCCCTCCTGCACGCGCTGCGCCGTGGGGTGAGCCCGCCGCGCATCGCGTGGCTCGACAACGGCAAGGACTTCGCCTCCGCGGAGATCACGGGCACGACCAAGAAGCAGCGGCGCGAGCTCCCCTCGGCGAGGTCGATCTCGCGTCTGGGCGCGGCGCACACGTGCGACGGCGCCACGATGCTCGGCCTGCTCGGTCTGCTCGGCGTCGAGCCGCACTTCGCCCAGCCCTACAACCACAACGGCAAGTCGCGCATCGAGCGGTTCTTCCGGACGATGCACGAGAACTTCTGCCAGACGCAGGCCTCCTGGTGCGGGAGCAGGCCGGGCGATCGCGACCGCGACGCCATCGACCGCGCGGTGGCCGACGTCCCCTCGCTCCTGACGATCGACGAGCTCGAGGAGAAGTTCGGCGCGTTCATCGCCTGGTACAACGCGTGGCCGGAGCGCAGCGTCGACGACCTGGTGGTGGACGGCGAGCGTCTCTCCCCCGACGCGTTCTACGAGCGTTTCCTCCCCTCGGTGCGCGTCCTGCCCGACCCGGGCGTGCTCTCCCTGCTCGAGCACCGCTGGAGCCGACCGCTGGCCGTCACGAAGCGCGGCGTGGGCTTCCGGTTCAGGGGCAAGACGGTGCATTACGGCGCGGCGCACCCCGCGCTGGACGAGTTCCGCGGCTCGGGCCGGCGGGTGTTCGTCACGCTCGACCCCGAGGACGTGTCGAGCGTGCGCGTGTACGACGAGCGGATGCGGTTCGTCTGCGTGGCCGAAATGAACGCGCACTTCGGCGGGTCGGTCTCCACCGAGGCGGTCAACGCCGCCATCGCCGAGCGTCGTGCCGCCAAGCGACGCCTGAAGGAGCGTCTGCCCGTCACCGCGATCCTGCCCGACGTCGCCTCCGCCGCCGCGTACAAGCAGCGCGAGATGGACGCCGCCAACCGCAGGCCCGCGCTGCCCCCCGCCCCCGGAATGCCCGCGGCGTCTTCGGAGCCCGCGCCGCAGCCCTCGCTGCGCATCGTCGCCACGCCGCTCGACGGGCAGGCGGAGCGCGTGGCCCGCGCCGAGTCGCATCGCCGCGTGCGCGTGCTGGTGGACTCCACGGCCGAGTCGGTGGCGGACGCGATCGACCTCAACGACGTCGAGGCGGATCGCCTCGCGTTCGAGGATTCGACCGAGGAGCTCGATCTCAACGCGTCCATCGCGGACGTCGAGGACGACGACTCCGAGGAGGAGTTCGATCTGACGCTCACCGACGCCGGCGGGGATTCCGGCGACGACATCGACGTACTCGGGGAGCTCTCGCGTGAGTGAGAAGCCCTCCATTCTGGACCAGATCGCGCAGGATGCGCGAGTACTCAGGAAGGCACGGATGCTGCCAACAGACCGACCGCTCACGCCGGAAGAGATCGACAGCGTCGCTCGACGGTTCAAGGACTGGCTGCGCGAGTCGAAGCTCTCGCAGAGCGCCGTCGGCCGGATGCTGGGCAAGGGCTTCGGCGCCTCGACGCTGAACCATTTCGTCAACGGCAACAAGCGCGGGGACCAGGAGAAGGTCGCCCGGGCCGTCAACGAGCTCATGGAGCGGCACACGCAGGCGCGGGAGGTGGCCCGCCCGGCCGACTTCGTCGAGATCGAGACGGCCAAGCGCATGCTCGCCGTCATCAAGACCGCCGTCGACACGCTCAGCATGGCGGAGATCGTCGGCGCGTCGGGCATGGGCAAGACCAAGGTGCTCAAGGCCGCGAACATGATGTACGCGGGCTCGCTCTACCTCCGCATCGACGCGTCGTCGAGGTCGCCGATGGGCTTCATCCGGGCGCTGTGCGAGGAGGCCGGCGTCCCGTTCCGGTCGTCGGGCGGCATGACGCTTCGTCGTTTGATCGAGGCGCTCTCGGGGACCGGGCGCCCGATCTTCATCGACGAGCTGCACCAGGCGAGATTCCCGACCCTCGAGGCGATCCGCGACATCTACGACAAGACCAAGTGCCCGATCATCCTGTGCGGCACGGAGCCGCTGACGAAGATGATCGCGGACCGCACCCGATTCTTCGGGCAGTTCAACCGCCGCATCGTAGCGCGGTTCAACATCGACCAGTGGATGCGCGAGCCCAAGGGCCGGGGCCGCCCGCTCTTCACGGCGGAGGAGATCAAGCAGATCTTCTCGAACGACAAGGTCCGGCTCACCGACGACGGCGCGGACTTCCTCTCGGGCATCGCGTGCCTGCCCAACGAGGGCGGGCTCGGCCTGGTCGAGAACATCGTGTACCTGGCCGGCCGTCTCGCCAAGTTCAAGGGCCAGCCGCTCAACGCGAAGATCCTCATGGCGGTGCTGCGCGAGATGCACGGGGCCGCGTACACGACGCTCGTCGAGCAGACCGCCGAACGCCTGCACATCCGACTCGCCACGGGGACCGCATGAGCGCCGAACGCACCATCATCATGTGCCCGTCCAGGCTGACCTGCTACGAGGACGCGGAGGACTTCCACAAGCGGATCGCTCTCCACGAGCCGCGCGAGGGCAACATCGTCCTCGACGGCTCGACCATCTCGCAGTGGTCTGCCGCCGGTTCCAACTACCTCATCGGCCTCCTCGTCGACATGCTCCGCCGTCGCGGCGTGCTGCTCGTGAACTGGCCGGACGACGCGGCGGTCCATACGCGTGGCGCCTGGGGGTTCCAACGCGGCCTCATCCTCGACAGGGTCTTCCTCCCGGACGACCCCAAGGCCATCAAGGAGATCGACTTCACCGGCAAGACGCTCCCGCCGCCCGCGCGGTCGCGCAGGAACGGCGAGAAGGGAGGCGTGCAATGAAGGTCGTCACCAGCGAAGAGCCCATCGTGGTCAAGTCCAGATTTGTACACGGCGTCAAGGACGAGACGGTGCGCCGGTTCCACGCGTCGGACGCGAACGGGACTCAGTTCATGGGCCTCATGATCGAGCAGGATCTCGAGAGCGGAACCTTCACGGTGAAGTTCTGGGAGGAAGCGAGGCTCATGAGTTCGGACAATCTGCGCTGGATGGCGTGCGTCTTCGCGCGAGCCGCCACCGCTGCGGAGGACTACGAGAAGAAGCTTCGACCGGGCAGAGAACCCGCGCCTTCCCCGGGGGCGTCCTCATGAGCTGGTCCCAGGCGCAGCAGATCATGGTCCACCGCGCCGTCACCGCCGCGGGCTGGAACGACGCGCAGCGCTACATCGCCATGCGGCACGTCAACTGCCCCGACGACCCCCGCCACGACCGACCCTCCGTCAAGCACCGCGGCAACTCCCAGGCCTCCTTCGAGCTGCTCATGGACCTGGCCGAGGGCGCGGCCAACGGTCGCGGCGCGGGGAAGCTCATGCCCAGGCCGTCGGTCGGCGGCACGTGGTTCGAGAAGGTCAACGCGGGCCGCGACGCGCAGGTCCGCCTCATCGAGCGCGTCTGGCTGGAGGCGGCCACACGCATCCCCGAGAAGTTCGCGCCCGCCGACGGCAAGCACCAGGGGCTCGCCGGGTTCGTGCGGCGCATGACGATGAACGACGACGCGGGCATCGCGCTCGATCGTCGCCCCGAGTCCCTCGCCGAGTGCGACGCCGCGCAGCTGCAACGCATCCTCGAGGGCCTGAAGAAGTGGGTCGGCCGCGAGATGCAGCAGCGCGGCCTCACGCCCGACACGTTCGACATCCCCAAACACCCCGGAGACCCCGCGCACGCCGCGTGGAACTCCAGACAGCGCCGCAAGGCCGCGGCGCAGCGACGGCACACGCTCCCGATCTGATTCCCCACCCCCACGACTGGAGGCCACGGATGGCAGCCGGACAACTCACCCCCGGAAGCACCGGACAACTGACGTTCGAGAACGAACGCGCGAGGCAGCGAGGCCCGATCCTCAGCACCGCGCACGAGCGGGCGGCCGAGACGCGCCGCGTGCGGGGCATCGTGGACGAGGGCGTCGCGCCGGACACCGTGGCGCGGCTCGCGGCCGTGAACGCGTTGGAGGACGAGCTGCACGAGTTCATCCGTCATCTCGGCGTCGCCGGCACGTTCCAGAGCAACGAGTTCTGGACGCGTCTGCACGAGCTGGGGCGCACGCCGGACCCGAACGTGCTGGACGAGCGGGCGGTCGGCGGGCTCATCACGCGTTTCGCGTGGTGCGGGCTGATCGTGAAGGTCGGTTACAGGGCGAACAACGGGTGCCCGCACTCGGGCTACAACGGCACGGCGCGTCCGGTGTGGGCGATCAAGAGCGTCGAGCACCCGCGCGACGTGATGCAGCGCCGCGCCGAGCGCGGCAACGGGCTGGGAGAGCTGGTGTCCGGAGCGAGAGGAGCGAGCGCGTGATCGCCGTCAACCCCTCACGCGCGGACGCGCCCGCGCGGGTGTCCCCGCCCTTGAGGCGGAAGATGTACGGCCGCGGCCGCGCGATCACCGCGCACGGCCAGCGCGTGCTCTACACCGCGATCGTGCTCACGCTCGGCTACCTCATCGGCCTGGGCCACGGCGCCCGCTTCTTCACCTGGGCCCGCGCCGAGGCGTCGGGCTGGGTGACGTTCCAGAAGGGCGAGGTGACGCCGTGATCCCGCTCACCGCCCTACTCGACGGATGCACGTTCTTCGTCGCCGCGGACCAAATCGAGAGCGTCTGCCGCGTCACGAACGTGTGCAACGTGGTGACCATGAAATCAGGCCGCCAATACGAGATCCAGGAAGCCCCTCAGGTCGTCGCCCAGCGTGTGCAGGACGAGCTTCTGCTCATGGCCAACGGGGGGCCCCGATGACCGCCATCCGCTGGACCAACGGGAGGCCCAACGCCGCGCACCGCGCGTACACCGAGGGCAAGATCGCCGCGCGGGAGGGCAAGCCGATGACGGCGTGCCCGTACGGCATGGGCCGCTCGCTCCCCGCGCGTGCCGAGTGGCTCAACGGGTGGCAATCGGTCGTGTCCGCGGCCCGCGAGAAGCGGTTCCGCGCGAAAACCCTCGCCCTGGGCGAGTACGAGAGGACCGACCACTACAACACCACCGCGCACCGCATCTCCTCGAGGGGAGGGCGAATCTCATGACCCGTCATAACTCCACCAAGGCACGCATCACGCGCCGCGTACGTGCAATCGTCAACCAAGCCGTCTGCCGATCGCCCGGCCCGGTGCGCGTGCGCATGAAGTCGTCGGGCTACCAACAGCTCATCGGAACGGGGCTCTGGTACTTCACCGTCGACTGCGTCCTCACGTACGGATCAGAGCCTCTGCACGAGGAGTCGATCCGCGTCGGCGTTGCGCGTCACGAGGTTGACGACTTCCTCGCCATCAACGACTCCCGCTGCATCGAGCGCATCGCGGCGGAGATCCTCGCAACCGCCATCCCCCTCATCGTCAATAACGCCGTCAACCGCGCGAACGCGGGTCGCGGCGCATCCCCCCACACGAAGCCCGTCTCTCCCTCCCGAAGAGGCGCGGCGTAGGAGCCCTTGAGCAATGAGCAAGACGAACGCGCAGCTGACACGAATCAACGACGATGGGCAGGTCGCCGTCGTTCAGCACTTCGATGGCGACACGAGGGCCACGATCAGCGTCGGAACCGTCGCCATCGGAGCCTTCATGGTGTTTTTCGGCTCCGAGAACAAGATCTCGCTCAGCGCCACGGGGCTGCGCGAACTCGCCGAGGAACTGCTGACCGCCGCCGGCCGTGTCGAACTCGCGCAGCAGAAGCTCAATGGCTTTGCGGGGTCCGCCTCGCACGTAGCCTGCAAGTGCGCAGAGCCCCGCGCCGCCATCCCCATCGACTCTGCGGCCGCCACCGGCAACGACCTCGGCTGCGCCGACCGCCCGACGCCCGACGCCGCCTACGCCACCACGGCCGAGCAGAACGCCGTCAATCCCGATCTCGCCCGCGACCGTCAGCCGGAAGTCGAAGTCCGACGCGACCGCGAGCGTTCGGCGTCACGCTCCGGTGTCCACGTCGCTGACGAACGCACGTCCGCCTCCGCCCCCGGAACCGCCCCAACAACCGCCCCAACAACCGCCCCCGCGCGAGCCGGATCGAACGGCTCGCTCAACCCCTGAACCCCGGAGCTTTCCCCGCCCCGCGACAGCGGAGCGGGGGGATTCAGACCAACCCCTCTCACGCGAACGGAGAACGACGAATGAAGATCGAACCAGAGAGCGACGACGAGGCGAAGCAGATGGTGACCGCCGCGATGACGAGGCTTGCCGCCTTCGAGGCCGTCGACGTCATCGGCAAGGCGGGCGTCGTCGAGTCTCTCGACGCCGCGGACATCGTGAAGCACTTCGACGTGCCGGCCCTACTCAACGAGATCGGCGAGTCGGTGTGCCGAACGCACTTCCACATCGTGGACAACGACGATTGAGCCTCACCCTCACCATCCGCGAAGAGGAGCCCGTTCGTCTGGTGCACGCCGACGGCACGACCGTCACGCTGCGCCTCACGCGCTCGGGCGTCTGCGGCGGACGGCCCCGACTCAACATCGACGCGCCCCTCAGCGTCAGCATCCGCCGCGACGAATCCCCCGCACGCACCACGGAGCCCTCCTGACCATGCCCAAGTTCACGAAGAAGCCCGAGATCGTCGAAGCGCAACAGTGGCGCCCCGGCCTCAACGTCGAAGGCGTTGAGGAACACTCTCCTCTGATCCGCGTCTCCACCAACCAGCGGTGGTTCTACCTCGACGCGATCTTCCCGAAGGGCTGTGGGTCCGGTCCGCTCCGCATGCCGGATGCGTGGCTGACGACGACGCCGGGAGACGAACTCGCGCCGTTCAACGTTTTTGATTTCCGAACGGTGCAGTCGTACCCGGCATCGCGTGGTGACGCCTTTACGGAGAAGTATCTCAAGTACGCCGGTCTCGATGACCTCCCCTCGCCGTACGCGATGCTTTGCACGCCGGCGGGAGCAACGACTGTCAACACGGGCGACTGGATCATCACTGAAGCCGGCGGTCAGAAGCACGTCTGCAAGGAGCAGGAGTTCGCCGAGAAGTACGAGGCCTGCGCCGAGTGACCAAGGCCCCCTCCAACCTCGAACTCCCCCGCGCCGTCGAGGCGGAGATGTCGCTCCTCGGCGCGGTCCTCCTCGACCCCAACCGCATACCCGACGTCCTCGACGCCCTCGGCGCCCCCGGAGACAACCCCGCGAGCGCGTTCTACACCGAGCGTCACGCCGCGATCTTCGACGCCATCCTCGCCGCGTACAACACCTCCGGAATAACTTCCGGGGGCGCTGCGGGGGGTGTTGATCTCGTGATCGTCGCGCAGATCCTCACCGACCGCGGCCTCATCGAGAGCGTGGGCGGGCATCAATACCTCGTTGCGCTCGCCGAGCAGTCGCCCGGCTCCGTCAACGCCGAGCACTACGCCCGCATCGTCGCGTCGAAGGCTCTGCTCCGCCGCATCCACGAGGCGGGCGAGCAGATCGCGCACCACGCCCTCCACTCCGGCGACTTCTCCTCCGACGCCGCGGAGGCCGCGAAGGAGATCGCCGACGAAGCGCAGCGTCTGGTGATGGAGGCGACGGCCGAGTCCTCGCGCGACGGGCCCGTGCGCCTCGCCGAGCTCCTGCACGCGACGATGGAGCGTCTCGAGGAGAGCGAGGGCAAGCCGTGCACGGGCCTCGCCACCGGCTTCTACGACCTCGACGCGCTCACCGCGGGCCTCCAGCCCGGCGACATGGCCGTCATCGCCGCGCGGCCCTCGATGGGCAAGACCACGCTCGCGCTCAACCTCGCCGAGCAGATCGCCCTCCACGGCGTCATCACCTCCGCGGGCGAGGCGACGTCCGGGGGAAGCGTGCTCTTCTTCTCGATGGAGATGAGCAAGCAGGCCATCGCCGAGCGCATCCTCTCCGCGAAGTCGGGCGTGGATGCGCACCTCCTCCGCACGAACAAGATCGGCGAGCAGCACTACCAGAAGCTCATCCGCGCCTGCGGCGAACTCGGCGAGGCGCCGATCCTCGTCGACGACACGCCCGGCCTCTCGATCCTCCAGCTCCGCGCCCGGGCGCGGAACGCCTGCCGGCGGCACAAGGTCGCGTGCGTCTTCGTGGACTACCTCCAGCTCATGACCGCGCCCGGAGCCGCGCGCGAGAGCCGCCAGGTCGAGGTCTCGGCGATCTCGCGCGGCGTGAAGGCCCTCGCGCGGGAGCTCAACGTCCCCGTCGTCTGCCTCTCGCAGCTCAACCGCGCGGCGGAGCAGCGGGAGGGGCATCGGCCGCGGATGAGCGACCTGCGCGAGTCGGGGTCGATCGAGCAGGACGCGGACGTGGTGATGCTGCTGCACCGCGAGGACTACTACCACGTGGGCGAGGAGGACTGGGCACGCGCGAACCCGGAGAAGGTGGGCGTGGCGGAGCTCATCGTGGCCAAGCAGCGCAACGGCCCGACGGGGACGGTGACGCTGACCTGGAACTCGCGCATCACCCGCTTCCAGAACCACCAACGAGGGCTCGCGGCATGACCACCGACACCGTCTCCATCCGCTGCCTGAGCCTCACCCAGCCGTGGGCGCACCTGGTGGCGTGCGGTCGCAAGACGATTGAGACGCGGATGTGGTCCACGCGCTACCGCGGCGATGTGCTGATCCTGAGCACGAGGGAGAGGTCGCTCGACATCGACTATCTCAGCTATTACACGTACGACATCCACCCAACCGAACTGCTCTACGGCCACGCGCTCTGCGTCGCCCGCCTGGTGGACTGCCGCCCCATGCGCGACGGCGACTACGAGCGTGCGCTGGTGCATCCCGAGCCCGGCCGTTTCGCATGGGAGCTCGAAGACATCCGCCGCATCACCCCCTTCCCGATGCGCGGCATGCAGGGACTCTTCACCCGCACCGTCGAGCGCCGCCTCCTCCCCCCCATCGCGGAGCCCGCGAACTCATGAGCGACAAACTCGCGATCCAATCTCAGTTTCGCCAGCTCTTCCAGCGGTGCCCGGAGATGGCCCCGCCGATGCCCCTCAACAACGCCTCAATCCGCGCGCGTCTGTGGGTGTACGAACTCGCGGTCATCAAGTGGTTGCAGGACGTCCTCAACGCTCCCTGCGACCAGCGTCTCCACGTGGTCGTGGACATCTGCACGTGGATCGAGAACGTGCTCGACAAGCGCACTCGCCCTGAAGATCTCATCGCGGTCGCGAATCGAATCCTCGACACGTGCAAGGGCAACCCCGCCTGTCCCCCCACCCCCTCGGAGCCCGCGACGAAGTCATGATCGCGGAGGCGCCCATCCCGATCACCTACGACCGCTGGCTCAGCAGCCTTGCGGGTTCGGGAACTCGCGCCAGCGACGGCGACCACACGAAGTCGCCGACGATGGAGATCCTCCAGGACGAGCCGCGCGAGATGGGAGAACTCGCCGACATCTTCGTCAATCTCAGCGTGCGGGACCTGCGATCGGCCTTCGTCGCGCTCATGGTCGACGCCCACACCGTCAATCCCAACTATCCCGCCGCCGCCCTCGCCCGCCCCCTCGTCGTCGTCGCCGAGCGCCTCGGCCGCGCCCGCTTCGACGACGTCACCCTCCTCGCACTCAAGGAGCGACACCTCATGCAGGCCTCCGCTTCCCCCGCTCCGGTCCAGACGCATCCCGGCAAGCAGCCAACCTCCGACGCGTTCACCATCGAGCATGGTCCGCAACCACAGCCCACGCGCGGCCGCGCCCCCGACGAACTCACGCTCGCGATGCGCACGCTCTCGAGCGACGTCTGGATACGCGTCAAGGCGAAGGACACGACCTGGGCGAAGCTCCAGACGCGGCTCAAGAGGGCGAAGAAGATCGGCGGCTCGAAGCTCCTCTTCGCCTTCAGGATGGACGACGGCGACTACGCCGTGTGCGTCGCCACGAACCTCGAGCAGGTGCCTGAAAGCCGCACACGGAAGAAGACCGCATGACCGCCCGCCAGACCATCAAAGTGCGGAGCGTGAGGGTGGGCCGCGAGCCTTCCCCCCACACGACGGGTTGCCGCCCGCCGGATTTGTCACTCCGCGTACGCGACACCGGCAAGGACGCCGGCGATACAATGGGGCCGCGAGGATAGGACCTTGAGTGCAGGGAAGCACAACACGTTCTGCTTCGACACGCCGATGGAGAGTCGTGCGCGCGGACTGTCTCGATCACCTTCGCACAATCGAGAGCGAATCGGTCGACGCGATCATCACCGACCCGCCCTACGGGATCTCGTTCAAGTCGAAGATTCACGGCGGGATCGCCAACGACGATGCGCCGTTCGTCTGGTGGCTGCACGACGCCTTCAGAGTGCTGAAGGACAAGACGCCGCTGCTCTGCTTCTGCCGGTGGGACGTCTCACACGCATTCCAGCAGGCGCTCGCCTGGGCGGGCTTCAAGGTCCGTTGCCAGGTCGTGTGGGACAAGGGCTCGCACGGGCAGGGGGACCTGAAGCGCACCTACGCGCCCTCGCACGAGCTCGCCATCCTGGCCTCGAAGGGCGACTGGCGACTTCCCGGGGGCAGGCCGCGCGACGTCTTCTTCGCGAGGCGCGTGCATCCACGCCACTCGGTCCACCCAACGCAGAAGCCCGTGGAACTCATGAGACGGATGGTGGACTCCCTGACGCGGACAGACGAACTTGTCCTCGACCCGTTCACTGGCAGCGGATCGACGGGCGAGGCGTGCGTGTTCGAGGGGCGCCGGTTCCACGGCATCGAGATGGAGCCGAAGTTCGTCGCGCTCGCCCGGCGACGCATCGCCGCGGCGTCCCGGCCCCGACCATCAGACTCGTCTCCATGAACGCCCCCTCAACGGGGCATTACCGCGCGCACCGTGACGATTTCCGGCGCGCAGCGCGCACCGTGAACCGCGCCGAAACCCGCGCCACGCGACGCAGCGGCCTCCCAACTTTCTCATCTTGTGTCCAGATTCTCACGCCGCGCGCGCCGTTCTCATCTTCATCCCGCGCGCCGCGTAGAGCGTAAGTGCCGCATCCATAGGCACTTATCCGCAATCATCCTTACATACCCCTGATTCTCATGATCCACGTCCCTCAACGGCTGGAGGGGGATGCGCGTCCTGCGGCGCGGTTCACGAGCCGGGTGCGGCGCAGCAATTTCACGCAGATCCTGACCGCGGCGGTGGAGGTGTCGGGGTCGCAGCTGGCGGTGAAGTCGATCGGCGTGCAGGACGAGCTGGATTACCAGAAGCAGGAGCGTGTGCGCGAGCTGCTGCGCGATCTGGAGAACTGCGTGCTGAACGGCGTGGCGCCGGCGTCGACGCAGCAGGGCTCGTCGACGGTTCGGCGGACGATGCGCGGCGTGCTGTCGTCGATCCTGACGAACAAGTTGCAGCCGGGTGTGGGAGGCATGCCGCAGGGCGCGGGGGGCGGGAACAACGGTCTGACGGAGGACCTGCTGAACGCGGCGTTGCGGCGTGTGTGGGAGAACTCCGCGGGGCAGATCGACACGATCGTGGTCGGCGGCTTCCAGAAGCGGAAGATCAACTCGTTCGTGACGGGGAACGTGGGGTACACGCCGGGCGACACGAAGTTCCGCGAGCTTGTGAGCGTGTACGAGAGCGACTTCGGGGTGGCGCGGGTGATCCTCAGCCGGTGGATGCCGGCGGACATGGCGTTGTTGTTGGACTCGTCGCGCGTGGACGTGCTGCCGCTGGCTGGGCGGAGCTTTCAGTACAAGCCGCACGCGGTGACGGGGGACAGCGAGGCGGGGCAGGTGCTCGGCGAGTACACGGTGGAGTTCCGGAATGAGAACGCGCACGGCGTGTTGAGCGGTTTGGCCACGAGTTGAGCTGGAAGGAGAGGGATGGGGGGACGCGCGCGGGGAGGGGGCCTTGCGCGCATGGCTCGCCGGCGGCGCCGCGGCGCTGCCGGCGGGATTGCGGGAGCTTGCGGAGAGAGGGGGTGGGTGATGGCGTTCGCGACGGATCGGGACTTGCTGGTGCTGGAGCCGGGGCTGTTTCGTGACGTGGGGTGGTCGGCGCAGCGGGTGGTGGAGGCGAGCGGGGTGAGCGTGTCGGGGACGACGCTGACGAGCGCGGGGAGCGACTTCGTGGCCGCGGGCGTGACGGCGGGGCACGTGGCGCTGGTGAACGGGGCGCCGATGGAGGTGGCGGCGCGGCTGAGCGCGACGCAGCTGACGGTTTCTCGGCTGCGCGAGGAGGCGAGCGGGAGCGCGATTGCGCCGGGCGCTGCGACGGGCGCGACGCTGGTGGTGATGACGTTCCGGCCGCAGCTGAGCGTGGCGCACGGGCAGGTGATGCGGATGCTGGGGATCGAGCCGGGGAGCGCGGCGCAGGTGGGCGGTGTGGGCGAGGGCTCGATCGTGAACCCGGGCTCGCTGACGCGTGTGGTGGCGCTGGGCGCGCTGCACGCGATCCTGGCGAGCGCCAGCGCGATGGTGGGTGAGACGTCGGCGATGTGGGAGAAGGCGCGGATGTATCGGGAGCGGTTCGAGGAGGAGCGGCGGCGTGTGGCGGCGCAGATCGACCTGAACGGGGACGGCGTGGCGGACGCGACGAGGCGGATGAACGTGCTGCGGCTGACGCGGGCGTAACGGGGAGGTGCGTGATGCTGGTGGTGCGGCCGGGGAGTGTGACGCTGCTGGGGAAGGCGCTGGACAACGTGGAGGCGTTGACGGTGGACCGGTTGTCCGGAGGGTTGGCGCTGGAGCGGTCGGACAGGGGGCCGCACGTGGTGTTCGCCGACGCGCCGGAGCAGCGCGTGGTGATCCGCGTCCGGAGGCAGCTGACGACGGACGAGCCGACGCCGGCGCGGGCGGGGGAGGCGGGGGAGCTGCGGTGGAAGCGGTCGGCGGGGTCGGACGCGGGCTCGCGTGAGTTCGCGGCGAGCGTCGTGGTGGAGAGCGTGGAGCACGAGCTGAATGCAAGGGCGGGCGCGCTGCAGCGGATCGTGCTGGTGGCGATCTCGCCGGACGGCGCGACGGACCCGGTGTCGGAGGCGGCGTCATGAGCACGATCGCGGGACAGTCGTTGTTCAATTCCGGTCCGCACCGGTTCATCGTGAAGACGGTGGGGAAGCTGTGGGTTCCGCCGCTGCGGCTGGATGCGCTGCAGGACCTCGTGGTGGTGTACTCGGCGAATCTGCAGGTGCGGATCGAGCAGTGGGGAAGGCTGATCGGGTCGAGCGAATCGGACCTGTGGACGCAGGTGGAGACGATCCGGGCGCGGTGCGAGTCGCAGCTGACGGGCGCGTTGGTGGACAACAACGGACGGACGTGGACGGGGATGACGCTGCTGACGTTCCGGCCGGAGGAGCGGGTGGACCGCGGGCGCGTGACCAGCCTGGCGTACCGGGCGGACTACGTGCGGCTGACGTAGGAGAGGAGGTCGCGATGGACGTGTCGGCATTGACGGAGATCACGCAGTTCGGGGCGGCGGGGTTGATCGCCTGGATGTGGCTGATGGAGCGTCGCGGCGCGGCGCAGCGCGAGTCGCAGCTGACGGAGGCGCACGGACGCGTGCTGGAGCAGAAGGTGCAGCTGGACGCGCTGATCTCGGTGGTGACGGAGAACACGCGTGCGGTGGCGGCCGTGGAGGCGGGGCAGCGCTCGCTGGCGGGGCTGATCGGTCGTCTGGCGGGTGGGCGGACGGAGGGGTCGCGCGGAGTCGAGGGCGAGGAAGCGCGAGGTACACTGCGCGGGTGAGACGCGTCGTCCGGAACGGAGTGATGTTGGCTCTTGGGTGTGCGGTCTGCGGCGGCGGCTGCGCGCCGCGCGGCGCCGGTGAAATCCACGGCGCAGAACTGAGGGAGAGCCCGTTCCGCGCGGAGCGTTTGGTGATCCACCCGCTGACGCGTGTGGTGCGAGAAGCGGACGGCGCGCTCCGGATCGATGCGCATTTCGAGTTGCTGGACCGGTTTGGGGAGAGTGTTCGCGATTTGGGCGAGGTGACGTTCGAGGCGCGCGGGGGAAGCGCGGGCGCGGAAGGTGCGCCGCAAGCCGTGTGGCGCAAGGACTTACGCGCTCCGGAGGCGAGCGCTGCGCAGTTTGATCGCATTACACGGATGTATGTGGCGACGCTGACGGGCGGGAGCGAAGAGGCGTTGGGCACGGGTCGCACGGTGCTGTCGGTTCGATTCACGACGCTGAGCGGGCGCGTGTTATCCGCGACGTGGCGCGAGGGGCGGTGAACAGGGCGGGCTTATCGGGCGGGCCTGCCGGTTCAGAATTGAGGAATCATCGGAGAAAGTAGTGGAGGACGGGGCATCCAGTGCATCGGGAGCATGAGGTCTGCCGATGGACATGTGGTTGACATTCGCCAGGACCGCGGATGGGAGACGATCACCATGAGTCAGGACGGGGCAACGCGCCTGCTTCAGGCACTCAGGGCGTTGGACGAGATGGCGGACCAAGGGTCGGGCAAGAACCGACGAGCCCACGAACGCTTCCGGGTGCGAGGGCAGGGGTCGCTCATCTTCGATCCACACACTGAGTTCGGAGCCGGTCGGCCCAGACAACTCGTGCACATTCGCGACGTGAGTCGCGGAGGGTTCGGCTTGCTCTGTCCCGGGCCTGTGGAGCTGCACCGCGCGTGCCGGCTGGTGTGCGTGGCGGACGGCGTGGAGTTGTGCTCGGTGCTCGTGGCCGCGTCGCACGTGTCGGAAGTGATCGACGGGGTGTATCTCGCGGGGTGCTCGGTGGTGATGGAGGCGGCGACACTGGTGTCGCTGGGCGTCCGTCCGCACGAGATTCAGTTGTCGGAGGAGCGTCCGGTCGCGGGCGCGGCCGAGGGCGATTTCACGCCGGTGATCGGCGGCGGGCCGGTCGCTTAGTTGGACGCGGTTCGCAGATAGGGCGGCGGCGTGGGGATGGCGCCCAGCATGAGCCCTCTGGTGGCAACGACGCGCCACGGCTGAACGCCTCCGCGGCACTTCACTTCGATGGCCTGGGTGACCGGCTGGCCTTCTCCGCCTGAAACGGAGATGGGCCGGTGGACCTGCACGATGGCCTCGTCGCCGAGGACGCGGACGCTCTCGACGTGGAAACGCGGCATGGATTGCGTGGCATCGGTGAGGAGGTTGGCGTTGTCGCCGAGCCGTTTGATGATGAGCGAGGCTTGGTGGTCCGGGATGGACGCGGGGAGGTTCAGCGCGTAGGGGCCCTGGACGGGGTAGCGGGAGACCACGTGACGCACGGCCGCGGAGGTGATCTCGACGATCGCGGCGGAAGCGACGGGGCGTGCGTTGGGATCGTCGTAGATGGAGGGGTTGGTGGAGACCCCGACGCAGGCGGGGAGGCCGGCGGCGATGGCGAGCGAAGCGGCGAACAAGGGGAGGATGAAAGGCATCCGGCGTGGGCGGGACATCGAAGACTCCTGGCGCTGTGGGCGTTCAGTGTACTCATCGACAGATCGGCTCGGCGAACGCGAGCGCGGGCTAGCATGACGCCGTCGGATCAGCGGAGGAGTCGGCATGGGTCGGTATGTCATCGGCGTCAGCGGGGCGAGCGGCGCGGCGTATGCGCGGCGAGCGATCTCGACGCTGGTCGGCTTGGGGCACGAGACGCACATCGTGGTGACGCCCCCCGGAGCGCGTCTGCTGCACGACGAGCTGGGGATGGAGGGAGTGGACGTCCTCTCGTTGGCCGGGCTGACGGGGCCGGATGACCCGAGAGCGGGGCTGGTGGTTCGGCACAGTCACCGGGATATCGGCGCGGTGATCGCGTCAGGGAGCTTCCGGCACGACGGGATGGCCGTGGTGCCCTGCTCGAGCCACACGCTGAACGCGATCGCGCACGGGCTGGGGGACAACCTGCTGACGCGGGCCGCGGCTTGCACGCTGAAAGAGCGACGTCGGCTGGTGCTCGTGCATCGGGAGGCGCCGCTGACGCTCATGGACATCGAGTCGATGCGTCAAGTGACACTGGCGGGTGGGATCGTGTGCCCGGCGAGCCCAGGGTTCTATCTCCTGCCCAGGAGCGTGGAGGATCTGGTGGACTTCGTGGCCGGGAAGGTGCTCGACCTGCTGGGTGTGGAGCACGAGCTTCCGGTGCGTTGGGAAGACGCGGTGGGGGGCGAGGCCGATCCGTACCATCCCGGGGAATGAGCAGATCGGCGTCGATCGGAAGGCCGGAGGGCGGGGTGCGCGAGCCGCTGGCGCGGCGTGTGGGCGTGGCGCTGCGCGACATCAAGCTGGCACATTCGGTGTTCGCGCTGCCGTTCGCCGTCCTGGGGGCGTTCATGGCGACGCCGATCCTGCGGCAAGATGCGGGGGAAGCGGGCGCTCGGGGCTGGGCGAGATTCGGGGGGCAGCTGACACTCGTGGTGGCGTGCATGGTGTTCGCCCGGACATGGGCGATGCTGGTCAATCGGATTGCGGACCGGCGGTTCGACGCGGCCAACCCGCGCACGTCGGGACGCGCGGTGGCGTCCGGACGGCTGGAGAGCGCTGACGCCATCCGCATCGCGCTCGGCGCCGGCGCGGCGTTCGTGGGATGCTGCTCCCTGTTCTGGGTGTTCTTCGGGAACCCATGGCCGACGTGGCTTGCGGCGCCGGTGTTGGCGTGGATCGGGTTCTATTCCTTCACGAAGCGGTTTACGTGGGCTTCGCACCTGTTCCTTGGGGGAGCGCTGGCGTCGAGCCCACTTGCCGCAGGGATCGCGATCGATCCCGCGTATCTGTGGCAAGATGCCCCATTGTGGTGGCTAGCTGGCATGGTTTTGTGTTGGGTGGCGGGGTTTGACGTGCTGTACTCGCTCCAAGATGAGGGATTTGATCGAGGAGCAGGGCTGAAGAGCATCCCGGCACGCTGGGGATCGCGTCGCGCACGGTGGATGAGCCGTGGATTACACGCGGCGTCGATCCTGCTGCTGGGGATGGCGTGGGGTGCGGACGGGCGATTTGGTGGGCTTTTCGGGGGGGCTTGTTTTGGTGTGGGAGCGTTGCTTGTGTGGGAGCACGCGCATCTCGCCCGCCGCGGAATCGCCGGATTGCCTCTGTCCTTCGGGGTAATCAATGGTGTGGTCGCGCTGTGCGTTGGGATCGTGGGGTGTGCAGACCTGGTGTGGTGACCGCTCTGTACTGTCCGGCAGGAAAAAAAGATTGTCCCGTAGCTGGCAGCGAGCGGTTGACCGGGGTATATTTCTTTCACTTACTCAGCCCCCGGAAGGGCGGCGAGACTGCCTTCGGCGGCTCGCCGCCTTCTTTTCTTTTTGCAAATCTGTGGGGCATTTTCGGGCCATACGTTTATTTCGCACTTTTCTGTGTGGCCAGACGGCTTCGACGCTCGGGTTTGTTGTCGTGGCGTGAAATGACGTCTGTATGATCTTTCAAAACCTTTTGAATGCACTATGATCCACGTCGCCGTCGTCGATGAGCGACGCGCGTGCGCGGAGGCGGTCTGATGGAGCGTCGAGGGCTGCACGAATCGGAGTCGATCGCCAAAGCGCAGGACGCGTTCGTCCGCGCCTGGGGGCAGATGGCCGGGGCCTGGGGGATCGGGCGCACGATGGCCGAGGCGCACGCGCTGCTGTACATCGTGGGTGAGGCGTTGAACTCGGACGAGGTGATGCGTCGGCTGCAAATCAGTCGTGGCAACGCGTCGATGACGCTGCGTTCGTTAGTGGATTGGGGGTTGGTGCAGCGGGTGCACAAGCCGGGGGACCGGAAGGAGTACTTCCGTGCGGAATCGGACGTGTGGTCGATGCTTCGGACGATCCTTCGGGAGCGGAAGAAGCGCGAACTGGACCCGCTGCTGGCGTCGTTGCACGAGATCCGGGACATGACGCGCTCGGGTGACGCCGAGTCACGCGAGCATGGCGCGAGGCTGGACGCGATGGTGGACTTCGTGGGCCTGCTCGATGCGTTGGCGGAACGGGTGGTGTCGCAGGAGGGGTCGGACCTGGAGGACGCGGCACGGACGCTCGGGGAGGTGATGGAGCGTCAGGACGGGCCGGAGACGCGGAGCGCCGGGCCGCGCGGGAGACGGAAGCGATGAGCCCGACGTACGCGCGAGACAAGCAGGGCGGACGCACGCCCGATGAGCTGACGATCGAGTGGCGCGTCGGGGGTGGCGGCGGCGAGGAAGCGTGGACGCTGCGTTGGGTGGTGCGGCTCGACGAGCGGGGACGCGCGCACGCCCGTGCCGAGCGGGCTCTCGTCGGGGACGCGGAATGCCTCGTGGACGCGCGTGACATCGAGCCGTCATGGATCGACGATCCGACCGACGGGCGGGCGCACGTCGACGCGGGCGGGCTGCTTCGCGCGACGCTGGAGCGTGACGCGCAAGGACGATGGGCCGTCGTGTACGCGCAGACGAGCCTGCTCGCGTCCCACGGCGCGCGCGCGGGCGAGGTTGGCGCGCCGACGTGCGGGCGTCTCGCCGCGCCGACGCACGCTCGCGCGATCGCCTAGCGGGCGACCGCCCCCCCGGGGGGAGGAATTTAGAACGCGGGCTTCTTCGGCTGGTTGGGCCCGCCCTGGGGCGCGGCCTGCTGGATCGCGGCGCCGAGGGTCTGCGCGGCCTTGAGCACCTCGGCCGGAACGAACGCGTCGATCGAGAACCCTCCGCCCTCGGGGACGAACGCGATGCCCAGCGGGGGCAGATCGGCCGGGGGGGTGTAGTTCGCGTTCATGCCGGCCATGGCCATGAACGGCAGGACGGTGTCGAGGATGGGCTTCACGCCGAGATACAACTCGCCGGAGCGGTTCGCGGGGAGATTGGCCGCGACCTGTGCAACGAGCTTGTTGGAGGCGAGCGATGCGTCCGGGGTCGTGGCCAGCGCCTTGGACATGAGCTTGGCGTCGGCGACGGTGGTGACGTAGACGCCCTTCTCGCCCGAGGCGACATGGCCGTTCGGGCCGCTGCTCGGGCCGTAGAACAGCGCGAGCGGAGAACCGCCGCCTCCGGTGGCGAGCATCTTGAGCGTGTACGCGTCGGCCTTGAGATTGCCCTCGCTCAGCGCGCCGTCGGTGTAGGTGGTCGCGATCTGGGAGCCGTCGGCCACCTGGCCGTTGAGACCGGTGATCAGCGTCTTGAAGGACTTGGTGAAATCTGCGGGATTCGGCGCCGCGTAGTACGACACGGAACGCGCGAGCAGCCCGCCGAACACGCCCGCGGGGTTGGGATAGATCGCAACGGCCTGGCCGTCGACCGCGGCGCCGAGCGCGAGAAGGGGCTGCGACGCGGCCGCGGCAGGATCATCGCCGCCAAGCGCCTTCACCAGATTCTTCATGCCGGGCGTCGAAAGATCGGCGGCGTACGCGAGGAGAAACGGCTCATCGGGGAGGGATTTGAGCAGCGGCGTCGAGACTCCCCCGCCGCCGAGCATGTTGGCTCGCTCTGACCCCGGCTTGTAGTTCATGGCCAGCTCGACGTGCAGGCCCGCGTCGAGGGAGCGGATGGCGAAGACCCCGCCCACCGCGTCTTGCATCAGACGTGCGCCGGGAATCGCGCCGCCCTGACCCATCCCGCCCAGGCCCGCGGCCAGGAGCGGCTTCTGCAGCGCGCCCGCCAGCGGGTTCAGCCCAGCGTTCGACAGCTGCTGCACCGATGCCGGATCGAACATCACAAACAAATCGCCCTTCGACGCCACGCGCTCCCCCGCCTGGCCCAGCACCGCCGCATGCGCAGCGAGGTTCCCCCCGGCGCCGTCAAACTTCTCGAGCAAGCCCTTCAACGGGCTCAACGCCGCGTAGTTCCCGTCCACGGCCTTCGCGTAGAACGTCTCGCCCTGCAGCGAGATCTCCGACATGGCCGCGCCGGGGTCCGCAGCGCCGAGCGCCTTCACCATCGCCTGAAAGTCGTTCACGGGGAGCAACGCGATCAGCGGCGGCGCCTCGGCCGCAGCGTTCGGGTCGGTCACCGGCATCATCATCACCACCACCGGGCGCGTCATGTCGACGTTCTGCGCCAGGCCGAGCATCTCCATCGCGGCCATGAGGCCATCGGGCGCCTGCCCCAGGGCTCCCATGATCCCCGCAGCGCCGACGTCGAGCTTGTTGAGGCTCGGCGCCGCAAGAATCGCCGTCGCGCCCGTCGGGGCCCGGTCGAGAATCGCCGGGAGATCGGCCAGGGCGATCGAGGCCAGGCCAGACGAGGCGAGCAGGGCGAGCACGCTGCGGGAGGCGAGACGTCGGGGAGCAAGTCGCGGCATGGATGCGGTTCCTTGGGGATGGATGGGCCCGGGGCTGGCAGGGCCGGAAACTCGTTCAGAACAGCTCGGCACGCCGGATACGACGCGCACGCCCCTCTCGGGTTCGGGGATGGTACGTCGGTGTTTCGACGCCCGGGTGTGAGGCCGAGGAAGGCAGAACCCGTGCCGAGAGGGGTTATTCGCGTCCCGCGTGGGGCGTGTGACACATTCTGGCAGGAAGATGGATCGAATTCCCCGCGCCGAGGGGCCGATACGCTCCATGGGATGCAGGAAGCGCTCGAGACGCTGATCGGGGGAGGGACGCTGAGCGAGGGCGCCACGCGCGCCGTCTTCGACAGCATGCTCGAGGGCCAGGAAGAGCCCGCGCGCGTCGGCGCGCTGCTCGCTCTCATGCAAGCCCGGGGCGTCACCGAGGACATGCTCGTCGGCGCCGCTCGCGCCATGCGCCAGCGCGTCGCCCGTGTGCCCTACACGCCGCCACCCGGCGAGGTCGTCATCGACACCTGCGGCACCGGGGGCGCCGCCAAGACGTTCAACATCTCCACCGCGAGCGCGTTCGTCACGGCCTCGGCCTCCACGCTGCCCGACAGCGCCCAACGCATCCGTGTCGCCAAGCACGGGAACCGCTCACGCACCGGACGCGGCTCGGCCGAGGCGCTCGCCATGCTCGGCGTGAACGTCGACGCTTCGCCCGAGATCCAGGCAGCGTGCCTCCGCGACGCCGGGGTCTGCTTCTGCTTTGCCATACACCATCACCCGGCCACCAGGCACGTCGCGCCGGTGCGAAAAGCCCTCGCGTTCCCCACCATCTTCAACCTCCTCGGACCGCTCACCAACCCAGCCCTCGCGCCACGACAACTCCTCGGCGTCTTCGCCCCCGAGTTCGTCGAGCCCATGGCCCGTGCGCTCTCCAGGCTCGGCTCCGATCGCGCCGGCGTGGTCCACGGCGCCGGGCGCATGGACGAGATCTCCACCTCCGGCCCCACCACCATCGCCCACTGCGAGGGCTCGCGCGTCTGGCTGGAACAGTTCGACCCCGCGTCGCTCGGCGTCCCGCGCGCCACCACCGAGTCGCTCGCGGCCACAACGCTCGAACAGGCCGCGGACACCCTCCGACGCGTGCTCGACGGCGAACGCGGCCCCGCGCGCGACATCGTGGAAGTGAACAGCGCACTGGCCCTCCGGATCGGCGGCGCGTGCGCGTCGGCGGAGCACGGGCTCGCCCTCGCGCGGCAGGCCATCGACCTCGGGCTCGCGCGCCGGACGCTCGACCGGCTCGTCGAGGCCTCGCGCACGACGGGGCCGAGCGCCTGAGCGGCCCCGCGAAACCCCCCCGAATCGCCGAGCGCGTACGATCGCTCCAACACACAAGGAGCGTCCGCATGGCCAACGCGCAGGAATACATCGCCCAGGGCGTCGAGAGCACGAAACAGCTCGTCCAGCGGTATCTCAAGGGCTTCACGGACCAGAACCACACCGCGCAGGCGCCGACGCTGCCGAATCACGTGGCGTGGTCGCTCGGCCACCTCGCGCACACGATGCACCGGGTCGCGGGGCTTCTCGACGGCGGATCGCTCCCCCCTGACGTGTTCATCGAGGGAAAGGCCCAGGGAGATGCGCGCCGGTTCGGCACGGAGGGCGTGTGCTTCGGCTCGACCCCGATCGCGGACGCGAGCGCGTACCCGGCGCTCGCGCGTTGTGTCGAGGTGTTCGAGGGAGGGTGCGATCGTGTGGCGAAGGCGGTGCGCGGGGCGAGCGACGCGGACCTGGAGCGGGTCGTGCCATGGGGCCCGGGGCAGCTGAGCCTCGGGATGCTGGGCTTCCGCATGGTGTTCCACAACGGCATGCACGCGGGACAGATCGCCGATCTCCGGCGCGCGCTGAAGATGGGCTCCATCATGTGATCCCCGCGGCTCGCCCCGGACGGGCGCGCCGACGCCGGCAAAAAAGAAACAGGCCGCGCTCGTCAAGGAGCGCGGCCCGCTGGTGTACCGCCGGAGCGCCGACGCCGGGTCAGTTCCCCGACGACGCCGGCTGGCCGAACAGAATGAACCCGCCGAACGCGCCGAACGGGTTGTTGTTGGCGATGTACTGCGCGTCGAGCGCCTTCTCGACCCGCTTCTTCGCGTCCGCCAGGTGCGCGACCGAGTACGGGTCAAGACCGGCGCCGGCCTCGTCCTTCCCGAGCGCCTTGCCGATCTTGCCCTGGATCTCACGCAGCTTGTGCGCCGCGAGGGTGGCCACGGCGTTCTCCGCCGCCGACCCGCCCAGCGCGTACGGCATCGTCAGGTCGATCAGACGATTGAGGTGATCGCGCTGCAGATTCCGACGCAGGCTCGAGATCATCGGCTGCCGGGCCGTGTACTTGCCCGTCGAACGACCGTCCAGCTCGCTCCAGATCGCGTCCGACGTGGCGGACATGACCTCCGCCACGGTGAGCGCGTCCTCGCCCGAGGGCACGCGGAACTCGTTGTCGTACACGCGCGACAGCGTCGTCGGGTTGAGCAGCATCGTCATCGCGGACGACTGGATCGCCGCGATCCGCTCGTGCACCGGGTACGTCGGGTCCTCGAAGATCCCGCCCATGCCGCCCTCGTCCCACCACTTGTCGAGCGACATCTTGGCGAGCAGGTCCGGCGTCAGGCCGAACGCCTCGTCCTTGAACGCGTTCTCGATGACCAGACGCATCGCGCGGCGCTGCGTCTCGGCCGGGATGTTCTCGATCGGGTCGCGCGACTTGCCCGTCACCGGGCTCACGTCGCCCTTGCGGTCACGGTTGATGAACGAGCCGCCGACCCAGTTCGCCGACACCGACAACGCCGTGACGTGCTGGCCCAGCGTCACCAGGTACGCCGTCCGCGCCTTCTCCCACGACTCCCCGTCCTTCACCGCCCGCTCCAGGATCTTGGAGCGAAGGTGCTGCACGAGGCGCATGCGCGACTCGGCCCAGCCGACGGGGTCCTTGCCGAAGTCGAACCGGCGCGCGTACGGGTCCGGCCCCCACGTGTCCTCGTCGGTGAGATACGCCAGCGTCGGGTCGGCGCACTTGGCGAGCACCGGCTTGAGGTCGTTCTCCGACGTGTAGCCGTACTCGATCACCCAGTAGTCGTACGGGCCGATGACCGGGGTCACCCAGTCGCCCTGCGCGGGGCCGTCGTTGAAGTTGATGTTGACGGGGTTGTAGTCCATCACCGAGCCGACCTGCGCCTTGCCCTTGAACTCGGGGCTGTTCACGTCCTTCATGTCGTAGAGGGACGAGGCCTTGAAGTTGTGGCGAAGCCCGAGCGTGTGGCCGACCTCGTGCGCGGTGACCTCCTTGATGAGCTCGCCGATGTACTCCTCGGGGAGACCGTCGATGAGGTTGTCGTCGCCGCCGCCGGGCGACTCGCCGCCCGCGGGCTTCGCCGCGAGACGCATCGAGTCCAGCGCCTCAAAGCCCAGGCGCATGAGCGAGACGTCCATGGCCTTGAAGGTCGAGTGGGCGCACCCGCCGTTGACCTGCGAGATGCGGTTGGCCAGCCCGTCGTACGCCGTCGCGCCCAGGAGCGACGGGCCCTCGTGGCTCGTCGAAGGCATCCCGGGGAGCGGCATGGGCTCGCCCGACGCAAGGCGCTGCGCACGCTCGGCGAGCATGCGCTGACGCTCCGCGCCGTCGGCCAGCAGCATCCGCGGATCCCACTGCGGACGCGTGTCGAGCCAGCGCAGCGTCTGCGGGTTGAAGCCCTCCATCGCGACCTGCGGCACGAGGTTCTTGAACGTCCGCCCGTAGGAGCGGATGAACCCGTCGTTCATCACGATGTCCGCGTCGAGAATCTGCCCCGTGCGCGGATCGACGCGCGACGGCCCGATCGCGAACCCGACCGAGTTGGAATTCCAGCGGAAGAAGTTGTAGCGGACGTCCTCAGGATCCTTGTCCATGTGAGAGTTCGACCGCGCGTCCTGCTGGTAGACCTCGACCGCGTTGACGATGCCGACCTTCTCGAACGCCTTGTTCCAGTCGAGGATGCCCTCACGCACCCACCGCCGGTAGCGCACCGGCGTGGTGTGCTCGATGTAGAACACGATGGGCTGCTTCGGGGGGCTGAGCTTGAGATTCGGGTCCGCCTTCTCGAGGCTCCACCGGTTGATGTACCGGGTAAAGGGCTGGTCCGAGCCGGGCTGGCCCAGCTCCTGGTACGCCGTCGTGAAGTACCCCACGCGCGGATCGGCCACGCGCGGCTTGTAGCCCGTGTTCTCCGGGAGCACGCTCCACGAGTAATGGAGCGTCGTCAACGCGCCGCCCGCGCTGGCCAGCGGCATCTTGAACGCGATCTCGACGTTCTGCGGGAACGCCTTGGCCTTGTCCAGCTCCGCCAGCGCCTTGTTCACGCCCTTGGTCATGAACCCGAAGAACTTCTCCGACTGCCCCACCAGCAGGTCGTCCATGTCGATCACCGGCCCGCCAGACGGGCTCATCGTCACGATCGGCACGTCGAGCAGCACCCGGTCCGTGAACAGGTTGTCGCGCGACTTCTGCGACTCGAGATCGCCCGACGAACGCACGCCCAGGTTCGGCTGGACCAGCATCAGACGCTTGTCCACCCGCTTCCAGTACACGAACGTGTCCCCGAACTGGATGCCCGCCGTCGGCGTCCCGCCAGCGATCGTCGTCGCCACAAACAGCTTCTGCTTCTCGAAGTCCCTCGGCAGCTCCGCCAGCAGCTGGTTGTCCTTGTCGCGCCGGTACAGCGTGTACATGCTCGACGCGCCGTCCGCCGTCGACACGACCTTCGTGTACTCCTTGATCACCTCGTCGAACTTCGGGAAGTCTTCCTTCTTGTCGTCCCCGCCCTTGTTCCCGCCCTGCGCAGCCTTCATCGCGGCCAGCGCCTCCGGCGGGATCGACGGCTGACCGTCCGTCCCGCTCTGCGCCCACGCGCTCGTCACGCCCGCGAGACCCAGCCCCGCCAGCGCCAACATCGCCGCCGCCGTGCGCACGCTCGCGCGCGCCACGCGTTTGTTCTCTCGTCTCTCTCGCCACGTTCGCTCAGCCATGGGTCGGCTCCTCTGCGTTGCTCCGCGCCAGCCCGCGATGCGCCTGCTTCCACGCACGCCACCAACGACCTGGCCCGTCAAAAGACTGTCGGGGACGGTGGGCGGCGCACTTACACCGGTCCGAACCCGAGTCGCTAAGCCTTATACACCCCTCCTCGTCCCAGGGTTTCCGGACCCGGAAGGTTCAATTCACCCCGCCGGGGCCCTCGTCGTCCCGCTCGAACCGCTTCGCCGCGCGCCGTTTCGCCGCCAGCAGCCCCGACGTCGAACCCTCGACCTCGCCCGCGTCCGCGTCCGGCTCGTCAGATCGACGTGCCGTCGGCGCCGTGCCCGCGCTGTCCACCGTCGTCGCGCCGCCATAGGTGTTGGCCTGGGTCAGGTTCAGGATGCC
>CAYPGJ010000005.1:0-139572 GCA_964410465.1 uncultured Phycisphaeraceae bacterium | reverse complement strand
ACCGCGCGAGCCGCCTCCGCCGCCAGTTCCGCCGCGCGAGCCGCCGCTCCGGGGTCCGCCACGATTCCCGCCGCCTGTTCGTTCGTTCTTCAAGGGGGCGAGTGTACGCCGCCCATCCCGCCAAGGCTCAACAACCGTCGCTCATGGCGACGAGCCCCCTCCACCCAAACCCGTTCCTCCCGCCACCGCAGGACTCCCCTCCAGCACCGTGAACGGGTCCGGCAGCGCAGGCAACCCCTCCTTCGCACGCAACGCGTTCTGGAACTCAAGCTGAAACGACATGCTCTGCGGCGAGATCTCTTCCGGCATGCCGGCTCGAGTCACCGCGACCATCGACCCATCGAACACCCCAGCAGCCCTCCTCGGGGTCCCGAGCACATCAACCGAAACCGGACTCGGCGCCCACACCACCACCCACAGACGTTGTTCCTGGGATGCAGGATCGATCCCGTGATGCGTGAACACGAACTGCCCCACCCGGTGCGCGATCACGTGCGCTGGCATCGTGCTCCGCTGCGCCTCCCAGCGTTCCTTCAACACCCGCTCGATGCCCGGCGTGAGTGTCGTCCTCCCGCTCCCCGAGTGCCGCAACTGCTCCTCCACAAACATCGCCGCATCGAGCCGACCGGACTCCACCAACTCGTAGCCGTGCTGCAACTCGCTCCGCGAACTCCGGCGGTGCGCCTCCAGTGCGCGAGACACACGAAGCGCCCCGCTGATGCCGACCGACCTCAACGGCACAGGCGGCTGCCAACCACCCGCGTGCATCGTGCGCATCGAGCGCTGCGCAACCACGAACGGGCCAAGCACCGATCCCAAGCTCAGCGCCGCCACAGGCGCCACCGCCAACGCACCTCTCCACCACGCCACCCCTTGCCGCGCTCTCAGCATCACGCACGCGAACACGCACTGCGTCAACACGGCGATCAACACCAGATAGCTCCCGAAGCACGGCGCGGCCGACAACAACGCCACCGCCGACGAATACCCCACCGCGTCCATCGTCCCCCGCGCCCCAAGCCGCGTCCTCCCCGTCAGCCGCAACACCCCGTGCGCCGCCAACCCCGCAACCGCCAGCCCAACCCACACCAACGCCACTGCCACAAACACGCAGATCAGCGCCGCGAGCACCCCAAACACCACACCCCCGCGCGTCCCCACCGCGCTCGCCACCAGCACCCCAACAGCGAACATCAGCACCACCGCCCCACCCACGCCCCACAACCCCACCACCCCGCTGATGATCCACGTCACCATCCCGAACAACAGCGCATCGTCCCAACCCGCGCCCCTCGGGATGCTCCGCGCCGCGCTCGCCGGGCTCGACCAAACCTCCACAACCGTCCCGAACCAACCCCGGAAGAACCCCAGCCGACCGCGCGAACTCCACGCGATCGGCTCGATCTCCACCCGTCCCCGCGCACCGGCCGCAGGACGCACCACCATCGCGTCCACCCCCAACCTCGAACCGCACCCCACGCACGCGAACTCCCTCGGCTCCGGCAGACCGTCCTCACCCTTCCCCACGTACTCCGTCCCGCACGCCGGACACCCGAACACCGCCTTCCGCGCAGCAAACCGCCGCTCGCTCACCGTGAACGGCTTCCCGCACTCCGGGCACACCCGCGCCGCAATCCCCCACAGCATGTACCCGCAGCCCCGACACTTCACGCGGTCACTCCGATCGGGTTCCGATGCACTCGCTCACGCGCGCTCACAACCGCAAGCACATTGTGCCATCCGTTCCCAACCCATGAACCGTGCATTCCCGCCGTCCAGCCCCGAGCGCCCGCGAGACGCCCTGCGCCTCAATCGTGCCGCAACGCCACGATCGGGTCCTGCCGCGATGCCTTCCGCGCCGGGTAGATCCCGAACACCAGCCCCGTCGCCGCGGCCACCACGAAGCTCACCAGAATCGACCACCCCGTCACCTGCGTCGGAAGCGAGATCTCTGCCGGGAACATCTTCCCGATCAACGGCGCCTTGGGCAGCAGCGGCACACCCCACCCAAGCAGCACGCTCGCGATCACCCCGCACCCCACACCCACCAATCCCCCGATCGCGCTCAGCACCCCCGTCTCCACGATGAACTGCCACACGATGTGCTTGCGCGTCGCCCCCAACGCGCGACGGATCCCGATCTCCCGCGTCCGCTCCGTCACGCTCGCCAGCATGATGTTCATGATCCCGATCCCGCCGACCAGCAGCGAAATGCTCGCGACCGCCCCAAGAACCAGCGACCACGTCAGCGCCGTCTTCCGCGCGCTCTCGAGCAGCTCGTACGGAACGATCAGCGTCACGTCCAGCAGCCCCGGGTGACGCGTGTCCATCAGCCGCCGCGCACGCTCCGCGTCCCCGAGCACCGTCTCACGGCTCGGCGACGCGATGTACACCTCCTCGATCTGCACCTCGTTCGCCTGAAAGCTCCCGCTGCTCCGGCGCATCACCAGGTCCCCGAACACCATCCCGGCCGTCGTGAACGGAATCTGCACGTCCAGATTCAAGTCCCGACCCACCAGCGCGGCCCCAGCGCCCCCCGACAACCCCACCGGCGCAAGCACGCCCACCACCGTCATCACCTTGTCGTCGATCCTGATCGTGTTCCCGATCGGATCGTCAAACGGGAACAGCTTCCGCGCCACCTCGTGCCCGAGCACCGCCACCGTCGCGTCGTCCGCGAGGTCCTGCTCCGTCAGATACCGTCCCCGCGCCACCTTCAGATTCGCGATCCGCATCAAATCCGGCGTCGTCCCGTACGCCTGGCTCGGAATCCGGTACGACTCCCGCAACACCTGACCGCCCACCTGCTTCAGCGGCACGATCGTCTCCGCGTCCGGGAAGTTCACCCGGATCGCCCCGAGATCGTCGCGCGTCAGACCGTACTTCAGCGAGAACGACCGCTGACGCCCCCCCTGCACCTGCTGGCTCTCCGGAGGCTTCTCCGACCGAACGATGATGTTCCGCGCCCCCAACGCCTCGATCTGATCCAGCGCCGCGCGCTTGCTCCCCTCGCCGATCGACACCATCGCGATCACCGCCATCACCCCGAAAATGATCCCCAGCGCCGTCAGGATCGACCGCAGCATGTGCAGGCGAAGGTTGTACAGACCAAGCTTGATCGTCTCGAGCAGAAACGTCATTCCGCGCGGCTCCCGCTTCGCCCCGTGGGCTCGCCGATCCTAAACGCCGTGCCGCCCCGCCGGCGGCGCACGCACGCTCTCATACCCCCCTCAGCCCCCAAGGATGCCGCCCAACCACGCTTTCCCACTCCCAACACCGCACGTGAGTGGGGGGGTCAGCCCGCCGTCTTCGACCCTGCCCCGCTCTCCTCGCGATTCCCGCCCACCTCTACATACCCGTGCCGCTGCTTCATCCGCTCCAGCGTGTACGGACTGTCGCCCGCCTGCGCCGCAAGCGTCGATTGCACCTGCTGCGCGTACATCGCGAACTGACCCTGCAGATCGTCCGACGTCAGCGGCTGCAATCCCTTGATCTCCACCAACGCCATCGCCAACGCCTTCGGCGCCGCCTCCACCACGAAACGCTGCTGCTTCGCCTGCTCGTCCAACGCCCTCGTCGGGTCAAGCGCCGCGGCCTTGTCCATCACCGCGTCACGCACCGCCTGCGAATCAAGCCCCGCCCCGCTCCCGTACGTCTGCCGACGGTTCATGAACCCCCGCGACACCGTCCCGCCGTACGGCTTGACCGTCTCCTCCAGCCCCTTCTCCATCACGCTCGCTCGCAGGTCCGCCGCCCGCCCACGCAGACGCTCGAACGCCATCAACCGCTGCACGTCCCGATACACCTGCTCGCGCACCGACTCCAGCGACTCCGGCGGCCCCTGGCGACGTGCCTCCGTGATCCGGAAGTAATGCGCGTTCCCGCCCGTGTCCACCACAGGCCCGTACAGCACGCCCGCCTGGAACCCCGCCCGCAGCGGCGCCTCGCTCAGCTCACGAACCGCCGTCAGCAACTCCCCGAACGACGCACGACGCGCCCCGATCACGATCTCACCACGACCAAGCCCAGGCAGCGACGCAAGATCCTGCGACGTCATCCACGTCTCGCGCTGCGCCACCCTCGGCTCGATCCGCGCGCCCACCCGCGCCTCCAGCCGGTCCGCCACGTCCTTCGCAAGCTCCTCCAGCGACTTCACCTCCCCGCGCCAGCCCGCAGGAGTCTTCTGCCACACCCCGTCCCCCGCGAAACGGCGCGCCTGCTGCACCATCTCCGCCTTCACGACCTGGTCCGCCTCCGTCATCGCCGTCTGCGTCGCCTCCGCGCGCATCAGCTCCTCGACGCGACCCTTCTCCGTCTCAAACTCCCCGGGAAAACGGTCCCGACCCGTCTGCCAACGCTTCCGCATCTCGATCGCGTCCACACGCACCGCGCGACGGATGAACTCCCGATCCACCGACAACCACTCCAGCTTCACCGCGTCCGGCTGCCGGTACCCGAACCCGTGATCGCCGCTCCCGGGCTCCACGTCCCGATACTGCTCGAAGTGCGCCGCCAAAGCCTCACCCGTCGGCTCGCCCACCTCGCCCACCAGCGAGTCCGCCGGAATGCCCGCCGCGTCGATCTCCACCGCGTTGAAGAACGCGTCCGCCGCGCCCCGCGCAGACGCCGCCGAAAGACGCGCCGCGCTCTGATACGCCATACGCATCCGAAGCACGCCCGCAAGCTTCGCCAACGCCTCGTCCACCGCGCCCCCGCCCTCCCGCACGGACAGACGCGCGTGCTGCTGCGTCAACGCCTCGCGAACGTCCCGCTCCAGCGACCCGATGTCCACGATCTGCCCGGCCTGCTGCCGACGCTGACCCTCGAACGTCGCGATGATCGCCGCCATCTCGTCCAGCACCGACTGCGCCGAGCTCGGGCCGCCCACGAACCCCGCGCCCGACGCCTCGTGCGTCAGCAACGCCCAGTGCAGACCGTCCTCGATCTCGAACAGACGCTTGATGTCGATCCCGAGCAGCGCCGTCTCCGCAAGCCCGAGCTCCTGCGCCGCCCGCGTCGCCTGCATCGCCGTCAACGACCGACCGTCGAACCGCGCAATCGTCCGGTTCTGCTGCGACCGGCCGATCTGCTGCAGCGCCTGAGGCACCAGGAACGCCACCATCAGAACGATCCCGCCGATCACCAGAATGATCTTGTTGTAGCGGCGCAGAAACTTCAGCATCGACAGACCCTCCGCGCGAACGCCCGCGACACCGCGCAGGCGCCACGCGCCCGATTTAGCGGTAGAACTCGACGATCAGGTTCGTGTTCACGTCGAACGGAATCTGGTCCGACGTCGGCATCGCCGTCACCGTGATCGTCAACTCCGCCGGGTTCACGTCGATCCACCCGGGCGTCATGTGCCCAACCAGCGACTCCATCGCGTCGCGAACCCGGGGCTGGATCTTCGGCTTCAGCGTGATCTTGTCGCCCACGCTCACCGAGAAGCTCGGACGATCCACCTTCCGTCCGTTCACCAGCACGTGACCGTGCGTCACCAGCTGACGGGACGCCCACACCGAGCGGGAGAACCCCGCGCGCCGAACCACGTTGTCCAGACGGCACTCGAGGATCTGCATCAGAACCTCGCCCGTGTTCCCCGTGCGACGAGACGCCTCCGCCATGTACCGGCGGAACTGACGCTCCAGCACGCTGTAGTGGTGACGAAGCTTCTGCTTCTCCACCAGGCGAACACCGTAATCGCTCATCCGACGACCGCGATACCCGTGCATCCCCGGCGCGTTCAACTGACGCTTCGCCGTGTGCTTCGGAAGATCCACGATCGGAACCCCGACCCGACGAGACAAACGAACCTTCGGACCCGTATACCGTGCCATGCTGCGCTCTCCGTCTTCGTCTCGCGTTCCCGCGAGCGTGTGCCACGAGCCCGATGCCGGGCCCGCCGGCGATCCGAGCCGTGCCCGCGACTGCGGCGACTCTTGCTGATCCGGCCTTCTCCTCATCGCGACCTCCGCGACAGGGGCCGCCAGTAAAGCCGCGCCCAACCCCCCGGTCAAGCCCGCTCAACCCATCTCCCAACTCCCTATCATCACCCTCCCACCCCCATGACACACCGCACGAACCCCAATCTCGCCCTCCCAATCCTCACTCCCACACCCCATCACGACTACGAAAAGAAGGAAAAGTGCGCCGTCTTCGCCGTCTGGGGCGCCCCAAACCCCGCGCGACTCGCCTACCTCGCCCTCTACGCCCAGCAGCACCGCGGACAGGAATCCTCCGGCATCGCCGTCTCCGACGCCTCCCAACTCTCCGTCCACACCGGAATGGGACTCGTCCCGGAGGTCTTCGACGACCGCGCCCTCCGAGACCTCGAAGGCCCACACCCCAAGGCCGCCATCGGACACAACCGATACTCCACCGCCGGCGGATCACTCGCCTGCAACGCACAACCACTCCTCGAGTCCTACATCGACGGCCAGGTCGCCATCGCCCACAACGGCAACCTCGTCAACGCCGACGCCCTCCGACGCGTCTACGAAGAAAACGGACACATCTTCCACACCCACTCCGACACCGAAGTCGTCATCCACCTCCTCGCCTCACCCCGACAGCAACGCTCACAGGACCCCCTCGCGGCCACCCTCCGCCGCCTCCAAGGCGCCTTCTCCCTCGTCTTCCTCTTCCCCGACCGCATCGAAGCCGCCCGCGACCCCTGGGGATGGCGACCCCTCGTCCTCGGCGAACTCCCGACAGGGCAACCCGTCATCGCCTCGGAAACCGTCGCGCTCGACGCCCTCGCCGCCAACTACATCCGCGAGATCGAGCCCGGAGAGATCGTCACCCTCTCCGACGCAGGGGTCTCCTCACGACGATTCGCCGAACAGGCCGACCGCCCCGCACACTGCGTCTTCGAGCACGTCTACTTCGCCTCGCCCGCCTCCAACGTCTTCGGCCAGACCGTCCAGACCGTCCGCGAACGCATGGGCGAACAGCTCGCCCGCGAAGCCCCCGTGCTCACGGGCGCCGACTTCGTCATGCCCATGCCGGACTCCGGTCGCTCCGCGGCCTCCGGCTTCGCTCGCGCCTCCAACATCCCGTACCGCGAAGGCATCGTCCCAAACCGATACGTCGGCCGAACCTTCATCAAGCCAACTCAGGACGAACGAAACGCCGCCGTCCGACTCAAACTCAACGTCATCCGAGACATCGTCGAGGGCAAACGCGTCATCGTCGTCGACGACTCCATCGTCCGCGGCACAACCACCCGCGCCAAAATGGAGCAGATCCGCGCCGCCGGCGCGAAAGAGATCCACCTCCGAATCTCCTGCCCACCCATCCGTCACCCCTGCTACTTCGGCGTCGACTTCGCCTCACGCGAACAACTCATCGCCCACAACCGCTCCGTCGACCAGGTCCGCGAGTTCCTCAACGTCGATTCACTCGCCTACCTCTCCATCGACGGCATGCTCGACTGCGTCGCCACCAAAGACCGACCCGCCGCACACTACTGCACCGCCTGCTACTCCGGCGACTACCGCATCGACGTCGAACACCCCCACGCCCTCGACGTCTACGAGCCGCGTCAGACACAACTCTTCTAAACGCCCCCGCGCCCCCCACCCCCGCGCGAATCCCCCACGCTGCCTCACGTCAACGTGAAGCAATCTTCACCCCCGCGCGCCCACTTCCCTTCATCTTCACCCACAACACTCTCTCACGAAAGGAGCACACACACCATGAAGCAGCAAGCCGTCATCGCCGGCGTCCTCCTCGCCCTCGGCGTCACCCTCCTCATCATCGGCTTCTCCTCCGCAGACTCCGTCGTCGACCAGACCAAGGAGTTCTTCACCGGACGATTCACCGAGTCCACCACCTGGTTCCTCATCGGCGGCGTCGTCTCCACCACCGCAGGCGCACTCATGCTCCTCCTCCCCCGACGCGGCCGCGCCTGACCACACCCTCCCCGCACATCGCGCATCCAGACACCCCCACCACACGAACGACGCGCGTCCCGCAACACGCGCGTTGTTCTCTTACGCCATTCCCTCTCGCGCCTTCAGCGCCGCGCTCCCCCGCGCCATCGCCACCCGGTCCCCCGTCCGCGCATACACCTCGCCCCCCATCCTCCCGACCGCCTTGAGCGCGTCCGGATCAATCCGCATCCGCTCGTCCATAACCCCTTCCCGCACAAACACATGCACGACTCTTCCGAGGACGACATTCCCTCCCCCGGGGCTTCCGGGGTTCGTCCGGATCACCCGATCCGTCACGCACTCAAAGCACACCGCGCTCTCCACAACCCGCTTCGCCCCCACCCTCGCGCTCTTCCCCGGAGTTAATCCCGACAACGCAAACTCGCTCTCCCCCCACGCCAGCTCCTCAGCACACGCGGCCATCTGCGCCAGCATCCCCTCACTCACAATGTTCACCACGAACTCCCCCGTCCCACCCTCCTCCTTCAGTTTGCAGTTCCGCAGCGTGTCCTTCTCACCCCCCTCCGGCGTGTTCGCCGGACAAAAGAGCACCATCATCGGGTTCGACCCCACCCCGTTGAAAAACGAGAACGGCGCCAGGTTGTCCTTCCCCTCCACCGACACCGTCGACACAAACCCGATCGGCCTCGGCACGATCGCCCCCACCAGCAGCTTGTACCGCTCCGCAACCCCCAACTCCGCAACGTCGATCTCCATCCCCAAAGTCTAACCGCTGTCCCACACCGCGATCACACACCTCGGGCGTCGGGTCTTTGGTGTGCGCGCTGCGCCAGATACGATGGAAGCACGCCATGAACCGTACGCGCCCCGAAGCCGAACAGCACGCGCTCCCCAAGGGCCTTTTGCTCCTCGCGCCGCTCTGCCATTGGCTCATTTTCACTCCCCTCGTCTTCTTCGGTTCCCTCACCGTCGCAACGGGGCTCTCGTCCACGGACGCAATGTCGCACGTCATCGATCTCAACGAGCTGCTCGGGGCGTACATCGCCTACTCACCGCCGTACGCGGCCCTCACGGTCGTTCTGTGGGCCGCGTGGCTGATGGACACGCGACGCACTCCCATGCTCATGAGCCTCATGACAGGCACAGTCCCTATCCTCGCCCTGCAACTCGTCGGCGTGCTCACATTCGACTACGTGGCCCAGCCGACACTCGTGCCCGCTCTCTTCTTCGCAAACCTCACCGTGGCAGCCACCGTCGTGGTGCTTGCCGCGCCAGTGCTTGTGATCTCCTCCCGCCTCTCCCGCATCACCCAAGGCCGCTGCCCCGCCTGCTCCTACGACCTCCGCAATCTCCCGCCCTCCTCTCCCTGTCCCGAATGCGGCGCCGCCGCGCGAGCGCGCGCATGACACGCACTCCCCCCGAGTCCGAACTCCACTTCCGCCGCAAGGCCCTCATCACTCTCGCGCCCCTCGCCCACCTGCTCCTCTTCACGCTCCCCACCGTCTACGCCGCCCTCATCGTCGCCACAAACGCCACGCACGCCGAAGCGATCGCCTACTTCAACCGTCCCTCGGCCATCCTCATCGCCTACCTCGGCTTCCTCCCCTCCTGCGCCGCCCTCAGCGCCACACTCGCCCTCGCATGGATCTTCAACGCGCGCCGCAGGCCCATGGCTCTTGCGCTCGCGCTGGGCATGATCCCCATCGTCGCGCTCCAGCTCCTCTGGGTCTTCGCCGGCGACTACCACGCCGAGTTCCTCGAAATCGCACTCATCTCCCTCAACACGCTCGCCAGCCCCGTCATCCTCCTCATCTCCATCACAACCCTCGTCGTTGCCGCGCGTCGAACCCGCATCACCCAAGGCCGCTGCCCCGCCTGCTCCTACGACCTCCGCAACCTCACGCCCTCCTTACCCTGCCCCGAATGCGGCGCCCTGGCCCCACCACGCCCATGACCCCCGATTCCATGCTCCGACGCCTCTCCTTCAACCAGACCGCGATCGTCTGCGCCCCAATCCTCTACTGGCTCATCACCTCTCCCATCGTCCTCTTCTACGCACTCATCTTCGCAAGCGCCAGCTCCTTCGCGGACGCATTCAAGCACACGTTCAACATCTCCGTGCTCCTCATGCACTACATCGTCTTCTCCCCGGCCTATCTCGCCCCCTCCGTCATCCTCGCCCTCGCCACCACCCGCCGCATCCACATCGTCCCCCTCCGCACCGCCCTCATCATCAGCCTCATCCCCGTCTTCGCGTTCCAGCTCTACTGGGTCGTGGTAGGCGACTACCTGTCTCATCCCCTCACGCCCATCGCCGCCATCATCCACTCCCTCATCTCCGCCGCCCTCACCACCTTCCTCACCATCCCCGCGCTCCTCATCCTCTCCCGCCGGTACGCGCACCGTCCCCCATTCCGCAGCAAACGCATCCGCCGCTGCCCCGCCTGCTCCTACGACCTCCGCAACCTCCCGCCCTCCTTACCCTGCCCCGAATGCGGCGCCCGACGCCGCCCGCGACCCTCCCCAAAGCCCACCGCCTGATTTCTTCATCCCGCGATCGGAGCGAACCCACTTCACTCGGCGCACCAAACTTCATACCCGGAGACTCCGCGCATCCGCCACCGCGCTCGCGGGGCCTGCGTCGACGAATCCCTCCCCGAACCCCGCAATCTGCTCAACCGGAAGCTCACAGGCGGTGCGTCAGAGCGGCTTGACCGAAAACGTGTCCGCCATCAGCAGCCCGTCGGGGTCCACGACGCGCTTGATCTTCCGAAGCCGGTCGTAGATCGCCCGGCTGTCGTAGTAGCACGCCCACACGTTCTCGAGCACGCGGTCACCGAAGGTGTACGCGAACATCCTCATGTCTCTGTCCGCGAACGCCCTCTGACCGATGAAGACGCGGTCATTCTCTTGTTGCCACGCCTCGGCCTTCTTGTGCCCGTCCTCCCCGAACCAGCCATCGGAGTAGAACGCGTCGTGGCTCATCCCGAACGCCAGGTCACGCCAGGCGTAAGCGGTGGCCCCGGACTTGCCGTTCTGCGACACCGCGCCGCCCGCGTAGATCTGCATCTGCGAGACGAGGTGCTGCCCGTCCTTCGCGCCGAATTCCCCCATGATCTCGTCCATCCGCTGCGCGTAGGCCTTCGAGAACCCCTCGGGGATCGCCATCGTCGCGCGCGACCGCTTCACGAACGGATACTGCATCTCCCGGTCGTGCAGCATGATGAAGTCCTCGGCCAGACCCTGGGAGATCGGGGTGTTCTTGAGACGCTTCGCCAACAGCGGCTCGCCGCACACATCCTCTGCAGCAAAGGACTCGAACCACCGATCGTCGAACACGGCCGATTTGCCGCCCTTGTTCGTGTAGCACATCCACATCTGGATCACCGGGGGTACGGGGACCCCGTCGAAGTAGTTCTCCAGCTCGCGCAAGAGCTTGATCGTGCTGTTGCTGAAGAGCTTCATGAAGCCGAAGCCCGTGATCGAGAGCATGAACTCGTAGTCGGAAGGGACCGTGCCGCTCGCACAGAGCCCGGTGAGCTTCTCGAGCTGCTCCACGACCCGCTGCATCTTGTCTCGGCTCCACAGCCACAGGAACGTGTAGCACGCCGAGTTGGGGTAGTCCGCGTCGCGCAACGGGCTGAACTCCCAGTGCGTGACGATCCCGAACTCGCCCCCCTTGCTCCCGCCCAGCACCGCAAAGAAGACATCGTCGTTGTGCGCGCTCGTCGCGCCCGGAACCGGGCGGACGATCCGTTCCTTCTGCCCGCTGGCAAGGATGATGTCGAACGCGAGCACGTGGTCCGCGAGGAGGCCGTGGCTCCGGGCCACCATGCCCCACCCGCCGGTGTGCACGTGCCCGCCCAGGTTGACGTGCGCGCAGACCCCCATCGGCAGGTAGATCCCGTTCTGGTGGTTCAGCGCCGCCCAGTCGCCCAGCCCGTGGCTGACCCCGCATCGCAGGACGTTCGTCGACGCGTCGTACCGATACTCCGTGAACGTCTGACTCAGGTCCAGCTGCATGTTGGTCGGCGGCGTCGAGGAGTAGCCGCAGTACTGGTGCCCGCCGGTGCGCACCGCCAACGCCATCTTCATCTCTCGGCACAGCGCGATCGCCTTCTGAATATCAGTCTCATTCTTGGGCGAGAGGATGATCCGAGGCGACACGTCCGGCTCCGGGAACGACGTGGTCGCATACTGCAATCGCTTTTCGAGATACCCCTTGTCGCCGATGATGAGCCAGGCTCCGACGAAACCCTGCTTGCTCGCTTGCGCGCGCAGCTTGTCCAGATCCTGCTTGTGCTGCTTGACGTACTCCTCGACAAACGTGGAGCCCGCCGGAACATCCGCTGTGCATGAAACATGACTCATAGCTTTGGTCCATTCGTAAAACCGACATTCCCATGTAACTTTCGCCCGGTGACGCCGCCGGACCATTTTCCAACAGGATACCGCCTGACTCACGAAACGAGAGCGCAATCTGCCGCGCGCCGGCGCATTCTGCGACACGTGCCACGACATCGGGTGCGCGCGAACGGCCCCCGGAGCCCCGAACGAACCGCGAAGACAGGACCTCGCGGCGCCGCGCAAAGCCGTCGCCCGCACCGACCTGGTCCAACTCGCCCTCGAACATCATCAACCCCGCCCCGTACATTTCGACGGGCTCAAACAAACCCAATTTCGTGGCGCCGATGTCGACAAACTCCTCCCAGAACTCCGCACCGCCCTCGAGAATAAACTCAAGCAAGACCGGGCCGCAACGCCCTGACCTCGTTACAGGAGCTCAATCATGCTCTTCCCCGACGACACCGCGAACCTCTCTGCCCACGAACTCCGCGTACGCCTCCTCCGCACGCAGGCCCACCGTGACGGCGCAATGGGCGCGATGGCCCATCTGCTCGCCACCATCATCATGGTCGGCTCCGTCGGCAACGCGTCACCGGTGTTTCCGCTTCCATTCGTGATGATCATTTCAACCATCACGCTCTTGAGCGGCTTTGCGTTCTACTTCCGCGCGTGGCGACGATTCCAGAACTCAGCTCACGTCCGCAACATCGCCTGACGCGCACTCCTCACTCCTCGACCATCCCCTTCAACCTCCTCAACGCATCAAACGCCCGCAGCGGCGTCATCTCCTCCAATTCCATTTCTTTCAACGCCTCCACCGCAGGGTGAGGTGTCTCCCCAAACAGCTTCATCTGCGGCCCCTCATCCCTACCCGCCCTCTCCCCCGCAATCCTCCTCACGTCCGACGGCTCGTGCGAAACACTCAAACGCTCCAGCAACTCCTTCGCCCGCGCCACCACCTCGCTCGGCAATCCCGCCAAGCGCGCCACGTGAACCCCGTACGACTTGTTCGTCCGTCCCGCCAATATCCGATGCACAAAGACGATCCCACCCTTCCACTCCCGCACCGCCACGTGCAGGTTCTTCACCCTCCCCGGCAACGCCTCCTCCAGCTGCGTCAGCTCGTGATAGTGCGTCGCAAACAAACTCCTCGGCGCCGGACCACCCTCCCCGCCCAATCTCTCCGCGATTGCCCACGCGAGCGCCAACCCGTCCAGCGTGCTCGTGCCGCGCCCGACCTCATCCAGCACCACGATCGACCGCTCCGTCGCGTGGTGCAAAATGTTCGCCGTCTCCGTCATCTCCACCATGAACGTCGACTGTCCCGCGTGCAGCGCATCGTCCGCACCCACGCGCGTGAACACCCGGTCCGCCACTCCGATCTCGGCCTTCGCCGCCGGCACAAAGCTCCCCGCATGCGCCAAGAGCGCCAACAACGCCACCTGCCGGATGAACGTCGACTTGCCCGCCATGTTCGGACCCGTGATGAGCGCCAGCTTCGCGGGCGCCTCCGCGCTCCCCAGCACCACGTCGTTCGGCACGAACTCGTTCCCCAGCGTCCCCTCCAACACCGGATGTCGCCCCTGTTCGATTTCTAAGACTGGCTGATCAGACATCCGGGGGCGCACCCAGCCCCTCCGCTCCGCGATCGCCGCGAAGCACGCCAGCGCATCCGCCTCCGCGCACGCCTCCGCAAACGACACGATCTCCTTCGACAATCGCGCCGTCGCCCCGCACAACTCCTCGAAGATCGACAACTCCCGCGCGAGCGCCCGCTCCCGCGCCGTCGTCACCTTCCCCTCAAACTCCGACAACGGCGCCGTCGTGTACCGCTCCGCGTTCTTCAGCGTCTGCTTCCGCGTGAACCCCTCCGGCGCCCGCCGCGCCTGCGCCGCCGGCAACTCGATGTAGTACCCGAAGACCTTGTTGAACCCCACCTTGATCCCCGGCAGCGAATGCGTCCGCGACAGCTCCGCCTGGTACGAAGCCAGCCACGCCGAAGCATCCGTCTCCAGCCCCCGCGCCTCATCCAGCTCCCCATCCACCCCCTCGCGCACCGCGCCCCCGTCTCGCACGTTCGCCGGCGGCGAATCGACCAGCGTCGCCCCGATCCGCTCCCCCAGCGGCCCCAACGTCTCCTTCACGCTCTCAAACCGAGCCAGCAGCCCCGCGAACGCCGGCGCCCCCCGCACCGCCTCCCGGATCGCGCCCGCCTTGGCCAGCGACCGCGACAGCGCCGCCAGGTCCCTCGGCCCCGCCCTTCCAATCGCGCACCGCGCCGCGATCCGCGCCGCGTCCTGCACCTCATCCAGCGCCTTCCGCAACTCCCCCAACATCCGCTGATCACCCACCAGCGTCTCCACCTGCCCGTGCCGCGCCTCGATCGCCTCCCTCCGCGCCAGCGGCCTCCGCAGCCAATCCCTCACGAGCCGCTTCCCCATCGCGGTCCTTGGGCCGCACTGCCCCGCGCGCAGGAAGACGCCCACCAGCGTCCCCTCCTCATTCTCCCCCCGCATCGTCCGCTCGATCTCCAACGACCGGATCGACGCCGCATCCAAACCAAGCGTCTCCCCCTCCACCAGCTTCCTCGGCGGCGCCAGATGCGCCAGCGGACCACCGCCCCCCGTGCGCACACGAGGCGCTCCCTCCGGCGCCTGCGTCTCGAGCAGCCTCCGAAGCAGCGCGCCCGCCACGTGCGCACAAGGATCGTCATCCGAAAGGCCAAAACCCGCCAAAGTGCGCACGCCATAGTGGTTTTGCACCACCTCGGCCGATTCTTGAGGTCTGAAATTCCACACGGGTCTGGGCGTAGGCGCCGCTCGGCACGCCTCCAGCACCACGGTAACGCGCGGCGGGACCTTCCCGTCCTCCGTCTCCGCGAACAACAACTCCGTCGGCGCATACCGCAGCAGCGCGTCCGCCGCCTCCCCCGCCCGCGCTTCAAAGACCACGAATTCCCCCGTCGAAACGTCCGCCACCGCGATCGCCGCAGACGCCTCGTCCCCGCTCCCCACGAATGCGATCGCCGCCATCCGGTTGGCCCGATCCTCATCGAGCAGCGTCTCGTCGATCACCGAGCCCGGCGTCAGCACGCGCGTAACCGCCCGCTCGACAACGCCTTTGGCTTCCTTGGGGTCCTCGATCTGATCGCAGATCGCGATCTTGTAGCCCTCGCGCATGAGGCACTGCGCGTAGCCGTCGACGGCGTGATAGGGCATGCCGGCCATCGGGATGCCGCTCGTCCGCTGCGTCAGCGTGAGCCCGATCGCCTTCGAAACGAGGATCGCGTCGTCGTCGAACAGCTCGTAGAAATCCCCCATCCGGAAGAACAGCACACAGTCCGGATGCAGCGACTTGAAGCGGTAATACTGCTTCATCGCGGGCGTCTCGCGCGAGCCCGAAATCGTCGTTGGATCGTTCGGCGTGCCCATCCCGCTCGACACTAGCACGCCCCCTGCCGGCGCGTAAGGAAGGCCCGGCCGAATGGGGGTGGTGGCACGGCCGGGCCTTTGGGGGTGGCTCACGCGGGATTCTTGGAGGACCGAAGTCCTGTGTCTCCCGCGGAGCCTTGGGGTCTGATTACCAGCGGCTTGGGATGCCGAGGGTGAAGTGGAGCGGAAGAGGATCGAACTCTCAACCTCCTCGATGCGACCGAGGCGCTCTCCCAATTGAGCTACCGCCCCATATGCTGCTGCTTGTCGTCCCCGGGATCGGGACCCCGACGACGCAAAGAGTATATCGACGTACCCGGGGCGTTGTCTTGGGGCGGGCTTTGTGGAAAGGGCGGGCATGAACCGATCGGTCTGGGCGTGTGCGGCGGCGGTTTTTTCTGCGGTTTCGTGCCCTGCGGCGAGGGGTGCGGAGCCCACGATGCGGGCCGTGGTCTCGATCCCCCCGCTGGTCGGGCTGGTCAGGCCGCTGCTGCCGCAGGGGTCGGAGGTGGTGAGCGTGCTGCCGGCGGGGGCGTCGGAGCATGGGTTCGAGCTGACGCCGTCGGCGATGGCGGCGCTGGCGCGGGCGGACCTCGTGGTTGTGGTGGGGATGGGGCTTGAGCCGCAGATAGAGCGGGTGCTCCGCGCGAATCCGCGCGAGAATCGAGAGTTGCTGGAAATGGCCGAGGCGGTCCAAGTCCGGTCGAGTGCGCCGTTTGATGGTGATACCGGTGAGGGGCTTGACGGCGATCAGCATGACCACGACGGGGAGGAGCATGACCATGACCATGCGCACGGGGGTGTTGACCCGCACCTGTGGCTTGACCCCGAATTGGTGGCGAAGTTCGTGGCGCCGCTGCGGGACTCGATCATCAACGTGATGCGCACGAAGGGGGGGATGAGCGCGGTGCAGACGGTGGAGTTGAAGGGCGCGGTGCGCGCGCTCGAGAAGCAGGTGGAGATGGTGGACGGGATGTATCGGGAGCGGCTGGGGCCATTCGCAGGTCGGGGGATCGTGACGCATCACAACGCGTTCGGGCGGCTCACGGCGCGGTATGGGTTGCGGGTGGAGGCGGCGCTGAAGCAGGGTGAGACGGGGGAGGCGACGCCGGGGACGATTGCACGGGTGACGGAGTTGGCGCGGGCGGGGACGATCTCTGCGGTGTTCGTTGAGCCGCAGAGCAACCCGGCGCTCGCGCGGCGGATCTCGGCGGAGACGGGGGTGAGGGTGCTGACGCTTGATCCGCTGGGGCAGGGGGAGTGGGAGACGATGATGCGGAACAATCTGGATGCGCTGGTGGAGGGGCTGTCGGGCGCCCCGGGACGCTGAGTGAGCGCGACGGCGCACGGAACCCCGTAGGCTTGTGTGCGATGGGCGAGGCGGCCTTGGAGTTTCGAGAGGTGTCGTACCGGTATCCGGGCGGGGGCGCGGAGGCGCTGTCGCGCGTGACGCTGCGCGTGGAGCCTGGGGAGCGGCTTGGTGTGCTGGGGCCGAACGGGGGGGGGAAGTCGACGCTGCTGCGGCTTGCGCTCGGGCTCATCGAACCGGACCAGGGGGAGGTGCGCATCTTCGGGATGAGCGCGAAGCAGGCGCGGAAGAGGGGGATGATCGGGTATCTCGCGCAGCGTCCGGACGTGGAGACGACGTTCCCGCTGACGGTGCGGCAGGTGGCGACGCTGGGCGCGGCGTTCGACGAGCCGGCGTGGAAGAGGACGAGCAGGGCGACACGGGAGCGCGTGGAGCGCGCGATGCGGCTGGTGGGGATCGAGTCGCTGGCGGATGTTCCGGTGGGGAGGCTGTCGGGGGGGCAGTTGCAGCGGGCGCTGATTGCGCGGGCGATCTCGCGGGAGGCGCGGGCGCTGGCGCTCGATGAGCCGCTCGTTGGGGTGGATGCGAGCGGGCAGCAGCGGTTCGCGGACTTGCTGACGACGCTGCATCGGGAGATGGGGTTGACGATCGTGATCGTGTCGCACGACATCCGCTCGGTGGCGGCGGGTTGTGATCGGGTGGCGTGCATGGCGCGGACGCTGCATTTCCATGCGGCGCCGGCGGGGCTGACGCCGCAGGTGCTGGCGGAGGTGTTCAGCCATTCGATCGAGCCGGTGTTCGGGGCGGTGCACATCGACGCGCACGAGGCGTCGGCGTGCGGTCACGATCATGGGCACGAGGGGCATCATCATGCTCATGCGCGGCCCGGGGATCATCACGAGGATGGGGAGAGGAAGGGGGGCGCTCGTGCGGACGCTTGAGTATCTGACGGGGCCTGCGGCTTCGATGTTCTGGCCTGGGGTGCTGGCGGGGCTGGCGATCGCGCTGCAGGGGGCGGTGTTGAGCGTACTGGTGGTGCTCAAGCGGATGGCGTTCATCGGGCAGGGGGTTTCGCATGCGGCGTTCGGGGGGATCGGGCTGGCCGCGTTTCTCGGGGTGTCGTCGGGGCTGTGGTTTCCGCTGGTGGGTTCGTTCTGTGTGGTGAGCGCGTGGGTGATCGCGTGGGGGTCGGGTCGGCGGGAGGGGGGGGCGCGGGCCGGGTCATCGCCTGACACGGTGATCGGGGTGGCGCTGGTGGGCGCGATGGCCTTGGGGGCGATTTTGCTGGCGCAGCGCGCGAGGAGTGGTGGGGGGGGAGCGGCGCCCGGGTGGGAGCAGGTGTTGTTCGGGTCGATATTGGCGGTGACGGCTGGGGATGCGTGGGTGGCGCTGGGCTCGTGCGCGGCGACGCTGGTGGTGGTGTGGTGGGTGCGGAGGCCGATGCTGAACTGGGCGTTTGACGAGACGACGGCCGAAGCGAGCGGGGCGCCGACGGCGTCGATGCGGATGGTGCTGCTGACGCTGCTTGCGGTGGCGATCGTGACGGCCATGAAGCTGGCGGGGGTGGTGCTGGCGACGGCGCTGCTGGTGCTGCCTGGGGCCGCGGCGCTGCGGATCGCGTCGAGGATGGGTGGGGTGTTGCTGTGGTCGGGGGTGATCGGTGTGCTGGGGATGGCGGGGGGGATGGTGGTGTCGTTTGAGAGCGATCTGCCGCCGGGGGCGTGCGTGGTGGGCGCGTTGGTGTTGATGTACGGGGTTGCGTCGCTCGTGGGGCATCGGGGCGCGGCGAGGATGTTGGGCGGGGTTCAAGGAGAGCGGACGGCATGAAGGCGGAGACGATGCTGGCGGAGTTGAACCGGTTGCGGAAGGACCTCGATGAGGATGCGGGTGACATCGAGTGGCTGACGCTGCAGCACGTGTTCATCTTCGTGTCGTACAAGATGGGAGAGTTCCAGAAGTACCTGGATGAGGAGACGAAGAAGGGGGCGTTTGAGGAGTTTGAGGGTTGAGAGCCCCGGACAGGATGCTCCTTGGGGCGGGCTGCTGAGCGCTGCGCGCTTCGCGCGACACGACCGAACAAGATGAAGCTGATCGGCGCACGCGACCGATGTTCGTGTTGGGCGCTTCGCGCGAATCTCGCCTGTTTTGCGTTGACCGCGGGGCGAGCATCGGTTGTGATGCCCGGGCACAGGAGGCTCCGGCCGCATGAGAAGTCGAGGTTGTTTCGGGACGGGCTCGTTCGCTGTCGCGGCTGCGCTGGCAATGGCGATGGTCGCCCCGTCGTCGTACGGCGCTCCGATCCTGACGCGGGGCGCGGACGGGTTTACGTGGTCGACGATCACGCACGCGGGGAATCGCGCGCCCAACACTTCGGAGCACTGGTGGGACCCGTCGTTCTCGGCGGGCTCGGTCGGCTACGAGTACCGGATGGCGACCACAGAGGTCACGGGTTCGCAGTGGTTCGAATTCGTGCAGGCGTACGCGCCGTACATCGGCGCGAACTATTTCGATTCTTCCTTCTGGGGCGCGACCGTCTTTGTCGGCTTCAACGGCCAGGGCGTCCCGCAGTACGTCATGGACCCGAAGAACGCGAACGTTCCCGTGAGTGTCGGCTGGCGGTACGCGGCCCGTTTCTGCAACTGGCTCCACAACGACAGCGCGTTGACGCAGAACGCGTTCGAGAACGGCGCGTACGACACGTCCACGTTCACGCGGAACCCGGACGGCTCGTTCAACGACCAGCTCGCGCACCATGCGGATGCGCGGTACTGGATTCCGACGATGGATGAGTGGGTCAAGGCCGCGCATTACGATCCGAACCGTTACGGCGAGGGGCAGGAGGGCTACTGGCTCTACCCCAACGGCTCCAACGAGCCGTTGACCCCCGGCGCCCCCGGCGAGCCGGGCGCGCAGACCTCGGCGGGGTGGTCGCAGTCCGGCCCTGGCAGCAACCCGGACGTCGGCTCATACCCCGACGGACAGTCCCCTTGGGGACTCTTCGACGTATCCGGTGGCGCGTCCGAATGGTGGGAATCGGCAAACGTGTATCCCGACGGGCTGGTGCGTCAACGCTACTACAAGCGATCTGAGGCGGGGCTTCCGATCCCGGACTTCTACGACATGATCGACGTGAATTCCGCGGCAATTCCACTGGGCGGCGGAGCGGGCATTCGCCTTGCCGCGCCGGCGCCGTCACCGTCAGCGGTGTTCCTCGCGCCCCTCGTCGTTCTCACTCACGCCGCCCGTCGCCGGAGGACTGTCCTATGAGCCTCGCGCCCGCGCTCTCGCTTGTGCTCCTTTCCGCGGCGTCCCATGGCGCGCCGATGCTGACGCGGGTCGCGGACGGGTCGCGCACCGCTGAGCGAGGGAGCGGGGGCTGCACGGTTTTCGCGCGGGCGGCGCGTCGGGGCGTGCGTGGGGTCTGCGGGCGGGCCCCCGGAGGGGGGATTCTGAGACGGCGCGAGGGATTGGGGGTCGAATCCTGCAACCGGGATTGATTTTTGGCCGAAGAAGGTGATGATTGTGATGGCTTCTTCGCGGCCAGCTTGCCGCCCACCCGTTGGGGAAACGAGCCCGACGGACCGGTGAGACCCGCGACGACCGACGCACCCCTACGCGTCGGGCGGTGTGCCCCGGGCGACGGCTCGGGGGAAAGAGTCCGGCGGCGGCGGCCGTACTCCGCTGCGACGGCTGGAAGTCTCTTTCGGAAGGAGGTGATCCAGTGACGAATAGTGACTGTACGAGAGGGCTGCGCGTCTAACGACGCGGCTCGACGGAGCTGCGTTGAGTGCAGCCCCCGCATGAACAATGCACGCCCGTCGGTGTCACAGACGCCGGCGGGCGTTTGCGTTTTTGGGGTGGTCTTTTGGGGGGGAGGCGGCGGGGCGGGGCGTGGGAGGGCTGGTGTCGGTATCATGCCCGCCCTTTTCCGGGAGCGTCGGTTTTTCAAACGCACGCCTCACACGAATACGTCGGAGACGAGAACCATGTCGCTTCGTCGCGCGAAGATCAGTGTCATTGGAGCAGGGAACGTCGGCGCCACGTGCGCGCACTGGGCCGCGGCCAAGGAGCTGGGGGACATCGTGCTCCTCGACATTCCGGACAAGGTGGGCGTGGCGCAGGGGAAGGCGCTGGACCTCTTGTGCTGCGGTCCGATCGAGCGGTTTGATTCGCGCGTGACGGGGACGAGCGATTACAAGGACATCGCGGGGTCGGACGTGGTGGTGGTGACGGCGGGTCTGCCGCGGAAGCCGGGGATGAGCCGAGATGATCTGGTGCAGACGAACGTGCAGATCGTGCGGAGCGTGTGCCAGCAGATCAAGGAGTATGCGCCGGGGTCGATCGTGATCGTGGTGAGCAATCCGCTGGACGCGATGGTGTACACGGCGTGGAAGGCGACGGGTTTCCCGACGCATCGGGTGATGGGTCAGGCGGGGTCGCTGGACGTGGCGCGGTTCCGGACGTTCATCGCGATGGAGCTGGGGGTGTCGGTGGAGGACATCTCGGCGTTGCTCTTGGGCGGGCACGGGGACGACATGGTGCCGCTGCCGAGGTTCACGAGCGTGCACGGGATTCCGGTGTCGATGCTGCTTTCGGAGGAGAAGATCAAGGCTTGCGTGGAGCGGGCGAAGGTGGGCGGGGGTGAGATCGTGAAGCTGATGGGGACGAGCGCGTACTACGCGCCGGCGTCGGGGACCATCCAGATGGTCGAGGCGATCGTGAAGGACAAGAAGCGGATTATTCCGAGCGCGGCGTACTGCGAGAAGGAGTTCGGGGTGGGTGGGCCGGGCAAGGGCGCACCGGCTCGCGCCGCGATGGGCCGGGCAAGGGGTACTTCGTGGGCGTGCCGGCGCTCCTTGGCGCGAAGGGCGTCGAGAAGATCGTCGAGGTGAAGCTGGAGGGTGAGGAGAAGAGGCTGATGGACGAGTCGATCAGCCACGTGAAGGATCTGGTGGGGACGGTGGTGAAGCTGTTCCCCGACCTGGCGTGAGGCGGCGAAAAAGTTGTGATGGATGAACGAACGCGGGGCGGGGGCTCCGCGTTTTTTTCTTATGCGAGTTGAAGCGGGCAGGACGCCTACTGTTGCCCCCGTGACCATTCCCTCTGAGACGTTGACGACGGCGCGGTCGGCCGGTGTGGCTGTCGAGCCTGTGCGGGTTGCTGCGCCGGGAAGCGGGCCTGAGGCGCCGGCGTCGGTGGCGGCGATGGCGGTGTCGGAGCCGCAGTGGAGGGGGGTTGCGCGGAGGCGGTTCTGGGGGTTGAACCTGTCGCACGCGGTGATCGACATATTTCCGATCTTCACGACGACGATGATGCTGGTGCTGGAGGACCGGCTGCACCTGACGGCGAAGCAGATCGGCGTGGTGTACATGCTCACGCCGATTTTTTCGGGGGGGTTGCAGCCGTTCTTCGCGTGGCTGACGGACCGGTTTGACACGCGGGTGTGCGCGCCGCTGGGGCTGCTTTTGGGGGCGTCGTGCCTGTCGGCGATGGGGCTGGCGCAGAACTTCTGGCAGTTGTGCGCGTTGATCATCGTGGGGGTGATCGGGACGGGGATGTACCACCCGATCGGGGCCGCGCTTGCGGGGCAGATCGGGGGGAGGGCGCATCTGGGTCGGGGGTGGGCGTTGGCGTTGTTCTTTGCGGCGGGGATGGTGGGGCAGGCGTTGGGGCCGATTATTTCGTCGCGGATCAATGCGGCGTACGGGCTGACGCACCTGCTGTGGTTGGCGCCGCCGAGCGCGGTGGTGGCGGTGGGTTTGTATTTCCTGCTGCGGCGGGTTCCGCACCGGCACGACAATCACCGGGAGATGACGGGGACGCTGCCGCGGGAGGAGCGTGTTGCGCGTCGGAATGCCGTCGTGCTGCTGGGGCTGCAGAACTGCCTGCGGTTCATCGTGAACATCGGGGCGTTGGTGATGTTCAACGTGTGGGCGGCGTCGAAGATTCCGACGTCGCCGGCGCTCGCGGCGAAGTTGTCGGGGAATCTCGCGGCGGCGATGACGGTGGGGATGGGGGTGTTCGGGCTGCTGGTGGGGCGGTATGTGCGGCAGGGGAGCGAGAAGTCGTGCCTGGTGGGGGTGTCGCTGGTGGGGGGGGCGTTCATGGCGAGCCTGTCGATCGTGGGGAACTGGGGGGTTGGGGCGGGGCTTGGGTATTGGCCGGCGTACGGGATGGCGTGCCTGTGCGCGATCGGGTTCGGCGCGACGATCCCGCTGTCGATCTCGCTGGCGCAGCGGCTGCTGCCCGGGAATACGGGCCTGGCGTCGAGTTTGATGATGGGGGCGGGATGGGCGGTGTCGGCGCTGGCGCCGGTGATCGCGCCGGTGTTTCTGGGGGCGTCGATCAAGGAGGCGCCGAGCCTGCCTCCCGAGCGGATCAACGTGGCGTTCGCGTGCTTCGGCGCGTTGTTGTTGGGATCGGCGGCGCTGACGTCGATGATGTCGGGGAAGACGCTGCGGGCGGTGGCTGATCATCGGTGAGCGACGCGCGCGGGCGGCGGCGCTCGGGATCGCGGATCAGCGTGCGTCGATGGAGCGGGCCCAGAACTTGATGCGCATGGAGTCCTTGGCGCGGTCGAGGGTTTCCTCGGCGACTTTGTTGGCGCGGGCCGTGCCGTGTTTGATGATGTCGATGATCTTCTTTTCGCCTGTGGGGCCGTCGTAGGCGGCGCGGCGTTTGCGCATGGGTTCGAGCATGTCGTTGATGGCGTCGGCGACGTCTTGTTTGACGTGGCCGTCGCCGATGTTGTCGCCGCGGGAGTAGCGGTCTTCGAGGTCCTTCACTTTGGCTTCGTCGTGGATGAAGGTTCGGACGTACTGGAAGAGGGAGTTGTCGATGTCGCCGGGCTCGGTCATGGACTGGCGTCCGGTGAAGATCTGGCCGACCTTCTTTTTGACTTCCTTGGGGGTGTCGGAGAGGAAGATGGCGTTGTTGAGGGACTTGGACATCTTCTGCTTGCCGTCGACGCCGACGAGCCGGCCCACGCGGCCGACGAGGGCGCTTGGGATGGGGAAGAGTCCGCCGGCCTTGGTGTAGTCGGGGTCTTCGGTCTTGGGGTCGACGTTGCAGTATTGCTGGTTGAAGCGTCGGGCGACTTCGCGGCACATCTCGATGTGGGCGACCTGGTCTTCGCCGACGGGGACGAGGTCGGGGCGGAAGGCGAGGATGTCGGCGCACTGTCCGACGGCGTACATGGGGAAGCCGAAGGAGTAGTGGTCGCCGAGGTTCTTGGACTCGATCTCGGTCTTGAGGGTGGGGTTGCGCATGACGCGGTTGAAGGGGAGGAGCATGGCGAAGAACCAGGTGAGCTCGGCGATGGCGGGGATTTCGGTCTGGAGGACGACGCAGGAGCGGTCGGGGTCGATGCCTGCGGCGAGCCAGTCGCGGACGATCTCGATGGTGTCGCGTCGGATGTCGTCGGGCTTGTCGGAGCGCGTGGTGAATGCGTGCATGTTGGCGAGGAGGAAGAAGCAGTCGTAGTCGTCCTGGAGCCGGACGCGGTTTTCGAGGGAGCCGACCCAGTGGCCGAGGTGGAGGGAGCCGGTGGGTGTGTCGCCGGTGAGGATGCGTGGTTTGTTGGGGCTCATGGGTGGGACAGGGTAGCGGAGGGTGGGCGGGTCATGGGGTGATGATGGAGGCGAGGAGGAGGTTGATGGCGTTGAATCCGGCGTGCATGAGGATGGAGGGGAGGAGTCGACGGGTGCGTTCGTAGACGAGTCCGAGGGAGAGGCCGAAGAGGAAGAGGCCTGGGAGCGCGTACCAAGGCGCGGCGCCGAGATGCGCGAGGGCGAAGATGGCGGAGGTGAGGGAGACGGCGAGCCAGACGGGCCCGAAGCGTGCGCGCGCTGCGGGGGCTGGGAGCGCGGCGCGGAGGAACCGGATGATGGAGGTCTGGAGGAAGGCGCGGTAGACGAACTCTTCGAAGATGGGGGCGGCGATGGCGATGCACGAGACGGACAGCCACCACCATCGAGATGGGGCGGTTGCGGGGTCGAAGAGCTCGCGGAGCGCCTGGTGCGCGAGGTTGTCAGGGGGCGGGGCGCCTTGGCGCGCTGCGAGGTAGGAGGCGAGGAATCGGGCGAGGAGCGTGGAGAGGAAGACGACGGGGAGCGCGATGGCGAGCGCGGCGGGGGCGATGCAGAGGTCTTGAGCGCGTGGGCGGAGGCCGAGTGGGGCGGCGAGGGGTTTGGCGAGGAGGAGGAGGGCGATGAGTATGAGGAAGCCTGTGGCGTATGCGGTGAGAATGAGGAGCGCGCCGTCGCGCGTGGCGGGTCCGGGTGCGGCGGAGAGGCTGCCGGCGGCGATGGAGCCGCCGACCTGCCACGCGGACCAGCAGGCGAAGGCGGCGGCGAGGAAGAGGAGCGGCGGGGCGGCGAGGTTGTCGGTGCGTCTTGTGAGGCGGGACTCGTCGAGCGTGCGCGTGTGCCAGAGGGAGAGGAGGGCGACGGCGGCGACGATGGCGAGGACGGCGGCGTGGCGGGCGTCGCTGGAATTGAGTGAGGGGTCGGCGGGATGGGCTGGGTCGGGCGTGGCCTGGGGGTGCGCGCCTACAACTGTCCCCTCTCCGCTGGTCTGCGGGGCAGGTTGATCCGATGAGTATTCGGCCGCCCGCGCGGCGCCGCCCACGCCCATGACGACGCCCAACGCGATCACGCTGGAACAGATCGTCGCCACGAAGCGGGAGGAGATCGCGCGTCGGAAGGCGGAAACGCCGCTGGAATCGTTGCGGGAGCGGATCGAGGAACTGGGGCGGCCGCGCAATTTCTTCGGGGCGCTGACGAAGCACCCGAGCGGTCTGCACACGTCGATCATCGCGGAGATCAAGCGGAAGAGCCCGTCCGTTCGTGAGGGAGGGGGTTGGCTGCGTCCTGAGTATGCGACGGAGCCGTGGGACCCTGCGGGGATCGCCCGACAGTATCACCGCGCGGGTGCGTCGGCCATTTCCTGCCTGACGGACGGGCCGTACTTCGCGGGGAGGCTCGAGTACATCCACATGATCCGGGACGCGGTTCCGCTGCCGGTGCTGCGGAAGGACTTCATCGTGGACCCGTGGCAGGTGTGGGAGTCTCGCGCGGCTGGGGCGGACGCGATTCTGTTGATCGCGGAGTGCCTGACGGAGGGAGAGATTCTCGATCTGATGATCCTTGCGCAGCAGTTGGGGCTGACGACGCTGCTGGAGGTTCACTCGGTGGAGAACCTGCTGCGCGTACGGCCGCACATTGGTTTTCCGAACCGGTCGTACTGCCTGCTGGGGATCAACAACCGGAACCTGGAGACGATGACGACGGACGTGTCGCACACGCTGCGGCTGGTGGACCTGGTGGAGGATCGTTCGACGCTGGTCTCGGAGTCGGGGATTCGGACGGCGAAGGACCTGTCGCTGCTTCGATCGCAGGGGGTTCGGATCGTGCTGGTGGGTGAGTCGCTGATGCGCGAGTCTTCGCCCGGGGACGCGCTGGCGCGACTGCTCGTGCGCCCCGAAGCGTGACGGCGCGCGTGCCGCGAGGGTATAGTCCCGCCGCATTCGGAAAGGGATTTCCCATGGCGCACGGACGTGACATTCTCAAGGCGATGCTGCTTGGCGCGGCGCTGTTCGGGCCCGCGGCGTGCACGAGCACCACGCGCACCGGCAAGTCGTACACCCTGACGGTCGATCGGCGGCTCGAGGCGTTGGTGGCCGCGGACCTGCGTCGATCGCACGAGACGGCGCTGTCGGTGGTGCGCGAGGACTACGGGTACGTCGTGGGCCGTCACGTGGCGGACGCGCGGGAGGGGATCATCGAGGCGGTGACGGCGCGTGGGAACGCGGTGAAGGTGGAGACGTTCCGGGACGGGGATTACATCACGCGTGTGCGGATCTTCGTGGGGCCGCTGGGGGACGAGGCGGCGATGCGGGAGATGTTGAATCAGATCGAGTCGAGGCTGCGCGAATCGAAGCGGTAGCTCGCGGCTGCGTGTTCCGGGTCACTTTTTGGCGAGCTTCTTGCGGAGCTTCTTGGCTTCGGACTTCGCGTCCGAGGCTCGCTTGTCCTTCTCGTGCTTCGTGACGAACATGTCGTAGGAGGCGAGCGCGGGCTCGAGGAGCCCCGCGTCGCGTTGAGCTTCCGCGAGCGCGTAGAGGATGTTTGCGCTCTCGGGGCGCATGTCGCGCGCCGCGGCGAGCGCCTCGACGGCGCCTGTGTAGTCCTTGAGGTCGGCGCGGGTGAGGCCGAGCAGGTAGCGGGAGGTGACGTCCTTGGGGAACTCGCTGACGAGGGATTCGGCGAGCGGGAGGGCGGCCTTCGGGTCTTTTTTGCCGCGGAGCAGTGTGGAAGCGTGCGCGCGGCGTGCGGAGAGTCGGTCATCGTCGGTGATGGCAGCGGCGGCAGCCGCGGCGTACCGCTGGGCGGCCTCGTCCCACTTGTCGTCTCCGGCTGCGAGTTGGGCGAGGAGGAGGTTTCCGAGGACGGCGCCGCCGTCGAGTGTGAGGAGCTTCTCGCCCTGTTCTTTGGCCTTCTTGTTGCTGCCGCCGGCGATGCCGGGCGCGCCGATGTAGAACTGCGCGAGGCTGAAGCGGGCGTCGACGTGGTTGGGGTCGAGCTCGACGGCGCGTTCGTACGCCTTGCGGCCCTTGGAGGCGATGGAGCCCTTCTCGAGGAGGCCGGCGTCGTTGATGCCGGAGAAGAGGGAGTTGCCGAGCCAGTAGTTGGCTTCGGCGGAGTTGGGGTCGAGTTCGGTGGCGCGCTGTGCGTGGAGTTCTGCTTTTTTGAAGTCGCGTGCGTCGAAGGCGACGAGGGCGAGGCCGAGTTCCCATCGCGCGTTGGGGGACTGCTCGAGGGCGGAGGTGAAGAGTGCGGCGGCGGCGGCGGCCTCGTCGGCGGAGAGTGCCTCGGCGTTGCCGGCAACGGCGCGCGCGCGGGTGAAGGCGGAGTCTGCGTCCGCGAAGAGGGCGGCGCCCTCGGCCTCAGCGCGCGGGGTGAGCACCGCTGCGGCGAGGAGGAGGGCGATGGGGAGAGATGTGCGTCGCATGGATCTGGTCTCCGTTGGCGCGCACCCCGGGTGTTGGGGGCGGCGGCAATGCCATTGTTCGCCCTCGGCCTGGAGGGGTTTCAGAGAATCGGACGCGTGCGGCGCCGGATCAGTCGCGCAGGGCGGCCTGGGCGGCCGCGAGGCGGGCGATGGGGACGCGGAAGGGGGAGCAGGAGACGTAGTCGAGGCCGACCTGGTGGAAGAACTCGACGCTGTTGGGGTCTCCCCCGTGCTCGCCGCAGACGCCGATCTCGACGCCCTTCTTGGCCTTGCGTGCACGATCGACGCAGGTCTGGACGAGCTTGCCGACGCCGTTGCGGTCGAGGGTCTGGAAGGGGTCTCTCTCGAGGATTTCCTGCTCGAGGTAGTGGGGGAGGAAGTTGTTGATGTCGTCGCGCGAGAAGCCGAAGGTCATCTGGGTGAGGTCGTTGGTGCCGAAGGAGAGGAAGTCGGCGTGCTCGGCGACGCGGTCGGCGACGAGGGCGGCGCGTGGCGTCTCGATCATGGTGCCGATGGGGATGTCGAGCTTCTTGTCCCAGGTTTGATCCTGCTTGACTTTGGCGATGGTCTCCTCGGCGATTGCGCGGAGGATGGCGAGTTCTTCGTGGGTGGCGATGAGGGGGATCTCGATCTCGGGGCGGGCTTTCACGCCTTTGCGGAGGCATTGGATCATGGCTTCGACGATGGCGCGGACCTGCATGCGGAGGATTTCGGGGTAGGTGACGGCGAGCCGACAGCCGCGATGGCCGAGCATGGGGTTGGCTTCGTGGAGCATGGCGACGCGCTCGCGGACCTTCTTGACGGGGACGCTCATTGCGTCGGCGAGTGCCTTCTGGTTGGCCTCGTCGTGCGGGAGGAACTCGTGGAGCGGCGGGTCGAGGAGCCTGACGGTGACGGGGAGTCCGTCCATCGCGGTGAAGATGCCGACGAAGTCCTCGCGCTGGAAGGGGAGGAGCTTTGCGAGGGCTTTCTCGCGGTCTTCGGTGGTTTCCGCGAGGATCATCTCGCGCATGCGTCCGATGCGCTCGGGCTGGAAGAACATGTGCTCGGTGCGGCAGAGGCCGATTCCCTCGGCGCCGAAGTCGCGGGCGCGCTTGGCGTCCTCCGGGGTGTCGGCGTTCGTGCGGACGTGGAGGGTTCGGCGCTTGTCGGCCCATTCCATGATGGTGGCGAACTCGCCGGAGAGGGTGGGCTCTGAGCGTTCGACGGCGCCGGCCATGACTTCGCCGGTGGAGCCGTCGATGGAGATGACCTCGTCGCGACCGAAGGCCTGCCCGTTGACGGTCATGACGCCGGCCTTTGCGTCGATGCGGACGGAGCCGGCGCCTGCGACGCAGCACTTGCCCCAGCCGCGTGCGACGACGGCGGCGTGGGAGGTCATGCCGCCGGTGCTGGTGAGGATGCCGACGGCGGAGTGCATGCCGTCGATGTCCTCGGGGCTGGTTTCCTCACGGACGAGGATGACGGCTTCGCCCTTGTGTGTGCGCTCGACGGCCTCGTCGGCGGTGAAGGCGGGCTTTCCGACGGAGGCGCCGGGGGAGGCGGGGAGGCCCTTGGCCAAGATCTTGGCGTTCTTTTTGGCTTTCTCGCTGAAGGAGGGGAGGAGGAGTTGTGTGAGATCGCCCGCGGGCACGCGGAGGATGGCCTGGTCCTTGGTGATGAGCTTCTCCTGCGCCATTTCGACGGCGATGCGCACGGCGGCGGCGCCGGTGCGTTTGCCGGTTCTTGTCTGGAGCATGTAGAGGCGGCCGCGCTCGATGGTGAACTCGATGTCCTGCATCTCGCGGTAGTGCTTCTCGAGCTTGGTTTTGATGGAGAGGAGTTGTTTGTGTGCCTTGGCGTTCCAGGCGGGCATTTCCTCGACGGGTCGTGGCGTGCGGATGCCCGCGACGACGTCCTCGCCCTGCGCGTTGATGAGGAACTCGCCGTAGAAGATGTTCTCGCCGGTGCTGGGGTTTCGTGTGAAGGCGACGCCGGTGCCGGAGTCTTCGCCCATGTTGCCGAAGACCATGGTCTGGACGTTGACGGCGGTGCCCTTGAGTCCGCGGATGTCGTTGATCTGGCGGTATCGGACGGCGCGTGGCGTTTGCCAGGACTTGAAGACGGCTTCGATGGCGAGCCGGAGCTGCTCGGCGGGGTCCTGCGGGAAGTCGCGCCCGGCCTGCTTGCGGACGACGTCCTTGTAGGCCTTGCAGAGTTCCTTGAGACCTTCGGTGGGGGTGTCGGTGTCGGACTTGACGTTGTATCGCTGCTTGAGCGCGGTGAACGCTTCCTCGAAGAAGTGGTGATCGACGCCCATGACGACGTCGCCGTACATGTTGATGAGACGGCGGTATGCGTCGTAGGCGAATCGTTCGTTGCCGGTGGCGGCGGCGAGTCCTTCGACGGCCCTGTCGGTGAGGCCGAGATTGAGGACGGTGTCCATCATGCCGGGCATGGAGACGGCGGCGCCGGAGCGGACGCTGACGAGGAGCGGGTCTGACTCGTCGCCGAAGGACTTGCCGGTTTCCTTCTCGAGCGTCTTGATGTGCTTGGCGACCTCGTCCATGAGGGTTTCGGGGAGCCGCTGCTTAGCGTCGTAGTAGGCTTCGCAGGCTTCGGTCGTGATGGTGAAGCCCGGGGGCACGGGGAGGCCGATGGAGGTCATGTCGGCGAGGTTGGCGCCCTTGCCGCCGAGGGTCTGCTTCATCTCGCGCTTGCCTTCGGTCTTGGTGGCGCCGAAGAAGTAGACGAACTTGGCTTTGGAGCCGGACTTTGCGGCGGATGACTTGGCGGACTTCTTCTTGGACTTGGGGGCCGAGCGGGTCTTTGCGGCGGGCATAGCGTCTCCATCCGTGTTGCGCTGTGGATGCGCGTCGTGTTGTGCGTGGCCGGCGCGCGCGAGGGCGACACCGCCCGGCGCACCGGAACGGAGCAGGATACCGCTTCCCGGCGGGTTCTGGCGCTCGTGCGTGTGTGAGTCTCACTACGATTGCGCCGACGTGACCTCCGTGACCGCCAGCCTGATGTGCGTTCCGATCTCCTGGGGCGGGAGCGTCCGCGACCTGGTGGCGGGTTGGCCGGTCGGCGTGCCGCTGCTGGCGCTTGTGTCGGACGACCCGGAGGCTTGGAACGAGCCGGAGCGGAGGTCCCGTTGGTCGTACTTCGCGGCCGGGGACGGGGCGCGGGTGGTTGTGCCGGGGAGGGCAACGGCCGACGAGGCATTGTCGCTGGTGTCGGGGGTTCTGGAAGGTGGGCGTTCGGGAGTCGTCGGCGTTGGTGCTGGTGAGGGGCAGAGGCCGCCGTTCATCGGGGGTTGGATCGGTGCGCTCGCGTACGAGCTTGGGCACTCGTTGGAGCCGGCGAGCGGGCGGGCGTGCGCACGGGACCCTGAGACACAGGAGTATCGGGCATCGACGCCGCAGGCGATCTTCACGCGCTGCGATGCGGTGTATGCGCACGATGCGGTGACGGGAAGATGGTGGGTGGCGGGGGCGGCTGAGGGTGTGGAGCGATTGCCTGCGTTGGGGCGGGTGGGGGGTGGGGATGGCGCGTCGCGGGTGACGATGGGACGGCCTCGATCGCGCACTGGGCGTGCGCGGTACGAGGCGGCGGTGGCGCACGCGGTGCGGGCGATTCATGAGGGGGAGCTGTTTCAGGCGAACCTGACGCACGAGCTGCGGGCGCGGTTCGAGGGCGAGCCTCGGGCGCTGTTTCGGAGCATGCTGGATTCGGCGCGGCCCGCGTTCGGGGCGTATCTGGAGTATCCGGGCGCGCGGCGCGTCGGGTGTGTGCTATCGGTGAGCCCGGAGTTGTTTGTGAGCGTGGAGCCGTCGGGGAGCGCAGGGGCGCGGAGGATCTGCACGAGGCCGATCAAGGGGACGAGGGCGGCGAGGGCAGGGGCTGGGGCGGAGCTGCTCCACTCGCGGAAGGACGAGGCGGAGTTGGCCATGATCACGGACCTGATGCGGAATGATCTGGGCCGCGTGTGTGCGCCGGGGACGGTGCGCGTGGATGACGGGAGGTTGCTCGAGCGGTGCGGAGACGGTGCGTTGCTGCACACTGTGTCGGCGGTTTCCGGTCGATTGCGCGAGGGGGTGTCGGATGTGGACGTGCTGCGGGCGACGTTCCCGCCGGGTTCGGTGACTGGGGCGCCGAAGGTGCGGGCGATGCAGCTGATCCGGGCGTTGGAGGGGCGGGCGCGCGGGTTCTATTGCGGGGCGATCGGCGCGTTTTCGGATGACGGGCACGTGGCGTTGTCGGTGGCGATCCGGACGGCGACGGTGCGTGGGGAGCGGATGCGCGGCGGTGGAGTGCACGGGACGTTGGAGTTTCCGGTGGGTGCGGGGATCGTGGCCGACTCGGATGCGCGTGCGGAGTGGGAAGAGACGATGGCGAAGGCGTCGGTGCTTGGGCGTGTGCGGGGCGACGCGGGTCGGCAGATGGGAGTGGTGCACGATGGATGAGGGGCGGGGAGTGGACGGGTATCGGCGCACGCCGGGGCGGGGCGGGGCGATGATTCGCGCGGACGTGGTGGACATCTATGTGTTTCGGCGTCGCGAGCGCGGGGTAGAGTTTTTGCAGGTGCGACGCGCGCGTGCGCCGCTGAAGGGGACGTGGCAGCCGGTGATGGGGCACGTGGAAGAGGGTGAGACGTCGGTGATGGCGGTGCGGCGGGAGCTGCGCGAGGAGGTTGGGCTGGACGTGGGGGATGCGTCGTGTGTCGGTCTTTGGGCGCTGGAGCAGGTGCGTCCGTTCTACGTTCACCAGATCGATGCGGTAGTGCTGGCGCCGAGGTTCGCATGCGAGACGCGGGGCTCGTGGGAGGCGCGTCTGAACGAGGAGCACGAGGGCGCGCGGTGGGTGGGGACATCGGAGGCGGCGGGCTCGTTCGTGTGGCCCGGGCAGCGTGAGGCTCTGCGGGAGATCGGCGAGAGCCTGCTCACGCCGGGCGCGGTTGCGCGGGATTTGCTGGCGATCCCGCGAGAATGAGTGTCCGGGGACGGTGTGTTGGGCGTTTGGTACGCTCCGAGCCGGTCGTGGCGTCAGGCCGTGCGCCGCGGGCACATCCGCCATCATCGTGAACCGTCGGGAGGGGCTTATGCATAGCACGCGAATTCTGGCGTTTACCGCCGGACTCCTTGTCAGCATCTGTGGGGCGACGAGCTTCGCGGAGAGCGATGGTCCACCGCCGCCGACTCATGCCGTCGTGCTCGACACCGGGGAAACCCTGAGGGCGACGCTGGTTGAGAGGACGGAGGAGCACGTCGTGTTGGATCACCCGCTGCTCGGGCGCGTGACGGTTCCGGCGTCGCGTGTGGTGTCCGTGTCCGCGATCTCACCTCCTGCGGACGGCTCGGCTTCGGCGAGCGGGGGCGTTCCTCCCGTGAGCGCGACGGGGTCGTCGAACGCGAGCGCCCCGCCGGCGCCCCAGGCCGAACCCGCGCCCCCGCCTCCGGCGCCGCCTCCCGAGGAGGAGGCGGCGAAGTGGTCGGGGAAGGTGGAGGCGGGTCTCAACGGGTCGGAGGGCAATACGGAGCAGTTGTCGCTGCGGTTCGGCGCGTCGATCGAGCGGAAGACGGACAAGGACGTGCTTACGGCGAGCGCGAATTACCGGCTGAAGACGGAGAACGGTGATCGGACGCAGAACGAGCTGTTCCTGAAGGAGCGGTTCGAGTGGCTGCTTCCGCCGACGCCCTGGTCGGTGTTCATCGAATCGAACCAGGAATACAACGAGTTCCGTGACTACGACTTCCGCGTGGATGCGCTGGTCGGCGTGGGGTACCGGTTCATCGACGAGGAGAAGACGAAGCTGGTCGGGCGGGTCGGCGTCGGCGCCGCGAAGGAGTTCGGGGGGATCGACGACGACATCTACCCGACCGCGCTGGCGTCGCTGGAGTTCAGCCACCAGATCACGGATCGGATCGCGTTCAGCGCGTACGGTGAATACAAGCCGGATCTGTCCGACTTTGACAACTACCAGCTTCTGGGCCGGGCGTCGTTCGACATTGCGCTGAACGATTCGAAGTCGTTGTTCCTGAAGCTGGGCATCGAGGACCGTTACGACAACGCACCCGGCACGGCGGAAGCGAACGACATCGATTACTTCGCGTCGATCGTCTACGCGTTCTGAGCGGCGTCGCGTTCTTTGTGGAGAAAGTTGGCGTGGTTCGGGCTCGCATGCCGACGCAAGAAGATCGTGCCGCGCTGTGGGTGTGCGCCGGCCGATGGGAGATCGCCCATGACGTGCCGGCGAACCTGTTCTGTCCCGCTCGTGCTGGCCTTGGTGGGTGTGTGCGCATCGGTCGCGCGGGGTGAGGACGACGTGGATGACTCGGCGGTTGCCGGCGAGGCGACGCAGCAGGCCATGCCGGACCAGACCGTCGTGGTCACGCTGGACACGGGGGAGACGCTCCGGGGCGTGCTGCTCACCCAGAACGACGTGCGGGCGCGGCTGTTGCATCCGGCGTTGGGGCAGATCGACATTCCGAATCAGCGGATCCGGCGCATCGCGCGGGTGCAGCAGGATCGGACGGGTTCACAGCCTCAGCCTTCGCCGCGCGAGGAGATCGAGCAGGCGCAGGATCGGGCCGCGCACGCCGCGGAACGGTCGCCGACCGACTCGGGCCCGCCGATGGAGTCCGAGGCGCGCGCGCCGCGGCCTGCAGCGGACGTGGGCCCGGAGCCGCAGGAGCAGGCGCCCGGCGCGAAGTGGTCGGGATCCCTCGAGTTCGGGCTCTCGGGCTCGAAGGGGAACACGGACCGTGTTTCCACACGCACCCGGACGGCGGTCCGCCGGCAGAGCACGGACGAGGTGTTCACGGCGTCGCTGCGTCACCGGTACACGCGCGACAGCGGGAGGGACACCGAGAATGAGCTGTACGGGCGAGGCCGGCAGGAATGGTTGATCCCCGGTTCACCCTGGTCGTTGTTCGTGGAAGGAGATGGCGAGCTCAATCGGTTCCGGGAGTACAACGTGCTGGCCAACACGCTGGGGGGTGTCGGGTATGAGTTCCTGAACACTCCCGACACGCTGCTCATCGGCCGGTTGTCCGCGGGCGTCGGGTATCAGGACGCGGGGCGGAGCGAGGGTGTGCGCCCGCGTGCGCGTGCGGCCGTGGAGTTTCGTCACACGCTGACGAAGGGCGTGGCGTTCACGTCGTCCGGGGAGATCACGCCCGAGCTGGACGAGTTGGGGGAGTTTCGGTCGCGCGTCGCCGGGGCGTTCGACATCGCCCTCAATGAGGACAAGACGTTGCGGCTGCGCGTCGGAGCCGAGGATCGGTTCGACTCGGATCCTGGCCGGCGTGAGCCTCACGACATCGATTATTTTGTGACGCTGGTCTACGGGTTCTGACGTGGCTCGGTCATTCCCGTGCGGGCTGACGCGTGCGGCTCGGTCGTCGGCGTTCCTGGGACAGGCGAGAGGTACTTGCGCGGCACTCGTGGGCTGAGGCGGCACAGCAGCTCGTGGGAGATCGTGCCGGCGGCCTTGGCCACGGTCGGCAGGTGCGTCGGTGCGCGTTTGTCCAGGCCGATGACCTCGACCTCGGAGCCGATGGCGAGTTTGTGTGCGAGGTCGGTGGCGTCGATGGTGATCTGGTCCATGCTGACGGCGCCGACGACGGGGACGAATGCCGTAGCGTCCTGGACGCCGATTCCAACCACACCTCCCTCGCCGTCTGTCCGGCGGGCGAGGCCGAGGGGGTATCCGTCGGCGTATCCGACGGGCGCGAGCGCGAGGGTTGTCGGACGGCGCGCCTGCCACAGACCGCCGTATCCCACTCGGGCGCCCGCGGGGATGCGTGAGACGTGGGCGACGCGTGTGACCCAGCGGACGGCGGGGCGGAGCGCTGCGGCGTCCTCGCGGAGAGCGAACACCTGGTTCGGCGCGAATTCCTCCTCGCCGTACCCCAGGAGGGCGAGCCCGACGCGGACCATGTCGCGATGGAGCGTGGGGGAGCGGAACACGCCATAGGTGTTGGAGAAGTGTGTGGCGCAGGTCTCGGGGAGGAGGGATCGGACGGAGTCGCACCATCGGGCGAACGCGCGGTCTTGCTCGCAGGAGGCGGCCGCGTCCCGGTCTGCGCTGGCGAGGTGGGAGAAGACGCCGGCGAGCGCGAGGCGTTCGCAATTGACGATGCGGCGGACGAGCGCGGCGGCGACGTCGGGGGGCGACCCGCCGCGCGACATGCCGGTGTCGACCTCGACGTGGACCGGGAGCCGTCGGCCGCCGGAGCCGAGCAGTTCGGCGCAGGCGATGATGGCCTGGAGCTGTTCGGGGCTGTGGACGGTGAGGTGCACTCGTCCGGCGCGGGCGGCGTGGAAGAGCGCGCCGTCGAAGCCGACGTGGTCGACGGGAGCGAGGACGAGGATTGGGGTGGTGACTCCCGCTTCGGCGAGGTTGGCGGCTTCGGCCGGGGAGTAGACCGCGACCATCTCGATGCCAGCGTGTTCGAGCCGGCGTGCGAGGGGGGCGGCGCCGGCGCCGTAGCCGTCGGCCTTGAGGACGGCGCAGACTCCGACGTGTCGTCCCTGGCTCTCTCGTGCGAGGGCGCGCCGGACGACGGCCAGATTGTGGTCGATGGCGTCGAGATGGATGTCGATGCGGCTCAGTCGGTCCACCAATTCCTCCCGGCGCCTGATCCTTGGCGCCCCGTTGGGCTTCGTCCGATGTGCCGAATTCCGTGGCCGGACGCTCCACCTTGTATCCTGGGCCCGCGGGCCCTACTATCCATCGACCTGATGAGGCGTGTTTCATCGCCCAACAGGCCGGCCCCGCCGCAGGCTCATCACGAAACAGGAACGGTGGCGTCGCGGCACGCCCCAGAATCAGGACCCGCCGGCCCCGTCGGCGCGCCCGGACTCCCGTTTTTCGACGTTGCCCCAGGCGAAGCAGCCGGCGCGACGTCCGCCGGATGGTTCACGCCCGCCGCCTCCAGAGGTACTTGAGGCCGCGAACGCGAGTCATCCGACGTCTGCTCGGGAGGGCGCGTATCGAGTGGGACCGGCAGACCCGGCGCCCCCAATGTCTCAACACGACGAGCCCTCCACCGACGTTCCCACCACCATCGAGTCTCCTGACGCCGTGAATGGCGAGGACAAGCCGAAGCGTCGCCGCCGACGGGGCGGACGCGGTCGCAAGCGCGACGGCCAACCGGCCGACGGTGCGTCTCCTGATACTCCGGAGACAGGCGACGACTCTTCGGAATCGCCGGAGCCGGCTGTCGAGCAGCCCGAGCCCGCCGCTCGGGCGGAGCGCCCCGCACGTCCGGCGCGCGAGAAGCGTCCGGAGCTGGCTGCGGCGCCTGTTGCGACGCCCAAGAAGCCCAACGACATCTTCGGGGCCGCGGAATCGTTCGCTGAGCTGGGGCTTCGGAACTCGGTGCTCAAGGGTGTGGACGCGGCGGGCTTCAAGCGTCCGACGAAGATCCAGGCGGAGCTGATCCCGCCGGTGCTGGAGGGGCGCGACGTTCTGGGCCAGGCGAAGACGGGCTCGGGCAAGACGGCGGCGTTCGGCCTTCCGCTCTTCCATATGGCGACGCGGGGGCTTCCGTTCCAGTCGCTCGTGCTTGTGCCGACGCGGGAGCTGGCGCAGCAGGTGGCCGGGGAGCTGCAGGCGTTCGGGCAGTTCACGCCGATCAAGGTCTCGGCGGTGTTCGGTGGCGAGTCGGTTCGGAACCAGGCGCGCGACCTGGAGGCCGGGGCGGAGATCATCGTCGCGACGCCCGGGCGGCTCATCGACATGCTGGAGCGCGGGATTATCCACCTGCGCAACTGCAAGTTCGTGGTGCTGGACGAGGTGGACCGGATGCTGGACATCGGCTTCCGCGACGACATCAAGCGGATCCTGGCGAACATCAAGACGGAGCACCGAACGATCTTCGTTTCGGCGACGATCTCGGACGAGATCGAGAAGCTCGCGCGGTCGTACATGCACGACCCGGTGAAGATCGTGTCCACGTCGGGCGCGCTGACGGTGTCTCTCGTCGAGCAGCACCATCTGCCCGTCCTGCCGTGGGACAAGCGGCGCCTGCTGCTCCATCTCCTGACGCACGAGGAGCCGGCGCTCACCGTGGTGTTCTGTCGCACGAAGCGGACCGTGGACGACGTGGCGGAGTATCTCAAGCGGCACCGCATCGACGCGCACGCCATCCACGGTGACATGCAGCAGTCGCGGCGCAACCGCGTCATGCACAAGCTGCGTGACGGGAAGCTCGAGGTGCTCGTGGCGTCGGACCTCGCGGCGCGAGGCCTCGACGTCGACAACATCACCCACGTCATCAACTACGACCTCCCGGAGGACCCCGAGGTGTACGTGCATCGCATCGGTCGCACGGCCCGAGCTGGGCGCGGCGGGGTGGCGTGGTCGTTCGTCGTGCCCGATCAGGGCGAGCTGCTCACCAACATCGAGATGCTCGCCAACGTCGAGATTCCCAAGCTCGAGTACCCGGACTTCATCCCAAGCCCTCCCCGAGAGGATCGACCCATGCGCTCCCCAGGACCTTCCGCGCCGTCTTCTGCACCATCCTCTTCCGGCGGCCCCCCGCCCTCGCGCGAGCGGGGCGACCGGGACCGTGATCGCGGCGATCGCGGTGATCGTGGCGAGCGTGATCGCGCTCCCGCGCCCGCGCCCACGGGCGGCCCCGCCCCGAAGGCCCCGGCCTCGGGCGGAGGGAAGACCAACCGGTTCGACGTTGCCATTCCCGGGCCGAAGACCTCGACGGACGCGGTCCGCTTCCCCGGGGGCATCGTGCCCACCAAGCTGCCGCCTCGTCGCATGCAGGGACGCGTGAAGACCACGCGCTCGAACATGGGCTCGGCGCCGGTCGACGAATAAGGCGCGGGCTCGACCAGGCCTCCACGCACGACGGAACTTTCGGACGCGCGACTCCACCAGAGCCGCGCGTCGTTTTCTTGCGCTCAGTTCTTCTTCTTGAAGAGGTCCTCGAGACCCTTGCCGACATCTTCGAGGATCTTGCCCGGAGCCTTGATCGCTTCCTTGAGCATGAGGTCGGGGGCGGGGACGGGGACGGCTTTGCCGATGGGCCCCTTCATGCGGAAGGGGACGGGAGCCGCGTCGTTGAACCCGGGGGCCGCGCGGAAGACACCGATCGCCTCGTCGGCGAGTCCGATGAGTGGGATGTAGACGATGAGGTCCATCTCTCGCTTGGCGAGGTCGACCTTGCCCCGGGTTTCGACGGTGAATTCTCCGATGGGGAACGAGGTGCGATCGTACTGTGCGACGCCGTCGCGAACGCGGATGTCGATCGGCGGGAATCGGTTGAAGAGCTGGCCCTCGGTCTTGTTCTTGGTCGCTCGGAGCACGCCGCTGAAGAGGTCGTTGGTGGTGTAGGACATGCGCCCCAGCTCGATGCGGATGTCGGCGTTGAGCTTGCGGAGGTCGGGCTTGTCGGGCGCGCCGTCGCCGTTGGAGTCGATCTCCTTGCGCGTCGGCAAGCGGAGGTTTGAAACGGTGGCCACGGCGGGGCCGTCGGCGCGGCGTTTTTCCATGCGTGTGAGCAGCGGGAAGATCGCCTCCATCATCTGGCGGCTGAGCTCCGGGGTGATCTCGTGGATGGTGGCCGTGACGGGCTCGGACGAGACAAAGACGCCGTTGCTGACGTCGCCGATGATGCGTGCTTCTGCGCGCGGGGCGGTGGCATGTGCGCGGAGGGAGCCGCCCTCGCGCGAGAGGGACTCCGCGCTGGCGCGCAGCGTCATGGTGGGGCCCAGGGCTTCGAGGAGCAGGCCGTTCTGGCGGGCGAGCGCGTCGACGAGCGCGGTGGGGACGGCGCCGTCGACGCTTGCGGTGGCGGTGGCTCGCTCGAGGGTAAAGGCGCCGTTGGCGTCGGCGATATTGGAGATCGTGGACTTCAGGGTGGCGTCTCCGGGCTCGTTGGTCGCGCTGCGCACGCCCGTGAGCGCGGCGTCGACGGTGAGCGATCCGGGCGCGGGGGAGCCGAGGGTGGCCCGAGCGCCGTCGATGCGGACGCGCTGGCCGTCCGCGGTGGCGATGGTGACAGCGCGCGCGGTGGCGCTCGCGGCGAGATCAAACACTCCGGGTTTGAGCGGGCCGCCGCCGAGCGCGACGGTCGCGCGATCGACCTGGAGGTCGATGGGTGTGTCTCCGATGATGGTGACGGCGGAGGCGTCGGCGCCGAGCGCGTACCGGTTGAGCCACTGCTCGCCGGCGTTCCAGGTCGCTTTGAGCGGCGCGGCGAGCGAGACACGGTCGTTGCGGAGCGAGCCGACGAACTGCGTCTTGAGCCGTGGGGCGTCGATGGCGCCAGAGATGGTCGTGGCGCCCTCGCCGGACGGCTCGGCGTGGGCGGAGATGTCGGCGGTGTCGCCGACGGCGAGTGCGAGCAGCCCCGGCCTTCCCAGCAGCGCATCGACGTACGCCGTCTCGAGCTTCTGAACGCGGACGCTGCCTTCGATGCGCCGTTGCGCCGCTTCGCCGGAGAGCGAGCCTTTGGCGGTGAGCGAGCCGACGGAGCGCGTGGTCCCGTTCGCGGGGTCGAAGAGGCCCGCGACGAGCGAGCCATCGATGCGTCCCTTCCCAGAGAGCGGGAGAGAGGCCGAGGCTTTGACGCCGTCGAGCGAGACGTCCACGGTCCGTCCGCCGCCGGCGTCGAGCCCCCGCAGGAGCAGGGGGGCATCGAACGTGACGCTCGCGTCGATGTTCTGCGCGCCGGCGAGATCGGGCTTGCCGTCGCGAAGCGGGATCCGCGTCGGTCCGATGGAGGCTCGAACTCCAACCGGTCTGTCGAGTCGCGGGGCGCTGGGCATCTCGGGCGCGAACCGGCGCACCATCTCACCGACGAGGGTCGGCGTGATCCGTGTCGAGGCCTCGCCCGCTCGGATCTGAATCGCCTCGGGCGAGTGCGTGGCTTGGGCGGTGGCCTTGGCGTTGGCTGCCGTAGCCTCAAGCGTGATGTCCGTCGCGCCCGGCGTTGACGACGGTGTTGCCCGCGCGGCGAGCGCGACGGTGTCGCCCACGCTGGACCGGAGGAGATCGAGCATCTCCCCGAGGCCCGCGAGGCGAGCGAGCGTGACCGGCGCGTCGCGCACGGTGATCGTGCCGACCGGACGGGCGCCCGCCAGAACGACGCCGCCGTCGGCGGCAAACAGGCTGCTCAGCGCGACGTCGCCTTCGAGCGCGAACGCTCGGCCTTCATGCATCGCGCCGGCGCTGATGGCGGCGCGGACTGGCTCGTCGGGCGCGGTGGATGCCGAGAGCCGGACGTTCGGCACGTCGATGCGCTCACGTTCGATCACGCCGACGAGCCCCTGCACGCCGGCGTCGAGGCTCGCGGTGACGGCGCGCGGGTCGAACGGCTTCCCTGCGGAGGGGAGTGGCGCATCGAAGGTCGTCACGTTCAGCGCGACAGTGACGGGGGCGTTGGAGCCGAGCATCGAGGCGTTCGTGGCGAGAGCGCGTCGGATGAACGGGGCGGCGTCAGCGACCATCGCGCGCGCGCCGTGCGTCCCGGCGCTGATCCGCTCGCCCTGCAGCAGGAACGAGCCGTCGACCCGGATGTTGCTCGAGCGCAGCGCGACGGCGAGGTCGGTCGGGGGGAGATCGCCCTCCTTGGTCGTGGGCGCGCCGCCGGCGGATCGCGGCGTTGCGCGAAGCGAGAGGTCGACGGTCGGGCCGACGTCCTCCCGGAGCACGAGATTCGCGCCGGTGACGAAGGGTTGCACGAGCGCGGTGGACAGCCCTGTCAGCGCGGCGTTGCCGCGCAGCGCACGGGGCGCTCGCGGCGCGCCGTGTTCGTCGAGGACGCCTTCTCCGGTCAGACCCACGTCGATGGTTCCCGCGTTCTCCCCGTCGATCATCGCGCTGGTCTGCATGGCGAGCGAGACGCCCTGCTCGAGCGGGCCCGCCTCCAGACGGATGCTGCTCGGCGTCACGCGGAGAGTTCGGGGCGTGGTCTCGCCCGGCACGCGCGCTGAGCCCGCGATCTCGCTCACGCTGACGCTCGCGCTGAGCGAGGCGCCACGAAGGTCCATCGCGCTCCCTCCACCGACCGGGAGAGGCGCTGTGCCCTCCATCGTGGCCTGGATGCGCACCGGGGCGTCGAGGGTCAGTCCGGCGTCGGGGGCGAGTCGCTGCACAAGCCTCGGGGACAGCGTGGCGCGGAGGTTTGCGGGCCGGGTGGTTGTCGCGCTCGGTTCTGACCCGGAAAGACCGTTGAGCACGAGCCCCAGGTCGGCCTGTGCGCCCGTGAGGGACGCCTTCACGTCGAGCGTGAGTTGATCCATGTCGCCCTTCGCGCTGGCGCGGAGCGCAACGATCGACTTCGCGTCGCCGGTCCATTCTTCGCCCAGGATGCGCGCCTGCGCAGGGACTCCTGGCATTGACGTGAGAGCGGAGATGAGCCCGCCCGGCGCCGAGATGTCCAGGAGGGCGTCGATCGTGGCGAGCTCTGGCGTGGCGCGTCCGTCGGTCGTGCTCCAGCGCTCGATGTTCGCGCTGAGCTTGATCGACGTCGGCTGCCCATCCACGCTGCCTGCGCCGTCCATCGTCACGCGGATCGGCTCGCCGGTCTTGAGCGAGGCCTCTCCGCGAAGATCGGGCATCGTCACGTCCGAGATTGCGCCGCCCGAGGCGTCCCGGTACGTGATCGTCAGGCCGTCGAGGATCACCTTCGCGGCCAGTTCCGGCGGGATGATGCTCGGCCCGCCCGACGGAGCGCCGGCGCCCGGTTGCGCGCCGGGGGGTCTCGTGACGCCGGGCGGCGGCTCGATGGCGCGCGCGAGGGTTGTCTGGCCGTCCTTTCCCTTCTCGATGATGACGTCGCCGGACAGCTTGATGGAGCCGAGATCTCGTGATCCTCGGAGCACGCCGATGAGGCTCGTCGACGCTTCGACGGAAACGTCGGCGACCCGGGAACCGTCGGGGCCGGTGAGCTTGATCCCGGTGAGGCGCTGGGGGCCGCGCCAGGTCAGCGAGACACGATCGACAGTCACCGTTCCCGACACGCTCTCCCGCGCCGCATCGCGCACCATGCCCGGCGCGAATCGCGAGATGATCGCCGGCGCGAAGAGCAGCGCCAGCACGATGGCGATCGCGGCGAGGAGGCCCAGCGCGCCCAGAATCTTCCAGAGCCTTCTCTTGCGCGGTCGCGCGCCCGTTGCCGATGCTTCACTCACCCTGATGCTCCTCCAAAGGTCGCTCTCACCGTGTGCCGTCACGAAGCGTACGCAGACCGCGCCTCATGTGACGGTTATGCAGTGCGCCCGTTCCCTCGGCCGGATCAATCCACACGAGCCAGCGAGCTGGAAAGGTCCAGCATCCGCCGGATCGCCGCGAGGGCGTCCGGGCGGGCCGAGTCGTGGACACGGACCTGATTCACCACCTTCCCTTGCGCGAGCGCGTCGAGCGCCCACAGGAGGTGCGGCTGGTCGATCCGGTACATCGTCGTACAGAGGCATTGCAGCCCGGACAGGCTCCGCACCTCGACGCCGCGTGCCCGGGCCTCGTCCGCGAGACGCGACACCAGGTGCATCTCTGTGCCCACGGCCCATGTCGTTCCGGGTTCGGCGTCGCGGATGGACTTGATGATGAACTCGGTCGAACCGGTCAGATCAGCCAGGTCGACCACCGCTTTCACGCATTCCGGATGAACGAGGATCCGGACGTGGGGCTGGTCGCGGCGAGCTTGCGTGCAGTGCTCGGGGCGGAACAGCTTGTGGACGGAACAATGCCCCGCCCACAGGATGACGCTCGATGCGAGGACTTGCTCGCTGCCGGCCCCGCCCAGGGGCTCGCCACGACGCGCGCCCTTGGGGTCGTAGACGCATGTCTGCGTCTCGACGTCAAGACCGAAGGAGGCGGCGGTGTTCCGCCCGAGGTGCTGATCTGGAAGGAAGAGGACCTTCACGTCGTGCGAAGCGCGGCCGGCGCGTCTGGGGAGCGGCTCGGCGCCGCCCTTCATGGCCCAGTCGAACACCTCGCGCGCGTTGCTCGACGTGCAGACGCAGCCGCCGCGAGAGCCGACGAACGCTTTGATGGCCGCGCTCGAGTTCACGTAGGTGACGGGAACGATCCGCCCTTCCCACCCTTGGTCTTTGAGCGAGGCGTGGAGCGCGTCCCACGCGACGACGGCGTCGTCATAGTCGGCCATGTCCGCCATGGAGCATCCCGCGGAGAGGTCCGGCAGGATGACCTTGGTCCCGGTGGGCGCCAGGAGATCGGCGGTCTCGGCCATGAAATGCACGCCGCAGAACACGACGAACTCCGCGCCGCGCTCCGCCACTCGGCTCGCGGCGAGCTGCGACAGTTTGAGCGAGTCCCCCGTGAAGTCCGCGTGACGGATGACCTCGTCCGTCTGATAGTGGTGACCGAGGATGATGAGCCGGTCCCCCAGCTCACGTCGGCGCGCGGCGATGGCTGAGGCGAGATCCTCGCTCGAAGCCGAGGTGTACCGATCGTCCAGCGACGGCTGCCAGAGCACGCGAACCCTCCTTGCGTCCGATCGCGCGTGGCGCGACGGGGAGCCAAGTGTAGGGACGCGTCGGGGATCGACTCAGGCCGCGAGAGCCATGGCGGGCGTCGAGTACTCGACGGCGACGGCCTGCTGGAAGTGGTCGACGGGGGTGACGCGCACGACGCGCGCCCGGGTCATCTCGCTGACGCTGGAGAGTCCGGCGTCCTTCGGCGTCACGAGCACTTCGATGATGTCGCCAGGCGCCAACGGCCGGGATCGGTCGACGCAGAGGAGCGCGCCCCCCTCGGAGATGTCCGAGGTTTGCGCGGGAGCGAAGCGGAGGGCCTCCGGCACGAACACCTTGGCCGGACGCACACTCGCGATGCGGGGGTGCCGACGACGTTCGATGCCTGACTCGGTTCTGGTGATGCTCATCGCGCCTCCTGCGGTGGGGGGGATAACCCGTCTATCGGCTGGACGGAGCCCTGACATCGGGCCGAGCTGACGAGGTGTCCGAACCGGAGGATCGGCGTACCCTTCAGGCCATGCCCAACCGCCGAATCCCCACAGGACTGATCCTGCGAGCCGTTGTTTCGGACGTCGACGGCGTGCTGACCGACGGCACGGTCATGCTGACGCCCTCACCCTCCGACCCGCAGGCGTACCTGAAAGGCCGTGCGTTCCATGTCCACGACGGCATGGGGGTGCAGCTGTTGCTCGCGGCGGGGATCAAGGTGGGCTGGATGTCCTCGTCGCAAGATGATGGGGTCATCCGAGCCCGGGCGCAGGGCTTGCGCGTGTCGGCCGTCGACGTCGGCGATGGCGACAAGGGGGTGAGGCTGGAACGGCTTTGCGCTCAGATGGGCGTCGCGCCAGGTGAGATTGCGTACGTCGGGGATGACGTCAACGACCTCCCGGCCTTCGAGCGAGCCGGGTTCACGGCGTGCCCGTACGACGCGCGTCCGGAGGTTCGAGCCGTGGCGGACCTCGTGCTCAGCGCGATGGGTGGGCGGGGCGCGTTCCGGGAGCTTGCGGACGCGATGCTCCTGCACCTCGACGGGCAGGGCGCGACGAGGGCGGGCGACGCCGACCCGATGACGACCCCGGCGGTGTAACGCGATGGAGAGCCGGCCCGTCCATGTTCGACGCTCGCACGCGAAGCTGAATCTCGCGCTGGCCGTGTCCCCTCCGATTGTGTCCGGAGAGCGCGCGGGCTGGCACGAAATCGCCTCGTGGTTTGTGCCCCTGTCGTTGCACGACACGCTCACCGCGACGCGGCTGGAGGACGATCGGCTGTCTCGTTACGCGATCCTATGGGCCGAGGACGCGGCCCGCGCGACGGCCATCGACTGGTCCATCACGAAAGACCTGGCGGTGCGCGCGCATCGTGTGATGGAGGCGCACGCGGGCCGATCGCTGCCGGTCCAGATGAAGCTGGAGAAGCGCATCCCGGTGGGAGGCGGGCTGGGGGGTGGCTCATCGAACGCGGGGGCGATGCTGCTCGCCACGCGTGCGTTGTTTCACGCGGAGGCGGGCGATGCGGACCTGCCGGCGCTCGGGGTCACACTGGGCTCGGACGTCCCGTACTTCGTGGATACGTCGGGCGCGAGCAACACTGCGGAACCGAACGGTGGGGGGGCTCCTGCGCCCGCGCTCGTGGAAGGGTTCGGGGACCGAATCGAGCGCACGACATCGGTGCGGAGCCCCGAGGGCGGGCCTGTCTGGGCCACGCTCATCATTCCCGACGTGGGGTGCTCGACCCCGAGCGTCTATCGAGCCTTCGACGCGATCGACCCGGACGTGCTCCGGGCGCAGAGCGGCGAGACGGGATTCGACGCCCGCGCGGAGCGCATCCGCGCCATGGCTCGGGCCGGCGTCGTCGATTCCGATGTGCTCTTCAACGATCTCGCCCCGGCCGCGCAGGCGGTTGCGCCGTCGCTGGCCGAGCTCCGCGCGACGCTCTCCGGGCTGACTGGCCTGCAGACGCACGTGACGGGGAGCGGTTCGACGCTGTACCAGATCGCGCGGGACGGCGAGCATGCGGAGCGCGTTGCGCGCGACATCGAGAGCGCGGTCTCCCGCGAGAAGGCCGCGACGCTCGCGGTGCGACTGCTGTGACGGACGCGCGCTAGTTCAGCCCGTGGCGGACTGACGGCGGAGCTGATCGCGCTGCACCTCGGCCACGAACCGGCACAGGTTCGTGATGACGAATCGCTCGTGCGTGCGATCGCCCGAGAAGTCGAAGGACACGCCCGCGTAGACGCGGTGCTGGGCGTCGATGTGCGTGTGCACGACGCGTCCCGCGATGCCGAGCGGCGCCGGGACGTGCGGCGTCAGGTGCAGGCGCATCCAGAGATGGCGGTGTCGCTCGATGGTGCGTGCGTGGTCGGGCTCGATGAGCAGCCCTGCGCCGCCGCCGCCCAGGTTCATCAGGACGCCCGGGAACGCGGGCCCGATGTCAGGAAGCACGATGCCGCCCGTCTCGATCCGCGCGAGCACGTCCGGGCCCTCTTCGCCGTCCGGCTGGAGCTGGTGCGCGTGCTCGGCGTCGGCCACTTCGCTGCGGTTTGCCGCTTCCGCGATGGCGGCGGACGCGGGGTCGAGCAGCGGGTGGCACGAGACCTTCGGGAGTGTGAGCCCGACGGTGGAGATGCGGTAGAACGAGCGGCGCTGGCATCGCTCGACGCGCTCGGGCATGGAGAGGCGGATCGCGGGGGACTCGCGTCCTCCGGCGAGCATGGCCACGGCGTTGCCCAGGTGACGGGTCGTGAACATCCAGCGGTTTGGCCCGCTGACGATCACGCCGACCAGCTCGATGCCCGGGTTCAGATCGACCCGCTGCCGCAGCACGACAGGGTGTTCGACGAGTATCTCTGAGTCGGTGAGCGCGAGAACGCGGACGCGCCAGATGAGGTTCGATGCGAGCGAGTCCTCGCCGGTGGGCGAGTCGCTCGCGCCGGGGATGGTCAGCTCCAGAGCGCCGTTCCGCTCGTGCAGCTGCTCGAGCGTCTCGCGCCAGTGCTCGGTTCGTGAACGGCGTGCGGGCACAGCGGGTCCTCGGGTGAAATGCGACTCCGGTCGGTCCGCACAGGCATCGGCTCGAAGTGAGCGGCAGCCGAGCGTCATCGGCGCGCACGATCCGCTCGGGGGTTCGGTCTGTGCGGGACAGACCGTTCGGGCGGGCGGATCGGGCGTTCTCGGACGCTCAGGACCGCGCCGTGAGCGCCTCGGACAAGGATCGCTCGAGCCGCTCAACCTCGCCCTGTTCCTGCATTGTCAGGGGCCTGGCCCCGAACCTGGCCGCGTAATACAGGTCGACGAGGCGCGCCGAGGCGTCCGCTGCGGCGGGCACGTCGGCGAGCGTGCCACGCGCGTGGCGGAGGGGGGGCGTCGAGACCGGCTTCTCGTGGCCCGCGGTGCGCCACCGTGTCAGCACACGCTCGTAGAAGCGGAGCTGCCGCGCGATCTCCTGCGCCAGACGAGCGTCTGCCGGGGCGGAGCGCGCCAGCGCCAGGGCGCGCTTGCGCCGTTCCGAACGCCGGCGCGCCAAGCGCCTCCAGGCGGCCCGCAGCGTGAACAGAGTTCCTGCGGCGACGACGAACGCGCCCACTCCCACGACAACAGCCCACAGCAATCGGGAGCCGAGCTGCCGGGCGCTCATTGACGTCAGCCTGTCCGTACGGCGTGAGAGCCATCCCGTGTTGAGCTGTGGGACTCCGAAGATCGCCATCCGGCGGGTCTGGTCGTAGCCGACGACCCAGGTGATCCAGACGTGCTCCGCGGCTTCTTTGGCCGTGCGCAGCGTTCCGACAATCCCGCCGCGGGCGCGGTGGGCCAGGCTGACGCTCGCGACAGGGCTTGGGTCGGCGACGATCCATACGCCGGGCGCGGTGTTGGCTTCGACCCACGCGTGGGCGTGGCCCTGCCGCACGACGTAGAGTCCCGTGAGGTCATTGAACTCCGAAGCGCGATACCCCGAGACGACGCGAGCGTCGATGCCGACGGACCGACAGAGCGCGGCGAGCGCCGATGCGAAATACGAGCAGTGGCCGCGCTTGGTGCGGAACAGGAACATCTCGATCGGGTCCTCGCCCGCTCTGGGCGCGGTCATCGTCGCGTCGTACTCGAAACTCGATTGCAACGTGCGCTCGAATGCGCGAACGATGCGAAGGTCGAATTCTTCGTGGCGGCTGTCCTGTTCGCGGAACAGCCCCGAGCTCGCGAGAATCTGCTCCGCATAATCGCGGATGGGCCCTTCGCGGAACATCGGCGGTTGCCGCGGCGGGTCGGGATCGGGAGAAGGTGTGTAGTCGGGAACGGAATCGACGCTGTAGACGACGCGACCGGAGCGCCGCAGCAGGGAAAGCACCTGGTCGTGCCGACCAACCTGCAATCGCTCATTCCGATCGATCCGAAGACGGACCGGTCGCGCCGCGGAGAACACGGTGTCTCCCTGCCGGTTGCGGATGGTGATCTTCTGCGTGATCTCGCCCACGTTCCGCGGACGCCCGAACTCGGCAGGGATGAGGGGCGATATCGAGTAGTTCATCGCGGCCTCCGTCGCGGCCGCGCTGCGCCGCCACACGCCCCGCTCGGTGTCGTATTCATCAAGCGCACTGCCGCGGAGGTACACGGGGCGATCCGCCGAGCCCATGTTGGCCCCGGACGCGTCGGTCAAGAGCATGTCGAGGATCGGCTCCTCGTTCCCTTGCAGTTCGCCCTCCCGGCCCAGAACCACCTCATCGCTGTAGCCGATCTGCGCGCCGGCGCCGGGGTTCGCCCAGCTCCCGAAGAGCTCCGACGACGCGGACCGCGGCAGCACCACAAAGAGCGCCCCCGAGCCCAGGGCGCACACCGCGGAGGTGACCAGCGCCACGCTGCGGAGCTGCTTCGACGAGGCGCGGAGGAGCGCGGCCCGCTGGCGTCCGGCACGCGCCGCCGCGGCACGCACCTCGAGAAGGAGCGCCGTGTGCACCGCGACCGGCACAAAGACTACGAGCAGTGTGCCCAGCAGCAGGGAGTTGCTCGTCAGACACGCTGCGACCATCGTAAAGAAGCTCAGAACCAACAAGCGGCTCTCTTCGCGCACCTTGGCCCGTTCGAACCACATCACGCCTTGCAGCCAGATGAGCGTCGCGCCGAGCGCGGTCACAAACTGGTCCGGCGTGGCCAGTCCTCGCTGGAAGGCGATCGCGACGGCAAGCACGGAGAGCGCGTTGAGGAACCAGTGCGGGAACGGGGGTCGGACGTCCGGCGCATCCTCAAGCCAGGGCGCACCGACGAGCATCCAGCGTGCCGTGACGATCGCAGCGATCACCACGACGCCCAGCAGCGCCTCCTCATTCGCGACGAAGTACGACATCGCGCCAAGCACGAAGCACGCGACAAGCCACGGCCTGAACGCGCTCGTCCTCATGCTGCGCCACCCCGGGCAATAGGCGTCTCGACATACCGCCGCTCGCCCTCCCTCGCATGCCAGTGAGTTGCCCACGCGGGCCCGATCCTGCGGGAGGACGCGTGCGAGCTTACGACCAGCGTGGCCGCGCGTGAGTCCGCGTCGGCGGTGTCGAGCGGGTCCGCAGCGCGCATGTCAATCACGGCCAGCGCGTCCAGCACGCCCGCCAGATGATTCGGACCCGCCCCCGGACGCACGCGCGCGCCGCCGTCGGCGCTCGGGAGCACGAGCCCCACCTCCAGCCCCTCGCGCTCCGCCGCAGCGGCGACGCTCGCGGCGAGCTCGATCGCCCGTTCGTTGTCTTCGTCCGGCTCGGCCGCTGTCTCGCGGACGAGATCGAGCACGACCCAGAGACGAGCCGGCGCGGGCGCCGCATGCTCTCGGACCGCGAGCACGCCCGTGCGCGCGGACCGTCGCCACGCAACGCGGCGCAGACTGTCCCCGGGCGCGTACTCGCGAAGCCCGAAGAACTCGTCGGACGATCCCGGCAGGTCCGTCGAGCGGGGCGTCTCCGCCGTTCCGCGCTGCGCGCCGCGCCGGATCGTCTCGCGCAGCGGACGCACGCGCGGGCGGATGATCGCCACGTGGTGCGCCGTCGGTGTAAAGAACACGGACTTGCGAAAGAATCCGAACGGGAATGAACTCTCCGCGCGAAGGGTCGTGAACCCCGCCACGCCGCGCCGGTGCGGGCTTGTGATGCCCTCCGCGTGCGTCTCGCCTCGCGGGCCGATGTGCGCGACAAACGCCACCGGGCGAGCCAGGTGCGCGGGCCACCACCGCACGCCGGGAGCGGGCGCCTCCTCCTCGTCAGGCTCTTCCTCCACGATCTGGATCGCGAACGCCGGGAGCCAGCGAGACTGGTTCCGGACTCGGTACCGAACGCCCCATTCTTCCCCGACCTGACCCGGCTCCGCGGCCTCACGCTCGACACGCAGTCCCAGGAGCATCGAGCCGCTGATCACGCCCGACACGAGGATGGCCGTCGCGGCCAGCCCGAACACGATGTAGAGGAGGTTGTTCTGGGAGTTGATCGCCCCCAGCCCCAGCAACCCCGTGAGCAGGATGTGCCCGAGGCCCGCTCGCGTGATGTGCTGTTCCCGGCGCGGCGTCATGACCCGTCACTGTACGGGCGACGGCCTCTCTAGTTCTGGTGGCGCCGGATCTCGTCGAGGAGGGTCTCGCCGCCCGTCGTCCGGGGCGCGGCGCCGCGCTGCAGCATGATCAGCACCCGCTTCTCTCTCCCCGGGAGGGCGAAGGTCTGTTCTGCCGGGATGTAGCCCTGCTTCTCGGCACGGACGAGCACGTCGTACAGCAGCACCCCGGCGCCGAACTCACCGATCGGGACGCTGAAATCTCCCGACGGATCGGAAGCGCCACCGCCGGCCGGTTTACGGTTGAGCCGCTGCGGATCGAGGATCGCATCGAGGCGCGCGCCCTCGACGCCCTGCCCCGACAGACGCGGATCGTCGGCGTCGACCACGAAGACCCACGACGCTTCACCCTCGATCACCTTGCCGCGGAGCGCATAGCCCGAGCACGCGCTGAGCCCGACCATCGCGCCGGCGGCGCTCGCCAGAAGGGGCCAGCGGGAGACGTTCATGACTGCTCCGACTCGGGCGCCTCTGGCGAGTCCGAAGGGGGCACGTCGTCGGCGTTGTCCGGAGCCGCGGCGCGCGTCGCGCTCGCGACAAACTCGCCGACGTCCGGGAGGTCCTTCGGCCCGCGGAGGCCGAACGCCTCGAAGAACTCGCGCGTGCAGCCGTAGAGCATCGGTCGACCCAGCTCCTCCGCGCGACCGGTGATGGCGATCAGGCGGCGCTCGAGGAGGGTCCGGAGCACCTCTCCGCACGCGACGCCCCGAATCGATTCGATCTCGGCGCGCGTGATCGGCTGTTTGTAAGCGATGACCGCGAGCGTCTCGACCGCGGCACGCGACATCCGGTGCGCGCTGCGCGAACGTCCCGCCGCGGCGACCGCGTCCGCGTAGCGAGGCAGCGTCATCACCCGCAGCCCGCCAGCCGTGCTCTCGATCCGGAACGACCGCCCCGTCTTGTCGTACGACTCGTTGAGCCGCTCGACGGCCTCTCGGACCTTGGACGCGCCAGCCGCGCCCGAAAGACCAAGCGCCTCCGCGACGCGCGCCGGCGCAAGCGCCCGATCCTGCGTGAGCAACACCGCCTCGACCCGCGAGGCGAGGTCCTGGGGGTCGGTTATGTCGACGTCCGCCCCGCCTTTTCGGGCTTGGGAGCCGTCGGAGGGGCGAGAAGTGGGGCCCACCTGTTCGGTTTGGTCAGCCGGCGCTGGCATGGGGGAATCGTAACGTCGTCCGACCGCTCCGGGGTGAGCGTGCTGCTCCAGCAACAGGAACAGGGGGTCGATCATCGAACACGGCGCCGGGGCCGGCGTACAAACCGCAGGTCAGGAGGAGGAGGCGATGCCCGTTCGGAATGACGACGACCAGTACGCCGCGTACTTCGCGGATCTTCTACGCAAGGACCTCGCGGGCAACTCTCCCGGGATCCCGCCGAATTCGTGGGAATGGACGTGCGTGCTGCTCTGGATGGCGGACGAGGCCCGAGCCATCGTCGACCACCTGACGCTCTCACCGAACACACGCCGCCAGATGCTCGATCTGGCCGACCAGGCCCGCGAGGAAGCGCGACGGACCCGCCGCGGTCAGCCCGGGCTCGTCCCCGTCATCATCTAAACACGGGCATCCGAGCCGGGCGGGGCTGCGCAGGAGCGGGCGTACACTCCGCCCCTCATGCCCGATGGAGACGCCCTCAACCCTGCCCGCGAGCGTTCCGCGCTCGTCGAGATGCTCACCATCGCCGCGCCCGTCGCGGCGACCATGGCGTCCTATACCGTCGCACAGTTCGTCGACCGGCTGATGGTGTCCCGGCTCGAGAACGGCGACGCCGCCGTGGCCGCGCAGGGCAACGGCTCCATCCTCTCCTTCGTCCCCATCTCGCTCCTCATGGGGATGATGACCGTCGTCAACACCTTCGTCGCGCAGCACATCGGCGCACGCCGCCCGGAGCGAGCCGCGTCCTATCCCTGGGCGGGAATCTGGATCGGCTTCTTCGGCTGGTTGCTCCTGCTCGCGCCGCTCGGCGCCGCGATGTGGTTCATGGAGCCGGGTCTCACCGCCCTCCTGCCCGGTGACGCCTCGCCGGACGTCGTCCGCATGCAGGAGGAGTACGCGCGCGTCCTCCTCCTCGGCTCCTTCATCACGCTCAGCGGGCGAACGTTCGCGCAGTTCTTCTACGGCATCCACAAGCCGGGCGTGGTCATGAGCGCGGCGATCGCGGGCACCATCGTCAACACGCTCGCCAACTACGCGCTGATCTATGGGAACTGGGGCTTCCCGCGCCTCGAGGTGGCGGGAGCCGCGTGGGCCACCCTCATCGGGCAGGTCGTCGAGCTGGCCATCCCGTTCGCGCTGTTCGTCTCCCCGCGACTGGACCGCGAGTACGGCACACGGCGCGCGTGGCGGTTCAACCGGCGCGCAGCGCGCGACATCGTCCGCATCGGCTGGCCGGCCGCCGTCATGTTCACCAACGAGATGGCGTGCTGGGCCGTCTTCCTCCCGGGATATCTGGGCTCGCTCGGCGTCGCGCACAACTCCGCGTCGTGGATCGGACTCTCCTACATGCACGTCTCGTTCCTCCCCGCCATGGGGCTCTCGATCGCGGTCACCGCGATCGTCGGAAAGAAGATCGGCGCAGGGAAGCCCGACGAAGCCGCGGCGCGCGCGTGGCTCGGCGTCCGCGCGGCCATGCTGTACATGGGGACCTGCGCGCTCCTCTTCGTCGTGTTCCGCGGACCGCTCGTCCAGCTCTTCATCCCGGAGGGCCTCCCGCCGGGCAGAGCCGAGGAAATCCTCGACATCGGCAAGCGCGTCATGATCGCCATCGCCGTGTTCCAGCTGTTCGACGCCGTGGGGATCACGATGGTGGGGGCGTTGCGCGGCGCCGGGGACACGAAGTGGCCCGGCGTGATGACCGCAGTGCTCTCCTGGTCCCTCATCATCGGCCTCGGCGCGATCTTGCGCTGGGGGTTCCCCGAGTGGGGAAGCATGGGCCCCTGGTCGGCCGCCGCGGCGTACATCATCGCGTTCGCGCTCACCATGCTCTGGAGATTCCGACGCGGCGCCTGGCGGTCCATCGAGATCGTCGAGCGCGAAATCGCGCCTTCGACGCCACCACAGGACGGCGAGCCCGTACAAGCCTGAGAGCGATCCACGCGCGGCACGCGCGTCCCGATCGAAAAAACCACTCCTCGTGGGCTCTGGAGACGCGCCATGCGAAACGCACGCGCCGTCTTGTGGGGCTTCTCGCTCGTCGAACTCCTCGTTTCGATAGCCATCATCACGCTGCTCATGGGGATCCTGCTGCCCGCCGTGGGACGCGTGCGCACGCAGGCCGGATACGCCGTGTGCCTTTCCAATCAGAAAACCAACGCCGGAGCCGTCCACCGCGTGCTCGGCGAAAACCGGGACGTCTTCCCGACCGCGCCCGTCTCCGCGCCCAGACCGGGGCGCGGCGGGCTCACCGGCTTTCCCGGACGCCCCGCGCTCCGATACGCCACGGACGAACTGCCCCTCAACGGATGGGGCGGCGAGATCGCTCCGGGCAAGACCCCGGAGCGTGGCTGGGCGTACGACGTGCGGCTCTCGCTCGGCACAAACTTCTGGACCCGCGAGGACGGCTTCACCAGAGCGCTGCCGAATCTCGGCATCGAGGCCTATTGGTTCCTCGCCTTCGGGCACGACGTCGTCGAGACGCGCGGGGCGACCATGCTCGCCGAGCCGTTCCTCAGCCCAGGTGCGAAGCTGGTCGGGCGGAAATGGCGTGAGTATGCCGAAGAACCCCCGGACGGCTCGCACGCGGAGCCGCTCTATTTCGGCTCCTACTTCTACGTGCATCCCGCGCTGTACGAGCGGAAGGTGTTCTGGAACTTCCAGCAGGGCGGCGTGTTCCAGCCGGGCCAGCCTCTGCCGCAGATGCTCTCGCCGTGGGCCGCGTTCAACTCGTTCCACCTCGTCTCATACCCCTCGTACAAGACGCTGTTTTTTCAGGCGCTGGCGGATCACCAACGATCGGTGCTGTCGTGGCGATTCCCCGGCGCGAGAACGACCGTCGCACTCATGGACGGCAGCGCCAGGGTCGTGAGCGCAGCCGAGGACGGGGTCACGCGATCCATCGAGGACCTCCGCCAGAACGAGGACGTGGGGAGCATCCGGGCCAACGGCTGGCCGATGGGCCTCCGCTACGAGGGGATGGACAACTCCCACATCGAGGCGTTCCGTTTCACGTTCGGCGGGCTTTCGGGGCGCGATTTTCGCTGATCCGGGCTCCCGGAGGGCGTGTTGAGCGGCGTCCGCGGCCGGGCTACCCTGTGGGTCGTTGATCCGGAGACTCTCCCCACACGCCGGCGGGGCCGGCGGTGTGGGGTTGTTGCACAGAAGCGAACAGGACTGGCATGACGAACGACCCGCTGGACATGGTGATCGGGGTGCACGAGGGCGCGGCCGCGAACCCCGCCGAGGCCGCGAAACAGCTCAAGGCCGCCGCCGAGGCCGCGAAGGCCGGCGATCGCGACGCCGAGATCGCGCACCTGCGCAAAGCCGCCGCCGCTGACCCGACAGACACCACCGCCTCGTTCAGACTCGCGTTCGCGCTCGACCTGCTCGGCGAAGAGGACGAGGCGATCGCGCTCTACGAGCGACTGGCCGAGCGCGTCCCGGCGCCGATCAACGTGCTCCTGAATCTCTCCGTCCTCTACGAGGACCGGGGCGACCTGGCGCGCGCGGAGAAGTGCCTGCGCCAGATCCTTGAGACCAACCCGAACCACGCACGCGCACGCCTGTTCATGAAGGACGTCGGCGCCTCGCGATCCATGGTCATCGACGACGAGCACGACCGAGACCTCGCGAAGCGCAACGCCATGCTCGACACGCCCGTCACCGACTTCGACCTCTCGGTCCGCGCGCGCAACTGCCTCAAGAAGATGAACATCCGCACCCTCGGCGACCTCCTCCGCGTCTCCGAGGCCGAGCTCATGGCGTACAAAAACTTCGGCGAGGCCTCCCTCATCGAGATCAAGCAGATGCTGACGGTGAAGGGCCTCCGGCTCGGCCAGCGGCTCGACGATCAGCGCCGGCAGTCCCGGCGCGAGCTCTTCGACTCGCTCAAGGGCTCCGGCAACGAGGCCCTCCTCAACAAGCCCATCGGAGACATCGACTTCTCCGTCCGCGTCCGAAAGGCGCTCCAGCTCCTCGGGGTGCAGACGCTCGGCGACCTCGCCGCCCGCACGGAAGCCGAGCTCATGGGCGTCAAGAACTTCGGCGCGACCTCCCTCACGGAGGTCCGCGAGCGGCTGGGCCAGTTCGGGCTCACCCTCCGCGAGCTGGGCGCCTGACCCGGGCTCGGCCCGCGCACGAACACCTCCCCTCGTCTCGCACGCAAGGACGCACGCATGACGACGCTCTCCCGTGACGGTTGGCTCCGAGCCGCGACCACGGCGCTCCTGCTCTCGCTCCTGTCACTCCCGCTCTCGATGACCACAGGATGCGCCGGCGCCTCGCGCGATGTCATGGAAGGCGCCGCGCCCGGCGAGTCGGAGATGCGCATCCGCATCGCCAAGGACCAGACAGAGGGCTCCTTCGACGCCGTCTCGAAGTTCGACGTCTTCTCCGCCAGAGGCTCATACCGCCGCGCGACGCTCCAGGGCCCCCTCCGCGTCCGACTCTCCGACGCAGGCTGGGTCGTCGCAGACGGCTCCGGCGCGCAGCGCGGCTTCGACCGCAGCGAGCCGCTCGTCTTCCGACCGCTCGGCGCCACCACCGTCAAGTTCAACGACGCCGAGTACCCCGGGCAGATCCGCCTCCACGCGCGCGACGGCGCCAACTCCTCCGTCTTCGACGTCGTCGAGCACATCCCGATGGAGCAATACCTGCCCGGCGTGATCAGCAAGGAGCTCGTGGCCAACTGGTCGCAGCCCGCGTTCGAAGCCCAGGCGATCGCGGCGCGCTCCTACGCCCTCCACGAGAAGCAGCGACACATGGCCCGCGGGGAGTATTACGACGTCGAGTCCACCGACCGCGATCAGGTCTACGGCGGACGCACCACCAACCCAACCGCAGTCGCCGCGGTCCTCGCCACCAAAGGGCAGGTCCTGACGTACCAGGGGCATCTGCTCCGGGCGTACTACTCGAGCACGTGCGGCGGACAGGTCGGATCGGCGCGCGACGTGTGGCCTACCAACCGAGGCTTCGAGTTCAATCTCGCCGCGCCGCTGCAGGGCGGCGAACGCGAGCACGCCTGCCAGTTCTCGCCGCTCTACCAGTGGACCGTCACGCGCGACGTCTCCGATCTCCTCCGACGCATCAAGGGATGGGGAACGGACCAGCAGCTCGCCATCCGCGGCATCACCTCGATCAAACGCATCGACACGACCAAGCGCTCCGCCACCGGCCGCCCCACCGAGTTCCGCGTCTATCAGAACGACGGCAAGCACTGGACGATCAACGCCGAGCACCTCCGCGCCGCCATGAACTACGGCGACGGCGCCAACATCCCCACCATCACCCGCGACCAGCGCATCCACAGCAGCAACTTCGAGGTCGCGATGTCCGGCGGACGCGTCACCTTCAAGGGCAAGGGATTCGGTCACGGCGTCGGGATGTGCCAGTTCTGTCTCGAGGGCTTCGCACGCAAGGGCGAGAGCGTCGAGACCATGCTGAAGCGCTTCTATCCCGGCGCGGGGATCGAAACGCGCTACTGAGCAGCGGGCCTCGCGGGCTCCGGCGCACGAGGGATCAGCGCGATCACCGCGCGGACCTCTCCCGCCGAATCCGGAGACGGCGACACGAGCATCGCCTCCGCCAGCGTCGGGGGCGTCTGCGCCACCGGCCCGAGCGCCGACGAGCGTCCGACGCGTGATTCAACGGGCTCGAGCCCCGCGATCTCCAGCGGAGAAACGTCCGCCTCACGGCGCGCGGACGCGTCCGGCGGCAACGCAAACAGCAGGTACGCCTGCCCGGGGATCAGCGCCGCCTCGAAGGACAGCGCCGGGAATGTCCGCCCGTCGTTGCGGATGTCGAACACGGCGCGAGGCGCGCGCAGAGCATCCAGCCCCGCGCTCGAATCGGTCGTGCGTCGCGCCGGCGCGCTGGGCACGTGCTGGGCCAGCGCCTCGAGCCGGACGACCGCGCGCGTCTCGGGGCCGCTCTCCCCGGGCACGATGATGGGCGTCGTCCAGCAGCGTGCGAGCAGACGAAGCACCCCCGCGCCGGGCGCGACAGTCTCGCGGTCCAGCGCGAGGCGGTCCGACGAGGACAGGGCGCGACCTCGGAACGCCTCGCGCCAGTCGAGCGCCCAGCCCATCCACTCGCGCTGGCGGACCCCGATCGGATGGAGTCGGGATTCCAGCCCGGCTAGATCCGACAGCGGGACACGGACCATCCGCAGCCCCTGCGTCTGCAACCGCTGAGCAACATCCGGCGAGATCGGAAGCGGAAGGTCGAGGTACGGCGCCAGCACATCGAGCAATTCCGGCTGAGTGTCACGCAGGACGAGCGTGATGACCTCCAGACCGTCCTGCCCGCCCCGAATGGAGGGTGAGACGAAGTCCGCGGGGCGGATGATGGGCTCCGCGCGATACACCGCGTCGGGGTCCATCGGCGCAATCGTCTCCGGGCCCCGGCACGCGCTCGGGAGCATGAACAGAGCCACCAGCAGGATGGTCGGGGAGAGGCGCAAGCCGGATGAAGATACCCCCGGCACAGCGGGGGGTGTTCCACGGGACCTCAGAAATGGATCGCCAGGGCCGGGTTGCCCCGCGCGCCGAGCCAGAGGGCGGGTTTGTCCGAGCGCCGTTTACCCCACCGGCTCAAACGAGTTGATCCGGTCGATCATCAGCCTCAGCAGCCCGTACTTCGCCCGCGCGTGGTGGAACACCAGCCTGGGCAGCTCCAGACGCTCCGTCTCCATCTCCAGCGCCCCGCGCTGCACGATCGCTCCCGCTTTGATCAGCGACCCGAATTCCTCATTCAGATGCGCCACGTCCTCGTCGCGCAGCGGGTGATTCAGCCGGATCACCAGGTCATCCCGCACGTAGCGCGACGAGTTGTAATTCCGATAGAAGTGCTTCACGTGATTCGCGGCGTCCGCCGCGTCGTCCGCGATGTAGAACAGATTCCGGTCCTCCGGAGAGATCAGCCCCCGATCCATCAGCAGCCGACGGATGCTGTTCTCCCAGTGGCGCCAGTAGTCCCCGCCGTGCCCCTCGATGAACACCACGGGCTTCGGCGTCGCCTTCCCCGTCTGCACGAGCGTCAGCACCTCGAACGCCTCGTCCATCGTCCCGAACCCGCCGGGGAACACGGCCACCGCGTCCGCGTGCGCCATGAACATCACCTTCCGCGTGAAGAAGTAGCGGAAGTTGATCAGCTTGCTGTCCCCCTTGATGACCTCGTTCGCCGACGTCTCGAACGGCAGATGGATCGCCAGCCCGAACGACGCCTCACGCCCCGGCCCCTCGTGCCCCGCCTGCATGATGCCACCGCCGGCGCCCGTGATCACCAACCACTTCAGCGCGGCCATCATCCGCGAGAACTCCACCGCCGCGACGTAGTCAGGGTGGTCCCTCGGCGTGCGCGCCGAGCCGAAGATCGAGATCTTCCGCACCTGCGCGTACGGCGCGAACACCCGGTACGCGTGGCGAAGCTCTTTGAGCGAGGAGGTGAGGAGCTTCAACTCGCCGGTGTCCCTCCCGTCCCGCACGAGCTTGAGCGCGGTCACGAGGAGGTCGCGCACGAGCCGCCCGTTCGTGGAAGCCGGGTCGGCGCCGGCATACTCGACGAGATCGTCGAGGCGCGCAAGAATCGACTCTTCCGGAAAGGGCGCGGGGTTGGCGGGACGATCGTGCATGCGTGTGACGCTGCCTCCAGGGGATCTATCGGTCATCGGTCGGGGCGGAGGGTAGGCGCTTCGGGCGGGGACGGCTCAGAGAAGAGGTCGTCGAGCAGGTCCCGCGTGCCCGTGAACGCGGCCGGAGACACGTCCGGGGACGCGAGCGGACCGGTGACCGTCGTGGTGATGATCTCGTTGCGGATGGCCTCGAGAAGGTCGGAGATCAGGGGGATGCGGAGATTGCCGCGCGACGTAAACCGCAGGTCGAGGTTCATGTCCGGATAGGTCAGGTTGCCCTGCCCCACGAGCGTCACAGCGTCCGAGGACAGGCTCAGGCGCTCGAACGTGACCCGCCGCCCTCGCAGGAAGAACCGGGCGTACGCGCTGTCGAGCGGTGAGTTGAACGGCAGCGAAAGGTTCGAGAGCTCGATCAGCCGGTTCAGAAGCGGAAGCGAAACGATGCGCCCTTGTGAGACTCGGATCGAACCGCGGCCCACGCGCGACGATGGGTCCGCGAGACTCCCGCTCAGCGAGAGCTGCGCGTCGAGAAGACCCCGGTCACCCGCAGCGTTGGCGCTCGACACGGCCCGCGCCTCCGTCGTGGTCGTTCCTGTCGGCGCCGTGCCCGGGGCGTCCGGGGCGTCCGGGGCGTCCGGGGCGTTCCATCGCTGTCGGATCTCCGCCAGCGCCGGACCGAACGCGACGCCGTACAACGAGATGCCCGCGTCATATCGCACCGGCGACTCCGGCTCCCCGGCGGCCGAAGGGTAGATGCTCACCTCCGCGGCGATCTGCCCGGCATGGCAATCGGCGCGCGCCTGATCGACGAGCACGCTGTGGGACGTCGAATCGATGTGAAGCACGGCCGTCGCGTTCTCGAGCGACAGACCCGAAACGGACATCGTGCGCACGTCCACTCGGATGTCGGCGAGCGGGGGCGCGGCGTCGAGGTGCAGGACCCCATGAGCCTCGGACAGCGTCAGGCCGACCTCGGCCGATGCGTCCGCAAACTCCGCGTCGGCCGTGAAGACCAGCGGCGAATCCGGCGAGGGCAACGACCCCGTCAGGCGCGCCTCCGTGACCGTGATGGGCCCGCTGATCGAAAGCTCGATGCCCGCGAGCGCGGTCCGAACGTTCGGGGGAAGGAGCGCGAGCAGCGGCGCCGAGAGGTTCGGCGCGCTCGCCGTGAACCGGAGGTCCGGGCCGGACACCGGGTCGACGACGCCCTGCACCGTCACGGACAGCTCCGGCGATCGGACGGAGAGCTGGTCGAACGCGAGCGCGCCGGCGCGCGAGGTGAGCGCGCCAGACGCGGCCGGGAAGTGGATCGTCGAATGGTCGGCCGTCTCGACGGTGATCGACCGAGGCTTCACCACGACGTCCGCGCTGAAGGAGCCGGATCGCGTCGCCCTCGTCACCGACGCGTTCAGGTCGAACGACGCGCCGAGCCGCAGCCCCGCGAGCTCAACCGGCTCCTCCGCAAACGCATCGATCAGCCTGTGCAACGTGGCGGGCGGCAGGGCTTGCGAAGAGAACGACAGGGCAAGATCCGAGGGCTCCGACGGCTGAATCGAAAGGGCTCCGTGCAGCGTGATGTCACCGAGCGGCGCGCTGTCCAGCGCGAGCGTCCCGCCCAGCCCGTCGAACCGCACCGCCGCGTCGTCAATCACCGCGCCGCCCTTCGCTGACGTCGCCGCGATCCGTCCCACCGGCGTGAGAAACGACAGCTCTCGCGCGGCCGAAAGACGCGCCGAGACGGCCACGCCCTGCTTGTCCGGGGCGGACCGGAGCGAGATCGACGCATCGACGCGACCCCTCGGATCGCGAGCTGCGCGGAGGTCCAGCGCTCTCGACGCTTCCTCGGGCGCCACCGCGGCGAGGACCGATTCGAGCGGGGCGCCGAGCTCGACGTTCGTCGCGATGATCTCCGCCAAGAACTCCCGCTCTGTGTCCGTGTGCCGAGCGCGCTCGGACGTCAGCGAAACCGAGAACCGGCCCGCGTCACGCGCGTCCGGCGCCAGGATCCGTCCCTCGAGACGCGGAACGGAGAACCGGAGCGGCGTGAGCCGCGCCGAGCCCGCGATATCCGCCAGCGTGCACGCGCCCGCCCCGGCGAACGCCGCGGGGCGTGAGGCGAGTGCGCGAAACTCAAGCGCGATGTCGTACTGAACGCCCTCGGGAGCCGTCTGATCCGGAGTGATGGACGCGTCCGCGTCGAGGAGACCCTCGAGGTTGAGGCGGCGAAGTATGGCCGTCGGCGAGCTCGCGCCGGGCGCGCCGCCGGAAGAGGCGTCCACGGCGTGCAGGAGCAAGCCGTCCAGCGGAACCTCGCGAGCCGCGATCGTGATGGTGGGCTGCACGGGAGGCTGCGAAGGATCCGACGAAAAGAGAATCGACGCGTTGAGCGCCGCCGTCCCGCCCGCCAGCGGACGCATCACCGGCGCCGAGAGCGTCGCGCGGTTGTCACGGATCGACAACGAGACGTCCTCCGCGATCGCCGGCAGCGGAAACGCCCGCACAAGCACCCCGGCGCGCTCGGTCCGCAGAAGGATGTCCGACGTCCACTCCGTGTCGACGCCCAGCGGACGGATCACGTGAATGTCGAGATCGGCCCGGCCTGCGAGCGCAAACCCCGAGCCCGACGGGAGCAGGTTCAACGCCCGCAGCTGATCGAGCGCCTCCGTGTCGAACACCGTGTCGATCAGCGGCTGCGCGTAGATCGGCAGGCACGACGCGAACTCCGCGTCGAGCGGGACGTCCACGGCCGTGATCCGCAGATCAACCTCCGCGTCATCCGTCGGCGGAGCGATCCGCCCCTCGGCCAGCAGCTTGGCGCCGGACGGATGCACGCCCGTGATCTTCTCGATCCGGATCTCCGCGTCGTTGAACCGAACCACCCCGGACAGCTTCGAGAACGGGTACGGGAAGTCCTCGAACGCGGCGCGCCCGTCCCGGAACGTCAGCAGCCCCGAATACGCCAGCGGCGCCGCAGCGACGCCCGCCGGCGGCTCGCCGCGCGTGATCAGCACCTGCGCATCGACCACGGCGGTCGGGCCGGAAAACGTCCGGAGCCGCTCGCGCACGATCGGCGGCGCAAACGGCAGGATCGCCGCGCGCTGACGCAGCGAGAACGGCTCCGCCGTCGACAGGTCGAGCCGGAACGGCGCGTTGAACGACAGCGCCTTGGTCGAAAGCAGCGCGCGACACCGCACGTCCTCGATCGAGCCCACCAGGTCGGCCCGCAGCGACTCGCCGACCACCGAGATCTGCCCCGAAACGTTGTTCATCCGAAGCAGCCGCGCCGGCGCCGTCGCGACCGACGTGTCCGCCGTGATCGATCCCAGATCCGCGGGCGTGGAGACGCCCTGCGTCTGCTCGGGAACCGGAAGATTGATTCCCACGCGCTCGAGGACGAAGGTGGCCACAGGGCCCGTTTCGGGCGCATAGGAGAGCGTCGCCGTCGGAATCCGCCCCGCGATGTCCAGCTGCGACCACAGCGCGGACGTTCGCTCCGCGGTCCACAGGTCGGCGAAGTCGTCAAAGGTCAGGTCGGACAGCGCAAGCTCCGCCGAAAGCGAGGACGCATCGAAAAACCCCGCGATCGTCGCCGCCGCCGCCGACGGCGGGGCGTGCCGGGGACGAGAGCGCAGCGTGAACGCGCACCGGGCAGGGTTGTTCGGGTCCGGCGTGGCGACCCCCTCGATCGGAAGCGTCAGGAACGGCTCGTAGTGGGGCTGATCCGAGTGCTCCGCGAGCTCGATCGCCCCGCCATGAATCTCGATCGCGGGGATCCGCGCCGACGTCCCGGACGCCGCCGCGGGCGCGGGGGCATGCGGCGAGAGCGAGGCGAGATTGATCGCGCCCGTCTGGGCGTGCTGCGAAATCCGCAGGATCGGCGCCTCCAGCACGATGCGCGTCGGCGTCAGCCGCCCGTGAAGGAGATCGGACCCGTCAAGCTCGATGCGCACCGCGTCCGCGCGAAGAATGCGCGACGCGTCACTGGGGATGCCGGGCGCGATGACCCGCGGGTTGTGGACGATCACCGCCGGCGCCGGCGAGAACGAGACCCGCGTGATGCGCACCGAGCCCCCCAGCGCGTGCTCGAGCGGCCCGCGCAGCAGCGTCGGAAGCAGCGTGAGCTGGAGGAACAGGATCAGGGACGCCAGAAGAGCAAGCGAAAGAATGGCCAGGCGCAGCCGCTTGTGGGAGAAGGGTCGCGAGGCTCGTCGTGCGGGGCGAGGCATGAGGGTCGGGGGAGACTGTAGTAGGGGGGAGACCGCGGTGGGGAGAACACCACGCGACGACTCGCCGAGGAACGTGCCGCGTACGGAGCGGATAGGATGCCCACGGTTCGAGCGCTCGTAGCTCAGCTGGATAGAGCGGCGGTTTCCTTTGGATCCCCGCCGGCGCGAGCCGGCGAGAAGAAGAGGGGCCCGGCCCGGTGACGGGTCGTGGCGAACCGGGTGAATTCGGGGAACCCCGACGCACGCCATCAACGCGTGCGGGGCGATCCCGAGCCGAGCCGACGGCGGGGCGTGGGTCCCAATCCCACTGCCGTCGGAAGGTGTAGAGACCAGCGGGTGAGCCGCCCCGGCGATACCCCCGCGTAGGAGGCCCCGCGTCCAGAGCGACGCGTCCTCCGAAGCGCCCGGCGTCCTGCACAACGACGCGTCAGCGTCTGCGGCACGGACGAAGAGATGGTCCGGTCCGTCGAGGAATCGGCGGGTGGCTGAAACCGCAGGTCAGAGGTTCGAGTCCTCTCGGGCGCATTCGACAGTCGGTCTGGAACGCGAACATGTTGCGTTCGCGACACACTCGTGTTGACCACGCGCAACACACGGACAGGCGAGGGACCGCCTCTCCGGGCGTACGGGCACGGAACAGCCCTCGGCACGGGCTTTGTTTCGGCGTGTACGCGGTGAGAGACATGCGAGAGAGCGGGAGACGATTCAAAACGTGCGTGCTTTGCGCAGTCGCGCCCATCGCGCTCGCGGCGTGCGCGTCCGACCGCGTCACGCTCCACGACACCCCCACGCGCGCCAGCGCAGGCAGCTCGCTGATTTTTTCGCCCGCGCTCGTCACGGACGATGCGCGACGTCCGCTTTGGGAAGCGTGGGAATACGCGCGCAACGACGAGCAGGTTTCAGCCGGCGGAGATTCACGACTCGTTGGCGTAACGTGGCCAACTTACGCGCGAGACCCGGAGTATTGGCGTCTGCCAGCCATCTGGTCGCGCTGGGGTCGGTCCTACTGAACCGAAATGTCCTCCGTGTGCGCGCTGCGCGCCAACACGGAATCTGCGCGCGTGTGCGCGCGTTCGGCGTTGACCTGAGTCGCGCCGAGTCGGATACTGGTTGTATGTAGTGCGGGACACGGAAGTCCGCGAAGCGAGAGCGTCAAAGCGAGCGCGTGTGTTTGCCGCGGCAAGTACGGTCGCTGGGACGCGGGTGAGCAGTCGTGACACGGAAGGGTGCGCCGATGGCGACCGTTACGAAGCGCGAGCTGGTTGAGAGGATCGCAGAATCCACCAACCAGAGCCGGGTCGAAGTCAAGCGAACGATCCAGTCATTCCTCGATCAAGTCATCGAGGAGCTGGGAAAGGGCAACCGTCTCGAGCTGCGCGACTTCGGCGTGTTCGAGATCAAGTTGCGCGCCGAGCGGGTGGCGCAGAACCCTCGAACCCTCGAACGCGTCAAAGTCCCGGCGCGCAGGGTCGTCAAGTTCAAGGTCGGACGCCTCATGCAACGATCCCTCGACGAGGACGCCCCGGAGGTCGTCGTTGTGCCCAACGGTCGGTTGCAGCGACGGGCCTGAGCCCGACCCCGCGCCACCCCGAACTCCCCCGCGCGAGTGGTATGATGCCCCGTTCTCACCCCTTTGGAGGACGCGGGCGATGTCGAAGATTGCCGATCTGCTGGGTTCCGACGCGAAGACGCTTCTCGGGTACGAGTGCAAGGGCTTCCAACGCTCCTCGATCCATCTCCCCGGCCCGGACTTCGTGGACAGAGTGTTGAAAGACTCTGACCGACCCGTCTCCGTCCTCCGAAACTTTCAACTCTTGATGAATACCGGACGCCTCGCCGGCTCCGGCTACATGTCCATACTCCCCGTCGACCAGGGCATCGAGCACTCCGGCGGCGCCTCCTTCGCCAAAAACCCCGCCTGCTTCGACCCCGAAGGCATCGTCAAGCTCGCCGTCGAGGGCGGCTGCAACGCCGTCGCCTCCACCCTCGGCGTCCTCGGCGCCGTCTCCCGCAAGTACGCCCACAAGATCCCATTCCTCGTCAAGCTCAATCACAACGAACTCCTCACGTACCCCAACAAGTTCGACCAAACCAGATACTCCAGCGTCCGCCAGGCCTTCGAGATGGGCGCCGTCGCCGTCGGCGCCACCATCTACTTCGGCTCCGACCAGAGCACCCGCCAAATCGACGAGGTCTCCGCCTGGTTCGAAGAAGCCCACGCCCTCGGCCTCGTCACCGTCCTCTGGTGCTACATCCGAAACGACGCCTTCAAAAAGGACGGCGTCGACTACCACACCGCCGCCGACCTCACCGGTCAGGCCAATCACCTCGGCGTCACCATTCAAGCCGACATCATCAAGCAGAAACTCGCCACCAACAATCACGGCTACGAAGCCCTCAACATGGGCGGCTCCTCCTACGGCAAGCTCGACAAGCGCATGTACAGCGAGCTTTCTCCCGGCGACCACCCCATCGAGCTGTGCCGGTATCAGCTCGCCAACTGCTACATGGGCCGCTCACCCCTCATCAACTCCGGCGGCGAAAGCAAGGGCGAAAGCGACCTCGCCGACGCCGTGCGCACCGCCGTCATCAACAAACGCGCCGGCGGCATCGGCCTCATCTCCGGACGCAAGGCGTTCCAACGCCCCCTCAAGGACGGCGTCGCCATGCTCCACGCCATCCAGGACGTCTATCTCGACAAGTCCGTCACGGTGGCGTGACACGGTCGATGCGTGCAGCCCGCGATACATCTTCAACAACAGACGAGGCCCATGCGCCGAAAATGTCAGGGCGAATCACGCTTTGACAGCGCGCATCCAACCACGCGCGGACTGAGATCGCAGACACGGACACGATGTGCTGAGACTTGCGCCCCGGTGCGGGCCGGCACGCCGCCCTTAGACCGGGATGCTGCAGTTCCAGATCGTCGCGGAAACGAGGGTCCCGCCGCATGTCACCAGAACCACCTGTGGCGTTGGCATGCCGTAGCAGCACATCGACTGGCACACCGGGATGACATCACAGTATTGGTCGATCATGTCAGCGCAGACGAAGTAGCCCTGCTTTCCCTTCGGGCAGCAACGGGTCATCAACGGGCACGGATGATTTCCGATGCGACAGTCCGGGCAGGCGGTGTCTTGCCGCCAGAGGAACCCCTGATCGTTTTCGCCCAATTGATTGACGAGCGTGCACACGCCGATCGGCACGCCCATATGCGCTTCAGGGCCTGAGCACGTGCAGAATCCGCCGCCGTCCGGGTCTCCCGGCGCGATGTGAGACAGCCCTGCGACGAGCGTCAGCACAACCGCACTTGCGATCCGCATCCTCAGTTTCACAACACGCTCCTCCGTATGAGTTCGAAGTATCGAAACGCCGATCAATAATCACGACCTCGGTAGCCATCCACCGTATTGAGAACCGCAACGCCCTCACGATCAGGCGCTCCCGACGGCGGCGCCGCTGGTGCAGACGCGTCAGCAACGAGACGCGAGCTGGCGGACCCGTCTGCGAAAGCGACCAACCAATGTCCCGACGCCTCACGATGCCTGAAGAGCAGCACGCCCTTCAGGGACGGGAACGCGACTTCCGAAGTCTGCACGAGACGACACCGTGTCGAGATCTGCTCCATGCTCAGCGGACCGACACCGGGGCGAGCCCAGAGATCCGGATACGTCAGCATGCTCAGCGAATACAGAAAATGCGTCGGCGCGTTCTGGTCGAGTGTGATCTCAGGCGTCCAGCCCATCGCTGGCGGGTAGGTCCCGCCCAGGTCGTTGTACCCGTCGACGCTGTGCCAGTGCGCCTCGAATCGGCCCGACCAGTGATGCATCACGCGAGGCCACGCCGTCATCTGCGAGAAGTACGCGCCGGTCTGGAGGTGCATCGGCAGATGTGGCGTGAAGAACCACTGCGATTCCGGCGAGTGGGCCAGCCCGGCGTTCGGATAGTTGCCGGACCGATCGTTCGCGTACGCATGAAAGTCACGAATCGTCAGCCCAAGCGAAATCGTGTCTTTCAGTTCGCGCGTGTTCGCTCTCGTGTGCCGCAGCGATGTAACGACCACGGCGGTAAGCAGCGCGATCACGCCGATCGTGATCACGATCTCAATGAGCGATAGTCCAGTGCGTCTCACGGCAGAGGCTCCGATTGAGGAAGCGACTCGACCTCATCGCCGCACGACCGGTCGCGCGAGCGGCCGATCGACGCCAGCGCACAGCCGATCGCTGCAGCCGTGCAGAGCCCTGCCATCTCAGACGGTGACAGGGACTCGCTTCCGACGCCCAGGCACCCGCACGACGGGCTGTCAGGCACGACCAGCGAAAGAACATGGATCACGGCGAACGCCGTAAAGACGCCCGATGCGACGATGAGCGGTCGACTCGACACAATGACGATCATCCAGAGCGCGAGGCCGCACTCGGCGAGCGCCAGGGAATACACCGTCGCTGCGGAAGGTCTCCAGTGGATCAGCCCCGCTACGAAGGCTCTCGTCGGCGACGGGTCCACGAGCTTGCCGATCCCGCCGTAGAGCAGGAATGCAGCGACGGCAAATCGAAACACGTGCCGAGAAACCTGTATCAGCGTTGTAAATGTCCGCACGGAAGTCGCCCCGAGAGTATGAAATCACGTAAAAAATATCATTCAGCGACGCCGCGTCAACAGATATCAGTCGTATTGTCAAAAAGAGGCGATCCGTGAGCAAATCGCGCAGAAGGAATCGCAGTGAAGCGCACGGCCGGTACCTCAGCGAGAGGCGGCCGTGATGCCCTCGCGTCTCTGTGACTCGGCCGCGTCAGTCTCGCTGCCTACAACTGTTCGAGTGCCATCTCGTGTTCTGCCTCCCACCGTACACTTCCCGCATGCACCCCCGTCCGCGCCACCTCCTCCTCCTTCTCCTCCCACTCGCCCTCCTCGCAGCACTCCCCCTCACCGGCCTCTGGCGCCCCTCGCCCTCGGCCCACGCCGGCCCGCCCGCCGCCACTGAACCCGCCGTCCGCGTCGAACTCCGCTCCTGGGTCGTCTACGGCCGCGGCCGCCACCTCTACGCCCTCATCCACTGGCCCGACCAGGACGCTCCCGAAACCGTCGAGTACTGGAGCACCGCCCGCTGGCGCAACTACCAACCACCTCCCGACGAGGCACGACGCGAACGCATCGCCAAAATGCCCCGAGGCATCATCGTCCGCCCCGCGTACGCAGAGCAAGCCGCCACCGACCGACACGAAGCCGACTGGACACTGCCCCTCTCGCGCGCCAAAGCGATCGCCGACGAACGAGTCTTCGAAGAGCGCTATTACCTCCTCGGCCCCAATAGCACCTCAGGACTCCGCGCCGCCTTCCGCGCCGCCGGGCTCGACTTCCCCGCGCATATCACGCTCGGCGCCGGCATATGGGGCGAATTCCCCGGCGTAGACCTCTCCCCCGGCAACGAGATCGACCGCGAGCAGTGGGCGAGCTACGGCATCAGCCAGCACTACCCCGTCGATCCTCGCGACAACACACGTCTCAACTCCGCGCCGCCAACACTCCCCCCAGCGCCCGCTTACTTGAAGTAAACCACACGCCCCACCGGGTCTTCAAGGAACGACACGTGAATGTCCCCGCCGCTCGTCCGCAGCAGCACGGCGTGCGCGCCCTCGTTCACGCCCACCGTCAGCTTCCCGGCCGCCGCACGAAACGCCGTCACCCTCGTCGACGAGTCCGCCGCATCCCATACCACCCGACCACCCTCGCTCAGCGCGTCCACCGACGCGCTCGAGTCCCGTGCCGCACGCAGATAAATCGACGCCCCCGTCGTGCTCAACGCGTACGGCGCGGAGATCGCGTGCGCCGTCTTCACCTCCACCGCGCCGCCGTCGTTCTCCACCTGCACGGCCCCCGACGTGTTCCACACCCTCACCTCGCCCCCGTGATTGATCACACGCACACCAGAGCACGCCGGCATCTCGATCCGAAGACGCACCGAGTGATCCCCAACCTCGCGCGCCGACCCCGTCCGAACAACCAACACCGGCAGCTCGCCCGTCCTGTCCATCTCCGCATGCACCGTCACCGCCGCCCGAGCCGCCTCGCCGTCCGCGTCCTTCACCCCGGCATCGCCCAGCACGTCATACGACACGCCGATGTCCTTCACCCAGGGCTTCACCCGGATGTCCACCGACCCGCGGAAGTTGCTCACGTCCACGGCCGGGCCCCCCTCCGGCGCATCCGCAGGCGCGCTCACGACGAGGCTATTCGAGTCGAGATGCTTCGCGCAGGCCGGGAGCAGCAGCGCCAGCGAGCCGAGAACAAGAGATGCGAGAACACGGGGCATGCGATGTCTCCCTGATGTCTGGTCTGGTTGCCCCCAATCGGGGCGGAGCAGCGGACACGATATCGGCTCGCCAGCACATCGGTTGAGCAAGGATCCACGGAGCCGACGAGGGCCGGGCCGCGTATCGTGGTGCTATGGGACGAACGATTCGAACCGGTCGCGCAACGCGAGGACTCGGAATCCTCACTCTCGCCACGCTCACCCTCGCCTCCGCGGGCTGTGACGGCTGGGAATGGTCCTTCGAAACCAACGGCATCGGCCTCACCGAATCCATCACCAAAAAGCTCGCCTCCTACATCTCCGGCAACACTCTCGTGAACCCGGGCGGAGGCATCGGCGTCGGCATCTCCACCGGCGGCCCCGCCGTCGGCGCTGCCGGCAGTGGGGGAGGGGCAGGGAGTGCTGGGGGCGGCTCCGGGGGCGGGGGCGGGGGCAGCGGCAATCCCGCCATCGTGCCCTACGACCCCTCGCTCGGCGCCGCAGACGATCCCGAGGAGCCGGTCATCAACCGCAACGCACGACTCGGCGACACCGGCATCCTCACGGTCGCAGGCCGCGTCTGGGGCGTCGTCAACGCCGCTTCCCACGTCGACGGCGAGCACGTCGTGCTCGAAGGTGTCCTCGAAGCCCGAGGCGACGGCGTCAAGGGCGTCTTCGGCGCCTTCCGCATCAGCGTGCCCCGCGCCGACTGGCCCAACGTCACGCCCGAGTCCGCCGACGAAGCCACGTGGCCCGCACGCGCCGCCGACGCGCCAGTGCTGCCCAAAGATGCCCCGACGCTCCCGCTCACGTGGGACAAAGACCGCACCGGCCTTGAACTCGCCGGTGCCCGCTACAACGGCGATTTCCACGCCGCGCGGCTCGCCCTCATCCCCGCCTCCGAATCCGCGCCCACGATCACCGGAACGATCGACCTTCTCGCCCACCGCGAAGATGCAACCTCGGCCACGCAATGGGTCCGACTCCGCGCACTCAGCAACGCACGCGCCGTCGCCGCAGCGCGATGACGCTCCGAATCACCGCCCGCCGGAAGACCCCGGCCACCGTGTCGCGGACGGCACCCCCGCCAGCGGCGTGTGCCAGTCCTCGTGCTCGCTCGGATTGAGCCACATCCAGTACTCGTCCGTGGAGCCCCCTGGCTTCATCGTGACCCGCTTCACGCTCCCGTCCCAAAGCACGATGTTGCTCGTGCGATGGCCGTGCCACCACCCGATCATGATCGATAGGTCGCGCTGCTGCTGATCCGTGAACACGCCCGGGTACAGACCGCCCATGTCCCCCAGCATCACCGTCTTCGACGGATTGATGATCGCGTCAGTCGTGTTGTCGAACTTCCAGTGAGGCGCCCCGCTGGGCCCGCCCCCGTCCGGTGAGCCGACCTTGGCCCACACCCAGTCGTTCGCGTAGTACGAATTGCCGTAGTTCCCGTAGCACGTTTCTCGCAGCTCCGGAAACCGGTAGAACTCGATCTCGAAGTTCTCGCCGATCGTGCGATACCTCCGCTCGTACGCGCTCCACGTCTTTCCTCCCTCGTCCAGCGGGCAGTGAAAGATCTCGAACAGCGTCTTGGCCAAGCGCTCCGCGCTCACATACGCGTTGATCGGCCTCGCCTTCGTCAGCGCCGCGTAGTTTGGGTCGTTGGGGTTCCCCGCCGCCTGCGCGCCCCCCCAGCTCGCCGCGCTCGGCGGCAGCTCCGGGATGTGCGCGTTCGCGATCGACCGCTGCGTCCGCGGGAAGTGTCCCTTGTCCGCCACGTACGCGTGCCACGCCGTTCCAAGCGCCCGAAGATTCGCGTAGCACACCGTGTTCTGTGCCGTGGCCCGGGCGCGACCCAGCGACGGGACCACAATCGCCGCGACGACCGCGATCACCCCGACAGTCACCAACAGCTCCACCAGCGAGAACGCCCACCGATCTGCTGGCCGACAGGTCCGGGAACGCGAGCCATGCATGACGGAATCCTAACCCCGCGTCGACTCCGGGCAAGAACGACACGCCCACACGAACGGAAAGCAGGGCTCACGCTCGATTTCACGCGGAACCTCCCCCCGCGTGAGGCGTCTTGGGGTGCAGCGGCGCCGGCCAACGGCCGACGTTGAGGCCCGCTGGCGCCCACCCTTCCCCCGGTCGACCACCCCGGGGGGGTGGGTTGCGGAAGCCGGCGAGGGAGTGCAGGATCGAGCCATGAAGAAACTGAACACGGTCTTCCTGTCGGCGCTCATCGGTTCACTCACCGCCTGGTGCGCGCTCGCACAGCCCCTCGTGCCCAGCCGCCCGGAGGAGAAGAAGCCGATCCCCGCCGACGCCGGCAAGGACGACGCGCCCTACTTTCAGATCCTCGTCACCCCGCTCGCCACGAACGGCCCGTACACCGGCCGACTCACCATCTATCTCTTGAGCGAAAAGAGCGGCCTCCCGCCCGAACTCGGCCCCGGCGACGGCCCCTTCTTCGACGCCCCACAACCCATGTTCTCCATGTGGGTCGACAACCTCAAAGTCGGCGACCAGATCAAGTTCAAGGACGAGCTCTTCTTCCCCGCGCCCCTCAAGGACCTGCCCGCCGGCCGCTACCGCGCGCAGGCCGTCATCGACCGCAACGCAGAACACTCCTCCTGGCAAAAGGAGCCCACCAACTCCTCCTCCCCGTACGTCAACTTCGAAATCCGTCCCGACCGACCCAAGCCCTTCGTCCGCTTCGAAATGGTCGACGTCGGCCCTCGACCTATGCCCCCCATCGAAGGCGTCGAGCTCTTCGAAGTCCGCTCCGATCTCCTCTCCTCCTTCCGAGGCACGGAGACCACGCTCCGCGCCGGCGTCGTCTTCCCCGTCAACTACGACCCCAACCGCCAATACCCCGCCGTCTACTGGGTCCACGGCTTCCCCACCACCGCCGAATGGGGCGGTGATCACGGCGACGCCTGGATCGAAGGCCATCACCGCGTCCGACGCGCCAAGTTCCCCCAGGACACACGCTACCGCGAAACGCACGAACTCTGGAAGGACGCCTTCCTTATCTGCCTCGACGCCAACGGCCCCAACGGCCACACGCTCTTCGCCGACTCCGACAACAACGGCCCCATGGCCAAGGCCCTCGTCGAAGAGTTCATCCCAGCACTCGAGAAGAAGTACAAGCTCATCGCCGACCCCGAAGCTCGCGTCCTCCGAGGCCACTCCTCCGGCGGCTGGTCCGCCGTCTGGCTGACCATGCATCACCCCGACGTCTTCGGCGAGGCCTGGGCCGGCTCGCCCGACCCCGTTGACTTCCGCTACTTCCAGGCCGGCAGCGTCTACAACTCCTCCAACATGTTCAATGGCGCCGACGGGCAGCCCGTCCCCTCCTACCGCGTCGGAGATTCCGTACGCCTCACCGTCCACGACGAGGCCGCCATGGAGCGCGTCCTCGGTCCCAAGGGCGAAGGCGCACAGCAGTGGTGCTCCTGGATGGCAGTCTTCGGCCCCAAGGGCGCAGACGGCCGCTTCAAGCCCCTCTTCGACCTCAAGTCCGGCGACGTCGACCCCGCCGTCGCCAAGTCTTGGGCCCGATACGACATCGCCGCACTCGTCCGCGAGAACCCCGACAAGTTCGGACCCGTCTTCCGCGACCGCATCCGCATCATGGCCGGCGCCAGGGACAACTTCTATCTCAACCGCGCCGTCGAAGCGCTCGCTTCCGAACTCGACAAGATCAACGCCCGCCGCGCCCCGGGCCAGCCCGGCGGATACATCGAGATCCGTCCCAACGAAGACCACGGCGGCCCCATGAGCGACGAATCACTCCGCCAGATCTACAACGAGATCCTCAACCACTTCCGCTCGAAGAACTTCGCGAAGTGACCCCCGCCCCGCGCTCCGCGCCGAACAACCGCGCCAGCGTCTCGCCCCGAGAGCGGAAGATCCGCCGCACCTCCGGCACGACGAACGCGTCGTGCACGAGCGCGCCCAGCGGCGCACGAAACCGCACGCGGTCCACACACAGTGTCCCCTCCCGCACAGGCGTGAATGTGTGCTCATGCGCCCACAGCCGATACGGACCGCGCACCTGCTCGTCTTCGAAGCGGTGGGGGGGCTCCCACACGCTGATCCGCGTCCTCCACCGGATCGGCGCCCCCCGCATCCGCAACCGATAATCGATCAGCGCTCCCACACGCATCTCCACCGGCAGGGGCGTCACGATCCGAAACCGCAACCACCCCGGCGTGATCCGCTCCAGGTTCCCCGCGTCCGCAAAGAATCGAAACACCTCGTCGATCGGCGCCCGCAGCGTCTGCTTCGCCACCAGCGCCCGATCCCGACCCTCCCGCGCAATCGCAAGCGAGATCGCCGCCCCATCCACGCCCGCTTCCCGTGACCCTCGCATGCCGGAGTCGTTCGTCCGGATGGCGCCGTCGGATGCGGGCCGTTCACCCGATCCTCCGCCATGCCGATGTATCCTCCCGACCCTCATGCGTGCACCGGAACAACACGGCGCGGCCCGCTTGCTCCGCCCATGGCTGATCTGGCTCGCCCTCTTCTACTTCGCCTGGGCACTCGCCAACACGCTCCTCGACGCCTGGTCGCAACTCCTCCACCACTGGCCCATCGCCGCAGCCATGGCCGCTGGCTCCTACGTCGCAGGCTCCACGCCCATGGGCGGCGGAACCGTCGGCTTCCCCATCCTCGTCCTCCTCTTCGACCAGCCCGCCTCCCTCGGCCGCAACTTCTCCTTCCTCGTCCAATCCATCGGCATGACCTCCGCCTCCATCTTCATCATCTGCCGACGCGCGCCCGTCGCGTGGGGCGTGCTCCGATGGGCGATGCTCGCCTCGCTCTTCCTCCTCCCCCTCTACTCCGTCTTCCTCACCCCACACGCCAGCGACGTCGCCGTCAAACTCGTCTTCGCCTGCGTCTGGGCCGCGTTCGGACTCATGTCCCTCGTCAAGCTCCGGGAGATCACCAGCGCCGACGGCCCCGGCAGCCTCGCGCCGCGACGCGACATGTGCGTCGGACTCGCCGTCGCGATCGCCGGCTGCCTCTCCGCAGCCCTCACCGGCGTCGGTGTCGACATGGTCATCTACACCGCGCTCGTCCTCCTCTACCGATGCGAAGTCCGCCGCGCCGTCTCCACCAGCGTCATCCTCATGGCCTTCAACTCCATCGTCGGCGCCGCCACCAGCGCCGCCCTCGGACGCATCGACCACGAAGCCGTGCTCAACTGGCTCGCCGCGGCGCCCGTCGTCGCCCTCGGCGCGCCCCTCGGCGCCTGGATGCTCACCATCATCCCGCGCGGCAAAACGCTCGTCTTCGTCTCCATCCTCTGCCTCGTCCAGTTCGTCTGGACGCTCGCACACGAACGCGTCTCAGGGCTCACGCTCGTCTGGGTGCTCGCAGCGATGCTCGCCCTCAACGCCGCGTTCCACGTCATGCACCGCGTCGGCGGACGCTGGAGCCCCCCAGCTCAGGACTCCTGCTGACGAACGTGCACCACGCGCTGCGGGAACGGAATCCCGATCCCCGCCTCGTCCAACGCCTTCTTGATCGCACGAAACCCGGCCTGCCGTGTCTCCAGCCACTTGTCCGACGGCGTCCACACCCGCAGCTGGAACGTGATCGCGGAGTCCGCGAACGCCGTCACCACCGCGTCCGGCTCGCGATCCGGCACCGGGTTCGGCAGCGTCCGCGCCGCCGCGATCAGCACCTCGCGCGCCCGCGCCAGGTCCGTGTGATACTCCACGCCCACGTCGATATCGACGCGACGCACCGGGTTGAACGTCAGATTCTCGATCACCCCGTTGAACACCTGCGAGTTCGGGATGATGATCCGCCGGTTGTCGAACGTGTCCAGACGAGTGTTGAACAGCTCGATCTCGTACACCTTCCCCGTCTGACCGGCAACCTGCACCGTGTCCCCCACCCGGAACGGACGAAAGATCGCCAGCATCGCGCCCGCCGCGATGTTCGACAGCGAACCCTGCAACGCCAGCCCGATCGCCAACCCCGCCGACGCCAGCACCGCCGCGAACGACGTCGTCTCCACCCCGAACATCCCAAGACACGCCACCAGCGCCAGGATGATCACGCCCCAACGAACAATCGCCGCGAGAAACCGCGCAAGCGTCGGCTCGATCCGCGCCCGCTCCAGCCCGCGCAACGACGCCTTCCGCGCAAACCGCGCCGCGTACAACGCGACGACGAGGAACACGATCGCCGCCACCGCGCGCAGCCCGTACTCCGTCAGCACCGGCGTGGCCTTCTCGAGCAGCTCCTTCGCGTCCTGAATCGTGGCGTCGTTCATGGGGCGGACATTATGCCCGAACCGCGGCCTCCACGCGACAAAGAAAAAGGGCCCCGCCGTGCCGGGGCCCCGTGCAATCACTCCAGACGCTCACACGCCTCACGCCGCCTTCGTCTCCGCCTCACGCTTCTGGATGACCCGGTTCATCACCTTCACGATCATGAACACCGTGAACGCCACGATCAAAAAATCGATCGTCGTGTTGATGAACTGCCCGTACCGCACCGCCACCTCCCCGACCTCCTTCCCGTCCGGGCCCACGCTCCCGTCCTTCAGCACCCACGCCAGATTCTTGAAATCCACCCCCCCCAGCATCAGCCCGATCGGCGGCATCAGCAGGTCGTTCACCACCGACGTCACCACCTTGTTGAACGACGCCCCCAGAATGATCCCCACCGCCATGTCGAGCGCATTCCCCTTGACCGCGAACTCCTTGAACTCCTGAACGATTCCCACTGGCTTCTCCTTCAAGCGTGCCGTCCCGCGAAACTCGCCGACGTGCCCGCGACATGATAGAAAAATGGCGCCCGTCCCCGCGAACCGAGAACGGGCGCCGTTCAACTCAACCTGTCGAACTCCGAACGCGTCATCTCCCCAAGACTCAGCGGAACTCGTAGAACCGCGTCGCCTCCGTCTCCGTCACGTTCTTCGTCAGGAAGTCCGTGTCCATCTCCACGCCGAAACGGACGTCGCCCGACTTCGCGGCCTTCACCACCACGCGCCACTCGGCCTTCGCCTTCGGCGCCAGCGACGCCAGCGGCGCGAACGTGATCGTCTTCCCGTTCAGGCTCCCGCTCGTCGCGCCCGACGCCCGGACGTACGTCGATTCATCACCAAGCGCACACACGATCTTGATGTTCGTGTCCGTCTTCGATCCCTGGTTCGTCACCGTGATGAGATACTCCGTCGTCTCACCCACGAGCACCGGGTCGTTCACGTCGATCACCTCCAGCAGCACCGCCGGGATGCCCTCGACGTCCGTCGCCGCACGCGCCGCCGTCGCGTCCGCGCACGTCGCCTTCGCCGACGCCGTCGCCGCGACGCTCCCGATGCCGGACGGATTGAAGCACACGCTGAACGTCTTGTTCGCCTTCGGGTCCAGCGACCCGAACGTCCACACCACCGACGTCGCCGAAGCGCGCCCGCCATTCGAAGCGCTCACGAACTGCGACCCGGCCGGGATCGGAACCTCCACCGTCGTCCCCTTCGCCGACGCGTCGCCCGTGTTCTTCAGCGTCAGATCGAAGCACACCGGCGCCCCGAAGTACCGCTTCGACTGACCCTCCATCGTGAGCGACAGCGCCGGCTTCGTCACCACCGTCGTCGCCGCGGCGGCCTCGGCCTTCAGCGACGGCTCAGCGCTCGCCGTCGCGTTCATCGTGTACGAGCCCGTCTCCAACGCCTGCGCGCTCAGCAGGAACTCGCGCGTCTGTCCCGCGCCCAGCGCGCCCGCGTCGAACGAGAACGCCCGCTGGCCCTGCGCCCGAAGCCCCTCCGGCAGCGTACCGACCACCCGCGCGTTCCGAACCGTCCCCGTGCCCGTGTTCGTCACCGTCAGCTTCACCGGGATCGGGTCGCACGCCGTCACCTCGCTCGGCGCCGACAACGCCACCCGCAACGCCGGCTCCACCACGCTCGCCGTCGCGCACAAGAGCGAGTTGTACGACACCGTCGCGCACGACGTGATCGCACCAGCCCCCGTCGCCTCACCCTTGATCTTCACCGTCTTCGACGCCTTCGGCTCAAGATCGCCAAGACGCCACGTGAAGTTCGGAGGCGTCGCCGCCGAGGCCTCCGGCGACGACGAGGTCATCTTGAAGTTCGACGCGCAGTAGTCCGACAGCACCACCTCGCGAAGGTTCATGTCCGTCAGATTCGACACCGTGATGTCGTAGTCGAACGGACGCCCCGCGTAGATCTCCGCCGGGAACACCCGCTCCACCAGAAGCACCGACGTCCCAACGTTCCCCGTCGGAAACGCCATCGATTCACGCACCCAACCATCGCCCGACAGCGTCGCCGCCGACCCCTTCGGCTCGCTCCGCGCAACCGCGGGCGTCGCCTTCTGTGCCGGTGCCGTCGTGCGAACAGGCTCCACCGCGCCGCCCGGATACCGGGCGCCGTACGAACGCGTCTCCGGTGGCGCGCTCGTCGCGCAACCAAGCGCCAAAAGCGTCGATGCGAGGGCGATCCCCGTGGACAACGGGAGTGAACGGAGGCTTTTCATGAGTTGTTCCTGCTGCGAACGCGGGCCGATCTCGTCTCGTCCGGGCGACCCGTCAAGGACCGCGGAGGCAGCGTCATGGCTGAGACGAACCATCCCACGAAGGGTAAATGAGATTCGGACTATTCCTCCCAACCGACGCGTGCAGTGCTCGCACGCGCCATGCGGACGAAATAACGTTCCGCTGCTCTCTAATCCACATGCTAACACATCGACACTGCCGAGTCAACGATTCGGCACGCGCCGCGCAACTCCCTATGCTGACAACCACTTCCGAACACACGCGCCAAACACGCAACACGAAAGCAAGGAATCACTCCAATGGCACGAGCCGTCGCAAGTCACATCCTCGTCCCCACCGAAGCCAAGGCCAACGAGATCAAAGCGCAGATCGAGAGCGGGCAGGACTTCGCCGCAATGGCCAAAAAACACTCCACGTGCCCCTCCGGCAAGAGCGGCGGAACGCTCGGCGAATTCGGCCCCGGAGACATGGTCGCCGAGTTCGACAGCGTCGTCTTCGGAGACATCGCCGTCGGCAAAGTCTCCGAACCCGTCAAGACCCGATTCGGCTACCACCTCATCCGAGTCGACGCTCGGACCCCCTGACCAAACGCCCATCAACACCGCGCCTCAAGGCTCAGGCGGCGAATTCAAAAACGCGCTCAGCCTGCCCACGCGCGCAAACGGCGGCATCACGTACATCCCGGCCGACACCACGTCCGGACGAGCGTCCCCGTTCAGGTCGATCGCAAGACACGACACCTGCCACGCCGGCGAGTGGCTCAGCGGCTGCGCCGTGAACCCCTGCGATCCATCGTTGATCAGCAGCGTGAGCGACTGGTTCGCGAGATCCGACCAGTCGTTCATCATCGACGACACGACGATGTCCATGTCCCCGTCGAGGTCGTAGTCCGCAACCGCCGCGCAGTACGCCCCCGGAACCGCGCCGAGGCGATGGTGCGCAAACTCAAGTCCGCCGAGGTTCTCAAGCCACGACACCCCGTGATACGGCTTCGGGGTCGGGACCTGATCGAGCGCATCGCCGTTCGTCACCACCACGTCCGGATCCCCGTCCCCGTCCAGATCCGAAAGCGTGATCGAAGACATGCCCCACAACGGGTGCGGACCGCGATACAGATCGCTCGCCGCGAACCGGCCCCCGCCGAGATTCTGGAACAGCATCACGGCCTCGTGCTGCTGAGAGAGCAGCGCGACGAAATCCATCAGCCCGTCCCCGTCAAAGTCAGCCGGACGAACGTGCGTCGCGCCGTTCGTCCCGAGCACCGACCGATACTCGTACACCCCCGACGACGTCTGCTCCAGCCACCCGATCTCCCCGCTCTTGTACAGCCCGAACGCCGCGAACAGAACGTCAAGGTCCCCGTCCCCGTCCAGGTCCGCCGGCTGCACGTCCGCGACGCGCGCGAGCCGATCCAGCAATACACGCGATGAAAACTCCGCGCGTCCCTCGTTCTCCAACAGATGAATGCTCCCCGCCAGGCTCTCCGTGGGAATCATCTGACCAAGCGACGCCACGATCACGTCGTTGTCGCCGTCGTTGTCCATGTCCGCGCTCGTCGCCACGCAAGGCGCCGCGATGTCCGCGAGCGTGATCTCCGTGTACCTGTTCCCCGTCCGCGTCAGCAGCGACACCCGGTTCTCACCGATGTCCGGGACAAGGATGTCGCGCGATGTCGGCGTCGCGATGCTCGCGACGGACAACACGCCCAGGATCGGCGCGCGACCCTCCGGCGGAGGCGTCGGCGCACGACCGATCGCGCCCGCAACGAAACGCACGCTCGAAGGCCCGGCCGGCGCCGGGATCGTCGCAAGACGCTCCGGAGCCTGCGACGCGTAATAGCGCTTCACCTCGTCGAGGGCGCGCTCCGGCAACGCCTCGCCAAGCTCGTACTCCGCAATGATCGCATTCATCCGATCCAGCGCCCGAGGCCAGTCCTCGCGCGCAAGCGCGTCCGGCGGAGGCATCGCGTGGCACTGCGCGCACGAATACACCGCGGCGGACGGAGCGTCCGACCCCGTCGTGCCCGCAGATGCGCTCGGAAACGCCGGCTGAGCCGCCGGCGTCGCCGCCACCGCCAGCGGGCCGGAACTCGGTCCGGAGGACGCCGCGCCCGTCCCGCGTCCAAGCAACAACAAAACAACCACGAACGAGAGGGCAACGATCACCCCCGCGCCAAGCGCGACAACGACCCCAAACTGGCTGATCCCCACTCGGCGCATACGCAAACCAATCGACGAAAACGAAAACGACAACCGCAACCTACCCTCGTCCCGGGGGGATTGCAAGGGCAATCCCTAACTCATTTACGATCGCGATTCCGGCGGCGAAACCAGCAAAAAACGCGCAACAGCCGCGCGGAACCGAACCCCGTCGTCTCGCTGCATCAAGTACGAGCCTTCCATCGACCCCCACGCCGTCTCCAGCGGGCAGAACGACGAGTACGAGTGCGATTGCCCCGGCTCCAGCCTCGGCTGCTGCCCGATCACACCCTCACCCGATACCTCGCGCGTGCGCCCCTCCGCGTCCACGATCCGCCAGTGTCGCGCCAGCAGCGTCGCCGCACTCTCGCTCTCATTCGTGATCCGCACGTGATACGTGAACACCCACCGACGCGCGCTCGGATCGGAGTGATCCGGCGCAAAGCGCGGCCGCACGCGCACGCGGATCCCCTGCGTGACAGCGTCGGAGCCATGATGGGCGTCAGAACCGGAAGAAACCATGGGGGCCTCGGAAGCGCTCCGGAACAAACTCGCTCAACGTGCAAACCGAATCACATCACATCCCGACAAAAAACGCTTAGCTGGGCTTCTTGGGAACCAGCCCCTTCAAACCCTCGCCAAGCTCCTCGATCTTCTTCTTCCCCTCCTCCACGACCTTTTCCCCCTCCTTCACCACGCCGCCCGCCACGTCCTCCACCACACCCTTCGCATTCGCCACCACCTCGATCCCCAACCCGCTCAAGTCGCCCAGCGACGCAAGCGACCCCCGAAGCTCACCCAGAATGTCGCCCGGGATCAACCCGCCCCCCTTCTCCACCGCCGCCCCAAGCACCGCACGCACCACGATCGACGCCAGCTCACCCATCGTCACGCCCGTCCCCCCGACGCCCGTCCCCGTCTGGCCGACATTCTTCAACCGAATCTCGTCGATCGGAATGTCCACCGTCGTCAACTTCTTGAGGCCGCCGTCCGGCGCGCCGAACACGTCCAGACGCACCCGCACGTCCTCGATCACCAGCTCGCGAACGACAAACTTCTTCCCCCCCTCGCTCGGCTTCGTCGTCGGCTTCGTCTCACCCCCGCCGCCCGTCACGCCCTTCACGTGATCCAGAATCGTCTGGTAATTCGACGTCCCCCCCTTGCGCTCCAGCGACGCCGTGATGCGCTCCAGCCGCAACGACGGCAGCTCCACCACGTCCCGACGCAACGTCCCCAGCGACACCGCAACCCCGCCGTTCCCCAGCGTCAGAAAGCTCTCCGACGAGTACCCCTCCGGATTCTCCACCCGCAGCCCGCTCATCCCGAACGTCCCCGACACGATCCCCACATTCGCCCCGTCGAGGTGCGTCGGCACGCCCAGCGCGTACGTCCCGCCCTTCTCGATCGCCGTGCGCGCGATCCCGTTGATCGACACCACCACCACGATCAGCACGATCACCACGCCGAAGAGCCCGAGCCCCGCGAACAACCCCAGCCTGCGTGCGAGTTTCATCCGTTCACCTCCATACACACCGCTCGCCGCCAACGCGCCCAGCATACCGCGCCGACGCCCATCCTCCGCGCCGACACTACCATCCCTCCCATGATCGCGCGCACCATCATCGCGCTCTCCACCCTCGCAACGTTCCTCGCCGCCTGCGCGCCCTCCCACTGGGAGCGACGATTCGTCCTCCTCGAACCCGCGCCCCACGCCCCGCGCATTTCCGCGCGAGACGTCCTCGTACGCAACGTCCCCTGGGAGCGACTCTCCCCCGTGCTCGACGATCTCCGACGCCTGGTCGCCGCCTCCGACGCCCCCGTGAACGAGTGGCCGCCAGATCGCAAACTCGCCGCCGACAAGCAACTACTCACCGCGCTCCAGGTCACCCCCCAATCAGGCGTCACCCGCGTCCTCGCCGTCTCCGAGTTCCGCACCACCGACTTCACCTCCCCCGACACCGCACAACTCCAATCCCTCGCCGCCAAACACAACGCCACCCTCGTCGTCTGGTCCTCCTACTCCCTCGGGACGACCGACCGACTCGACTACGTCCCCGTCACCACCTGGACCACCGGCTCCTACTACCCCCGTCGAGACCGACAAGGGCGCGTCCGCTCCGACTCCTACAACGAGTCCTCCACCACCTGGACCCCCGTCGTCACCGAAGCCGAAGAAACCGCCTTCCTCGCCTACTTCCTCCGCTGATCTCACCGCTTCAGCGGCGACTCCGCCTTCAACCGCTCCTCGAACTTCTCCCGCACCTTCTTCACCTTCTCCATCGCCACCTGCTCCACGTACGGCTGACCCCGGTTGTTGCACACGTAGTTCTGGTGCCCCGCACGCGCCTCCACAAAGTCCTTCAACTCCTCAATCGTCGTCACCACGCGCTTCCCACCGTACGCCCCGCCCTCCTCCAACGCACGGATCATCCCCTCCGCGGCCTCCTTCTCCGCCGCGTCCTTCCAAAACACCGCGCTCCGATACTCCACACCCACGTCCGCACCCTGCCGATTCAAACTCGTCGGGTCGTGCGTCGCAAAGAAAACCTCCAGCAACGCCACGTAATCGATCACCGACGGGTCATACGTAATCCGCACCGCCTCCGCATACCCCTTCGCGTGCGCCTCCTCCGCGTCGCGCGCCTTCCCCTCACCGCTCCCCGCAAACCCCGACACGGCCTCCTTCACCCCCTTGAGCTCCTCAAACACCGCCTCCACACACCAATAGCACCCGCCCGCCAACACGCACTCCTTCACCGCCGGCTCCTCCTTCACCACATCCTCCCCACGCGCCAACATCGCCACACAACCCGCCACAACCAACCCCGCCAACACCATCATCACCCGCATGCGCAATCTCCTTCACGTGCTCGCATAAGCGTATGGCGCCTCGGCCGCCTCTCCCGTTGGCTTTGCAACGGGAGAGGGCAGGGTGAGGGCTCCATGCCTTGTTGCTCATCTCTTTCTCTATGCCTTTGCATTACCTCCCTTCGATGCCCCCCTCCCTCTCCCGGTTCCCTCCTCAATCCACCCCCCTCGGCCCCAGCGGAAACGCCGGATTCGCAATCGGCCGCAGCGCCAGCGCCAACAGCGCCATCTCATGATCATCCCCCGCGATCCGATTCGCCTTCAGCGCCTGACACCCCGTGCACCGATGCACCACGGCCCACTCCCCATCCCGCCTCACCTCAATCGCCACCGGCGCCATCAACGCTCGGCACGCGCACCTCCTGTCCCCCGCCTCCTCATCCAGATGCCGCGACCACAAGCACGCCGGGCAATGATTCCGATGCTTCGTCCCCCACGACGCCATCGCCACCGTGTGCCGGCACTTCATGCACACGAACGTCTCCCCCGCCCTGCAATCCCCCTCCGCAAACCCGCGCTTCCCGCGCGACCGTTCCGAATGTCCCATGTGATCTTCGTTCCCAGTCAAAGTTGACAGACCGACCGCGCCGACAGATCGCCCGCTCAAAGAGCGCCCGCGATCGCCTTGCCGTCCGCGCGGCCTCTACTCCCCGCGCTCACCTCAACCCGCCGCACACCAGCGCCGCACATCGCGCACGCCCGAAGAGCAACGCGAACGACGTGCATTCAGGGCCCCGCGCCGTTCGGCAGGAAGCCCATCACGCCTGTCCCGGCGGCGGTGGTGGTGGGGGGGTGAGAGCGCGCACGAAAAACCGCTCAAAACCCGCGTCGATTCAGTTGCAGTGGGGGCCCTCGGCCCTGCTCCCGCGCACGACACACCTCCCGCCGCGCAGCCCCCTCTTTGAGAAGACCGACGACAGTCGCGTCGCGCTCACTCCATCCTTCTTCAGGACCGGCGGAGCAAGGCCGTTCAGGCAATGGCAGACTTCAGCATCATCCGCGCACACTCTACATCGCGCACACCGCTTGTCCAGCGCGCAGTTGAGGTTTGAGTGTGCCGTGGCCTACGGCGCAGCTGGGGGCCACGAGTAACCCCCCATCGTGTGAGCCCGTCCCGCGCACCCCACGCCTGACAAACGAGACGCGACCCCGGCCACCTCTCCCGTTGGCCCCCCGGGGGGCAACGGGAGAGGATAAAGGAGAGGGCTACTGCATCGCTCCCTCATCTACATCGCCTCGCAGAGTCCCACGCCACCATCTCCCCGGCGATCTCATCGAATCGGCCTTTCTGCATCATCGGCCGCGCACCCCGTCCCCATCGTGTGTGCGCGTCCTGCGCGCCCTTCGCGTGACGGGCGAGACGCGACCGTGAGGGAGCGTGGTACTCCCACCTCTCCCGTTCGAGCTCTGACGAATGGGAGAGGGGAGGGAGAGGGCAACCATCCGGGGGTGCATCGCTCCTTTACCTACCACGCCTCGCAGAGTCCCACGCCACCATCTCCCCGGCGATCTCATCAAATCGGCCTTTTTGCATCACCGCCCGCGCCTCTTGCCCCCATCGTGTGAGCCCGTCCCGCGCACCCTCCACCTGACAAACGAGACGCGACCCCGGCCACCTCTCCCGTTGGCCCCCCGGGGGGCAACGGGAGAGGATAAAGGAGAGGGCTATGGCATCGTGCTGATCGGACGCGGCACAGCGACATTGCTGAGTGGATGGCCCGACACTAGAGTGGTGTCTCGCCTTACTTGTGGCGAGAATCGATGCTCCAGTTAGCCAAAGGTAGTTTTGTAATGCTAGTTGTAGCTCAGTTTCTTTTGACAGAAGCATGCAATCGACGCCAGTTTGCGGTCGATGAAGCAGAGCTATTTGCGAAGAGCGTGGTTAATCGATCGTACTACGCACTTCTGTTGGCAACGCGCAGTATGGTGCTCGAAGTCTGTGGTTCGTCTACTCCTGACCCGTCACATTCGGGCATGCCGCGAACAGTGCAGCGGATGGTATGTAGCGCTATTATCGACGCAATCAGTCGACACGAGCGAAGCCGTAGCGTCGACCAGCTTGCCGCAGCTTCTCAAAAACTTAAGGTGACAAGGGCCGGCGAACGACTGGCCGAGTTGCTTCGTGAAGCGAAGAGTATTCGAAATGCTGCCGATTATACGAGAGACATGCGTATGGAGTGGAATGGCATAGACTTTGTGTTGTCAAATACTGCCACGAATGACGCGATCATTTCCACAAAGGACGCATTGAATTGGTGCACAAAAGGCGATGAGCACATTGTCGCCCTAAAAGAGGCGTGGACTACTTATGGAACTTGAAGCTACAATACTGAACGCGATTAAGAAAATCGATGAGTCCCTGTTGCAGTCGACACGCATCGAAAACGAGGATGAGTCGACAACAATAGTGCGAGTCTCTGGTAGTGTAGGCGGCACAGTGCCATATGACGCCGTCGCGCTTCGAACTAAGTTGCAGAAAGCAGTTAAAAGAATCGAGCTTCAAGTACATAGAGCGGTAATATTGATATATGACGCGTCAGATGCCATGACTCGTCTTGAAGAGTTGTTGTCATCCATGGTGGCATTTGAATTGGGTATTCCTAAGTGTGAAGTGGCGGTTGTCTTCGTCTCGCGACAGGCAGTCGTATGCAACGTAGATGTAGGAGAATATGTGCCACCCGGCGACCTAACAGGCGTGCTTCGTCAATTGTCCGCTACGATATCGCGCGCTCTCAGGAAATCGGAGTTGCGGCTTGCGCGAGCGTATATTCGGGCGCGTGGGCTCGAATGGCCCACGGACTTGCACATTATGCAGCGAATAAAGGCAATGCAGCCAGCACGCGTGTTGCATGTGGTTGATGGGTTGAAGAGCGCGGGCTATTACGCGGATGATCGCCTTGTTCGATCCGCGTTCGATCGATTCCGGCACAAGGGCTTGGTTGTCGTCGACGAGGACCGGGCCGCTTCGCTGACCATGATCGGATTGCAGTCGCTGCCAGCTCGTCCTGACCGACAAAACACAGACGTAGCCCGGGCTCTTGCTCTTGGGAGACGCAAATGGTAACTTTGGAAAGGGAGCGGCGGGATCATTTCGCACGGAGGGTGAATCATCCTCCTTCAGCGAAGGTCACGGACAGAAGTTGCGACGCACGAAGGCGGACGCTTCTTCGAATCCTCCGCCTTCGTGCGTCGCACGCACAACGCAAGGGCAACCTTGGCTCGCGTGAGTACTTGAAATGAAGGCCCCGCCGCTCCTTTTTTCATTTGACACAATGGATGAAGTGCAGCGGGCACTTCAGGATACCCCATGGCATGTCGAGGTCGATGCTATGGAGACGTTGGCAAGTCATGGACTGCCGCCAGTAACCTCAGTGCATACGTTGTCGCTCTTGAGTGGATTCTCTCCGCGATTTGTTATTGCGATGGCAAAAAACGCTCGTCATTATTACAGGACGTTCTATATGCTATCTGGGACGAAGAAGCGTAAGATCGAGGCTCCGCGTGTGTCGCTAAAGGTGATTCAAAAATGGCTTGCGGAGTATTGGGCGCGCGGTTTGGTGGCGCCAAGTCATGTCCATGCCTTTGTACCCGGTCGGAGTATTTGGAGCGCTGCGGAGGAGCACAAGAGGTCAAAGTGGTGCGTATCCGTGGATATCAAGGATTTCTTCGGCAGCATTAGTCGTGCGCAAGTATACGACAGCGTCGTGCGCGTTGGGTACTCAAGTGCGGCATCTAACCTGATCGCAGATCTAGCTACGCTGAATGGCGTGTTGCCGCAGGGATCGCCACTTAGTCCGGTACTTTCGAACATGGTCTTTGCGGATACTGACAAGCGTTTGGCGAGTGTGGCCAACGAGCATGGGTGGCGGCTTACGCGATATGCGGACGATATCGTTGTTACTAATTGGAGAGGTGGCCCCGATGGTGTTTTGGAAAGAGTGAGTCGCGTTCTAGTGGCGGGGGGATGGAAAGTTGCTACGCAAAAAACCGTTGTGGAAAGCCGTCCGGAAATGATCCGAGTGCTCGGGTTGCTTGTGCATGGCGATCAGGTTCGATTGCCAAAGGCGTACCGCAATCGCATACGACTCATGAAATATCAGCGCACGAAGATGAAACCTGGAGACGTAGAGTTGGCGCGGATCAACGGCCATATCTCGTTTGCTAACCAAGCAGATTCAATTCGTCGATGAGCGGCGGTGGTTATGTGAGCGCCCGCGAGATCTGAGATCGGGCGGCGTCGTCATCCACATAATCCGAATGACACCCCGCCTTCTTCCCCTCCTCCGCACCCACGGCCTTCCTCGTCTTCGCCGCCAACCGATGAATCTCCTCCGGACTCAAAACCCCGCGCTTCTCCAGAATCTCCTTCTGCTCGATCGTCAACGCCGCAGACTTCACCGGCTTGCCCCGCTCAAACCCCTCGGCCTTGCCCGACGCAAACTCCTGAATCTCCTTCGAGATCCGCACCGAGCACCAGTCATGCCCGCACATCGCGCAGAAGTCCGTGTCCACGTCCAGGTCCTCGTCGTGGAACGCACGCGCCGTGTCCGTGTCGAACGCTAACTCGAAGTGCTTCTCCCAATTGAGCGCGGCCCGCGCCTTCGTCAGATCATCATCCCACTCGCGACTCCCCGGAATCCCCAGCGCAACATCCCCCGCATGCGCCGCGATCTTGTACGCGATGCACCCCTGCTTCACGTCGTCCTTCTTCGGCAAGCCGAGGTGCTCCTTCGGCGTCACGTAGCACAGCATCGACGCCCCGTGATACGCCGCGTTCGTCGCCCCGATGCACGACGTGATGTGGTCATACCCCGGAAACACGTCCGTCACCAGCGGCCCCAGCACGTAGAACGGCGCCCCGTGGCACAGCGTCCGCTGCAGCTTCATGTTGAACTCGATCTGATCCAGCGGCACGTGCCCCGGCCCCTCCACCATCACCTGGCAACCCTTCCGCCACGCCCGCTCCGTCAACTCCCCCAGCGTCTCCAGCTCAGCCAGCTGCGCATCATCCGACGCATCCGCGAGACCGCCCGGCCGCAGCCCGTCACCCAGCGAGAACGACACGTCATGCTCGCGCATCACGTCGCAGATCGCCTCGAAGTGCGTGTACATCGGGTTCTGATCGTCATGCACAAGGCACCACTTCGCGAGCAGCGACCCGCCGCGCGACACGATCCCGATCAGCCGGTTCTTCACATACGGCAGGTGCTCGCGCAGCACGCCCGCGTGAATCGTGAAGTAATCCACGCCCTGCCGCGCCTGATGTTCAAGGGTGGCAAGGATCAGTTCCGGGGTCAGGTCCTCGATCTTCTTCCCGATGATCATCGAGTAGATCGGCACCGTTCCGATCGGAACCGTCGAGTTCCGCAAAATCGCATCTCGGCACTCATCCAGGTTCCCACCCGTCGACAAATCCATCACCGTGTCCGCGCCCCAACGCTCGGCCCACTTCAGCTTCTCCACCTCCTCATCCGTCCCCGACGAAACAGGCGATGCGCCCATGTTCGCATTCACCTTCGTCTTCGACGCCCGCCCGATCACCATGGGCTCCAGCCGGTGCGCAAGGTGGTGAATGTTCGCCGGCAGGATCATCCGCCCCGCCGCGATCTCATCGCGCACCATCTCCGCCGTGAGATGCGCCTCGCGCGTCGCCACGTGCTTCATCTGCGGCGTCACGATCCCCAGACGCGCATGCTCCAGCTGCGTCATCGGCCGGAAGTCAGCCGGATAGATGACCCGCAGGCGCCGGTTGTCGGCCGTCACAAACTCGACGAACGCCCGATCCTCGCCAAGGCAACATGCGCAACCTTCCCCCTTCTTCTCGTCACTACGGCACGCGCCCTCGGAAGTCGAGATATCACCGCAAATCGGCGCACCGGACGCGGACACATGGGGGTTCTGGGAAAACACGCGCCCTGTCCATGTCGATCCATTTCTGTGCGCATTTTCGCCAAGCTCGACGACACTCCACCCACTTGGGAGGAAGTCCCACGCGGTCTTCGTGGACGCCGCAGGCATCCCCGGCGTGTCCGGCGACGAGTACGTCAGCGCCCCCCGCGCGTCCCACCCGTGCGCGCGCTTGTTCGCAAACGACCCAGGCGTCGTCACTTGCGCGAATCCCGGGTTCCCCGCGCCCCTCGTCGGTACGCCATATCGCTCTGTTGGTCGCGTTGTCATCATCTCGTTCCTAAATCCTTCGCCCTCAGGCGGTTGTGTCCTTCGTGAGCATCCACACCAGCACCGACACGTCCGGCGGCGCCTCGTCCCCCAACTGCCTCAACATGTTCAACGCTTGCGCACGGTGGTGCATCGCGTGCGTGAACACATGCAACAAAACCCCGCCTCTCGTAAAAGAATATTTCCGCCCCGCGCGCTCGCCTTGGGCGATGTCCGTCAAGGGCTTAGCGCGAGCCGCGATCGCCAGCGCCTCCTGTGTCTGCCCGTGAAGCGTCAGGATCTCCTCGGCCGTGCGCGCCGGATCGCCCTCCAGCCTCTTCTCAAACGGCCGCTCCATCAGCATGTTCGTCCACGCGCTCGCGGCAGAGATCACGTGCACGATCGTGTCGTGCAATGACCCCCGACCCAGCTCGAGCTTTTGATGAAACTGCTCTGGCGACAACGACTTACACCGCTCGATGAGCGTGCGGTTCGCCCAGTCATGGTGCGCCAAAAGGATCTCGATGGGGTCCGACGTCATCTCGCTTTCCCTCCGCCGGTACGAGCCGGATCAGGTTCCACGGGTGCTTCTCAGCCCTCTCTGGAGGGCGCCCCGAGCGTTTGTCAGCCCCAGTGTAGCACTTACACGACCTCCGCCGGCAGCTCCGTAACCTCCTGCCACGCAATGGGATCCGTGTCGGGGATCGTCGAGACCCCCAGCATCCGCAGCATCGCAATCACCTGCGCCCGGTGGTGCATCGAGTGGGTGCACAGATGAACCAAGGCCGTCCCCTTGGCGAACGTGTGCCGCTTCTTCCGCCCCGTCTCGTCGGGAAACTCGAGCCGCAACAGCATGTCAAAGCCCTGCTTACGCACCCCCGCGATCACCGCCCGCGCATCCCTTTCCGCCTCATCCAGCAGAGCCAGCAGCTCCTCCACCGTCCGCTCCCGGGCCTCCGCCCCGACCGCGCTCGGCGCCCCAGGCACAGCGTCCAGCATGGGCCGCAGCGTCCTCTCACCGATCCGGTCCGACCACCGACGCATCACGCTCACGATGTGCGTCATGGTCAGGTGCACCGTCTTCAGCCCCAGGTCGAACGGCCGGTGGAACTGCTCGTAGGTCAATCCGCGGCAGGTGTTTAGCAACATCCGCGTGGCCCACGCGTCGTGGGCGAGCATGACGTCGACGGGGTCGGAGGTGAGCGTGGGCATGGGCGGCTCCGGGTGGGGCGGTGGGGGATGGACCATCAGTATCCTCTCCGGATGACGCACTCACGCCAGCTCGTCGTCACCGGCGCCCTCGGCTACTCAGGCAAGGCCATCGCCGAACGCCTCTTCGCTCGCGGCGATCGCGTCCGAACACTCACAAACTCGCCCAAACGCCCCAATCCCTTCGGCGATCAGCTCGAGATCCGCCCTCTCGCCTTCGACGACCACACAGCCCTCGTCGACTCCCTCCAGGGCGCCGAGGTCCTCATCAATACCTACTGGGTCCGCTTCAATCACCGCCTGTTCACCTTCGACCAGGCCGTCGCCAACACGAAACGCCTCTTCCGGGCCGCGATGGACGCCGGCGTGCGCAGGATCGTGCACGTCAGCATCCTCCACGCCGAGGGGAACGACGACCTCGGGTACTACAAGGGCAAGGGCGAGCTGGAACGCGACCTGAAGGGGCTGGGCGTTGCGTATTCGATCCTGCGTCCGGGCGTGCTGTTCGGTCGCGGCGACATCCTCGTCAACAACATCGCCTGGACGCTCCGCCGCCTGCCGTTCTTCGGCGTCTTCGGGGACGGCGCCTACGAGCTGGAGCCGATGCACGTCGACGACTTCGCCGCCCTCGCGGTGCGCGAGTCCGACGCGAGCGGGAACAACACGGTGGATGCGAAGGGGACGGAACGGTTCGCATATACGGATTTGGTGCGCACTATCGGCGAGATCATCGGGAAGCCGAGGCCGATCGTGCGCGTGCCGCTGTGGGCGGGGCTGTGCGTAGCGCGGATGATCGACCCGTTCGTGGGGGACCGGATCATCACGCGCGAGGAGGCGATCGGCCTGATGCGTGGCATCCTGGCGAGCGATGCGCCCCCGACGGGGAGCACGCGGCTCACGGAATGGGCGCGCGAGAATCGGGAAGAGCTGGGGAAGCGGTATGCGAGTGAGGTTGGGCGGCGCGTGAAGCGCGAGGTGGCGTATGAGCAGGTGTGATGTGTGATGGAGTCAGTCGATGGTCAAGCGGACGCTCGGCCATGCACGCTCCCATTCAATGTTGCGATCAGATGGCGGGATCGTCGGGGAGCGGGTAGGCGGTGGCGGATCGGCGGGAGGACTTGCCGACGCGGGTGCCCTCGGCGGTGAGCTCGCCTTCGGGGCCGCTGGGCTCCGGGAGTTTGCAGACGACGCCGTTGCCGTGCACGTGGGACTTGACGATGTGGACGATCTCCTCGACGTCGTCGCTGACCATGTAGAGTTCGTTGTCGCGCGGAGAGATCATGTGGTGCTGCGTGTCGAGCACCTCGCGGACCCAGTCGATGGGTCGTTGCCAGAAGTCGCGGCCGTAGCAGATGACGGGGAAGGCCTGGATCTTCAGGGTCTGGATGAGGGTGAGCGATTCGAAGAACTCGTCGAGCGTGCCGAAGCCGCCCGGAAAGATGACGAAGGCGGAGGAGTGTTTGACGAACATGACCTTGCGGACGAAGAAGTAGTCGAAGTGGAGCGCGATGGTCTGGAAGGGGTTGGGGACCTGCTCTTGGGGGAGAGAGATGTTGAGGCCTACGGAGACGCCGTCGGCTTCGAAGGCGCCGCGGTTCGCGGCCTCCATGATGCCGGGGCCTCCGCCGGTGATGACGCCGATTCCCTCTTCCGCGAGACGGCGTGCGCACTGTCGTGCGGCCTTGTAGTAGGGGTGTGAGGCGTGCGTGCGCGCGGAGCCGAAGACGGAGGCGGAAGGCGGGAGGTGGGAGAGGGCGTCGAGCCCGTCAACGAACTCGGCCATGATCTTGAAGACGCGCCATGACTCGCGTCCGAGCCGGTCGGGCGCCGATTCGCGTGCGGAGTTTGTTCGGTCTTTGTGTGTCATCTGAATGCTTGAGAAATGGTGAAGCTCGCGTGGGGTGGGGCATATGATGGCCGACTATGGCCAAGAGCACATCCGCGGCTTCGGGGCGGGGCGCTGCCCCCGCTCGCAAGAAGTCCGCATCGAGTTCGGGTTCGAAGAAGGTACCGACCAAGCCGAAGCGGGGCGAGGGGAAGCCTCGCGCGCGGAAGTCTTCCGGGAGGACGTTCGGGGAGGCGATGGCGTTCCTGACGGATCGTCCGGACATCGAGCGGATGCGTCTGACGCGCGAGATGCGCGACCGCTTCAAGCTGGACCGGACGATCGCGCTGATGAAGGCCCTTGGCGATCCGCACAAGGAATTCCGGTCGGTGCACATCGCGGGCACGAAGGGGAAGGGCTCGGTGGCGACGATGACCGCGTCGTGCCTGGAGGCGTGCGGGTACACGGTCGGTCTGTACACAAGCCCGCACCTGGTGGACGTGCGCGAGCGCGTGCTGCTGAACGGCGCGATGATGTCCACGGGTGAGTTCGCTGGGCTGGTGGACCGCGTGGCGGACGCGGCCAAGAAGGTGGAGACTCGCCACGGCCCGTGCACGTTCTTTGAGTTGATGACGGCGGTGGCGTTCCTGCGGTTTGCCGAGCAGGCCATCGACATCGCGGTGCTCGAGGTGGGGCTGGGCGGCCGGCTGGACTGCACGAACGTGGTGACGCCGGAGATCAGCGCGATCACGGCCATCGGGAAGGACCACACGCAGATCCTCGGCGACACGACGGAGGAGATCGCGCGCGAGAAGGCCGGGATCTTCAAGAAGGGCGTGCCCGCGATCACGGTGGATCAGCCCAAGCCGGTGCTCGAGGCGCTGCGGCAGAGCGCGGAGGCCGCGGGCGCGCCGCTGGCGGTGCTGGGCAAGGACATCGAGTTCTCGTTCCGCTTCGAGGCGAGCCCGGACCTCGGGCCGCATCGGCGGGTGTGCGTGGCGTCGTCGCGCACGGGGTTCGAGCATCTGGCGGTGCCCCTGCCGGGCGAGCACCAGGCTCACAACTGCGGGTTGGCGCTGGCGATTCTCGACCGGCTGCGCGAGAAGGGGTTCGAGACGCCGGAGCCGGCGGTGGCGCGCGGGCTGGCGCGGACGCGAGTGCCCGGACGGATGGAGCTGGCGTGGACCAAGCCCAGGATCCTGCTGGACGTGGCGCACAACGAGGACTCGATCGCGTCGCTGATCAAGGCGATCGGCGGGCACGTTCCGTACGACTCGATGGTGATGATCTTCGGGTGCTCGGCGGACAAGGACCTCGATGGGATGCTGGCGAAGGTGGCGCTGGGGGCGGACAAGGTGATCTTCACGCGCGCGACGAACTCGCCTCGCGCGGCGGACCCGAAGGAGCTGCAGCGCAGATTCGTGGCGATGTCGGGGAAGATGACGCAGGTGGCGGAGACGCTGCCGGACGCGCTGAACCTGGCGGCGCGGGCGGTGTCGAGGGGGGATCTGATCTGCGTGACGGGCTCCTTCTACATCGTCGGCGAGGCGAAACAGCACCTGGCGGACCTGGTGGCGCGTCGGGCCGGGGGCGAGGGCGCGGATTGAGTCCGCGCACCGGATGTTCGCGGGCGATTACACTCTCTGCCCCATGAGCGAAGCCCGCCCTCCCAATACTTTCGGCGCCGAGGATGCGCCGGCGCACCGGTACACGGCGTCCCTGGCGGACGCGATCGAGCGCCGGTGGCAGGCGGTCTGGGAGGAGCGCGCGACGTTCCGCGCGTTGAACCCGGGCGACCCGGGGTTCGATGCGTCGAGGCCGAAGCGGTACATCCTCGACATGTTCCCGTACCCGAGCGGGGCGGGGCTGCACGTGGGGCATCCGGAGGGGTACACGGCGACGGACATCGTGGCGCGCCACCGTCGGATGTGCGGCGACAACGTGCTGCATCCGATGGGGTGGGACGCGTTCGGGCTGCCGGCCGAGCAGTACGCCGTGCAGACGAACGTGCATCCGCGGGTGACGACGCAGCGTGCGATCGACACGTTCCGTCGCCAGCTCAAGCGGTTCGGGTTCTCGTACGACTGGTCGCGCGAGGTGTCGACGATCGACCCCGGGTACTACAAGTGGACGCAGTGGATCTTCCTGCGGTGCTACAACGCGTGGTACGACCGGCGCGCGAACGGCGGGAAGGGCGCAGCGCGCCCGATCCAGACGCTGATCGATGACCTCGCGAACGAGCGGCTGCTGGTGGGTCCGAGCGGAGCGCTGGCGGCGCCCCCGACGGGGAGCGGCTCGCTGGGCGCCCTGGCCGGCTCGCCCGGGTCGGGCGGGTCCGCGGCGTCGTTGCGGGCGTGGGTGGAGCTGGACGACGAGGAGCGGCGCGCGGTGATCGATTCGCAGCGCCTGGCGTATCTCGGAGAGCAGACGGTCAACTGGTGCGCCGAGCTGGGCACGGTGCTCGCCAACGAGGAAGTGATCGACGGCCGGAGCGAGCGGGGCGGTCACCCGGTCACCCGGGTGGCGATGAAGCAGTGGGTGTTCCGGATCACGTCGTACGCCGAGCGCCTGCTGGAAGACCTGCGTCTGGTGGATTGGCCGGAGTCGACGCGGACGCAGCAGGAGGAGTGGATCGGCCGGTCGGAGGGGGCGGAGGTTGACTTTGTTCTGACGGAGGAGGGCGGTCGGGGGGGGGAGAGCATCCGGGTGTTCACGACGAGGCCGGACACGCTGTTCGGCGCGACGTACCTGGTGCTGGCTCCGGAGCACCCGCTGGTGGCGGACGTGACGACGCCGGCGCAGCGCGCGGAGGTGGTGCGGTACATCGAGTCGGTGTCGGGCCGTTCGGACATCGAGCGGCAGGAGTCAAAGGAGAAGACGGGGGTGTTCACCGGCGCGTACGCGGTGAACCCGGCCACGGGGGAGCCGATCCCCGTGTGGATCGCGGACTACGTGCTGATGGGGTACGGCACGGGCGCGATCATGGCCGTGCCGGCGCACGACGAGCGCGACTTCGAGTTTGCGCGCGCGTTCGGGTTGCCGATCCGCGACGCGGTGCTGACGCCTCCGCTCGCGGCCGTGGCGTCGTTCTGCGAGCGGTGGTCTCCGGGGATGGGGCATGGCGTGGATCCGGCGGACCTGCTCGCGGACTACGTGGGCGTGATCGTGTCGCGGAGCGTGGTGAATGAGGACGAGGCGTTCCGTTTCGCGGTGGGGGGGCGCGTGCGGAGCGAGCCGGGCATGCGGGAAGAGCTGCGCAAGAAGTTCGGCTCTCCCGAGCTGCTCGTGAACGCGGCGACGGCGGAGGGACTCATCGGCGGCGTGACGGGCGAGCGTCGGGGCCTGATCGCGTCCGTGTGGCGCGAGGCGCTCGAACCGATGCTGAACTCGGGCATCGACGGGCTCATCGAGGCCGCGTCGGACGCGCGGCTCGTGGAGAAGCTGGGGCGTGCGGCGCCGGAGCCTGGCGTGAGCGTGCACTCGAGCAACTCCGAGGTTTCGTTGAACGGGCTGCACACGCCGCAGGCGAAGCGGGCGATGATCGACTGGCTCGAGTCGTCCGGGAACGGTCGTCGGATGGTGAATTTCAAGCTGCGCGACTGGCTGTTCTCGCGGCAGCGGTATTGGGGCGAGCCGTTCCCGATGGTGTACGACGGCGAGGGTCGTGCGCACCCGCTGCCGGAGGTGGAGCTGCCGGTGGCGTTGCCGGAGATCGAGGACTTCAAGCCGGTGAAGAGCGACACGCCGAGCCCCCCGTTGGGCCGGGCCGGGGCGTGGCGAGACGTGGAGATCGGCGGGCAGCGTTACCGTCGCGAGACGAACACGATGCCGAACTGGGCGGGGTCGTGCTGGTATTACCTGCGCTACGTCGATCCGAAGAACGCGCAGCGGTTCGTCGGGCGCGAGGCCGAGCGGTATTGGATGGGGGAGGGGGACAATGGGGGCGTCGATCTGTACATGGGCGGCGCGGAGCACGCGGTGCTGCACCTGCTGTACGCGCGCTTCTGGCACAAGATGCTGTTCGATCTGGGGGAGGTGAGCACGCCCGAGCCGTTCCGGCGGCTGCGCCACCAGGGGCTCATCCTCTCGTACGCGTACCAGCGCAAGAACGGGACGCTCGTGCCGACGGACGAGGTCGAGGAGGTGAGTGAGGGGAAGTTCGTGGAGCGTGCGAACCGCGAGCCGGTGTCGCAGATCGTCGCGAAGATGAGCAAGAGCCTGAAGAACGTGGTGAACCCGGACGACGTGATCGCGGAGTTCGGCGCCGACACGTTCCGGCTGTACGAGATGTACATGGGCCCCATCGAGGCGAGCAAGCCATGGAACCCTCGGGACATCGTCGGGCCGTTCCGGTTCCTCCAGCGGCTGTGGCGGCTGGTGGTGGACGAGAGCACGGGAGCGATTCGGGCGCTGCCGGACGATCAGGCGGACGGGAAGCTCGAGCGCCTGCTCCACCGGGTGAACAAGAAGGTGGGGGCCGACATCGAGGCGCTGTCGTTCAACACGGCGATCGCGGCCATGATCGAGTTCGTCAACGAGGCGACCAAGTCCGGCGCGACACGCGCGCAGCTGGGGCGTTTCGCGCGCATCCTTTGCCCGTTCGCGCCGCACATCGCGGAAGAGATCTGGGCGCGGCTCGGGCACACGTCCCTCTGCTCGCTCGAGCCCTGGCCGACCCCTGATCCCGCGCTGCTCGTCGACGAGCGCGTCGAGATCGTTGTGCAAGTCAACGGGAAGGTGCGCGGCAAGATGGAGATCGCCACCGGGGCGGACGCCGCGGCCATGGAAGCGGCTTTCCACGCCGACCCACGCGCAGCCGAGTGGCTGCAGGGCAAGACGCCGCGAAAAGTCATCGCGGTGCCCGGGCGGCTGATCAACATCGTGCTGTGACCTCTGCGCGGGCGCTGCCCGCACGAGTGCTCAGGGCATCGGCGGGAAGCGGCCCAGCTGGTCGGCGAGCTGCTGGAGTTCACGTGAGCGCTGGATGATGCTCTCGCGAAGGCGGGCCCGTTCCGCGTCGGTGAGGCGAGGATCGGCGAGTTGCTCCGAATCGTTCTTGATCTGCTGCTGCATGTCCTCGACGCGCTTCAGGAACATCTCTCGCAGCCCGGCCCTGGGCTGCTGCACCGGGACGGCGTTGACGTTGATGGGGTTCTCGGCCGCGCGGAACCCGGCGCGGTCTCGCGCGTTCGCGTCGCGCCATCGCACGCCCGAGGCCTGCATGATGATGGGCTGATCCTGCCGGGCGGAGGCTTGGCCGCCTGCGACGAGGCCGCCCTCGGTCCCGGTGTCGTAGGCGCCGCGACGCTGGGGGAACCACGAGCCGCGCGGCACGGCGACCTCGATCACTCGCCCGTCGTCGGGGATGAGCCCGCGCCGCCGGATGCGGATGTCCCACGCGCGGGAGAGTTCGTCGGGGTTGACGATGGCGCCCTGCTGGAGGTCCTCGTAGCGACCGAGGGGGACGCGGAGGTGGAGACGCTCTCCCGCACGGACCACGGTCATCGGGATCTCTTCGTCCGGCAGGAAGGACCGCACGACGTCGCGCAGGAGCTCGGAGCCGCTGAGTGTGTTCTCGAGCGGGACGCCCGCGATGATCGCAACAACGTCGTCGGTCTGGAGCACGTTCGCGGCCGGGAATGCCGGACTGACGCCCGCGATGCCCACGCCCTCCGGGCCCACGGGCTGGTTCATCGAGATCCCGATGGCGGGGCGGGGCATGTCGATGAAACGGCGGCGCAGCGCTTCAAGCACGCGGGAGTGGGCTTCGGGCGAGAGGCCACCCTGGCCCGCGAGGGCTTCGAGACTCGAGGCGCTGATCGATTCGTCGGTGGTGAGCAGGTCCGTCGCGCGCTCGCGGGTCTCGAACACCTCAGAGTCGAGCTCCGTCACCAGCGCTTGGAGTGCGTCGTTCGAGGCGTCGGCTTCCGCGGGCTGCGGCGTGCGCGCGATGGCGGACAACAGAGAGCCGATCGAGGGCTTGGCGTCGTTCTTCGGCGACGGGTCTGACGCGAGGGAGATCGACGGCCAGCACCACGAGAGCCCCGCTGCCAGAATCACCGCTCCGCGCCGCATCATGGAGCCTCCATCGTGCTGGTGGGGCCTCAGCCCCGCCGCTGTGTACCGGTCCGCCGCTGCTGAGTTTAGGCCCGCCGGTGAGATCGAGCCCGGAGGGCTATTCGAGCAGGAGGCGGATGAGTTTCTCGGCCTCGCGCTCCATCCATTCCGTCTTTCTGCGGACCATGGTCAGGAACGCGGCGCCGTCGAAGCCCGCGAACTGCCCCGCCGCCGCGATCGGCGCCACCGCCTCGACGATCAGCGCCTCGATCATGAGCCATGGGAGGGCCCGGACCTCGGGGGTGGAGAGGACGCAGCCCTCGACCGAGTCGTACCCTCGGCAGAACCGCTTGAACCGGCTCTCATCGAGGTACTCGGGCCACTCGCCCAGCTCGAGCCCGTTCATGAGGATGGAGAACTGGAGGGCGCCGTTGGCGACGTCGAGGGCGCGCGGCTCGGGGCGGACGCCGTCAAAGTCGATCACCGCAACCACGCGCGTGCCCCGGAACAGCGTGTTCCCGGGGTGCCAATCGCCGTGGACGATCTGTCGCGGCCAATCGTGGAGGCCTTCCTTGTTCGCCTTGGCCGCGGCGCGGTCGTAGAGCGCGGACAGGGCGGCGCAGGTCTCGCCGGCGTTGAGGCGCTCTCCGATCGCGGCGAGCTGTTCGGGAACCTGTCGCGCGTCGTGGTACGAGGCGGCGAAATGGGTCTCGTCGGTTCGATAGTCGGCGAGGATCTTGTGGAAGAGCGCCAGCGCGCGTCCGGCCTCGGTTGTGGCCGGGAGCGAGGCGTCGTACTTCGTGCCCGGGATGAATTCGAACATCTCGTAGATGCGCCCGGCCAGACGGACAAACGTTGCGTGGGTGTCGCGCCGACGCAGAAGGGCGGGGACCGGGAACTGGCGCTTGGCCAGGTGCTCTTGCACGCCGTGGGCCATCGCGACCCGCTCCAGGTCGTCCCGTCCCGGAGCGCGCCGCTTGAGCAGGTACGCGCCTTCCGTGGAGGAGATGATGAGCTTGGGCGCGCGACGCGAGCCCCGCCGGAACTCCTGCAACGCCTGGATCACTCCGATGTCGTAGTGCGAGAGGACGATCGCCAGCTCCTCGGCGCCGTACGACTCGCGCACCGCAGGCGCGCCGGCCGCGCCGCGATCCGCCGACGACGCGACGAGCCCGATGCTGGCCGAGAGCCGGAGGCCCGTTCCGGACACGATGGGCCCGATCGACCACGCGCCGGACTGGGAAGGATCGGGCGCGTTCGACGGCGCATCGCCTGTGGGCGACTGGGCTCTCGTCACGCTTTCGGGGGTTCGGCTCAACCCAACGACCATCCTGCGGGACGGCGGCCCGCACGCCCTCGGCACGCGTGCGAATCGGCTCCGCCAGCGCACACTATACGTCCCCGGCGGCACAGGGCTCCCATCACTCCACGTTCTGGGCCTGCTCCTTGATTCGGTCGATCGCGCCCTTGACCTCCACGATGTCGCGGGACATGTCCGCGTCCGAGCACTTGCTCGCGATCGTGTTCGCCTCGCGCAGCATCTCCTGGGCCAGGAAATCGAGCGTCCGGCCCACGGGGGCGCCGTCCTTGCTCGAGATCAGCTCGCCGAACTGCGCCAGGTGGCCCTTGAGACGGGCCAGCTCCTCGGCGACGTCGGTGCGCTCGGCGTACACCGCGATCTCGCGGATGAGGTCCGCCGGCTCGACGCGCAGGTTGGCCTCGGACAGAAGGGCGTCGATCCGCGCGCGGAGTCGAGCCTCATACTCCTGGACCGCCTTGGGAGCGCGATCGGTGAGTCGCACGAGACGGGTCTCGATCACGTCGAGGTGAGTCTGCAGATCGGCACGGATGTCCCCGCCCTCGCGCGTCCGCATCTCGATGAGCTTCGCGAGCGCCTTGTCGAGCAGCGCAAGCAGCACCGCGCGGGCACGGTCGATGCGGGCCTCCTCGTCCGCCGGCGGTTCGAGCACCCCCGGCAGAGAAAGCAGCCCCGCGTCAAAGCCCGAGGGCGCGGCGCCGAGGGCTTCACGGATCTGATCCATGTATCCGGCGAGCGCTTGCGTGTTGATGCGGTGGGCCGCGGCGCTCGCATCGTCCGAGTAGCGCGCGGTCAGCGTCACCGTGCCGCGAACGAGCCGCTTCCGCAGGACAGCCTCGATCTCGGCCTCGAGGCCCTGGAGGTCTTCCGGCAGCCGGATCGTCGTCTTGAAATAGCGGCTGTTCAGCGAGCGGACCTCGAGGAACGCGCGCACGCCGTCCGTGTTGGAGGCCGACTCGCCATAGCCCGTCATACTGCGGATCACTCGAGCGCCTCCTCTTGCACCCCCTCTGGCGATGCATACCGAAGGGGTGTTACTGAGGCTTGGGCTCGCTGCCCTCCGCAGGCGTGGGCGCTGGCTGCGTCGGCTCGGGCTGTGCCGGCGGCGTCTGCGGGGCGGCTCCCTCGCCGGCTGGGGTCCGTTGCGCCGCGGGCGCGGGCGTCGCTTCGTTCGTCGGCGCTGGCTGGACCGGTGTGCCTGCCCCCGCGCCCGCGCCGTCCTCAGCGGGAGCCGGGGCGGACGTTGCGGCCGGGACGGCGACTCCGCCCTTGGGGGGGCGGACCGCGAAATTGAGGCCGCACGCCATCAGCAGGAACAGCACGAAAACGGTGATCGTGGCGATGGTCAGCGCGTCGCCGGTCCGCGCGCCGAAGGCCGTTTGGCCCGAGCCGGCCGACGAGCCAAAGGCGCCCGACAGACCGCCGCCCTGGGGCCGCTGGATGAGGATCACCAGGATCATGCAGACGGAGAGGAAAAGGAACGCGACCACCAACCCTGCGGTCACCATCGGGTGCAGTCCCAATAACGCGATCATCCGGTCGACTCCTTGGGCGCGCGGCCCTCGATGCGAAAGACCACCAGTGTACACCGCTCGCCCGGGCCTCGTCGTTCTCAGGCCCTCGCCGCGGCGGCCTGACAGATGGCGAGAAAATCCGCTGCCTTCAGGGACGCGCCGCCGATCAGCCCGCCGTCGACATCTGGTTGGGCGAACAGGGCGCCCGCGTTCGCGGGCTTGACGGATCCCCCGTATTGGATGCGGATGCGCGACGCGCTCGCCGCGTCGAACACCGACGCCAGGATGCCACGGATGTGGGAGTGCGCGGCTTGGGCGTCCTCGGGCGTCGCGTTTCGGCCGGTGCCGATGGCCCAGACAGGTTCGTACGCGATGATGAGACGATCGGTGGTCGCGGCGTCGACGCCGTGCAGCGCGCTGCGGAGCTGGCTCTCGTTGATCTCGTTCGTGCGTCCGGCCTCGCGCTGCTCGAGCGTCTCGCCGACGCAGAGCACGCAGGTGAGACCAGCCGCGACCACGGCGTGCGTCTTGTGCCTGATGAGATCCTGCGTCTCACCGATGACATGTCGGCGCTCGGAATGTCCGACCAGGCACGCCGTCACGCCGAGGTCTTGCAGCATGCCAAGGGAGATCTCGCCGGTGAAGGCGCCGTCCGGTTCGGGGCTCACGTCCTGTGCGCCGAGGGCGACGGTGAAGGGCGCCGCACGCAGGGCGTGCGACACGGCGTCGAGATAGACAAATGGCGGGAAGATGAGCGTCTCGTTGCGCGCCGGGGCGTCCTTGGCCACCGCTTGCGCGAGGGCGACCGCCTCGGCGCGCCGCAGGTGCATCTTCCAGTTGCCGCCGACGACCGGGCGGCGAGAGACATTCGAGTGGTGGGGAGGAGGCATGGCCCGACTCTAGCGGAAGACGTGGGCCAAAAGCCGCGGCCGCGGATGGGGTCCGCGGCCGCGAAGGGGTGGGGGGTTGAATGCCCTCATTCCCTCTCTCTCATCCCGGCGACGCGAATGCCGCCGCTCCGATTGCGGCAATCGCGACGCGAGATCGAAGGCCGCACCGTCTCGGTGAGAGCCGGCGCGACGGGGGGAGGCGTCAACCCCGATGATCCCGAGGGCCACGCCAGGCGCGGGGTCTGGCGTGTGCCGGTCCTGGCTTTGGCTTCTCGTCGCGTCCGTGCGCCGAAGAGCGTCCAGGGCCTTTTCGGTGCGACCCGCTTCCTTGCGTCGTCGCGTCGGGGGGTACGTCTCGGGCGTCGGGTCGGCGTCGTGCCTTGCCGAGCGCCCTGTTACAGATTGCAGCGGTCCTTGCTGCGGCCCGCAGGCGCGGGCGATCGTCCGTGAATCCGCTCCACCGCGTCTCCGCGGCGTCGCAGGTCGTTCATCCCCCGTGCTTCGCCTTGCGGGCGATCAGCCCGGGAAGTGAGGCGAGCCGTTGCGCCATCGAAGCCTGCCAAGCGCCCCGATCGCGTATTTCCAGCCGATCCCCGGCGCCGATCAACGCCACTTCCCCGCCCACCCCGGCAAGCTGCAACATGTCCTCCGGCAACCGGATGCGTCCGGCGGAGTCCATCTCGACGCGTCGAGAGAGGCCGAACAGAGACGCCTGGATTTCCGCTTCGTCCTCGTCGGGAGTCAGCGTCTGGGATCGAGATTCCGCGAGCGCATTGAAGCGCGACTCGGTGTAGAGCCGGATGACGCCGCCTGGCCAGGGCACCGCAAACCACGCGAGCCCATCGGACTCGGGACGCCATCGGGAACGGATGTCCGCTGGAATCGCCAAGCGCTGCTTGGCGTCGATCACGTGCTCGTATTGACCGGTGAAGAGCACTCATCGAACTCCCATCAGGGCAGAGGCGGTTCAACCGTGGGAATCTACCCCACTATGCCCCACGATGCAACACAACGACATCGGTGGATATCTCTGTGGATTACGCGGAGTCGTCTCGGAAACGAATACGTAACACTTGTTCCGATAAGAACTTGCGACTATTGAACCAGCAGCGAAGCATCGCGGCGCTTTTCGTCGGACCCTCGCATTTCCTGGGTTCCCTTCTCTTCCTCAGCTAGTACACTCCCCCCGGTTTCGAGAGGTCTTCCGGCGCGCTCCCGTGCGCGTATGGATCGGAATGGAGGAGGGATGTCGACAAGCGCGGCACGCGACACCCAGCTCACAGCGTTCGCCGACCCTGATCAGGTGCGCCGCGCGCTCGATCGCACGCCCAGCACCCCGTACATCATGACCTCCGCCTATGAGCTCGCGCGTGCGGGCGTGGTTGCGCGATGGGTGCAGCGAGCCGCGTCGGAGCCGCTCCTGGTCTCCGTTGCGCTCCGCAAGGGGCACCCGATCGAGATGCTGATTCGGGACAGCCGGAGCTTTGCGCTGTGCCGCGTCCCGGAAGACGACCCCGCGCTGCTGCGACGGTTCGAGTCGGAGGACGAGTCCCCGATCAACATCTTCGACACGATGGAGGTCGAGACGCTGGCGACCGGGGCGCCCTGTCTGAAGCGTGCGTCGCTGGTGATCGACTGCGAGGTGCACCGGCACCTCGACATCGACGCCGACCACGAGATCTACGTGGGCCTCGTGCGCGAGGCGCGCTTGCGCGAACCATGCTCCGAGGCGGCGAGGAAGCCATCGCGAGTTCGGCCCCGGGCGTCGTCCTGAACGATCGCGCGGCGCGCGTTCGGTCGCGATACGAAAAAAGCCCCGTGCGTACGGGGCTTTGTCGTCGTCGTGGGCGCGTCAGCGCGGAACGTCGAGTCGGATCACCAGGCGAAGTGCGCGAAGGCCTTGTTGGCGTCGGCCATGCGGTGCGTCTGCTCGCGCGTCTGCATCGCCTTGCCCTCGCGCTTGGCCGCGGCGTACAGCTCCTCGGCGAGGCGGGGGGCCATGGGCCGGCCCTTCTCCCCGCGGCACGCTTCTCGGATCCACCGCATCGCCAGCGACATCTGACGCCGCTGGTTCACGGGCATCGGCACCTGGTAGTTGGCGCCGCCGACGCGCTTGCTGCGCACCTCGACGTGCGGCTTCACGTTGTCGATCGCCATGTGGAAGATCTCGATCGAGCTCTTCGGAGCGTTCGGATCGGTCTCTTTCTTGAGCTTCTCTTCGATGATGTCCATCGCGCCGTAGACAACGCGGAGCGCGGCGCCCTTCTGGCCGTCGTACATCATCGTGTTGACGAACTTGGAGAGCGTCCGGTCCTGGAAACGGGGGTCGGGACGCAGCTGCTCGTCGGATTTCGTGATCCGTCCGGCCATGGGGAACTCCTTTCGGCTCATCCTCCCGCGACGATCGCGGGTCGCTGTTCACCGTCGCGGGCTGGCCTGCCCACGACGATTACTTGCCTTGTATGTGATCGCGCGGCGAAACGGCGCCGCGCCCGCGAGAACGCGTGGTTTAGCCCTTGCCCTTCTTCGCGCCGTACTTCGAGCGCGCCTGCTTGCGGCCCTCGACCCCCAGGCAGTCCAGCGAGCCGCGCACGATGTGGTATCGCACGCCGGGAAGGTCGCGGACGCGCCCGCCACGCACGAGCACGATCGAGTGCTCCTGCAGGTTGTGGCCCTCGCCGCCGATGTAAGCGGTCACTTCCTTGCCGTTCGACAGGCGAACACGCGCCACCTTCCGAAGCGCCGAGTTCGGCTTCTTCGGGGTGACGGTGCGCACCTGGAGGCAGACGCCCTTGCGCTGCGGCGAGGCGTCGAGATCGCGCACCTTCGACTTGGCGGTCTGCGGTGTGCGGGGCTTGCGGATCAGCTGGTTGATCGTCGGCATCGGTCGGGAGCCACCAGATTGAAAGTCGAGCGCTCGAAGGGTTGGTCCGCCACACCGGCGGACGGCCACCCTGCGAAGAGCCGCGTAGTGTAGCCGCCCGCCCAATCGATGCAAGGAACCCCTTCCGGGCCGCTGGAGACCCCGTTCCGAGCCGCCCCGCCCCCTTCCCGACCATCCCCCAACCCACACTCATCCGGACGCCCCGCTTTGCCGATGCTCCTCTCCGGATTCACAGCACCCAGAATAGGAGCCTCGGCCATGACGCCTCAGCAGATCGCCCTTATCCGCCAGTCCTTCAATGACATCTCCAACAAGGACGCGATGATCAGCGACTTCTACACCCGACTCTTTGCCAAGGCCCCCGCCGTCCGTTCCATGTTCCCGCCCGACATGAAGGCACAGAAGCAGCATCTCGCTGCCGCCGTCGGGCTCGTCGTCACCAAGGCCGACGCCCTCGACTCCCTCGCCAAGCCGCTCGCCGAGATGGGTGCACGCCACGTCGGCTACGGCGCCAAGCCCGAGCACTACCCCGTCGTCCGCGACACCATGGTCGAGACCATCATGAACGCCCTCGGCGCCAAGGCCACCCCGCAGATCCGCGACGCATGGACCGTCGCGCTCGACGCCGTCGCCTCCGCCATGCTCAAGGGCGCGTCCCAGTCTCGCCACGCGGCCTGAACCCGTCCTTCCGCCGCCGCACGAGCAGGCGCCGCTAGCATCGCCCCGCGATGACCATCCGGCGCACGCCGCACGACTTCCTTGTCGACGAACTCCTCAGCGAGGAGTTTTTGCGCGCGCTCACGCCGACGCCGGGAAACGGAGCCCACGCCGTCTACAAACTCACCAAGACCTCCCTCGCCACGCCCGAGGCCATCGGCTTCTTCGCCCGCGCCCTCGGCGTGCGCACAGGCCTTGTCGACTACGCCGGACTCAAGGACAAGCACGCTCACACCACACAGCACGTCTCCTTCCCCCACGATGCGCTCGCGCGGCGTGAGCCCCCAAAAACGCTCTCGGGCTGGCAGGGCGACGGCGCGTTCCTGGGCTATTCCCCAACGCCCCTCTCTGCCGAGTGCATCACCGGCAACCGCTTCACGCTCATCGTCCGCGATCTGACACGACACGCATCCGACGAGATCACCCGCCGCTCCCGCCTCCTCACCCCGGCGTCCGACGGCGGCGCGCCCGAACTCCTCATCGTCAACTACTTCGGCGATCAACGCTTCGGCTCCGCTCGTCACGGCCAGGGCTGGGTCGCCACCCGGCTCCTCGCCGGTGACTTCGAGGGCGCCCTCAAGCTCGCCATCGCCACGCCCAGCCGCAAGGACGGCGGGAAGACGCGAGCGTTCACGCGTCTGGCCGCGGAGCAGTGGGGGAGGTGGGCGGACCTTGTACGCGCGCTGCCGAAGGTCCCCGAGCGCAAGCCGATCGAGGCGCTGGCCGCGGGTGCGTCATTCGACGAGGCGTTCGGCGAGCTGCCGTACTTCCTGCAGGCGATGTGCGTCGAGGCGCACCAGTCGCACCTCTGGAACGAGATCGCGCGCCGGCTCGCCGAGCGCATCGTCCGCGAGGGCGAGCACATCGAACTCCCCCCGGTCGAGAAGAAGGCGCGCGACGGCTCCACACGCCTCGTCCCGGCGCCCAAGCCCGCGCTCCTCATCACCGAAGGTCTCTTCGGCCAGATGCTCTTCCCGCCCGCCTCCGTGGTGAGCCCGCAGTGGCGCGGCCTCGAGCTCGCCACCCTCGCGCCCTCGACCAGGCCTGACCCGCTCTGGGCCGCTGAAGCCGACGACGTGCTCGCGCAGGAGGGCCTCACGCTCAAAGGCCTCCGTATCCCGCGCCTCCGCCGCCCCTTCTACGGCGAAGCGCTCCGCCCGCTCTTCGTCCGCGCCACCAACTACACGCTCTCTCCCATGGAAGCGGACGATCTCGCGCCGCCATCCAGGAAGGGCGCGCCCCAGAAACTCAAACGCACCCTCTCCTTCGATCTGCCCCGCGGCGCCTACGCCACCGTCGTGCTCCGTGCTCTGGGGCAGTGACGCGCGCACAAACTTCATTGCGAATCTTCGCAATCAACGCTTGACATCGCGCGTTCTCCCGCCACAATCCCGCCCCACCAAGGACGTTCCCATGCGCCACGTATGCAGAACATCCCGTCGATCGTCCCTTGAGCCGAGAAGGCTCGGACGCGTCATGCGCGACGCCTGATCGGGCCGCGCCCGCAACCTCAATCCCACATCCGACCTCGTTCGTCCGAACGCACGCTGTTCCATCGCGCGGCCCGTGCGCACGCACGCCCCCCGCGCGGGAGGAGTTGTCCCATGCCCACCACGACCACCAAGCAGATCTCGCTCGCGCGCGTCATCGCGCCCGAGGACCTCGCGCCCGGCATCTTCATCAACATCCTGCACGACATCGACGAGTCCGTCCCGTTCCTCACCTCGTGCGAGACGCCGCTCACGCCGCCGCGCGTCACTACGTACGTCAGCATCCCGCAGTGGGCCACCGGCCCGCTGCGCGTGCTCGCCGTGTGCCTGCCGTTCGTCCTCGTCGAGTTCGACTGCGGGATGAAGCGTCAGCTCGACGTCCGGCGCGCCTCCCTCGTCCGCGTGCCGGAGGAGTACGGGCGAGTCGCGTTCGGCAAACGAGCGTGCGAGAAACGCGAGGACGCCGGCAAGAAGCGCAAACGCAAGCGCGCGTGATCCGTCCCGGGCCTGGCGCGTGGCATCGCTCGGCTCCCGAATGCCCCAGCCCCGCCCGGGGGCGGCGCAGGCATCCGGGAGCTTTTTTCGCTTGTGCCGAAGCCTGTGTTTGGGTATCGTTCGGGCATGGTTGTCGCCACTCCCAAGCCCGTCGTCGTCCAATCACCCGTCCCCGTGCTGCTGCGGGAGTTCGAGACTCCGCTCGGCCCCATGATCGCCGCGGCGGTGGGGGAGGGGCTCTGCCTTCTTGAGTTCCACGACCGCCCGAACCTGCCGCGTGAGCGCGCTGACCTGCGGCGCTTCTTCGGCAGCGAGCCAGTGGGCGAAGAGGGCGCGCCGCGCGACGCGGAATGTGAGCGCGCCCGTGCGCACCTTGCGCAGGCCGAGACGGAACTCCGCGAGTACTTCGACGGGAAGCGCACGCGCTTCGACGTCCCGCTCGCGATCCGCGGCACCGCCTGGGACCGCATGGTCTGGGACCAGCTCCTCGCGATCCCCTACGGGGAGACCCGTTCGTATGAGGACATCGCGGTGGCGTTGAGCGTGCGGGGGGCAGTGCGGGCCGTGGGTCTTGCAAACGGGCGCAACCGCATCGCGATCGTGATTCCCTGCCATCGCGTCATCCGCAAGGGCGGCGCGCTGGGCGGGTACGGGGGAGGGTTGTGGAGGAAGGAGAGGCTGCTGGCGCTGGAGCAAGCTCGCTGAGATGTTAGGAGTACGAGTGGTCACCATCCGAAGTAGAAATGATGCGGATTGCAGTCACTACATGACTTGCGGCAGGCCAATGTTCTTCAGCAGCTGAAAAACATCTTCTGCGAGACTTGAATCACCGAGGATCTTGTGATCTCTGGTGATCCAAAGCTGCCAAATTCCGCAATGGTCATCTTGTCGCAGACCAGCTTGGGAAATTAGATGGTCAAATAGGACGAATCCAAGTACGCCCTTGCCATTGCATCGACGACGGACGTAATCGCCGTTGTGGTGCCAAAAGTAATTGAATCGATTGTTGCGAGCCTCCGTCACCTGCTCATCTGATGGAGCCACATCAAACGCGAGCAGATCATGCCTCGGGTTCGCTGGCTCGCTGTAATCAAGAAAGATGAAGCCAGGATGGCCGCTGTTGGATATCTGTGATGCCGCATCCCGTGCGCGATCATCGAGACGACTAGCCTTGGTAAGCCGCTTGGCCTCCACCACAAACCGCCGATTTCCGAGTTGGCAAACAAAATCGACATTGTCGCGATTGTGAGTTGGCTGGAGGCCTGCGCGTTCAAGAATGGCTTGTGACAGCAACTCGAATTGCGTGTCTCGCGGTTTCCTTTTATCTGCAGCGTCCTTGAGAAGTGTCGGTCCGCCGAACAACGCACGGACTCGATTCCACAGATTCTCGTTGGTGGGATTCGGCTGAAGCACATGCCAAATGATCCATAGTTCCTGTAAGTCCATCGTGGCCTGCAGAATCGTTCGAAACTGAGGGTGATCCGGCATGGCGATGTCGTCGTCACCTTCAAGAATCGCTCGACTCATCGCAGAAAACCTCAGGGATCGCTGCGGATCGAGATCTGGATGCTGTGCGATTAGATTTGCAACCCAGATTGCCTGTTGTTTCGAGGAGGTGCGAGGCACAATCGTCGGCACAAACAGCCCCGAAGATTGAGCCTGATTCCCCGCCATGCCGATAGCCGCCGTTACAGATTCCCCCGCTTCTCCTGCTCCATCTCCAGCGACTCGAACAGCGCCTTGAAGTTGCCCTTGCCGAAGGACTGGCTGCCCCTGCGGCAGATGATCTCGAAGAACAGCGTCGGGCGGTCCTGCAGCGGCTTGGTGAACAGCTGGAGCAGATAGCCCTCATCGTCCGCGTCCACGAGGATGCCCAGGTCCTTGACCTTGGCGTGGTCCTCCTTCACGGGCGAGTGGCCGTGCTCGGTGAGCATCTTGTTCACGCGCTCCCAGACCTGCTGGTAGTAGGCGTCGGGGATCGAGAGGAAATCGACGCCGCGCCGGCGCAGCTCGTTGATCGAGTGCAGCTCGTCGTCGGTGCGGAGCGCGAGGTGCTGCACGCCGGGCGTGTTGTGGTGCCAGTCGAGATACTCCTCGATCTGGCTCTTCTTCTTGCCCTCGGCCGGCTCGTTGATCGGCATCTTGATGAGCCCCGAGCCCGACGCCATCACCTTCGACATCAGCGCCGAGTATTCCGTCGAGATGTCCTTGTCGTCGAAGTGCTTGAAGAGCTTGAACTCGAGCACGTTCTCGTACCAGCGGACCCAGTGGTTCATCTTGCCCAGCTCGACGTTGCCCACGAGGTGATCCACGTACTTGAGCCCGCACGGGTGCTGCTTGTTGTACGCGTTCACGCTCAGCTCGCCGACGCTCCGGAACTTCGGCGCGAACAGCCCGCCCTGCTTCACCTTCGTCAGGTCATAGCCGCCCGAGCGCGACACGAACGAGTGGATCACGCGCCCGTACGTCCGGATGCCAGCCGTGGTGATCGACCCCGTCTCGTCCGACACGGTCCGCGGCTCGTACGCGCTCTGCGCGCCGTTGCGGATTGCGCGCTCGTACGCCTTCTGCGCATCGAACACCGTGAACGCCACGTCCTTGACCCCGTCCCCGTACAGGGCCGACTCGATGCACGCGGGATGCTCGACGGTGAGCCCCGTGGTCAGCAGGATGCGGATGTTCCCCTGCGTCAGCAGGTAGTGGGCCGCGTCGCGCGAGCCCGTCGTCAGGTCCGCCACCTGGTCGATCTGGAACCCGAAGCAGTTCGCGTAAAAGAACGCGGCCTGCTTGGCGTTGCCCACGTGGAACCGCACGTGATCGACGTCGATCAGATGCAGCGGGTCGGTGGAGGACTGCGAGGCGGTGGAGGGCTTGCTGCCCGGGGCGAAGGTCGTCATGGGAGAAACTCCGTCTAGGCCGGCACGGCAGGCTCGGCGTCGTTGCCGCAGGGCCGCCGTGATGGCTCACGCTCAAACCCCATTCTACGCCCCCGGACCGCCCGGTCCGCCCGATCCTTCCGAGCTTCCCTCGTCACCGAGCAGTCCGCTCCCACCCGACCGAGCGAGGGCAATCCGACGACGATCCGCGCGCGAACCGGCGCGCACGAGCGTCGTCGTCGCCGCCACGGCCGCGGCCCAGTCCCAAGGCCTCGGATACGCGAGATATCGCGCCTCCCACACCGGGTGGAACTTCTCCTTGAACAGGCGCAGCCCCCGATACCCGTACACCCGCTCGCCGTGCGCGTACATCAGGCGCGCCGTCCGCTCCGTGAGGCGCGCCGACTTCTGCTGCCCCACGTCCGCCAGCGGCGCCATGCCCAGCTCGAACACGCGGTAGCCGCGTTCCGCGGCCCATCGCATCGACTCGGTCAGCAACGCCTCCATCGTCCCCTCCGGCGCGTCCGGGCGCCGTCGCATGAGGTCGATGGTCACCGGACCGCCGGGGCGTGTCGGCATCAGGTTCACGAACGCGATCGCGCGTCCCTGCCCGTCGCGCGCCACGCCCAGCGGGAAGCGATCCAGGTACACGAACGAGAAATACCCGGCCGAGAACTGCATCTCCCTCCCGCCCTTGCCCGCGAGCCACGCGTCGCTCACGTCCCCCAGCGCGCGCAGCAGCGCGTGCGTGTGCGACGGCTCGTGGATCTCGATGCGCACGCCCTCGCTCTCCGCCTTCCGCACCGCCTTGCGCATGTTCTTCCACGCCCCGCCCTCGAGCGTGAATCCCTGCAGCGGCACGACCGCCTCTTCGCCCAGCTTGAAGAACGAGTAGCCAAACTCGTGCAGGTGCTCCAGCCAGGGCGCGCTCGCCTGGTAGAACAGCAGGTCGACGCCCTCGCTCGTGGCATAGTCGTGCAGTGCGCCCAGGGCGACGCCCTCGTCCCCCCGGCGCGCCACGACGGGGTCTCCGAGCACGATCATCCGATCCCCCTGCGTCTGATACACCGCGAGCCCGCCGCCCTCCCACCACCACACGGCCTTGTCCGCGTTGGCGACGCTCAGCAGCGTCGCGCGCGGCGCGTGAGCCGCGATGAACCGGCTCGCCCGCTCGATCTCGCCGCCGCCCGCGTGCCGCTTGGGTTCGCCCGAGCGGAGGCTCTGGCGCAGCACGAACAGCCCGCACACGAGCGCGAGCACGAACGCCGCGCGAACGAACCGCGCCCCCTGCGCCAGCGGCGCCACGTGCAGCCAGCGTGACGGATCCGTCGGAAGACGCTGCAGCGAGGCCAGGCCCACGATGAGGTAGGCCGCGATCGCGCCAACACCCACCGCCAGCGTCAGCTCCCACCCCACCGGCACGCGCCCCGTCTTGCGGAACGCCGACCGTGCGCCGAACACGAGCACCAGCAACACCGCCGATGCGATCGCCTCCTCGTAGTCGCCACCCTTGAACACGTGCGCGAGCGCCGACGCCCCGAGCGCAACCCCCGTGATCAGCATCGCCGAGCGATATCCGCGCAGCAGCCCGCGCACCAGGAAGAGCATCACCATCGCGGCGCCCGCGGCCGCGAGGTGTGACGCCTCGATCACCCCCACCGGGGTCCAGTCCGCCACCCGCTCGAGCCGGCCGCGCACCGCCGGCGTCGCCGCGCTCAGCAGAAGGATCGCCGCGTTGAGCCCCACCGCGCCCGCGACGATCCGCCGCTGCCACTCCGCCGCGCGCCCCCGTCCGCGCGTGAACATGGCGTACAGCGCGAGCAACGACCCCGCCCACGGCGCCAGATAGAACGTCAGCCGGAACGCCACGGCTTGCGCCGCCGCAACCTCCTCGCTGACCCCCGCGTGCGACAGCAACGACACCCACACCGCGTCCGCGCTCCCAAGCCCGCCCGGCGTCATGCTGATCAGACCCACCGCCTGCCCAAGCAGCATCGCCCGCGCGCTCTCCGCCAGCGGCGCCATCACGCCCACCGCGCGCCCGGCAAGCGCGAACGTCACCGCCGAAAACCCCCACTCCACCACGCTCACGCAACCCAGGCGCGCCATCACCCACCGCGGCGGCGCCGTCCACCGTCGCGGCATGATCAGCCCGGCCAGACGTCCCGCCACCTCCGCCAGCGCCGGGCTCAGCAGCGCGGCCAGCACGATCCGCGCGACCACGTCCAGGCGAGTGTCGCCGAGCGGGAGACTCGACGCAGTCACCCAGCCCACCAGGGCGCACGCCGAAGAAACGAGGATGAGCGCGACCCCGCGAAGCACGTCCTCCGTGGACATCCCGGACCGCCGGTACAGGAACAGCCGCAGGGCCGGCCCGCCGAACGGCCCGAGCGTCAGGAAGTTGGTCCAGGCAAAGACGACGGACCCGATGCGCCAGCGCGCGCCGCGTGACAGCCCGGGCTTGTCGGGGAACGCAAACGCGTCGTAGGCCCCCATGCTGACGACCGCACAAAACGCCGCGAGCACCGACCACCCGAGCCACGCGCCCTGCGCGTTCTCCAGGATGCGGCGTGTTTCCCGGAAGTCGATCCCGCCGATGCTCCGCCACACCGCCCACACGACGATCACCGGCACGACGATCGGGACGCTCGCACGGGCCACGCGCCACACACGCACGCGCCGCTCCCCAGGCGGCGACGGCGCATCACGCGTGGTCTCGCCCGCTCGCACGCCCTCGTCGATCGCCCGCGGCTCCGGCACGGGCGCGATTCTAGAGACACGCAGGCCTCACCGGTGAACGGACGCGATTCTCCGGCCCCCTACAATCGGCCCCGCATGCGCGCCGACGAGATCGCCACCGTATTCAAGCAGTCCCTCGCAGGATTCGCGCGCCACCGCGTCCCACAGCTCGCCGCCGCAATCGCGTTCTACACCATCTTTTCCCTCGCCCCCACGCTCCTCATCGTTGTCGCCGTGGCCGACAAGATCTTCCGCCAACGTGACCAGGTCCGGCACGAGATCATCCTCCAGTTCGAGAAGCTCGTCGGCGCCGAGGGCGCCCAGCAGATCCAGGCCATGATGGACCGCGTCGACCCCAACTGGTCCGGTCTCGTCCCGACCATCATCGGCCTTGCCACGCTGCTCTTCGGCGCCACCGCCGTCTTCATCCAGCTCCGAAACTCCCTCAACGTCATCTGGGACGCCCCCAAGCCCCCGCCCCTCTCATGGCGCGTCGTCCTCCGCTTCCTCAAGACCCGACTCGTCTCTCTCGCGATGATCCTCACCATCGCATTCATGCTCTTCGTGTCGCTCGTCCTGAGCGCCATCGTTTCGGGCGCCGCGGCCTGGCTGGGCGATCAGCTCCCCATCCCGCCCGAACTCATCTCTCTGGCCAACTTCGTCGTCTCCACCCTCGTCATCTCCGCCCTCTTCGCCGCCATCTACAAGTTCCTCCCCGAAGTGAGCATCGCCTGGCGCGACGTCCGCGCCGGCGCGCTCGCCACGACCCTCTTCCTCTACCTGGGCAAGACCCTCGTCGGCCTCTACATGGCCCGATCCACCGTCGCCTCCGTCTACGGCGCCGCGGGCTCCGTCATCATCATCCTGCTCTGGGTCTACTACTCCGCCCTCATCTTCCTCTTCGGCGCCGAATTCACGGCCGCATGGGCCCGAGTCATCGGGTCGCGAAAGGGCGAACAGGCGAAGGACTCATCCGCCTCCGGCTCTGCGAGCGGCCTTATCTTCTGATCGACGCGCCACTCGGCCACCGTTCCCAACGGGCTGCACCACCCTCCGGGGGCGCGATATCCTCCCTTCATGGCCAACAAAGTCCTCCCCTCTCCCAAAGCCGCCATGGACCTCCTCCGCGAACGCGGCGTCCTCAAAGACGGCCTCACCGTCATGGCGGGCGGCTTCGGCCTCTGCGGCATCCCCGAGCAGCTCATCATCGCCCTCCGTGATTCCGGCATGAAGAACATCACCGCCATCTCCAACAACGCCGGCGTCGATGACTGGGGCCTCGGCCTCCTCCTCAAGACCCGACAGATCAGCAAGATGGTCTCGTCGTATGTCGGGGAAAACGCCGAGTTCGAGCGCCAGTTCCTCGCCAAGGAGCTCGAGATCGAGTTCAACCCGCAGGGCACCCTCGCCGAGCGCATCCGCGCCGGCGGCGCCGGCATCCCCGCCTTCTTCACCCCGGCAGGCGTCGGCACCATCGTCGCCGACGGCAAGGAAACCCGCGATTTCCACGGGCGCGCCTATGTCATGGAGACCTGGCTCCGCGCCGACGTCTCGCTCGTCAAGGCGTGGAAGGCCGACCGATTCGGCAACCTCGTCTACCGAAAAACCGCGCGAAACTTCAACCCCATGATGGCCCAGGCCGGAACCATCACCATCGCAGAGGTCGAGGAAATCGTCGACACCGGCGCCCTCGACCCCGAGGCCATCGTCACCCCCGGCGCCTACGTCGACGCCATCGTCCTCACCAAGAGCGAGAAGCGCATCGAGCAGCGCACTGTCCGTCCGCATTGACCCTCACACGCGGCCGTCTGTATACTGCGCGGCGCGTAACAACGGACGGTATGTGTTCGTAGCTCAGGCGCGACATGAATATGACATCCGAACGCGCGGTGTTTCTCCTCCGGGCATATTGCATCGCAGTCGCCGCCGTAGCGATCGGCTCGCTCGCGCTCGCGTACTACATCTACGGCAGCCCCGCGTGGTGGGCCGACTTCGGCTGCGGCTTTTCGGGGACGCTCCCGGAATCGATCGCGAAGGGCGAAAAGCCGCCGCCCCCCAGGTTCCTCGGCGCATTCATCGAGGGCGGGCGCACGATCCTCCTGCTCTTCGCCGTCTATCTCATCCTCGCAGGCGCCTATCCCGGTCGGGTCGCCGAAATGCTCTCGTTCCGATCGCGTGACGCGCGCCGTGCGTGGCCCTACCGAATCATCCTCGTGGCGTTCACCGCGCTCGTCCTTGGCTTCGTCATCTACTACCACGTCGGACTCGCCCCGGCGGAGCTTGCGCGCAATCCGAAGTACTGGAAGACGCTCTCCGGATTGGAGCCCTGGTGGAGCGTCGGAGGCGCGCACTGGGCCCAGATGTTCGCTGACCCCGACGCCGTGGCTCGCTCAACCACGCCGGGCGCCGCCGAGTTCTGGCAGATGTACGAGCGGCCCTATCTCGCTTACCTCCCGTACTCGATCTCAAATTTCGGGCTCCTCTTTCCGCCGATGTTCGTTGTCGTCTTCTACGCCGCACGCTCTTCCATGCAGGAGATCGAGCAGGTCCGCGCCGACTTCGCGCGCCACGTCCAGGACGCCGGGCAGAGCTGCTCCTCACTCCTCCAGGTCGCCGGCCAGGCCGGACGCGTCACCGGGCTCCTCATCCCCAGCATCGCTCGATGGACGCTCGCCGTCTCCGCCATCGTCGCCGTTGCCTTCTACGAATCTTTTCTCGGCTACCGAACGCTCGCTGCCCTCGCCATCATGTGGGCCATCTTCGCCTACACGCTCTGCGCCGCGACCTTCTTTGTCCTGGGCCCCTCCGTCTGGCGCTGGCACCTCCTCGTCACCGATCTCTCGGGAAAGATCGAGCAATGCTGCGCCGTACCCGACTGCGGCGTCAGCCCGGACGATCTCGACGGGGCCGTTGAGGCCCTCCGCACGCACCAGATGTCCGGGCTCGTCAAACGAACGGGCGTCGGCCAACTCGCGGTCTGGGCGGGCAACGCCCTCGCGCTCATCGCCATCGCCGTGAAAACCGCCATCACCTACTCGGGCTGACCCCTCCGAGCGTCACGCACGCGCCGCGCCACCACCCCTCGCTACACTCACTCCCATGCCCCTCACACGCGAACAGATCGCCCAGCGCGCCGCTCGTGAACTCCGCGACGGCTTCGTCGTCAACCTCGGCATCGGCCTTCCCACCCTCATCGCCAACTACATTCCCGACGGCATGGAGGTCTGGCTCCAATCCGAGAACGGCCTTCTCGGCATCGGCCCCTTCCCCACCGAAACGCACGTCGACGCAGACCTCATCAACGCCGGCAAACAAACCATCACCGCCGTCAAGGGCGCCTCCTTCTTCTCCTCCTCTCAATCCTTCGAGATGATCCGCGGCGGACACATCGACATGGCCATCCTCGGCGCGATGCAGGTCTCCCAGGAAGGGGACCTCGCCAACTGGATGATCCCCGGCAAGATGGTCAAGGGCATGGGCGGCGCCATGGACCTCGTCGCCGGCGTCAAACGCGTCATCGTCGCCATGGAGCACACCGCCAAGGGCGATCGACCCAAGATCCTCAGGCAGTGCACCCTCCCCCTCACCGGACTGCGCTGCGTCCACATGATCATCACCGATCTTTGCACCCTCGAGCTCGACGCCGAGAAGCGCCGCTTCCGACTCACCGAGCTCGCGCCCGGCGTTTCCGTCGATGACGTGAAGAAGGTCACCGAGGCCGAGCTCATCACCGACCGCGCTCCCGTGCCCATGCCCGTCTGAGCCGGCGCGCTTCTCGGACCCTCAGCCGCCCGATCCTCATATCCGCGCGGTGAATCCGTCTGCGCCCTCTGTGCGCCTGAACGTCCGCGTGCGCTCGCCCGATGCTCCCCCACGGCGCATCGCCCCGACGCGGCGCGGCCTCATTCATGGAGCGCCAGACGTGCAGGATTCGCAATCGCTCATCGTCCGCAAGCACACGCGACACGACGTCGCGCTCCCGGCTTCCATCTCCATCGGCAAGCCCCACGCCGAGCAGATCCGATTCACCGGTCGCGCCGCACTCAGGGACGGCGCGCTCGACGCCTACCTCGTCGACGCCTCGCCTGGCGGACTGGGATTCATCACCACCACGTTCCTTCCCAAGGGCGCACGCCTCGAAGTCCGAGTCCTCTCACCCATCGACCCCAACGCCCCGCCGCTGCTCGAGGCCTCACTCCTCCTCCAGCGCGTCTCGATGACCGACCGCCGCCCCGGCTACCTCCTCGGCGCCGTCTTCACGGACCGCTCGCCCGAGGCACAGGCGGAGTTCGAGCGGTTTCTGAGCGCGCTCACCGACGGCCCCCAATCCGATGCTTGACGCAACATCCATTCTCATCCGCGCCCTGATCGAGCAGCGCCTCCTCACGCAGGAGGGCGTCGAGACGGCCCGCGCACACGCCGCTGAGAACGCCCTCGCCCTGCCCGACGCACTCGTGGCGCTGAACCTCATCCAGCCCCGCTCCCTCTCCATCGCGCGAGCCGCCATCTCCGAGTGCCCCTACGTCGATCTCGAGGCCTTCGACATCTCCATCCGCAACGCCGAACTCCTCCCCCGCGCGCTCTCCGAGTCGCTCACCGCCTTCCCCATCTTCTTCCTCGACAATGTCGCCACCGTCGCCCTCGCAGACCCGCTCGATTTCCGCGCCGTCGATCAGGTCCGGCAGGCCCTCAAGACCGACGTCGAGATCGTCCTGGCCGATCCCGCCCCCCTCCGCGATCTCATCACCCGCGCCTACTCCCTCTCCTCCTCACACGCCCCGAGTTCCGACGCCGCCATCTCCGCCGACCTCACCACCGGCGACGAGCCCATCGTCGCCGCCGTGAACCAGATCATCGCCAACGCCGTCGACGAGAACGCCTCCGACATCCACATCAACCCCGACGAGCGCGCCCTCCATCTCCGATACCGCATCGACGGCTCCCTCGTCGTGAAGCAGGGCCCCCCGCTCGCCGCGCACGCAGGCCTCGTCCAGCGACTCAAGGTGCTCGCCGCGCTTGACCTCACCCAGACGCGCAAGCCGCAGGACGGGAAGTTCCGCTTCACGCACCGAAAGTCGCACATCGACGTCCGCCTCTCCACGATCCCCACCGTCTGCGGCGAGAACGTCGTGATGCGCCTCCTCCGGCCGCACGCCGCCATCCAGGGCTTCGACGACCTCGGCATGCACGCCGACATGCAGCGCGCACTCCAGGCCGCCATCCACCGGCCCCACGGCATGATCCTCGTCACCGGGCCCACCGGCTCCGGGAAGACCACCACACTCTACACCGCGCTCAACGAGATCAACACGCCCGACCGCAACATCATGACCATCGAGGACCCCGTCGAGATCCGCTTGCCACTTGTCCGCCAGACGCAGGTCAACCCCGGCGTCGGACTCACCTTCGCCGCCGCGCTCCGCTCCATCCTCCGGCAGGACCCCGACGTCGTGCTCCTGGGCGAGATCCGCGACGAGGAGACCGCGCAGATCGCCGTGCAGGCCTCCCTCACCGGGCACCTCGTGCTCTCGACGCTCCACACCAACGACGCTCCGGGCGCCGTGCCACGTCTTCGGGACTTCAACGTGCCCTCCTTTGCCATCAACTCCTCGCTCCTCGCCGTGCTCGCGCAGCGACTCGTCCGCCGCGTCTGTCGCCACTGCGTCCAGCCCGACAAGCCCAACCCCGACACGCTCCGACTCGCCGGCATCGACCCGCGCGAGGCACAGTCCTTCGTCCGCGGCGCCGGCTGCCCCCAGTGCAACAACACCGGGTACCGCGGGCGCGTCGGCGTCTACGAACTCCTCTCCATCACTCCGGCCGTCCAGCGCGCGATCGCGCAAACACCATCGCCCGACGCCATCGCCGATGCCGCGCGCGCAGGTGGATTCCTCCCCATGGCCCACGACGGCGTCGACAAGGCCCGACAGGGGCTCACCACGCTCGAAGAGATCGGCGAGGTGCTCTCCTTCGCCGCCCATGACCACGAGATCGCTCGGAAAACCGCGGCATGAGCACCCTCACCTACCAGTACACCACCCTCGACCGCGCAGGCGCGAAGCACACCGGCGTGCTCAGCGCCGCCTCGCGCGCCGAAGCCCTCCGCAAGCTCGCCGCCACCGGAGCCACGCCCCTCAACCTCAAGCCGGTGCGCGAGCGCAAGGCCCTCGCGATCTTCAAGCCCCGGTCCGTCGCGCCGCGCGACGTCGCGCAGATCATCCACCAGCTCTCCGTCCTCCTTCAGGCCCGCATCGCGCTGCCCGAGGGCGTCCGCTCCATCGCGGAGCAGGAGTCCAACCCACGCCTCCGCGCGGCCCTCCTCGACGTCGCCTCCCGCATGCAGGCCGGCGCCACCTTCACAGCCGCCCTCTCCCATCACCCGGCGATCTTCTCCCGCATCGTCGTCGAGTCCGTCCGCGCCGCCGAGGCATCCGGCAACATCATCAAGGTCCTCGAGCACCTCGCGGAGATGCTCGAGCAGCAGCAGGAATCGCGCCATCAGGTCAAGCAGGCCCTCACCTACCCCGTCATCGTGCTCATCGCGCTCTCCTCCGCCACGCTCTTTCTCATCGCCGTCGTCGTGCCCAAGTTCGCGTCCATGTTCGAGGCCCGAGGGATGGACCTCCCCTTCCTCACCCGCGCCCTGCAGGCCTTCGGGCTCTCGCTCCGCTCCTACTGGTGGGCCTATGCGCTCGCCGCCTCGGGGCTGGTCTTCGCCCTCCGGCGCGCAAAGCGCTCCCAGGAGGCCTCCATCGCCATCGACCGCTTCCTTCACCGCGTCCCGTACCTCTCCCGAGTCCTCACCGCGCTCGCCGTCTCACGCTTTGCCCGCGTCCTGGGCATCTCCCTCTCCTCAGGCCTCGGGCTCATCGAGTCCATCGACATGTCCTCGCGCGCCGCGGCCCGCCCGCTCCTGCGCCTCGACGCCGCCTCCATGATCGATCAGGTCCGGAACGGAGGAAGGCTCTCGGACGTTCTGCGCGCGTGCCCCTACATCCCCTCCTTCGCGCGACGCATGCTCGCCGCCGGCGAGGAGAGCGCCGAACTCCCGCGCATGTGCGACATCGTCGCGCGCCAGTACGAGCGCGACGCCTCACGACTCATCAAGAACTCCGCCACCGTTATCGAACCGCTCCTCATCGCCGTTCTCACCACCGTCGTCATGATCGTTGCGCTCGCCATCTTCCTACCGATGTGGGACATGGTCGCGCTCATGGGCTGAACGCCCACCCACCCCGGCGCCGACATTCGGGGGAGTCACTTCACCAGGAGAATCGCAGCATGACCCGCACTCGTCGATCCGCATTCACTCTCGTCGAACTCGTGGCCGTGATGGTCGTCCTCGCCGTCCTTGCCGGCGTCGCCATTCCCAAGTACTTCAACTACGCCGACAAGGCCAAGACCGCGGCCCTCCAGGGCTCGCTCGGCGGCCTCCGCTCCGCCATCTCCAACTTCTACGCCAACGCCACCACCGCCGGAACGCCCGCCTACCCCGTCATGAACGACTGGAACACACTCGGCGGCGTCATGCAGGAGGCCGTCCCCAACAACCCCTTCAACAACATGAACAACGTCCGCCGCATCAACTCCAAGGCCGACGCCGACGCCCGCGTCGTCCGCAACGCCAACAACTTCGGCTGGAACTACTACTTCGACAACGCCGCCAACCCGCCCATCGCCATCATCTGGGCCAACTCCAACGTCGACACCACCGTCAAGGACCGCACCGGAACCATCCTCAAGGCCAACGAACTCTGAACCACTCACCGAGGACGACGTGCATGCGCGTCCCGTTCCGACATCAGGCGATCCGCCGTGCGACGCCAGCGCGACACTCTCGCGCTGGTCGTCGTGCGCGCGCCTACACCCTCGTCGAGCTCATCGCCGTCACCGTCGTCCTCGCGGTCCTCGCCGCGCTCGCCGTCCCCGCCATCTCGAGAGCCTCCTCCACCCGCGCCAACATCGCCGCCAACACGCTCGTCAACGACCTCCTCTACGCGCGCGAACGGGCCCTCTCCACCTCCGCCTCCACCTGGATCGACTTCTCCATGCCCGACGGCTGGGCCATCCTCGCAGAAGACCCCGACAACCCAGGACGCGGCTCCGCATCCGCAGTCCTCGACCCCGACACCGACTCGCCGCTCGCGCGCGACCTCTCCGCCGAGCACTTCGCCGGTGTCTCCATCTCCTCCCTCTCCTTCCCCGCCGCGACCTCCATCGCCTTCGACCCGCTCGGCCGGCCTCTCGACGCTTCCTCCAACCCCATCTCCGCTCCCGCCTCCATCCTCCTTTCCTCAGGCCACCGTATCTCCATCGCCCCGGACACCGGCCACATCACCCTCACCCTCCCATGACGCGCCACCCCACATCACGACGACGAGCCTTCACCCTCATCGAGGGCATCATCGCCGTCGTCATCCTCGGACTCGCCGTGCCGCCCATGCTCTGGGCCGTGCGAGTGGCGCAGGAAACACGCACCGACCCGCTCCTCGTCTCCCGCGCTCGATGGCTCGCCGTCGAAAAGCTCGAGGACATCCTCGCCGACAACGCCTCCCCCGCACGCGGCTACACCTACCTCGCCGCCCCCAACTACCCCGCCGAGCCCGCCGTCCCCGGCTTCCCAACGTTCGCACGCTCCGTGACCTTTACCGAAACCGCCGCCGACCTCGCCTCCCCTGGCCTCGGCTGCAAAACGGCAACCGTCACTATCACCTGGAAGTCCACCCGCGGCCCACGCTCCTTCTCCCTCGCCACCGTCCTCACGAGCACCAACCCATGATCCAGGCGCCACGCACATCCCGCGCCTTCACGCTCGTCGAGCTCATCGCCACGATGACCGTCATCGCCGTCGCCTCCGCCGTCGCCGCCTCCGTCATCTCCACCTCTGCACGCTCCTACGCCGACGGAGCCAGGGCCTCCTCACTCCACGCTCAAGCCTCCTCCGCCCTCGAACGCGTCACCCGCGAACTCAAGGCGTGCCCGCTCGACCCGGCCTCTCCCACCCCCGCGCCCCACATCACCCGCGTGCGTCGCAACTCCATCGATTGGGCCTCCGGATACCGACTCGCCCTCAACGGCCGCACACTCCAGCTGACCACACCGTCGGGCCCCGCACAACCCATCGCCGACGACGTCGCCGCCTTCACCGTGCGCACGTTCGATCACCAGAACAACGCGCTCGCCACCAACCTCAACGCCGTCGCCGCGCGCAACGTCCGGCGCATCGAGATCACCCTGACACTCGCCTCCGGCGCCGCGTCCGAGACCATCCGCGTCCGAGTCGCGCCCCGCGCGCTCACGGTGGCGTTGCCATGACACACTCACTCCCCTCCATCGCGCGCCACTCCCGCTCCCGTCGCGCCGCGGCCGGCGTTGCCGCCGTGCTCGTCCTCGTGCTGCTCCAGCTCGTCGTCGTCGGCTCCATCATCACTTCCTCCGCATCCACCGATCTCTCGATGCGTCGGGTTGAGGGAGCACGCTCCGAATACGCTGCCGACGCCGCGCTCAACCTCGCGCTCCGCGAACTCATCCTCGGCGCCGACCTCGACGCCGACGGCGCCGTCGGCTCGATCAGCCCCAAGCCGCTCCTCGGCGCCACGCTCTCCGCGTCCACCGCCGTAGCTCCCGCCACCCGAACCATCTCCGTGTCCGCCGCGCTCGGACAAGCCGTGCGTCACTACGACGTCGAGTTCGACACCGGCTCTTTCAGCCCTAACTCGCGCAAGCCCACCCGAATGCCCAAGCCTCGAAGGACTCCCCCGGGCCAGTCCGATAAGTCCGACGACAAAGGCAAGGACAAAGACAAGGACAAGCACAAAGAAAAGGACAACGACAACAACAGGGACAAGGACAAGGACACGGGCAAGCCCGAGGACACCCCAGGTAAGGGTCCAAACCACCCGGAGGACGACGACGCGGGCAAGAAACCAAAGGACGACGACGACGCGAAGGACGACAAAGGCGCCAAGAAGAACCCTCCCGGAAAACCTCCCAAAGCCGCGTCCTGACCTCGCCGAAAGTGGTGGACAGCGATCCTTCCATCGTCAGACCCACACGTGCGCGCACAACGACTCATCCTCGACCTCACGCCATCCCGCCTTGCGCTCGCTCTCGTGCAGCGCTCGCGCATCCTCCGCGCGCACCACGTCGATCTTGAGCCTTCCGCGTGGGAGGACGCACGCCAGGACGGCTTTGCCACCCTCGACCGTCCCCTCGCCGAGGCGCTCCGTGCCCTGAACGTGCAGCCCCGACGCGCCTCTGTCCGTGTCACCTATCGCGCCGAATCCGCCATCGCCGAGGTGTTCGCCTCGCCCGCCTCCCCGCGTGCGGCCATCGACGCTGCCAGGCTCGCCCTCGAGGCCGCGGCGCCCTTCCCGCTTCATGACAACGCCTTCGCACTCGCGCACCTCCACCGCGACGCCGCCGGCGACGCCCCGCAGTCGCACACCCTTGCCGTCGCCGACACCTCCACAACTCTCTGTGCGCTCTCCGAGTGGCTCGCCCGCGCCGGCCTCACGCTCGAGTCCTCCGCCCCGGCCATCGCGCACACCATCCGCCACGCCCTCGACCTCGCGCTCGCGCAGCCCACCGAGCACACGTCCGCCGTTCTCCTCCTCAGCGAGCACGACGCCGTGTTCCTCGCCGCCAGCCCCGCCAGCGCGACGCTCCACTTCGTCCGGCAGATTCCTGTCGGTCTCGAAACGTTCCTTGCGCCGCTCACCCGGACGATCGCGCGCGCCGCGCCCCGCACACCGCTCACCCTGACGCGAGAGCAGGCGCGCCGCTACCTCCTCAACACCGGCATCCCCCCGCACGACGCCGAGCCGGATGCCGAAACCACTCTCGCCCCGCGCGAAACACTCCCGCTCCTCCAGCCCGCCCTCCAGAGGCTCGCCGTCGAGATCAAGCAGTCGCTCCGCTTTGGGCTGAGCGATGACACCCGCGACAAGGCCATTCTCTGCGTCGCTGGACTCGCCACCTCGATCCCTAATCTCGAGTCACGACTCGCGGAACTCGCCGGCGCGTCGATCAAGCCGCTCGCGCACCCCGACGAGCGATTCAACGATCCCGTCGCGCGAGTCCTTGCCGCGCCCCTCCCGGACTTCGCCCTCCGGACCCCCGAGGCCGGCGCACGCGTCGCCTCGCGCCGACTCGCGCAAGCGCTCTACGCGGGCTCCGCCGCGGCCTCGCTCCTCCTCCTTGCCGACGCCGCCATCACCGACCACGCCGTCACCAACGCGCGACTCCGTCTCGACATCGCGTCCGAGCAAGCCTCCTCCATCGTTCTCCCCGACGCGGCCCCCGAAGCGCGCGAACTCGCCGACGCCGTTGCCCTCGCGGTCCGCGACATCTCCGAGGCTGACGCCGCGCGGCCCGATTGGCCGGCTTTCCTCGCCGAACTCTCAAGACGCCTCCCCAAGGGCGTGCGCGTGCTCGCCTTCTCCGGCTCCGCCGAAGAAGAGATCGTCGCAAACGTCGAGACCGCCGTCATCGATGCTGCACCCTCCCGGTCGCCTCTCCGAGACACCATCGCCTCCTTGCAATCCTGCCCGCTCGTGCGGCAGATCGATCTCGGCCCGACCCTCCGGGACCCCGAGACCGGCCAGCTCCGTGTCACGCTCCACGTCGCGCTCTGGCCCGCGCCGAGGGCTCCTCTCGCCGCCGTCGCGCCGTCACCATGAACCGCAACCTTGCCACTCTCCGCGCGCTGCTCCCCCATGTCGCCATGGCCGCGGCGCCCATCGGCCTGATCGCACTCTTCTTCAACGCACCTCTGCGCGCTGAACTCGCGCAGACCCGTGCACGACTCACCACGCTCCACAGGTGCCTCGAAGCGGCCGACCCCGGCGCGCCCTCCCCGCTCGTTCTCGCCGACGCCATCCGGGCGCTCGGCGGCTCCGCCTCCTCCTCGCCAGTCATCTACGACGCCATCTCCGCCGCCGCACGCCGACGCCATGTCACGCTCGAATCGATCAATCCCACGACGCCCCAGCCGCCCAGCGCCGAGGATCCCGCGCCGCGGAACGCACACGCCTTCTCCATCGTCGCGCAGGCCTCCTTCGAGAATCTCCTGGCCTTCGTCTCCGATCTCGAATCGAGCGCAGGATTCAGCGCCGTCCGCTCGCTCCGCATCGAGCCCGTCCGCGCCGACGCCCCGCACCTCCTCCAGGCCGTGATCGAAACCAACCACACCAACTACACGCTCTCGACCAAGCGTGCCGACTCGGAGGATGAGCGATGAACATCCTCTCCCACCCGCGCGCACCCGAAGCCGCGGCCCTCGCTGCGCCGCTCCTCCTCGTCGCCCTCTTCCGACTCCTCTCGCCATCCTCCGCGCCCGCCGCCGCGCTCGCGCAGGAACCCGCTCCCTCTATCAACCCCGCGGCCCTCGCCGACGCGGTGCACCCCAAGGCCAAGGCCGCCGCGGCGTTCGCCCGCGAAACGCTCCTCCAGCCGCTGGGCAAGTCCCCCTTCACGACCGTTTCTGCGGCAACGCCGACTCCTCAGACAGCGCCAGCAGAGGAGGAGACGCCCCTCGCGTCGTACGAGCCGAGCGAGGCGGCCTTCGCCATTGAGCCGCCGCAGCTCGCGCTCACCTCGATCGTCGCCTCCAGCACCGGCGCCGTCGTCGTCCTCAACGGACGGCTCTACCGGCTCCACGATTCCCCTACGCCCGAGTGGGCCATCACGCACATCGACACCGCGCGCCGCACCGTGACGCTCACGCACGATTCCGGGCAGGCCCGCACGCTTGCCCTGCACGTGCCGCTGACCCCCCAGCCCTGAGCCGCGCCGCAGAACGTATGCTCGCGCCATGCCCGCGCGCCCCCTCTGGTTCGACGCACACCTCGATCTCGCCTTCCTCGCCGTCCACGCGCGAGACATGACCGGTCCGCTCGTCCTCGACGCGCCGCCCCACCCGCCCGCGGCCGTCACGCTTCCCACGCTCCGCAACGCCAACTGCCTCGCCGTCCTCGCCACCATCTTCACGGGCGCCGACATCGAAGGCCCGGCCGGATATCCCGCGGGCGACGCCGAACGCGCCTACCGCGCGGGCCGCGCACAACTCGAGGCGTACCTCACCTGGCGAGATCTCTCCCTTTTCGCGCTCGATCTTCCCGAGGCGCTCCGCCCCGACCCGCACGTTGGTGAGATCCGCGGCGGCATGGGCGTCGCCGAGCTCGTCCCCGCCTCGCCCTCCGCTGCGCTCAAACGCCTCGTGAAGGATCAGCGCATCCACGCCGGCATACTCATGGAGAACGCCGACCCCATCCGCTCGCCCGACGAGCTGCCCTTCTGGAAGGAGCACGGCCTGGCCGCGGTCTCGCTCGCCTGGGCCACGCAGTCCCGCTACGCGGGCGGCAACGCCTGTACGACCGGCCTGACGCCCGAGGGCCGCGAACTCATCACCGAGCTCGACCGCCTCCACATCACCCATGACGTCTCGCACCTCTCCGATGCCTCGCTCGAAGAGCTGCTGACACTCACCTCACGCCCCGTCATCGCCTCCCACTCCAACTGTCGCGCGTTGCTCCCGCCCATGCCGGACGGCTCGCCCAACCAGCGGCACCTCACCGATGACGCCATCCGCGAGATCGCACGCCGAGACGGCGTCATCGGGCTCAATCTCTTCGCGAAGTTTCTCTCACCCACCCCCGGCGGGGCGGCGACCGTTGAGCACGCGCTCGCCCACGTCGAGCGAGTCTGCGACATCACCGGCTCGACTCGTCACGTCGGCCTCGGCTCCGACATCGATGGCGGTTTCTCCGCCCATGACCTCCCCGAGGGCGTCCGCACGCATTCCGATCTCTCGCATCTCACCGACGGCCTCCGCGCGCGCGGCTGGTCCGACGAGGACATCGACGGATTCACCCACGCCAACTGGGCCAGGTACTTCCGCAACGCAGCGGCCGCAGCGCCCCGCGCCGCCCGCGCGCACGCCGATTGATCCGCCTCAGGGCTTGCCGGTCTTCCGCAGCATCCGGTCCTGGTACGCACGCTCGCCCTTGATCGCGCTCGGGTTGTTCGCCTCCGCCGCGTACGCGCCCACCACCGCGCCACGCGCCCAACGCAACCGACGCTCCGGATCCGGGTGCGTGCTCAGGATCTCCCACTGGCGCTCGGCGCCCTTGCTCGCCTCCGACAGCACCTCCATCACCGCGATCATGCCGTGCGGCGAATAGCCCGCACGCGTCATGTAGCGCATGCCCAAGGCGTCCGCCTGGCTCTCCTCGTCACGACCGAACTTCAGCAGGAACCCCGTCCCCACGCCCCCGAGCACCATCGACCCTACCGCCGCCGTGCGCTCGTCCGCCGTCGCGCCCAGCGCCACCGACGCGCCCACCACCAGGCCCTGCGTGATCATCGCGCTCGACACGCGCTTGTCCGCGTGCTCCGCCGTGACGTGCCCGACCTCGTGCCCGAGCACCGCGGCCATGGCGGCCTCGTCCGGCAGGCGCGCCGCCAGCCCCTTCGACAGGAACACCTTGCCGCCAGGGAGCGCGAACGCGTTGATCACGTCCGAGTCCAGCAGCGTGAACTCCCAGGGAAGCGTCCTGTAGTCCCCCTCCGTCTGCGCGACGAGCTTCATCCCCACCTCGCGCACGTACGCCTGCACGTCCGCGTCCGCGAACGAGCCGCCGTACTCCTTCGTCATCTCGGTCTTGGCCTGCTCCCCGATCGCCACCTCCTCGTCGCGGCTGAGGAAGTTCAGCTGCTTCTGCCCGGTCGCGGCGTTCTTCACGCACCCGCCCAGGGCCCACGCCACCCCCAGACCCGCCACCGCACACCGCATCCACCGTGCCTTCATCGCTCGATCCCCTTGCTTCGTCATGCCGCCGATCGGTTTCCCGCCACATCTTCCCAACACGATACGCCCGCGTCCACCTACGATGGTCCCCGATGCCCGTGACACGCACAGCGCGCTCCGACGCCGCGGATCCCCTCGAGGTTCCCGCCTGGTCCGCGCGCGATCTCGCGCACAATCCCCACGAGGCCGAGGACAAGCCCGAGCGCGTGCGGAAGATGTTCGCAGCGATCGCGCGCTGCTACGACCTGAACAACACCCTGCACTCCTTCGGGCGCGACTCGGCGTGGCGCCGCCGCGCCGTCCGGCTCGCGGGCCTGCGAGGCGGGGAGCGCGTCCTCGACTGTGCCTGCGGGACCGGCGAGCTCTCGCGCGAGTTCGCCCGGGCGACCCCGGCCCCACGCGTGGTGGTGGCGTCCGACTACACCGACGAGATGCTGGACGTTGCGCGCAGCAAGCCGCCGCTTCCACAGGGCGCCGCGCCCATCCGCTACGAGCACGCCGACGCCACCGCGCTCCCGTACGAGGACGGTTCGTTCGACGTGGTGTCGATCGCGTTCGGGATCCGGAACGTCTCGGACCCGGCCAAGGCCGCCCGGGAGTTCCGGCGCGTCCTCGCCCCCGCGGGCCGGCTGATCATTCTCGAGTTCTCGCAGCCGCGATCGCGCATCCTCGCCGCGCTGAACGCTTTCTATACGTGCCGGATCATGCCCCGCACGGCGTCCGTGATCGCGCGGGACCGCTCCGGGGCCTACGCCTACCTGCCGCGCTCGGTGGCCACCTTCCTGGACCCGGCGCAGATGAGGGAAATGCTTCAAAACGCCGGTTTTTGCAGCGTTTCTTACCAACCCCTCACCTTCGGGGTGTGCGTGGCGCACCGGGCGGAAACGTCCGCATAACACGCCCCGGGTGTCGTTATCGGACGCCTTGGGGCCTGTAAAAGCCCTTTCATGCCGCGTTCACGACAAACTTGGCCGAGCGCGACGCCGCGGTCCGATCGTCTCACCCGCAAGGAGGACGGCCTCCCAACGCCGACTGGAATGTCGGCGGACCGAGAACCGGCCAGCAGGCCCGGCGGAGCGCAGGCCTGGGGCGCCAAGGAGCCCCTCAGGTGATCACGGAATCTCACATCGATCGGTTTATCGAATCCCTTCTCGCGGGCGACCGCCCGGCCTCGAGAGCGTTGCTCGACGATCTGCTGTCGCGCGGCGTGTCGCCGGAGCAGGTGGTCGCGGACCTGTGCTGGCCCGCGTACGAGAACGTGGAGCGCGCGTTCCGTCAGGACAAGCTGACGCGTCTGGTTCACCACCTCGCGACGCGGTTGCTGCGCGTGCTGGTCGATCAGACGGCGGCGCGGTTCACACGTCTGCACGGGAACGGACGCACGATCTTCGCGTTCTGCGGGCCGACGGACGCGGACGAGCTGGCGGCGCAGATGGCCGTGGATCTGCTCGAAGCGCACGGCTTCGACATCACGTTCGCCGGCGGGGGCATCGCGTCGGACGAGATTCTGGCGCAGGTGCAGGCGAATCAGCCGGACGTGCTGTTGCTGTTCGCTTCGGCGCCGAGCGATCTGCCGTCGATCCGCGAGATGATCGACACGATGCACGAGATCGGCGCGTGTCGGAAGACGCAGATCGTGGTGGGCGGTGGCGTGTTCAACCGGGCGGACGGGCTCGCGGAGGAGATCGGCGCGGATCTGTGGGCGAGCGACCCGATGGAGCTTGTCGCGGAGATCGAGTCGGAGCCGGGTCGTCGGGCTGCGGCGTCGCAGCGGACGGTGGGCAAGAAGCGTCGGGCCGCGTAAGCGGGCGCACCGGGCTGAGATTGGACGTGATCAGGGGGCGGCGCGCACGAGCGTGTCGCCCCTCTTTTCTGCGCCGGCGGAGTGACGGGGTGCGCGCGCCGTGTTGTGACAGTTGCGGCGTTGGTGCGCTGTTTGGCGGGGATGCGGAGTTGCGGGTCTTGGCCGAGGAGGGGGGAGTGGGGGGGTGTGTGCGCTGTGCGGGGGTGATACGGCAGAACGTGCGCACGGGGGAGGGCGGTGTGGGGGAGAGGTTCGAGGGGCAGCGGCCGCGGTGTGCGCACGCGTGCAGGAGCGGGGTCTGTGCGCACGGGGGGAGGGGGGAAGAAGAGGAGAGGAGCGATGCAGTAGCTCTCACCTCGGTCCTCTCCCACTCCCTTCGGTCGCGGGAGAGGAAGGGAAAGGCCGACATCCGACGGTTGGGAGCGTGCGCTGCTCTGCCTCAGTACGAGGCGATATAGAACGAAGGAGCGATGCACCCCCGGTGGAGCCCTCTCCCTGCCCTCTCCCGTTCGCGCAGAGCCGCGAGCGGGAGAGGTGGGGCGGGGCGGTCGTCGCGTGTGATGAGGCGTGTGTGTCAGTCGTGCGGCGCGAGTTGTTCGCGTCGGCGGAGTGCGACGCAGGTGAGAAAGATGTCGGCGGCGGTGGAGAGGGCCGAGGGGATGAGCGCGATGAGGAAGGCGTATTCGCGTGCGCGGGGGAAGAGGGCGATGAGGGCGAGGTAGGTGAGGAACCCCGAGATGAGGGCGAGGAGCAGGAGCTTGTGTTTGGCGGAGCGGATGGCGGAGGAGGAGAGTCGGTGCGCGGTGGATGGGAAGATGACGCGCCAGCCGGCTTCTTTGAGGGTGATGCCTTGGAAGGGGGTTTCGGAGTGATGTTGCTGGAAGAAGGGGTGGAGTCGTGTGAAGGCGAGGAAGGAGAGCGAGACGAGGGCGCCGAAGAGGAAGAGGAGAAGGAAGGCAAGGAGGGACGGGAAGAATTCGTCGGGGAAGCGGGCGTGGAGACGTGTGAGAGGGGGATAGCCGGCGAGCCAGGCGGAGGTGATGAGTGAGAGCGCGAGGAAGCAGATGAAGGAGAAGATGAAGCCGACCCAGTAGCGTGCGCGGTCGGGTTTTTCGTGTGGCCCGGCAGGGGGCATGGGGGTACTCCTCGGGAGCGCAAGTGTAGCAATAGGCTTGTATTTGACTGGCAATGACAGGGCCTGGAAAGGCATAGTTCAATAGATGAATAAAGCCATGGAGCGCTCACCCTGCACTCTCCCATCATCCCTTCGGGCTGATGGGAGAGGTGGCGAGAGTGGCGGCACGTTGAGGTAGTGTGCAGTGGGATGTGATGGCGCGAAGCGAAAGGCCGACATCCGACGGTTGGGGGCGTGCGCGGGTCTGCCTCAGTACGAGGCGATGTAGGGAAAGTAGCGATGCAGTAGCCCTCTCCCTTCCCTCTCCCATTCGCAGAGCCGAATGGGAGAGGTGGCACGGGTGGCGGTGTGTTGGGCGGTGGGATGTGATGGCGCGAAGCGAAAGGCCGACATCCGACGGTTGGGAGCGTGCGCTGCTCTGCCTCAGTACGAGGCGATATAGAACGAAGGAGCGATGCACCCCCGGTGGAGCCCTCTCCCTGCCCTCTCCCGTTCGCGCAGAGCCGCGAGCGGGAGAGGTGGCCGAGCGGCGATCAGCAGTTCGTGCCGAAGAAGGAGAGGACGGTGTTGAGGTCGGTGAAGTTGACGACGCCGTCGCCGTTGAGGTCGCCGTTGGTTCCTGGCGTGACGTTCTGTCCGAAGAAGGAGAGGACGATGTTGAGGTCGGCGAAGTTGACGACGCGGTCGCCGTTGACGTCGCCGGGGCAGGCGCCGCGGATGCGGAGGAGGGCCTGGGGGGAGGTGAAGGCTGGGTTGGAATTGAGCTCGTTGCCGGCGCCGTCGACGAGGTTGGCGATGAAGTAGACGTCGCCGGAGTTGGTGATGTAGAGGTCGTTGGTTTCGAAGGCGGCGTTGGCGGGGTTGTTGCGGCCGATGAAGACGTTGTCGTCGAAGAGTCCGTTGCCGTTGAGGTCGATGGGGTCGCCTTCGCGGGCGAGGACGGTGGTTCCGTTGAGGACGAGGACCTGATCCTGCGCGAGGTTGGGATTGTTGGTGTTGCCGACGAGGACCCAGTCGCCGCTTGCGTTGGTGTGGATGGAGAGGAAGGAGGAGCCCCAGACTTCGGCGCCGCCGGTGACGGAGGAGCCGGTGGTGGCGATGACGGCGCCGTTGCGGACGGCGTAGACGCCTCCGGCCGCCATTGCGCCGCGCGCGACGTAGGAACCGTCGGAGGCGATGTCTGCGGTGACGATGGTGGAGGCGACTGCGGCGGAGGCGCCGGGGAGGGTCATGCCCTCCTGGATGACGACGGTTCCGTCGTAGACGAGGACGGCGTCGATGTTGGTGGCCTGGTTGATGGTTCCGATGGCGATCCAGTGTGCGCCGTCGGGTGAGGAGTAGAAGGCGTTGGCGTTGATGGTCTTCCAGGTTTCGGGGAATCCGCCCATGAAGCCGTTGATGTTGGTGACGTTGGTCTGGTGGAAGGCCGCGAGGTTGTAGAAGATGGCGGGGCGGCGCGTGGTGTGGATGTTGAGGATGGAGCTGTCCTGGGCGCCGATGCGTCCGTCGTTGAGGGGGTGGATGGAGCCGATGGAGTTTCCGACGGTTTCATCGCCGGAGGGGTTGGGGACGAGGTCCTGGAGGCCGGTGTAGAGCTGGCCTTGGGTGGCGGTGGTGGAGAAGTTGGAGCCGTTCCAGTAGAGGACTTTCTGGAGGGAGGACGTGCCGCGTGCGCGTGCGGAGAAGGCGAAGTTTCCGTTGTCGTCGAAGCGACCGACGCCTGAGCCGAAGAAGTCGTAGAGCTCGCCTGCGGAGCCGGAGGGTATGGGTTGTCCTTCCTGGGCGAAGTTGGAGCGGGTGGCGCCGGCGCCGAGGATGAGGATGTTTTCGAGGTCTGAGCCGAGCTGTGTGCGGCCTTTGATCATCCAGCGCGAGCCGTCGGGCGTGACCATGAGGTCTTCGAGCGCGCGGAAGTCGGAGGCGGCGGGATTTCCGGAGAGGTCGAGAGCGCCGGGGACGGCGGCGGTGGGATGGCCGGGGATCTTGGTGAAGATGACTTCGGGGCCGACGGCGTGTGCGGCGGCGCCGGAGAGCGCGATCGCGGCGGCGAGGGACGCGGTGGGGCAAGGAATACGCATTTGAGGCTCCAGTGTGTGTGGGCGCCGGGGGGGCGCGAGGGGAGAGGTGAGGCCGGCCGGGCCGAGATGGGGGCGCGGCGAGGGACGGGGTCGAGGCTACCGCGCGGGCGGGCGGAGTCCAATACCCAAATGCTTGGGATTTCTCGGGTTGGGGAGGGGGGGGAGAATGCTCAGGGAGCGGGGGCCGACTGCAGTCGGATGAGTTCAAGGGGCCTTCCGTCGTCGCAGAGGTTGAAGGCGAGCGTGTCGCCGGGCACCACTGTCAGGATGGGTGGGTCGAGTCCAAATCGAGCGTCGAGGAACTCGATTGTGGTGACTCGGTTGCTGACGACTTGGGCAATGAGCACGTGTTCAACGGCCATGTTCTTATCGATCAAACGACGAGCGTCTGCGCGCGAAAGTCGGAGACCGAGTTTGATGAGTTCGGATTCAGTCAGGCAATACGGTGATGCGAGGAGCCAGAGGCCGAGAGTGTCGGGAGCGGGGATGAGCGAGGCGTGTGAATGATGTGCGGCGGTCTTGATGCGCACGGCGAGGGAGTCGGGGGGTGGTTGAGGCGGGGATGGGTCGCGGCGTGCGCAGGATGTGAGCGCCAAAATTGCGGTGAGTGCGAGAGGTTTGATAAAGGGATGTCGGGGCATGTCGGCGGCGATGCTACGGCGAGTGTGAGAGATTTGTTTGTGCGTCTGACGCGGTGGGAACGGGGCGAAGTTTACGGTGACGAGTTCAAAAGGCGCCCTCCACCGGCTCACGCCACAAAGGGCGTGAGCCACCTCCTCCACGCTGCGCCGCTCCGCGGCTGGCGGGAGGAGGGGTTGAGAGAGCGCCCGATAGGTCATGTGTCCGTTTGTGGGCGTGGCGCCGCGGTTTGGTGCGGCGGGGCGGGGGATGTGGGGAGTGATCCGCCGACGGCGATTGCGGCGCTGATGAGGACGAGGTTCTTGATGATGTACTGGCCTTCGAGGGTGGGGACCCAGGGGATGGTTTCGAAGCAGACGTCGGGGAGGAGGATGAGGGGGAGGAAGGTTCCGGGCATCTGGAGGAAGAGGAGGAGGATGGCGAGGCGGGTGAGTGGTCGGATGAGCATGCAGAGTCCGATGAGGACTTCCCAGACGCCGAGGACGGGGATGAACCAGTCGGGATCGAACCAGACGACGGTGCGGGCGACGAGTTCGTTTGCGGCGCTGGCGCCGAGGGGTTTGAGGGCGCCGAACCAGATGAAGACGACGGCGAGTGAGACGCGGAGGAGTTGATCGCGGTGGGCGCGCATCCAGGAGACGATGCGTTGGTCGATGCGAGTGAGTGAGGGCATGGGGGGGCTCGTGGTGCGCTTGGTCAGGGGTTGTTGCGGTCGTTCGCACGCGTGGCGATGGCGGAGAAGAGTATCCCGAGGCAGACGAATTCGAAGATGGTGAGCAACAGGAAGAGGAGGAGGAAGAGACTGGCGAGTTCGCTGTACGGTCCGTTGTCGGCTTGCGGAGTGGCGGTGAGCCATCCGTAGTAGAAGGTGGAGTGGCAGGAGCCGAGGATGGCGAGAGGGAGGAGGGTGGTGAGCCAGGCGAGGCGTCGGATGCGCGCGTCGAGGCGGTGAGGGGTGCGCGGCGAAGGCGGCTGGTCGGATCGGGGCACGGGAGGAGTATCGATCGTCGGGTTCCGGTGAGTGGCCGAACGCAAGACCCCCCTCCGGTTCGTGCTTCGCACGAACCACCTCCCCCGCGCTCGCTTCGAGAGAAGCGAGCGGAGGGAGGGGTTGCAACGGCGCGAATGCGGCCGAGCGGCGGGTGGATGAGGTTGGTTCTCGACAGGGAGGGATGTGTTTCGTAGAGTCGGCCCCGCCCCCGGAACAGCCCCCGGAAATGCACCCGGAAATGCACCCGGAACAGCATCAGAAGACCGAGATGGAGGACGGGGCGGTTGGAGGCACGGATGTCCTGCTCGCAGAAGAGGCAGAGTGAGGGTGATGGCGCCGCGCTGTGCGTTTTGGCGAGCGGGTCGCGGGGGAATTGCACGGCGGTGCGTTTGGGGAGGCGTGAGGATGGGCGTGCGCGGCTGTTGCTGATTGATGCGGGATTGTCGGTGCGGCGGACGCGGGCGCTGCTGGAGGCGCGGGGGCATGGGCTTGAGGACGTGGTGGGGGTGTTGTTCACGCACTTTGATGCGGATCACTGCCAGGCGCCGGTGGTGCGGGCCTTGGAGGAGAGCGCGACGATCTGGGCGCATCGGCGGCATCGGGGGAGGGCTCAGCGCGCGGGGTTGCTGACGCATCGGAGCGCGGTGTTCGAGGATGAGGCGTTCTCGCCGGCGCCCGGGGTGGAGGTGCGTGCGCAGTTGGCGTCGCACGATGATCTGGGTGTGGCGCTGTTTCGGATGGAGTTTTCGTGCGGGGGCACGCTGGGGCACATGACGGACGCGGGGCGTGCGACGGAGCGCGTGGTGGATCACTTGCGCGGGGTGCACACGCTGGCGATCGAGTCGAACTACTGCCCGGAGATGCAGCGGGCGAGTTCGCGGCCTGAGTATTTGAAGCGGAGGATCATGGGTGGGAGCGGGCACCTGTCGAATGCGCAGTGTGCGGAGGCGGTGGGGCGGATCGGGCCGAGGGAGAGGGTGGTGTTGTTGCACTTGTCGGAGGAGTGCAACACGGCGGATCGAGCGAGCGTGGGGCACGTTGGGAAGGGGTACGGGTTGACGGTGTCGAGCCAGCGCGAGCCGACGGAGTGGGTTGGGGTGGGGTTCTCGGGGGGGCGCGGCGCGCCGGAAGTGGTGGTGAGGCAGGGAGTTGGGGAGGGGATGTTGTTTGGGTGAGGGGCGGATTCTCGTCGCGGGTCCGCGTGGAGTTATTCGGGTTTTTCCGGGTGATCCGGGGGGAGAGGAGGGGCGTAAGGAAGTGGGAGCGGCGGGCTGGTGGGGGTCCCCCCCTCTGGTTCATGCTTCGCATGAACCATCTCCCCCACGAGGGGGGAGAGGCTTTTGTGTGCAACGGTTTGGGGTTCGTGGGGTAGACTGGAGTGGCATGCCGATGACCCGAGCGGACGAGCAACGGTTGATCGAGAAGGCGGCGCGCGGGGATCGCGCGAGCGCGGAGCGATTGATCCGTGAGCATCAGGCGTCGGTGTACGCGTACATCTTCCGGTTGAGCGGCAGGTCGGACATGGCCGAGGACGTGGTGCAGGAGGCGTTCGTGCGCGTCCTGACGCATCTTGACCGGTTTGACCCGCGGTTTCGGTTTTCGACGTGGCTGTTCACGATCGCGAAGCGGTTGTATCTGAACGCGCGTCAGAAGCATCGTCCGGTGTACGACAGCGACGTGGTGGGTGCGTGGGGCGGCGGTGGGGATGGTCCGAGCGAGAGCGTGTCGGCGCGCGAGTGGCAGGGAGCGGCGCGGAGCGCGTTGGACGATGCGTTGGCTGAGTTGGGAGAGGAGCAGCGTGAGGTGGTGGTGCTGTTCCATCAGCAGAGCTGGCCGATCGCGTTGATCTCTGATCATCTGGGGATTCCGGAGGGGACGGTGAAGAGTCATCTTCACCGGTCGAGGAAGAAGCTTCGGAAGATTCTCGAGGACCGAGCGGCGGAGCGTCCGCAGGTGGTTGAGGTTTGGGGAGAGGAACGGAATTGAGTTCGCACGGCGACGAGTTTGTGCAGGAGTCGGCGGGTGGGGAGCCGCTGGCGCGCGACGTGGAGGCGTTGCTGGATGCGCTGGCCGAGGGGTCGTTGCGCGAGGATGAGGAGCGTCGGCTGTACGCGATGGCTGAGCGAGACGCGCGTGTGGCGCGCGCGGTGGCGACGACGGTGTGGATGACGGAGGCGTTGCGTGAGCCTGAGGTGGAGGTTCCGGACATTGCGGGTCGTGTGTTGGCGGAGACGTCGAAGCGTCGTGGCGCGTGGTTGAACGAGCGTGGGCTGCGGCTGGTGCGTGTGGCGCGCGCGGCCGCGGTGGTGGCGGTGCTGGGGATGGTGGGCGCGGGGATGGCGGTTCGGCGCGCGGCGCCGGAGTCGGTGGTGATGCGTCCAGTGGAGACGCCGCTGACGGACGCGGTGCGTGCCGGGGTGAGCGAGGTTCGATTGGCGGCGTCGTTGGTGAGCGAGGGGGCGACGGGGATGCGATTGCCGCGGGTGGATGCGCGTGAGTGGCCGCCGGCGCGGATTGAGGCGGCGCGGACGGCGGCGTTGGCGTCGTTGCGACTTCCCGGGCGGACATCGCTGCTCGAGCGGACGAGCGTTCGTGGGGAGGCGCCGGTGGGTCGTGTGTCTGGATGCTCGGTGAGCGAGCCTGATCTTGGATGTTTCCGGGCGGTGTGGGTGGCGCCTGGCGCTTCGGCGTCGTCCCCGGCGTCGGGGGCGGTGGCGTCGCCGGTGTCGGAAAAGAATGGGAATGGGGCGGTGGTGGTGAAGCCGTTGGTGCTGCGGGGCGGTTAAAACAGGCGTGATGCGACTCAGAAGTGTGGCGTCGTGGCTCGGGGCGATGGCGGCGTTGTGCTGCGCGGCGGCGTCGTCGCTGGCGTGCGAGCCAGGGTGGGCGTTACGGCTTGCGCCTGCGGACGCGGACGTGGTGGTGGTGGTTCGTGGTGCGAAGGTGTTGCGAGGCGGGGAGGCGGGGAAGGCGGTGGAGCGGGCGCTGCGGTCGTTGATGGGGGGCGGGGAGTTGGAGGGCGCGTGGGACACGCTGGCGCAGCGTTTCGGCTGGACGAGCGGGGAGGCGTTTGACCGTCTGTTCGGCGAGTGCGCGATGGTGGTGGTGCGTGGGATTGATGGCGAGGAGCCTGCGCGGTGGGCGTTGGTGAGCGAGGTTGGTCGCGACACGGAGCGGGAGCTTCGGAAGACGATCTCGATGGCGCCGAGGGAAGCGATGGGGAGCGCGGTGGTGCTGTCGGTGGAGCGAGGCGCGTTGGAGTTGGCGTTGTCGAAGAGCGAGGATGGGGCGCGTGTGGTGGTGGGGCCGAGGGGTGAGCGCGGTCTGACGCGGGAGATGGTGAAGCGTCTTGGGAAGGGTCGAGGTGGTGAGCGGGGATCTGCGAGCGCGACGGAGGCGGTTGCGCGGCTGGGGGATGCGGCGGAGGAGGCGTCGGTGGTGGCGGTGGTGCGTGGCGCGTGCGGCACGAGTTGGGGCGGGCTGGCCGCGAGCGTGAAGGGGGCGCGTGTGGAGGCGATGGTGGCGGCGGGAGCGGGGAACGTCGGCGAGGTGGCGCGTGGTCGGAGCGAGGAGGCGCTGCGGGTGTGGGGCGGGATGCGTGAGGGCGCGGTTCTCTCGGCGGTGGAGCAGCCGCGTGCGGTGGCGCGTGTGTGGTCGTTTCTCGAGCCGACGTTGGGTGCGCTTGGGTATTGCGAGGAGGGGAAGCGGTTCGCGGAGCAGTTGAGCGGGTGGATGGGAGTGGGGGTGTATGGGCGTGCGGGTGGGGGGATGTCTGTCGGGTGCGTTGCTGGGGTGAAGGAGCTTGGCGAGGGGGCGCGCTGGGGTGACGGGTTTGGCGGGAACGTGTTGTCGGCGATGGGGATTGAGGGTCAGCGGTTTGGGGGCATCGAGTCGGGCGCGGTGCGGGTGGTGGATCTTGGGTTGAGCGAGGGACTGGCAGCGCGGGGAGCGTGGCCGGTGGGTGAGCGAGCGCGGTGGACGTGGCGCGAGCGCGCGGGGGGAGGCGGGTGGTTGGCGGCGGGGATCG
>CAYPGJ010000004.1:0-142898 GCA_964410465.1 uncultured Phycisphaeraceae bacterium | reverse complement strand
CTCTCTTCGCGCACGAGGCGGGGAGGAGGGAGAGGAGGGGTAGACGCTCCTTCACAGTCGCGTCTCGCCTGGTGCGCGAAGAGAGGTCGGTCGGCGGCGCACTCGAAGTTGGCACGCTGTGTGAGCGAGGCGGCAAGGAGAGAGAGGAGGGGTAGACGCTCCATGACAGTCGCGTCTCGTTTGTCAGGCGTTGAGCGCGGATGGTCCGCTCACACGATGGGGGCGGGCTGAAGCGCGATGGTGGGGAGGCTTGTTGTTTCCATGACCCCTCTCCCGGTCCTGCGTCATCTTTGGGATGACGCATGACCACCCTCTCCCACGCTCGCGCGGGGAGAGGGGGATTGATCTGTTTATTAGTTGGCAGGTTCGATGATGGCGCGGCATTCGCCGAAGCCGATGCGGCGGAAGCCTTGGCGTTCGCAGAAGCCCTTGATGATCACTTCGTCGCCGTCCTCGAGGAAGACGCGTTTTTCGCCGGTGGGGAGTTCGATGGGCTTGCGCGGGAGTGGCTTTCCACCCCCGGACGGGTCGTTGCCGCCCCAGGTGAGTTCGAGGAGACAGCCGCGGGAATCGGAGGAGGGGCCGGAGACGGTGCCGGAGGCGAGGAGGTCGCCGGGTTGCATGTTGCAGCCGTTGGAGGCGTGGTGGGTGAGCATCTGCGCGATGGTCCAGTACATGTGCTTGAAGGAGCCGCGTGAGAGGAGGTGGGGAGGGAGGGAGCGGTCGCGCATCTGCTTGGAGGCGAGGTGGACTTCGAGGGTGATGTCGAGGGCGCCTTGCTGTTGATCGCGTTCGGAGAGGAGGTGCGGGAGTGGCTTGGGGTCGGAGGCGGGGCGTTCGAAGGCTGCGCAGCGGAAGGGGGCGAGGGCTTCGAGGGTGACGATGTAGGGTGAGATGGTGGTGGCGAAGGATTTGGCGAGGAACGGGCCGAGGGGCTGGTATTCCCACTTCTGCATGTCGCGCGCGGACCAGTCGTTGACGAGGCAGAGGCCGAAGATGTGGTCGTCGGCTTCGTTGATGTTGATGGTGTCGCCCTGCTCGTTGCCCTGGCCGACGAAGAAGCCGAGCTCGAGTTCGTAGTCGAGGAGTTTGCAGGGGGCGTAGACGGGGGCCTGGGCGCCGTCGGCCATGAGTTGGCCTTTGGGGCGGCGGACGGGCTCGCCGGAGATGTTGATGGAGGATGCGCGGCCGTGATATCCGATGGGGATCCACTTGTAGTTCGGGAGGAGCGGGTTGTCGGGTCGGAACATGGAGCCGACGTTGGTGGCGTGGTGGATGGAGGCGTAGAAGTCGGTGTAGTTGGGGACGGGCGCGTGGACGAGCTCGACGTCCGAGACGGGGAAGACGTGCTGCTTGAGGGCGGACGAAGGGCCTTTGCTCTTGGCGTCGCCGGCGCGGAGGAAGCGGCTGAGTTGGAGGCGGAGGGCGGAGAGGATGCGCGGGGGCGCGTTGTAGAGGCCTTCGATGAGCTGGCCGTCGGCGAAGTAGTCGTCGAGGTCATCGAGGTCGGGGGCGCCTTCGAAGAGGCCGTCTTCGGCAAGGCCTGAGACGCAGGCGAGGCTGTCGCCGATGCGCACGGCGACGCCGGCTTCGATGGCCATCGAGCCGTCGTCGAATTGCTCGGTGGGACGGATGTAGGTGACGAAGGGGAGGTTCTGGATGGGGAAGTCGGTGTTGGGGTCGTTGGCGGACTCGACCCAGGACTTGAGGTTGGGGTCGTGGGTTTCGTTGATCGCGTGCGGCATCGGGGGCTCCGAGAGTGAGGGAATGAGGAGAGGGAGGATACGGGGAAGCGGGAGATGAAGCCCCCCACCGTCTCACGCTTTTCCATGGAGAGCGTGGCTTGCCGGTGCGCGGCAAACCACGGCACGCGCACACCGGTTGATCGCGCTCAGTCGTGGCCCCCGCCTTCGGCGTAGGCCACGGCACACGTTGAAGAGAGGCACGACGCTACAGAAGGTTCAGCGCTTTGAGGTCTTCGACAGGTTCGGTGAAGGAGCAGGAGCCGAAGGAGAGGGCGAAGGCTTCGCGTGCGCGGGCGAGTTTTTCGGTGGAGAGGCGGCGGCCTCGCCAGTCGACGCCTTCGTCGGAGAAGGTGATGGATCTCGGGTCGGACTCTTCGAGGAGTCGCGTGACGTCGGGGTGGGACATGCGGTCGGTGAAGGCGTAGGCGGCGGCGAGGAAGACGTTGAGGAAGCCGAACATGGTGTGCGAGGCGGCGTCTGGGGCGTAGGAGAGCTTGAAGGGGCCGCGGAGGGGATGGTGGAGTCCGGCGGTGGCCTTGAAGGGGACGTCCGCGGCGGCGCAGGTGGTGAGGAATCGAGCGAGGTGTGTGGAGGAGGGGAAGAGATCGGGCGTGAGGCCTCCGGTGCGGACCTTGGCGCCGACGCCGGGCTCGCCGGCGAGCGCGGTGATGTGGCCGCGTGCGTCCTTGTCGATGGGGATCTCGAAGAAGGCGTTGAGTCCTTCGGGGAGGTCGTCGATGGCGTGGTCGATGGCGTCGGGTGAGGAGGCTTTGAGTTCGATGCAGTCGACGAGCGCGGCGGGTTCGGTGGACTCGTCGGTGTCGTGGGCGTCGTTGAACGCGAGGATGGCGTCGATGTCGGAGGCGAAGGCGGGGTCGCCGGCGGGCGCGGTGAGCGCGGAGATGCGCCAGCCCTCGCCCTCGCCGGTGTGCGGGAGGAGGGTGTCTGCGGACTTGCAGAACTCCTCGAGGCGTGCGACGGGGACGATGAGTCGGGAGAGCATCCAGGCGTTCGGGTGCTTGCGGTATTGGGCGAAGTTGCGCGTGGTGGTGGGCATGTCGAGCCCGGCGGGCGGGAAGAGCCCTGCGTAGTCGATGGAGGCGGAGATGAGTGCCTGGAGTGCGCGCATGGTGGTGATCCGTGTGGGGGATCGTACACCGTTGCGGCGCGGTCGATCAGCGTGAGGCGGATGCGAGCTTGTCGAGCGCCTCGGCGGCTCGCTTGCGGACGAACCAGTCGCGATCGTTGAGCGCGGCACGGATGGAGGCCATGGCCTCGGGGCCGAGGCGTTCGAGGGCGGAGACGGCGGAGATTCGGACGCCGAGCTCGCGGTCTGAGAGCGCCTGGGCGAGGTCTGGGAGGGCTGGGAGCGCGGCCTTTCCGAGACGGCCGAGGCCCTCTGCGGCGACGGCTCGGACAGAGGCGTTGTCGTCTCGGAGGGCCTTGCGGAGGGAGGCGAGCGCGTTCGGGCCGCAGGCGCGGAGCGCACCGGCGGCGGCGACGCGCACGAGGGAGTCTTCGTCGTCGAGTGCGCGGTTGAGTGCGGGCAGCGCGGATTGTGCAAGGGCGCGCGATTTTCCGAGTTCCTGGGCGGCGATGGCGCGGTCGTAGGAGGATGAGGACTGGAGCTGCTCGAGGAGTTCGCGTGCTCGGGCGGGGTTGGCGCGATCGGCGCCTGCGGCGGCGTCGCGGAGCCGAGCGGCGGCGGAGTCGGCGACGGAGCGGACGAGGGCGGACTCGTCGAGAGCGGCGCGACGGATCGCGGGGAGGGCGGAGGGGCCGAGGCGTTCGAGTGAGGCGATGGCCTTGGCGCGGACGATCTCGGCGTGGTCCTGGAGTGCGAGTGTGAGTGGCGCGAGGAGTTCGGGGGCGCCGGCGCGTGTTTCGGGGAGTGCGGCGGCGACGGCGGCGCGGACGTCGTCGCTGGGGTCGTTGCGGAGGGCGAGGATGAGCGTGGGGAGACCTGCGCGGCCGAGGTTGGCGAGCGCGCCGGCGACGAGGATGCGCACGAGGTGGTTTTCGTCGCGCATGGCGAGGGTGAGCGCGGAGGCGGCGGGCTCGGCGTCGCGTCCCAGGTTTCGGAGTCGGGTGGCGGCGTCGATGCGGAGTTGCGCGTCCTGGGAGCGGAGCTGGAGCGCGAGTTCGGAGGGTGATGGTTCGCGCGGCGGCGGCGGCGCTTCGGGCGCGCACGCGGCGAGCGCGAGGATGGCGAGCGCGTGGATGAGGAAGCGGCGCGTCATGTTTCGGCGAGGGCTCCTGTCGATGTCTCCCCTAGGCCGGACGGCAGAGTGGATATCGGCATCCCCGGAGGTCGGGGTGAGGCGGGTTTTGGAGGGGGGGGATGAACCGGGCGATATGAGGGGCGTAGAACCTGAGGCACGCAGGGCGCGGCGTAGAGCCGCGCGGATAAGGAGGTCACGATGCGTTTTGAGATGCATGGGAGCCCGGAGCTGCGGAGCGAGGCGGTGGAGCGCTTTGCGATGCGTGCGTTCGATCGGGCGTTAGGCCGTCTGGGTGAGCGAGTTCGGGGGGTGTTGGTTCGCGTGCGCGACGTGAACGGGCCGCGCGGGGGGCGCGACAAGGTGGCGCACGTGGAGGTGGCGCTCGCGCATGCGGGCGGGTTCGTGGTGGATGCGCGCGGTGACGACGTGTACGGCGCGATCCGCCAGGCCGCGAGCAAGACGAAGCGCGTGGTGTACCGCGATCAGGAGCGTCGTCGCGCGCATTGATCGCGTGCGCGGGTCAGGCGAGGGCGTTCAGGCAGTGCTGGACGGCGCCGGCGATGGGGACGAGCTCGCCCTTGGTGGCGGCGTCGTTGCGCCGCTTGAACTCGACGGATGAGGCCTCGAGCGCCTTGTCGCCGAGGGTGAGGCGGACGGGGAGGCCGATGAGGTCGGCGTCCTTGAACTTGACGCCCGGGCGTTCGTCGCGGTCGTCGATGAGCACGTCGAGTCCGGCGTTTGCGAGCTGCTGCGCGAGGTCGATGGCGGCGCGCATGTGGGGGGAGCCGGAGTCGGTCTTCATGGGGACGATGTGGACGTGATAGGGCGCGATGGCCGCGGGCCAGACGATGCCGTTGTCGTCGTTGGACATCTCGACGCATGCGGCCATGGTTCGTGAGACGCCGATGCCGTAGCAGCCCATGATGACGGCGCGGCGCTGCTGATCGGCGTCGAGGATGCGGAAGTCCATGGCTTCGGAGTACTTCGTGCCGAGCTTGAAGATGTGACCGACCTCGATGCCCTTCTTGGCGATGAGCTTGGAGTTGGGATCGCGGGGTGAGGGGTCGCCGGCCATTGCGTTGCGGATGTCGGCGACCTTGACGCGGGCGGCGTCCTTGAGGATGTCGCCCATTTCGCGCTTCCAGTTGAAATGCTTGACGTGATGGTCGGGCTCGTCGGCGCCGGTGGCCCAGAAGCCGGCTTGTGCGGCGTCGGGGTCGACAACAACAATCGAGTTGTGTTTCTGCCTAAAGAACGCGGGAGACACGTACCCAACGGGAACACCGAAGAACTTTAGCATTGCCGGCGACGGCAGAATTGGCATGAACCCAAGTGCGCTGCGCAGCTTTCCTTCATTTACCTCGTGATCTCCTCGCACTACCACCGCGACGAGCCTAATCCGACTCAGGTTCTCCCGAAGACTGCGAATTGTTGGACGTAATTCGTCATACGTCGACTTGCCGAGTTTTGCCTCGAGCTCTTCGTAGGAGAGCGAGTACATATCTCCGGGTTCAATGCTGTACTTGCTGAGCCAAGCGGCGCTCATTTCTTCAAGTAACGAGTCCATCGCATCTGGCTTACCTGGCCGCGAAGTACCGGACGAACTAGCGAATCCGAAGTAGACCAGGGTCTTGAGCATGCGGTCGGGCTTGACCTTCATGAACTTGCCGACCTCTTCGATGCCGGGGAGGTTGGGGGTGTGGACCTTGGTGAGTTCGCCGGTGGGGTCGGCGTCGAAGGTGTGGGGACGCGCGCCGATCTCGCACTTCTCGACGTTGGCGGCGTAGCCGGAGGTGGGGCAGGAGAGGATGGTGTCCTCGCCGGACTCGGCGTTGACCATGAACTCGTGGGAGGCGGAGCCGCCGATGGGTCCGGATTCGGCTTCGACGACGGTGAAGGAGAGGCCGCAGCGGGTGAAGATGTTGGTGTAGGCGCGGTGCATGGCGTCGTAGGCCTCGTTGAGGCCGCCTGGGCCTTCGACGGCCATGTGGAAGGAGTAGGCGTCCTTCATGATGAACTCGCGGCAGCGGAGGAGGCCGGAGCGCGGACGAGCCTCGTCGCGGAACTTGGTCTGGATTTGGAAGAGGTTGAGGGGGAGGGAGGTGTAGGACGAGACGGCGCCTCGCATGCACTCGGTGATGACTTCTTCGTGGGTCGGGGCGAGTGCGGTGTCGCGATTGTGGCGATCGGTGAGGCGGAAGAGGTTGTCGCCGTAGTCGATGTGGCGCTTGGTGCCTTCGAAGAGTTCGAAGGGCTCGAGCGCGGGCATGAGCATCTCGGAGGCGCCTGCCGCTTCCATTTCCTCGCGGACGATGTTGGAGATCTTCTGGAGGGTGCGGAAGGCGAGGGGGAGGTAGTCGTAGATGCCGGCGCCGACCTGGCGGATGTAGCCAGCGCGGACGAGGAGCTTGTGGGAGATGGCCTGGGCCTCGGCGGGGGCCTCTTTGGAGGTGGGGATGAGTGTGCGGGACCAGCGTTGGATGGAGCCGCGGATGGTTCTGGGCGTGGTCATGGGGTGGCGAGTGTATCCGAGAAAAAAATGTGATCTGAAAGGTGTTGTCAGGGCGAGATTTGCGCGACTTGGGGGAAACCCATCCCCGATTTCTGCGGGGATGACGGTTGATTGGGAGGATTGATTCTCGGACGATGGGAGTTGTGTCAGCGAATGGCTGATGGATGAAGAGACACGTCGCGGGGGTCGGGGCGGGCCGGTGAAGGGCCCGGATGTGCGGGCCGCAGCCTGCTCCACGCGACGTGATGAGGCTTGGCTTTGTATTCGCCCGGGCTCTGATGCGCAGAGGGCCGGGGAACGCCGAGCGCAGCGTGAAGGAGAAGAAACATGTCGAAGCGATGGATGATGGTTGTGTCCTTGGGCGCGACAGCGGGCTTGGCGCTGGGCCAGGCGGCGTTCACGATCACGGATGGGGACTCGTCGTACGGGATTGCGGCGTCGGGTCTTGGCGCTCCGGGCGGGAATGCGAACCGCACGGGGACTGGTGGCGGGTTTGCGGCGAATTTCACGGTGGATGGCTCGACGACGGACCATCTGTTCCAGAACTGGTGGTGGTACCGGGTGGGGACGTCGAACCGTGAGTTTGCGTTCTCGAACTTCGTGAGCCAGTCGGGGAGCGGGAACAACCACACGCTGAACTACGCGGAAGTGGACGGGGTGTCGGCGTCGATCAACTACTTGATCCAGGATCCGGGTGTTGGTGCGATCGTGACGCAGCGCGTGGTGCTGACGAACACCAGCACGGCGGGTCCGCAGTCGATCAGCCTGTTTAACTACGCGGACTTTGACGTGGGCGGCTCGGCGGCCGGAGACTCGGGCGCGATGGTCGGCGCGAATCTCATGCGGATCACGGACTCGGGCGGGGCGTTTGCGGAGTTCGAGGGGGTTGGCGCGAGCGCGTGGCAGGTGACATCGTTCGCGACGCTCCGCGGGCTGTTGTCGAACGGGGTGGCGGACAACTTCAACAACAGCGGGCTGCCGTTCGGCCCTGGGGACTGGACGGGGGGATTCCAGTGGACCTTCACGCTGAATCCTGGCGAGTCGGTGACGGTGATCGAGCGTTTGGCCGTGAACACGAGCGTGCCGACGCCGGGCGCGGCTGCGCTGTTGGGTGTGGCCGGTCTTGCGGGTGCGCGTCGCCGTCGGGCGTGAGCGGAATCGCGTGAGTTGAGAGCTTGTCGTCGCCCGTCCCGATTGGGGCGGGCGATTTTCGTTGTCCGGGGCGAGGCGGGATGGATGGCAGGATTCGGCTGGTGTGGGCGGGATCAAGGGAATCGGGTGTTCTGAGAGCGGGAGCTGTCCTCATAAGTGCGCCAGGCCGCACCGACAGCGGGCTTGTTTTGAGGGTTAGGGCGGTTTTCTCCCCGGATCAGTGGCCCTTGTTGACGGGCTTGGATTGGGTTATAAGTCGTTGTCATTGAAGATTTTGTGACGGAATGCGGGGGACTGCCCTTGCGTTCAGATTTGAGTGCGGCAGAATGCCCCTGCCCTGCATGTTGCGGGGCGTTGGGAAGAAGCATGTCGCACCGCACACAAGCCGAACTGGCGTGTCTTGAGACCGTGAAGGGCGAGAGTGCCCGTGACCGGTCGGTGGTGGTCATCGCTTCGGACAATTCAGGCTGTTGAGGTCGCCGGACAGTCACTCGGCGGCCTTTGTGACTTCTTTTCTGCAGGAAAGTGAAAGGGAAGAGAACATGAAGAAGATTCTTGCGATGACGGCTGGTCTGGCGATGGCGGCGGGCGCGATGGCGAACACGCCGGGCTCGGTGAGCGGCGCCGGCGGCGCGATCCCGGACAACGGCGGCCCCGCGAACCCGTTCACGTCGAGCGTGTCGGCCCCCGGCGCGATCTCGATCACGGGCGTGTCCTTCAGCGGCCTCAGCCACACGTGGTGCGGCGACCTGATCATGACCCTGACGGGCCCCGGCGCCGGCAACTCGTTCACGTTCTTCTATCGCCCCGGCCAGACCTCGGCCACGGCGGTGGGCCAGAACGGCGACTTCCTCGCCGGCAACACGTACTCGTTCTCTGACGGCGGCGCGGCGTGGAACACGGGCACGGTGATCCCGTCGGGCAACTACGCCCCGATCCTCTCGGCGTTCGCTCCCGCGCAGTCCATCAACTCGTTCGCCGGCCTCGACGGCTCGACGGCCGGGACGTGGACGCTCTCGATCAGCGACAACGCTGGTCTGGACACGGGTTCGCTGAACGGCTGGACGCTGAACTACAAGGCCATCCCGACCCCCGGCGCCGCGGCGCTGTTCGGTCTGGCCGGCGTTGCCGGTCTGCGTCGTCGCCGCTAATCGCGGTGCATGACGGGCGGGGCGGACGCCCTGCCTGACAGAAGGATTCAGCACAGCCCCGGACTCCGGTTCGGGGCTGTTCTTTTTGGGTGTTGGAGCGCTGTCCGCCTGTGTGCGCGGTAGGCACGCGCGTCAGCGCCGGTCGCCGCGGGGAATGATTTTCGCGGAATCCGGTGGCAAGCCCCTTGCGTGTGCAGGCTGGAGTATGTGAATACTTTGCACGCAGGGCTCGGGCCCGTAGCAGGAAGGAAGGGAAGAGCACATGTTGAGTCTTTCGGCGTTGGCGGCCGGTGTTGGAATTGCGACGAGCGGGACGCTTTTTTCGGTGTCGGCGAGCGGACCTGGCGGGGTGATTCCGGACAATTACCCGGTGAGCGGCCAGGTGTTCAGCTCGAGTGTGTCCGTGCCAACCTCGGCGATTATCGCGGGTGTTTCGTTCACGGGGCTGAATCACACGTGGTGCGGCGACCTGATCATGACCCTGACGGGCCCCGGCGCCGGCAACTCGTTCACGTTCTTCCATCGCCCCGGCCAGACGACAGCCACGGGGGTCGGCCAGAACGGCGATTTTCTTGCCGGCAACACCTACGCGTTCGCTGACGGCGGCATGGCGTGGAACACGGGCTCGACGATCCCGTCGGGCAACTACGCTCCGGTCTTCTCGCCCTTCGCTCCTCCGCAGCCGATCAACTCGTTCGCCGGCCTGAGCAGCCCCGTGGCCGGCACGTGGACGCTGACGATCAGCGACCACGCCGAGCTTGACGTAGGGTCGCTGACCAACTGGTCGTTGGTGTACAAGGCCCCGGCTCCGGGCGTGGCGGCGCTGTTCGGCGTTGCCGGTGTTGCCGGCCTACGACGTCGTCGGTAATTGACGAGCGATGGACCGATCCCGCTGAACGCAACGGGGTCGGAGGATGAACACAGGCAGCCCTGGGCGCACGCCCGGGGCTGTCGTTTTTGGGGGATCGGCGGGAGCGCAAAAAGATTCCGTGGAATCCCTAAGCGTATATTTGTCAATCAGTTATGGCGTCCGTTGGGGTGTGTGACTCCCTCATATTGACGGGAACCCCCTTGCACATGGCCCCTCGGGCGTGCGATACTGAGTGGAGCGAGCGCGGATATGTGCGCTCCGGGTTTAGGGAAGAACATGGTCACACGAGACAGACGCGCGACGGGGATGTTCGAGGACGGGGTAGGTGTGCGCGTTGGGCTCCGGGGTGTTGTTGATGACGCTGATCAGACGTTTGCGGCCGAGCGAGCGGTTTCGCTGGGCTGAGACGTTGTGTTTTTTGGTGTTTTGCAGGAAAGGGAAGAGAACATGTCGAAGCTTCTTGCGATGACGGCAGGTCTGGCGATGGCGGCGGGCGCGATGGCGAACACGCCGGGCTCGGTGACGGGCGCTGGCGGGTCGATCCCGGACAACGGCGGCCCAGGGAACGCGTTCTCGTCGAGCGTGTCGGCCCCCGGGACGATCTCGATCACGGGCGTGTCCTTCAGCGGTCTGAACCACACGTGGGTCGGCGACCTGATCATGACCCTGACGGGCCCCGGCGCCGGCAACTCGTTCACGTTCTTCTATCGCCCCGGCCAGACCTCGGCCACGGCGGTGGGCCAGAACGGCGACTTCCTCGCCGGCAACACGTACTCGTTCTCTGACGGCGGCGCGGCGTGGAACACGGGCACGGTGATCCCGTCGGGCAACTACGCCCCGATCCTCTCGGCGTTCGCTCCCGCGCAGTCCATCAACTCGTTCGCCGGCCTCGACGGCTCGACGGCCGGGACGTGGACGCTCTCGATCAGCGACAACGCTGGTCTGGACACGGGTTCGCTGAACGGCTGGACGCTGAACTACAAGGCCATCCCGACCCCCGGCGCCGCGGCGCTGTTCGGTCTGGCCGGCGTTGCCGGTCTGCGTCGTCGTCGGTAATTGACGGCGTTCCCGTTTTCTGCGGGAAGAAGTTGACGAAGTGACTCGACGGCCCCGGACCTCGCGTTCGGGGCCGTTGTTTTTGCGCCGGGGTCGCGTCCGAGTCATAGGATGGGGCCGCGTAGCGGAGTGTGTGCGCGAAGCGGTCGATGGAGATGGACATGGCGACGATGCGTGAGCGCGGGTATGACGTGGCGATTATCGGGGGCGGGCCTGGCGGTTCGACGCTTGGCGGGATGCTGCTGAAGCACAACCCGAAGCTGCGGGTGTGCATCCTTGAGAAGGAGCGGTTCCCGCGGGAGCACGTCGGGGAGAGCCAGCTGCCGCCGATCAGCGGGGTGCTGGCGGAGCTTGGGTGCTGGGAGAAGGTGGAGGCGGCGGGGTTCCCGATCAAGATCGGGGCGACGTACACGTGGGGGGACACGAAGGACCCGTGGGACTTCGAGTTCCTGCCGCTGGAGACGATTCCGGAGGAGGCGACGCGTCCTGGTCGGTATGAGGGGTGGCGCGTGCAGACGGCGTTCCAGGTGGAGCGTGCGCGGTATGACGAGATCCTTCTGGATCATGCGAAGGAGCTCGGGTGCGAGGTGCGGGAGGGGACGCGGGTCGCGACGGTGCGTCGGGACGGGGACCGGGTGACGGGGCTGGAGCTGGAGGGCGGGGAGGTTGTCACGGCGACGCATTACGTGGACGCGAGCGGGAACGCGGCGGTGTTGCGTCGTGCGATGGACGTGGGTGTGGATGCGCCGACGCTGCTGCGGAACGTGGCGTTCTGGGGGTATTGGGAGAACGCGCCGTGGATCGACCGGATCTCGACGGGTGCCACGCGGGTGCACATCCGTAGCCTCGGGTACGGGTGGCTGTGGTACATCGCGTTGAGCGAGACGCGGGCGAGCATCGGGCTGGTGACGCCGGCGACGCACTACAAGAAGGCGGGGAAGAAGCCGGAGACGATGTACATGGAGGCGGTGCGCGCGGAGCCGAGCATCGCGAAGCTGATCTCGGGCGCGGAGCGGGACGGCGAGGTGCTGACGACGACGGACTGGAGCTATGTCGTTGATCGTCTGGTGGGCGAGAACTGGTTCCTGGTCGGGGAGTGCTCGGGGTTCGCGGACCCGATCCTGGCGGCGGGTCTGACGCTGACGCAGACGGGGGCGCGTGAGCTTGCGTACACGATCCTGGAGATGGAGCGCGGCGAGCTGGACCGGTCGTGGCTGACGTCGACGTACAACGAGACGCAGCGTCGGCGGGTGCTGCAGCACATGCGGTTCGCGGAGTACTGGTACTCGGCGAACGGGTTCTTCGACAACATCCGGGAGCACTGCACGGAGATCGCCAAGGACGCGGGCCTGCGTCTGGACCCGGCCGGCGCGTTCCAGTGGCTGGCGCAGGGGGGGCTTGGGGACGACGCGCCGGGTCAGGTGGGCGTCGGTGGTCTGGACGTGGCGGGGATCAAGCAGATCATGGCGCGGTTCTCGGGAGCGACGGAGCCGACGGCGTGGTCGATCTCGGGGAAGAACGTGTTCAAGCTGAACCTGGCGAACGCGAAGAAGGCGTGGGCGGCGCGGTACATCGAGGGGCGCGTCGAGCGCGTGACGAGCTACGTCCGCGGGGACAAGCAGCTCAAGTGTCTCGGGGTGCAGGGGATGTTGCTCGACGCGTTGCAGGAGTCTTCGGACGTGGAGCGGATCATCGGCTCACTTCGCGCGCAGTTCGCGCTGCAGATGCCGCAGGAGCACATCGGCGTGGCGATGCAGCACGCGATGCAGACGCTGGAGGTGATGGTGAACGAGTTCTGGGTGCTGGCGTCGGTGAAGAAGGGGCGTCCGACGCTGGACCTTCGCACTCCTCTGGAGGGGAAGAACATCCGGACGCGGCGCGAGGCGCTCGTGCCGAGGTGAGCGGCGGGCGCGCAGCGTGACGGGGGATGTTTCACGGCGACGGGGCGTGTGAGCGCGGGGACGCGATCCCGCCTGGTGGGGAGTTGCCGCGCCTCGCCCGTTCGGGCATGCTGTGGTGGGCCGTCTGCGGCCGGATCGTGGCGGACGGATGCGGGAGAGGAGCGGGCGTCATGGAACGGCGACTCAGAGTGATGACGGTGTGTGCGGGGACGTGTGTCGCCGGCGGCGTGTGCGCAGCCACGCCGGTGTCGTTCGGGCCCGGGGGCGGGGGAACCATCGCGAAGGCGACCGTCGGCGGTGCGGGGCAGTTTCAGTCGTCGATCACGGTTTCGGACAGTCGGACGGTGAACAACGTCACGGCGTTGCTGTCGAGCCTCGTGCACAACTGGATGGGAGAGCTGTCGGCGCGTCTCACGCACGTGCCGTCGGGTCGCACGGCGTTGTTGTTTGATCGGATCGGGAGCGGGCCGGGGAATGCGTCGGGGGACTCCTCGGACTTTGTGGGGCATTACACGTTCGCGGACGGCGGCCAGAGCCTGATCGCGGCGGCCGCGGCCACCGGCGCGACGTCGCCGATCCCGTCGGGGACGTACGCGGCGAGCGGCGCCGGCGGGGCGGCGGTGTCGCTGGCGAGCGCGTTCGCGGGGGTCACGGCGGCGGGTGAGTGGCGGCTGGTTATCCAGAACTTCGGCCAGACGGACGTCGGTTCGCTGAGCGGGTGGACGCTGGGGCTGGATCTTGTTGATGGGAGCGTCGTGCCCATGCCGAGCGGCGGCGCCCTCGCGATCGGCGGGCTGGGCGTGATGTGGACGGTCCGGCGTCGGCGAGAGGGCTGAGGCACGGCGCGGTGGGTCGGGGGCTCCAGTGAGCTGGTTGGGCGCCGCAGCGAGCCTCGCGGATTTGGGTGAGAAGGTCCGAGGAAGTGACGCGCGCTGAGCGGCGGAGGTTGTGTTATTGGGTCGCGCCTGAACATTCGGCACTTTGTTGCTGGGCGCGGGCGGGATGGCACTGTGTGGGTGCACAACAACGCACACAGGATTGTCCGGTCCGGGGGCACGGACGGGACGAGGAGAGAACAGTGATGTCCAAGACGTTTACGGCGACGGTGGCGGGTCTCGGGGCGATGGTGGCGAGCAGCGGCGCGCTGGGGGCGGTGACGTACTTCGGTCCGGGCGGGGGCGGCGTGGTCTCGACCGGGACGGCGCTCAACCCGACGACGCAGCATTCATCGATCGTTGTCAGCGACGTCACGACGGTGACGAGCGTGACGGTGCAGGTGACGAGCCTTGTTCACGCGTGGCTGGGCGAGCTGTCGGCGACGCTAACGCACGTTCCGTCGGGTCGGAGCGCGTCTCTCTTCGACCGGATCGGCTCCAGCGCGGGCACGCCCGACGGCGACGGGACGGACTTCGTGGGTCATTACACGTTCGCGGACGGCGGCTCGAACCTGGTGACGACGGCGATCCAGCTGTCGAGCAGCACGGCCGTTCCGAGCGGGACGTACGCCGCGAGCGGCGCGAGCGGGAGCGCGGTCTCGCTGACGTCGACGTTTGCGGGCGTGTCGTCGGCGGGTGAGTGGCGGCTGACGATGAAGAACTTCGGTTGGCACGACACGGCGACGTTCGGCTCGTGGAAGGTCGGCATCGAGTCGACGCCGCTGCCGACGCCGGGCGCCGCGGTGCTGGGGCTCGGGAGCGTCGGGATGCTCGGTCTGCGTCGTCGTCGGTGAACGGCGTCTAGACGGCGGTCGGCGGAGCCGACGGCTGGGCAGCGCGGGCGCGCATGACGAGATTGAAGAGCGGCGTCGCCATGAGCGTGGTGGCGATGGCCATGATGACGAGCATGGAGAAGAGGGTGGGGGTGATGAGCCCGTGCTCGAGGCCGATGTTGAGGAGGATGAGCTCCATCAGGCCGCGCGCGTTCATGAGGGCGCCGATGGCGAGCGCGTTGCGCGTGGTCTCGCCTGAGATCCTGGCGGCGGCGGAGCAGGCGACGCCCTTTCCGAGGCACGAGACGGCGAGCAGGGCGATGGCGACGAGCCAGAGTTCGGGCGAGTTGACGAGGGTGATCCGGGTATTCAGTCCTGAGTAGACGAAGAAGAGGGGGAGGAGGAGCCCGATGGTGAGCGGCTCGACGCGTTGCGCGATGACGCGGGTGGTGTCGCCTCGCGGGATGGCGAGCCCGAGGACGAAGGCGCCGAAGACGGCGTAGATGCCGAGGGCGTCGGTGGTGTAGGCGGCGAGCATGAGGAGGACGAGGACGACGCCGAGGAGGGTGGGGGTGATGTCGCCTCGTCGTTCGACGGCGCGCGCGAACGGGCGGAGGGCGGGGCGGACGATGAGGAGTGTGAACGCGGCGTAGGCGATCCCGCCGAAGACGGCGAGGAGGGCGATGGTCGCGTCGTCTTTGAACATGGCGAGGACGAGGGCGAGGAAGCACCACGCGGCGGCGTCGTCGAGAGCGCCCGCGGCGAGGGCGAGGGCGCCGAGGGAGGAGCCGGTGAGGCCGCGCTCGTAGATGATGCGCGCGAGCATGGGGAAGGCGGTGATGGAGATGGCGGCGCCGAGGAAGATCGCGGCCTGGTGATACTTCACGGAGGGCGCGAAGTATCGTTGATCGTGGAGGAGCGGGATGGCGACGAGGAGGGCGAGCGAGAAGGGGACGATGATGCCGGCGAGTGAGACGGCGGCGGCGGAGCGAGCGCGTTTGAGGAGGAGGGAGCGGTCGAACTCCATTCCGATGATGAACATGTAGAGGACGAGTCCGACCTGGGAGGCGCAGTAGAGGACGGGCATGACCTGCTTGGGGAAGAGATAGGCGGCGGCTTCGGGCGCGAGGGCGCCGAGGAGGGACGGCCCGAGGAGCACGCCGGCGATCATCTCGCCGACAACCTGAGGCTGTGCGATGGCGCGGGCGAGGAAGCCGACGGCGCGGCAGGTCGCCAGGATGACGGCGAGAGCGAGGAAGAACCGGATGGAGATCTCGAAGTTGGTCATGCGCCGGCGCGTGTGCGCCGAGTGGGTGAGATCATCGGTTCGGGGGGGGCGGGGTGGATGATCGAAGCACCCCGAGCAGGATTCGAACCTGCGACCTGCGGTTTAGAAGACCGCTGCTCTATCCGGGCTGAGCTATCGGGGCGTGTGGGGAGAGCCTAGCGGGAGCGGGATGGGAGGGCCAGAATGCAGCCGTTTCGGGGTTTGGGCGGTAGGAGGAGTGTGTTCGGGTACACTGTGGTTCTGTCGGTGGTCAACAACAATCAGCACGGAGCAGGTACAGCATGCGACGAATTCTGGCGACAGCGGCGCTGGGGTGCGCGATGGCGCTTCCCGCGGCGGCGCAGAAGGTTCAGGTCGAGGAGTTCACCCTGGACAACGGGATGAAGTTCCTGCTGGTCCCGCGGAAGGATCAGCCGAACGTCATCGCGGCGGGTTGGGTGGCGAAGGTTGGGTCGGCGAACGAGCGCCCGGGGATCACGGGCATCTCGCACTTCTTCGAGCACATGATGTTCAAGGGGACGTCGACGATCGGGACGAACGACGCCTCGGCGGACCGGGAGTTCAACGCGAAGCAGAAGCAGGTGCGCGACCGGCTGATGGAGCTGCAGCTGGGTCAGCAGTACACGCGCTGGCGTCTGGGCGAGATCGACGACCCGTGGAGCCCGCAGAACGACACGGAGGAGATGGCCAAGCTCCGGGCGGAGCTGAAGGAGCTGATGGATCGCCAGGCCAAGGAGTCGACGGTCAAGGACGAGTTCGACCGGGTGTACACGAATTTCGGCGGGTCGGGGATGAACGCGTTCACGACGTACGACCTGACGTTCTACTTCATCAACGTCCCGTCGAACAAGTTCGAGCTGTGGGCGTGGATGGAGTCGGACCGGCTGAAGGACTCGGTGTTCCGGGAGTTCTACTCGGAGCGGGACGTCGTTCACGAGGAGCGGCGGATGCGGACCGAGTCGACGCCGACGGGCCCGTTCGAGGAGCAGTTCGACGCGATGTTCTGGATGGCCTCGCCGTACCAGTGGCCGGTGATCGGATGGACGTCGGACCTGAACTCGTACACGCGCGAGCAGGCGCAGGAATACTTCGACATCTACTACCGCCCGAACAACCTGGTGGGCGTCATCGTGGGCGATTTCAACCCGGACTACGTCAAGCCGATGGTGGAGAAGTACTTCTCGCGTCTGGAGCGCGGCAAGATCGATCCGCCGCCGGTGGTGACGCTCGAGATGAAGCAGCTCGCTGAGCAGCGGATGGACGCGGAGTGCGACTGCCAGCCGCAGGTCGAGGTGCGGTATCACACCGTGCCGTTCGACCACAAGGACTCGTTCGCGTTGGAGGTGATGGCGGAGGTCCTGAACGGTCGTACGGGCCGGCTGTACAAGTCGATGGTGGAGGGCGCGAAGATCGCGTCGTCGGCCGGGGCGACGGCGGGCGGCTTCGGCGCGCCGAGCAAGTACGCGGGGTTCTTCTCGTTCTCGGCGGAGACGAAGGGCGACGCGACGCCCGGGCAGCTGGAGAAGGCGTGGTACGCGGCGGTGGAGGAGCTGCAGAAGACCCCGGTCTCCGACCGCGAGCTGCAGAAGGTGAAGAACCGGATTCTGGCGAACTCGTACCGCCGGCTCCAGAGCAACTTCTTCCTGCTGGTGCAGCTGGGCATCTTCGAGGCCCAGGGCGGGTGGGAGTACCTCAACGAGTCGCCCGCGAAGCTGGCCGCGGTGACCGCGGCGGACATCCAGCGGGTGGCGAAGACGTACTTCGACAAGACGAACCGATCGGTGGCGACGTACACGCGCAAGGCGGGCGCCTCGGAAGAGGACCCGGCGCTGGCGGGGCTGTCGGATCGGGCCAAGCAGATGGTTCGTCAGGCGGTCTCGCAGCTTGGCGGCGAGACGGACGCGGGCAAGCTCGAGCAGGGCATCGCACAGATGGAGGCGCAGTCGGCGATGGTGCCGGCGGAGTTCAAGCCGGCGTTCGAGATCATCCTTGCGAAGGCCCGGGAGCGTCTGGAGACGCTCAAGGCGTCGAAGAGCAACTGACCCCCCCACCGTTTCCCACGAACCAATCTCCCATACGGAGCTCGGATACCCATGCGAAAGATTCGGATCATGCTGTCGGCGCTGACGCCGGCTCTTTGTGTCACGGCGGCGCTCGCGGCGGGCGCGGCCACGCTCCCGGACCGGCCTGAGAAGATCGACTTCCGGCCCCTGGAGTTCGAGGCGCCCAACGCCAAGGACTACCGCACCACGCTCGGCTCGGGCGTGCCGGTGTACATGGCGCCCTCCTCGGAGTTCCCTCTCGTCCAGATCACCTTCTCCTTCAAGGGCGGGGAGTACCTCGACCCGGCGGACAAGGTCGGGCTCGCGTCGATGACCGCGTCGATGATGCGGCGCGGCGGGACGGCGACCATCAGCGCCGAGGAGCTGGATGAGCGGCTGGACTTCCTCGCGGCCGTGGCGAACGTCGGCGCCGGGGACACGTTCTCGAGCGCGTCGCTCAACTGCCTCGCGTCGAACCTGGACGAGGCGTTCGGGCTCTTCATGGACATGCTGAAGAACCCGGGGTTCCAGGAGGACAAGACGGCGATCTATCGCGACGAGGCGCTGGAGCAGATGAAGCAGCGCAACGACGACGCGAACCCGATCGCGGCGCGGGAGTGGCAGGCGCTCATGTACGGGCGCGAGCACTTCGAGGCCCGCCAGACGACCAAGTCTTCGCTCGAGTCCATCACCTCCTCCGACATGCGCGCCTTCGCCAAGAGGGTCTTCCAGCCCGGGAACCTGATCATCGGGGTCACGGGCGACTTCAAGAAGGACGAGATGCTCGCGCGTCTGGACAAGGCGATGGAGGGCTGGGCCAAGGGCGAGAAGATGCCCGACGTGCCGGCGCCCAGCGCGTCGGTCGCGCCCGGCGTCTACCGCGTCGAGAAGGACATCCCGCAGGGCAAGGTCTTCCTGGGCCACCGCGGCGTCTCGCGCGACGACCCGGACTACTTCCCCCTGCTCATCATGAACGACGTGCTCGGCGGCGGCGGGTTCACCTCGCGCCTGATGTCGCGCATCCGGTCGGACGAGGGGCTCTCCTACGGCGTGCGCTCCGGCTGGGACATGCCGGTGGACTACCCGGGCGTGTTCTCCGTGACGTACGCCTCGAAGAACCCCACCGTCGCCCTCGCGCTGAAGATCTGCCTGGAGGAGATCGAGAAGATCCGCAACGCGGACGTGCCGGAGGCGGAGATCGAGACGGCCCGGGCCTCGTTCATCGAGACCTTCCCGCGCACCTTCGAGTCCAAGCAGGCCATGATCAACGTGTTCATCAACGACGAGTGGACCAAGCGGCCGGCGGACTACTGGAAGCACTACCGCGAGAACGTGAAGAAGGTCACGGCCGCGGACGTGAAGCGCGTGGCGCAGAAGCACATGTCGCCGGAGAAGCTGGCCATCCTCGTGGTGGGCAAGTGGTCGGAGATCGAGCCGGGCGACGCGACGCCGCAGAAGCCGGCGCGGGCCACGATGGGCGAGTTCTTCGGCGGTCAGTCCAACGCGCTGCCCCTGCGCGACCCGCTGACGCAGGAGCCGCTGGGCCAGAACTGAGCGCACAGCTCGATCCCACGACGACACGGGCGGCCCGTCCACACGACGGCGCCGCCCTTTTTCGTGGGGTCCGCGGGCGCGTCGGGGAGCGACGCCCGCTCGCCCCTCGTCACACGCTCGGCGGCGCCATATCCTCTCGCACCGGAAAGGTTGCGGTCTGACGCGAATGAGCGCCGTGAATTCAGCGAGCACGATGGGCCGGGAGGCGACGGACGGTCGCGCACGGAGCGCCGCGCGCGATCTCATGGAGCTGAGCAAGCCGGGGATCACGCGCCTCGTGGTCATCACGTCGGCCGTCGGCTTCGGGGTGGGCTATGCCGCGACCGAGGGCGCGGCCCGCCCGGCGGGGCTGGACCTGCTGCGGCTGCTGCTCGCGGGCCTCATCGGCACGGCGTTGTGCTCGTCCGGGGCCAACGCCCTGAACATGTGGATGGAGCGCCGTCGTGACGCGCTGATGCGCCGCACGGCGTCGCGACCGATCCCTTCGGGTCGGATGTCCCACGCGCGAGCGCTGCTCGCGGGCGTCGCGTTCGGCGGTCTCGGCGCGCTGGTGCTCGCGTTGTTCGCCAACCCCGTCAGCGCGGGCGTCGCTGTCGCCACCATCCTCACGTACCTGCTCTGGTACACCCCGCTCAAGCCCCTCTCCTCCCTCTCGACGCTGGTGGGGACGATCCCCGGGGCGCTGCCGCCGCTCATCGGCTGGACGGCCGCGAGCCCCGCGGGCGCGGACGGCCTGCACGGCCTGCTGGACGCGGGCGGGTGGTCGATCGTCGCGTTGATGGCGGTGTGGCAGGTCCCCCACTTCCTCGCGCTGGCGTGGATGTACCGGGAGGACTACGCGCGCGGGGGTCACCGCGTGCTGCCGGTGCTGGACGGCGGCGGATCGACGACCGTGCGCGCGACGCTGCTGTGGACGCTCGCGCTCCTGCCCGTCTCGCTCGCGCCGCTCCTGGCCATGCCACACGTGGTGGGGCTGGTGTACACGATCGCCGCGGTCGTGCTGTGGGGCCTGTTCCTCAAGCCCGCGATCCGTCTGGCGCGCGAGGCGAGCGAGCCGAACGCGCGCAAGGTGTTCATCGCCTCCGTGATCTATCTCCCGCTCGTGCTCGGAGCCCTGGCCCTGAACGCGGGCCTGTCGGTGCTGGCATGATCGACGCCGGCGCGTGGGCGTTGGAGGCCGAGGGGCTGCGGCGCGTTTACGAGGGTGGCCGCGGGCGCGAATCGCGCGTTGCGCTCGACAGCGTGACGTTCCGCGTGGCGCGCGGCGCCTGGTGCGCCCTGCTCGGGCCCAACGGGGCGGGCAAGTCGACGCTGATGCGCATCGCATGCACGCTCGAGCCCGCTCGCGAGGGGCGCATCCGCGTGCTTGGCATGGACCCCACGCGCGACGTGCGTCGGGTTCGCGCGCGCCTCGGCGTCGTGTTCCAGAGGCCGGCGCTCGACCCGCTCCTCAGCGTCCGGGAAAACCTCCTGCTGCACGGCGCGCTCCAGGGCGTGCCGGATTGCGCGCGTGCCGCGGACGAGATCGCCCGCGCGCTCGACGTCGCGGACCGGCTCTCCGACAGGGTGGGCACGCTCTCGGGCGGGCTGACGCGCCGCGTCGATCTGGCACGAGCACTGCTGCACACTCCCGACCTCCTCCTGCTGGACGAGCCGACCACGGGGCTCGACCACGAGGCCCGGATGCGGTTCCTGGCGGACCTGGAGGCTCGCAGGGGCTCGACGGGCATGACGGTCGTGCACAGCACCCACCTGATGGATGAGGCCGAGCGGGCGTCTCAGGTCATCCTGCTGGACCAGGGCAGGATCGTGGGGATGGGCGAGCCGCGCGAGCTGCGAGCCAAGCTGGGGGGAGCCGTAGTGCGGGGCACGCGTGAAGCGGGGCCGGCGATGCGCGACGCCGGGCTGTCGGTGACACCCACGCCCGGGGGGGTGATCGGCGTGGCGCGCGAGGGCGAGGTGGATCGCGCGGTGGGTCGTCTGGCCTCGGCGGGCGTGCCCTTCGAGTTCGGGCCGCCGACGCTCGCGGACGTGTACGTGTCGATGACGGGCCGCACGCTCGACGGAGAGGGCGCGTGAGCGCGGGCGGCTTGGTCGCGATGCGCGCGCTGCTGCGGCGCGAGCTTGTTCGCCTCGTGCGCCAGCCGAGCCGCGTCATCGGCACGTTCGGCGCACCGGCGCTGCTCTGGGTTTTCCTCGCGTCGGGGTTCGGGAGCGTGTTCGATCGCGCGGGCGCGGAGGGCTCCTACGCGCTGTTCTTGCTGCCGGGCATGGCCACGCTCGTGGCGCTGTTCAGCGCGATCTTCTCCGCCATGTCGCTCATCGAGGATCGGCACGGGGGCGTGCTGCAGGGCGCGATGGTCAGCGCGGCGCCGGGCTGGGCCGTGGTGGGCGCGAAATCGCTCGGCGCCTCGCTGGTCGCCGGCGCGCAGGCGAGCGTCGTGCTGCTCGGCGCGCCGCTGGTCGATGGGCGTGTCGGCGTCGTCGGTGTCTTGGCGGGCGTGCTGGCGTGCGCACTCGCGGCGGCGGGCGTGGCCGGTCTCGGGCTCGCGGCGGCGTGGAAGGTCGACAGCTCGCAGGGATTCCACGGCGTGATGAACGTGGTGCTCATGCCCATGTGGCTCCTCAGCGGCGCGTTCTTCCCTGCGGAGAGCTCGGCCAAGTGGATGTCCTGGCTCATGGCGCTCAACCCGCTCCGCTGGAGCACCGACGCGATCCGCGGCGCTCTTCTCGGGGAGTTTCACGCGTACTCGTGGGCGGGCTCGGCGGGGTTCGCCGCGGCCATGCTCGCGCTGGCCTGTTGGGCCATGAGTCGCGCACAAAGGAGGTAGACGGTGGCGGAGCGAACACGAGGGCGGGGCGGGGTCTGGATCACTGCGGTGCTGGTGGCCGCCGCGCTGACCGCCGGCGCCACGTACGTGCTCGCGGTCCGATCCGGGCTCGAACGGCGCGAGGCGCGGCTCGCGCTCACCCCGGACAAGGGGCTCGAGGGGCTCGGGCTCACGCCGTTTCGCATGCGGGATCAGCTCGGGCGTGAGGTGACACGCGACGATCTGCGCGGCCGGATCGTCCTTTTCGATTTCATGTTCACAAACTGCCCGTTCATCTGCCCCCCGCTCAGCGCGAATATGCGGACGATGCAAGAGCGGCTGGTGGGCGTCGATGGGGTCCTGTTCGTGAGTGTCTCGGTGGACCCGGCACACGACACACCCGAGGCGCTGCGCGCGTACGCGGAGCGGATCGGCGCCGACCCAAATCGGTGGTGGTTCCTCAGCGGCGAGTTCGAGCAGACACGCGTGCTTTCCGAAGAGGGCTTCAGTCTCGCGCTCACGATCGACACGGAGACGCGGGTGCCGCTTGGAGGGGGTGAATCAATGGACAACGTCATCCACTCCGGGAAGTTCGTGATGGTCGGGCCGGACGGGAAGGTGGTCACGATGGTGTCCGGGCTGGAGCGGGAGGAGGCCGAGGCGCTGGCGGAGCGCGTTCGAAAGGCCGCCCGTCGACTGGAAGAAAAGGCGGTCAAGCCGCGCGAACACGCCCACGGTTCATGACGTAGAGGAGGAAGAAGCAGCAAGAAGTTCTCTCCTCCTCCAGCCCGGCCCCCTGCCCGACGCAGGGGGTCGGGCTTTTTTTGGGGCGAAAGTGCGCGCGGGGGAGTCGCGGTGCATCGCTGTGGTGAGCCTGTGGAATGTTTGCGGTTGCTCCGCGCGCCCCCAGGTCTACAGTCGTCATCGGAGGGGGGAACTTGTGGTTCCCCCGGACGGGGTAAAGACCTCCGGACGGTTACTCCTGGCCGTCCGGAGGTTTGTTTTTGGCGTCGGCGCGGGGACGGCGCGCGACGGAATCGTGATCACCCCGGGGCGACGCGCGGTTATCAACGAGTTGTTCGCACCTTCGACGCGCGCGGGTGGATGATATTTTTTTGAGGTCGCAAAGCCCGTTATCTCAAGGGTTTTCGAGACGCGATCCCCCGGACGATCGTTGCGGGGGTTGAGCGCAGCTTGCGCGTTCTTTACCTTTCGCCCACGGTCATGGACTGACCGATCGAACGACTCTTCCGCCGGAACCAGAGGTTCCGGCCCCACACACGACGCGGCTCAGTGCGGCTCCGAGAAACGTCCCGGGAGCGGGACGGAGGGCTGTGGGCGCGTCGACGTGCAGGGGCCTGCTTCCCGGCGTCGCGTTCGGGTTCGAAAGGACTCGGAGATTGGCGAGCCGCGCGTGGCGCGGCGCCGATGACGCGGCGCTCTAGGGAAGGAGTGTGCGGTGCGAGGGACGGCAACAACAGGCGTGTGGCGGGTGGAGTCCCAGGTCCGCGAGGCCGTGGGAAGCGCGCGCTGGAAGCAATACCTGGAGCCCGGCGAGACCGTCCGCTACGACGCGGGAACCCTCGACGTCGTCGCCCCCAGCGCGTGGGTCGCCGACTATCTGCAGCGACAGTTCGGGGAGGACATGCGCCAGGCCGCGCGGCAGGCGTCAGGAGACGCCGACGTCCGAGTGCGGTTCCGCGTGGAAACAACTCTTGGCGACGCCGTCGGCGTGGAGCCCATCGAGGCCGGTCCCGTCGCTCGCTCGCCCTCGGAAGGCGTTCAGCCGAGCTCTGCGGCTTCCGAGCGTGCGAACCGCCGCCGCCCCGGGCATGAGGGCTGGCGTCGGCTCGACGAATTCGAAGTGGGTGAGACCAACCGGCTCGCCTTCGAGGTCGCCCGTCGAGTGGCCGTGGGCGAGGACATGGCCGGCATGAGCCCGCTCTTCTTGCACGGCTCGTGCGGCGTGGGCAAGACGCACCTCCTGCAGGGCATCGCGCAGCAGCGCCGCGAGACGGGCGGGGGGACGCGCGTCCGGTACACGACGGGCGAGTCGTTCACCAACGGCTTCGTGCAGGCGCTCCAGGCCAACAAGCTCGAGTCGTTCCGGCGGGCGCACCGCGAGATCGACCTCCTCTGCGTCGACGACGTCCACTTCCTCGCGAACAAGACCGCCACTCAGACCGAGCTCCTCCACACCCTCGACGCCGCGATCTCCGGGGGCGCCCAGATCGCGCTCGCCTCCGACGCGCACCCCAGGGAGATCGAGCGCTTCGCAGAGCGGCTCATCTCACGATTCCTGGGCGGGATGGTCGTGCGCGTCGAGACACCCGACGAGCAGACGCGCGAGCGCATCGCGCATCGCCTGGCCGAGCGCAGGGGGCTCGTGCTCGAGCTCGGCGCCGCACGCTCCATCGTCGAGCGCTCCGGCGCGTCTGTCCGCGAGCTGGAGGGCGGTGTGGCGCGCGTCGAGGCGGTGCACCGGCTCTTGGGCGGGGGGATGGGCCCCATCGGGGTGTCGAGCGTCGAGCGCGCCCTCGGCGCCGCGCACACCGCGCGCGTCCGCAGGCCCGTGAGCGTGCGCGAGATCGCCGCACGCGTCTGCGCACGCCTGGGCGTCGCGCCCGACGAGGTCTTCGGACGGAGCAAGCACCGGCGCGTCGTGCTGGCACGCTCGCTCACGGCCTACCTCGCGCGACAGATGACCACACGGAGTTTTCCCGAGATCGCGCGCGAGCTGAACCGACCCAACCACTCCACCGTCGTAACCGCCGTCGGGCGATACGCGCTCCAGGTCGAGCGCGACGAGCCTGTCGACGGGGGGGAGTTGGGCCGGCTCAGCGCGCGTTCGCTCTTCGAAGCCCTCAAGCGGGAGGTCCTCACCACCGCCGAGGCGTGACACACGGTCTCCTCCGCGGCCGCCGCTCCGATAGGACGTTGGGGCGGCGGCCGTTCTCTTTTTGACGCCCGATCCTCCCCCGTTCGGTGTGTAGCCGGGTCGGGAACCGATGCGGTCGACGAGGCGGATACAGTGGCGCCGTGAAGACGAAGAAGCACCGGACGTACGCGTGGTGGTTGATCGGGGTGGTGGCGCTCTGCGGGTCCGGCGCATGGGCCGACGCCCGCGCCCTCACCGACTGGCTCCGCTCCCAGATGTGGGCCTCAGGCGTCGTGGACGACCTCGCCCTCAGCGCCCTGCGTGAGCTGCGCGACCCGCGACTCCGCCCGCTCTTCGCGGCCCAGGCCACCGGCGACAACGTCGGACGACGCGTCATCGGCATGCTCGCGCTCGCCGAGGTCGAATCCCCCGCGCGCCTCGACCCGCTCATGCTCAAGAACGCCGCAAGCGAGCCCGAGCGGCTCGAGGTCATCCGTCAGGGCGTCGAGCACGGGCTCCTCCGCGTCGAGGACGAACGCGCCCTCCTCGACAGCGCCTCCTCAGGCAGCGGTGTCGAAGCGTGGCTGGCCCTCCGCGCCGTCGGACGCGCGGACCCCGCCGACGTCGGCCGCGCACAACGCCTCGCCACAGACCCTTCCCCGGCCGTTTCCGGCGCCGGAGCGCTCCTCCTCGCGGCCGCGGGCGACGCCGACAAGGCCAAGCCCATCCTCACGAACCTCCTCAAGGACCGCTCCGACCAGGGACGGGCCCGCGCGGCCGATCTCCTCCGCGCCGCAGCACGACACAACATCCGCGCCGCCGCGTTCTTCGCCGATGAGGCGCTCAAGGCCTCCGCAGACGACCACGCGCTCGCCGCAGAGGCCGTGGGCGCGCTGATGGCCCTCGAGCCCGACCGCGGCGCGAAAGAATGGACCAAGCGCTACGACGCGGCCAAGAGCGATCTGGCCGGCAAGATCCGCCTGGGGCTCATCGCGTTGGAGCGCGCCCGGCCCAAGGACGACGCCGTCCACAAGAAGCTCCTCGCCGAGAAGGGCAGCACACTCCTCCGCGCGATGGGCGAGGTCGTCAAGACGCGCGGCGCGCCCGCCCACGGCGGCGCGCTCAGCGCCCTCGCACGCGAGCGGCACACGCCCAGCATGGCCTGGATGGTGTACGCGGCGGAGCGCGAGGACGGACCGGCTTGGCTCGATGCGCTCGAGACCACCTCCACGCTCGACGCGCGCGAGAACCGGCTGCCCCCGTCCCTGCTCGAGCTGAGCGTCCGCGCGGCCGCGCTCCTCTTCGAGCGATCGCCCGACCGGGCGCGCCGCACGCTCGACCGCGCCCTCAGCGCTAACGACCCACGCCCCGTCGCCGCGATGCTGCTCGGCGCCCTTCGCGCTTCGTCCGGCTCGGTCGGGCTCGCCCAGCGGAGCGAGGGCTGGCCGGACAGCGAGACCGAAGCCCTCGCCACGATTCTGAGGGCGCGCGACGCCTCGACGCCCGATCCCGCGCTTGCTGAGCGGCTCGAGCGGATCGCGTTCGGGCGGGGCGGTGTCTCCAGAGGACGGCGAGTGCAAGCGGCGTGGCTGGGCCTGGTGCACCTCGGACGCGAGCGGGCCGCGCTCACCGATCTCCTCTCCCGCTGACCCCGACCGTGGGTGTGGCCCCGGGCCCCGATCGGACCGATAAGAGGGGACATCGGTCGTCGGCGCGGCGCGCGCCCGCCGATCCGGACCTGCAGGCACGGACGGAGTGAGCACGTTGGAGATTCCTCTCAGCAACCCCGACATCACCGAACTCGAGATCGAGCGCGTCACGCGCGTCCTCCGCTCCGGCAGGCTCTCCATCGGCCCCATCGTCGAGGAGTTCGAGTCCCAGGTCGCGCGGGTCACCGGACGACGCCACGCCGTCGCCTGCTCCAGCGGCACCGCCGGACTCCACATGGTCATGCAGTCCCTGGGCCTCGGGCCGGGCGACGAGGTCATCACCACGCCCTTCTCCTTCATCGCCTCCGCCAACTGCATCCTCTTCGTCGGCGCCACCCCCATCTTCGTCGACATCGACCCCGTCTCCCTCAACATGGACCCCAAGGCCGTCGAGGCCGCGATCACCCCGCGCACCCGCGCCATCGTCGCCGTCGAGGCCTTCGGCAATCCGACGCACATGGACGACTACCGGCGCATCGCGGCGCGCCACGAGATCCCGCTCGTCGAAGACTGCTGCGAGGGGCTGGGCACGACCTGGCGCGACCGGCCCGTCGGCTCCTTCGGACGCGCCGGCGTCTTCGGGTTCTACCCCAACAAGCAGATCACCACCGGCGAGGGCGGCATGATCGTCACCGACGACGATCGACTCGCCGACCTCTGCCGATCACTCCGCAACCAGGGGCGCGCCATCAACCCCACCGGCTCCACCGGCGCGTGGCTCGCACACGAGCGACTCGGGCACAACTTCCGCATGCCGGAGATCAACGCGGCCCTCGGCGCCGCGCAGATGACTCGTCTCGGCGAGATCCTCACGCTCCGCCAGCGTGTCGCCGACCGCTACCTCCGACGGCTCATGGACCACCACGACCTCATCCTCCCGACCCTCTGCGAGGAGACGCGGATGTCGTGGTTCGTCTTCGTCGTGCGGCTCACCGACCGCTACAGCGAGAGCGAGCGGGACCGCATCATCGCCGGCATGCGCCGCCACGACGTCGGCAGCGCCAACTACTTCCCCTGCATCCACCTCCAGCCCTTCTACCGCGAGCGATTCGGCTTCAAACCGGGCGCCTTCCCCATCGCCGAACGCGTCTCCGCGCGCACCATCGCCCTCCCCTTCTTCAACCGGCTCACCGAGCCCGATCAGGACCACGTCGTCCGCACGCTCGACCTCATGATCTCGCGCGAGAACCTCTCCCGGGGATGAGCCTCACTTCTGCGTCGGAAGCGGCTCCAACTGCCAATCCGGGCTCGGCAGGAAGGTGTAGTTCTCCGTCGTGTTCTGCCGCGCGCGCACCTGAGGGTCCGTCACGTCAGGCTTCGGAACCTCCAGTCCGACACCGACGTGCAGATCAAGAAACAGCAGGTTCGCCGTGACCCGATTCGGCACGTGCCAGTTCGCCTTCCGGTCGCCGCCCTTGTCATAGTTGTAGATCGACTGGTCCCCGATCACGAGCGTGATCGCCGGGTTCGAAACCCTCGGCATCCGACCGTCGCTCGCCCGCACCCCGTTCTCGAACGTCGGCACCAACGTCGCCACCTCAGGAACCTCGGGCGCGGGCTGACCAGACGGCGAGGGCGGCGCCCCGACAGGGTCCAGCACATGATCGTTCAGGATGTACGAGTTGCCCAGCAGCTCGTACGCCGACTCGCGCGCGTCCGCGAGCTGCTCGGCCATCCCCGGTATCTCGAAGATCTCGCTATACACACCCTTGTCCGCCGGACAATGCACCACGGGCATCCGGAACTTCTCGTCCGCGTGCAGCCCGACCTGTGACTCATCCGTCGGAGGATTCCTCAATCCGAGGTACGCGTTCAACGGTCGGCGCTCCACCCCGATCGTGTTCATGCCGTAAAACGGAAGATCCCCAGCCACCCCCGCGTACAGCTGACCGATGTGCGACGCCGTCGGCGAGGGCTCCACCGGCTCGGGCATCGACGCCCCGGGATCGATCCACACCTGCGGGAGCCGCTCATCACTATCGTTCAGGAACGCACGCAACGCCGCCCCCTGCGACTTCAGGTTGGAGGCGCACACCGCCGACTGCGAAGAGCGACGCGCCGACCCCAGCGTGGGGAGCACGATCGACACGATCACCCCGATGATCGCGACGACCACAAGCAGTTCGATGAGCGTGAACGCGGAACGGGATTTCGGCACTCTCAGACTCCCTGATCACCACAATGACGCACGCCGGATCTGCGCGCGGCCACGACCCTGGACACGGTCGTGGCGCCGATTGTAGGGAGGGTAATGGGGGCGGCTGGATTCGAACCAGCGAAGGCGTTAGCCAACAGATTTACAGTCTGTCCCCTTTGTCCACTCGGGCACACCCCCTCCGGAATCGGACGCGGAGCATAGGGGACGAGCCCCGGCTCTTCAACACCTCACTCGGCGCCCAAAGCCGCCGACAGGAATCGAACCTGCAACCTGAGCTTTACAAAAGCTCTGCTCTGCCAGTTGAGCTACGGCGGCGGATCGCGCAGAGGATAGCACCCCGCGATCCCCCCACGAACGCTCACGGCTCCCCCGTCGGCGCCCCCGCGATCACAGGCTCCCCGGGACGGCCCCACGTCGTCCACGGGCCAAGACTCCGCTCCGCCAACGCCAAGGGGTCCGCCCCCGCGGGCGCCACACGAAACGCCTCCAGACACCGGCCAAGCCGCTCCGGCGCCGTCGCCCGCAGCGACGCCACCAAGGCACGGCTCTGCCCGTACAGGTCATGGAAATCCGCCCGGTGCAACCCGCCGGAGCACCCCAGCGTCAGCAGCTCGCGCGAGGCGGGCCGCGCCCGATCCGGTGCGTCCCGGTCCGGGCCGATCGTGTCCACCACGAACGCCTCCGCCAGCCCCTCCGTGAGCCACAGCGGGTACTCCGACGCGCGCGCCTGCAACCCCGTGTTGAACGACAGCAGGTGCGCCACCTCGTGGAGCGTCTTCCGGGACGTTGCGCGACGCGCATCCGCCAGCACGTTCTCCCGCAGCGCGCGGCCCGAGTGATCGCCGGGGCAGCGCGCCAGCAACGCCCGATACTCGGGGCTGTCCGCGTCGTCGTACAGCACCACGCGATTCGTCAACGCCGCGTAGTACCCCCCCATCCAGGACGCGTCGATCCCGTCCTCTTCCCGCGCAAACGCCAGAAAGTCCGAGTGGCGTGAGAACAGCACCACGCGCAGCGGCCCGCGCGGCGCCTCGAGCGGCAGCCCCAGCGCCGACGCCCAGGCCGCGAACTCTCTCGCGCTCAACTCCAACGCCTCCTGCGCGGCGGTCGTCACGTACGACGACGCGTCCGTGAAGAGCGCGAACGGCCCGACGGCGATCTCCCGGAAGTCCGACGGAAGGGCGGCGCGAATCGATGCGGCCTCGCGCGCCGCATGTGCCTTCGGGATCTGCCATGGAGCCCAGAACAACAACGCGAGCGAAGCGGCCACGAGCCCGAATCGGGCGGGCAAGGGCCGTGCTTTCTCTCCTCCCAACACGGAGACTTGGATCGGTCGTCCGACCAGCCCGATGTCGTCGCGCAACCCATCCCGCGCACGACCGCCTCCCCGCGCGCCCGCGCCGGCCGCGCCGCTCATCCCAAGCGTCCATCCCCTCCATTCGGAACTACCGCCCCCGACCGGGTGTATCATCCACCGATCAAGCCCGCGGCCGATCCGGCCGAAGCGACTTATCGGGAACCCGCATGCTCTGGCGTCTCGCCATCATCGTGAGCCTCGTCATGCAGCCCCTCCTGGGGCTCGGCGCCGTCGCGCACGCAAGCCGACCTGCCGGGGAACTCGCCGTCGCCCTCACCGCCTGCTGCACGCCGTCCGAGAACGACGGCTCGTGCTGCCCGATGGACACGAGCCCGATGGACGCCTGCGGCTGCGCGGCGCCCAGCGAGCCCATCCCCGAGCCGGCCGAATCCGCGCGCACCGTTGAGCGATCCCCGCTCCTCGCCCCGGTCGTCCGATCAGTCGTGAGCTGGCCGACGCCGCGCGCATGGCCCGCCCTGTCGCAATGCCTGGGTGTGCCCCACCGAGACGCACCCGCCCTCGAACGACTCTGCGTCTGGTTGACCTGAAGACGTGATCCCGCGCCACCGCTGCGCGCAGCGGGCGCGAGACCTCGTCGTGCGCTGACGGTCCATCCGGACGTCGCGCGGCCCGTCAACCAGTACCACTCACATCAGGTGCACCGTGAAGGCATCGCATATCGCGTGGTCGCGTGCGCTCCTTATTGCGTCGATCGCCGCAGCATCGACCGCACGCGCCGACCCCGCCCCAGAGCCAGCTCCTGCGCGCAGCGTCGCGCTCCCCTCCGTCGACGCCGCCAGCACGCTCGACCAGCTCGTCGCTTACGCCTGGGCGACCAGCCCGGAAGCCCGCGCCGCGGAGCAGCGCTGGCTCGCGGCCCAGGCCCGCCCCGCGCAGGAAGGCTCCCTCCCCGACCCCAAGATCGACTACATGCTCGACGTCACCAGCCGCATCCACGAGCAGGAGATCGTGGTCATGCAGGGCGTCCCATGGCCCGGAAAGCTCGACCGCCGACGCGACGCCGCGTCCCTCGCGGCAGACAGCGAGGAGCGCCGCGTCGAGGCTGTCCGCCAGAGCATCCGCCAGAAGATCGCCGACGCCTACTACGAACTCGCCTACCTCTCCCGCGCCATCGACATCACGCGCGACGCCCTCGGCTTCGTCCGTCAGTCCGAGCAGGCCGCACGCGCCCAATACCTCACCAAGCCGGAGAACGCCTACGCCCAGGTCCTCCAGGCCCAGGTCGAGCTGGCACGCCTCGAGAACGATCTCGCCACCCTCGAGGCCCGTCTCTCCCCAGAACGCGCCCGACTCAACGCAGCGCTGGGCCGCGACCCCGCCGACCCTGTCGCCGCGGAAGCGCAGCTCCCCGACACGCTCCTCGACGCCAACGACACCGACGTCCTCGCTCGCCTCCGCGAGAAGAGCCCCGCCCTCGCTGCCCTCGCCTCCGACATCGCCTCACGCCAAGCCTCCGAGCGCGCAGCACGCCTCGAGTCCTACCCCGACCTCGAGTTCGGCGTCGGCGGCGACGTCACCGAAGAAACCGTCATCTTCCGCGCCGCCATCTCCATCCCCCTCTGGGACGGCAAGAACAAGGCACGAATCCGAGAGGCCGTCGCCAACCGACTCCTCGCCGCCCATGAACGCGAAGCCGCCATCAACGACCTCGAAGTCGCGACCTCACGCCTCCTCTTCGAGCACCGAGACGCCCACCGCAAAGCGCGCCTCCTCGCCAACGTCATCATCCCCAAGGCCGACGAGGCCGTGCGATCCACGCTCGCCTGCTGCGGCGCCGGCACGGCCACTCTCCTCGAATCCCTCGACACCCAGCGCACCCTCCTGAGCGTCCAGCTTGAGCACGAGCGCGCCCGCGCCGACCGCGCCCAGGCCCTCGCCGCCCTCGAAGCCATCGTCGGCGAGCCGCTCCCTACGCGCACCGACGACCCGCCCGCCCCGCAATCCCAGACGCCAGCCACTCCCGAAGGAGCCTCACGATGAGCGCCTCCGCACGCACGCGTTTCTCGCGCCTCCTCCCCAGCATCGGCTGGACCGTGATCACGCTCGCGCTCATCGCGGGCGCGTTCATCGTGGGACGAGGCATGCACTCAGGCGCCATGAAGGCCGCGCCCGCGACCGCATCCGCCTCCACCGAACAGGACGCCGCGCCCACCGTCTGGACCTGCTCCATGCACCCGCAGATCCGCCTGCCCAGCCCCGGCCAGTGCCCCATCTGCTTCATGGACCTCATCCCGCTCCGCCCCGGCGCCGGCGGCTCAACCGACCCCTCCGCCCCCGTCCTCACGCTCTCCGACGCCGCGCGCGCACTCGCAGAGATCGAAACGTCACCCGTCATGCGCGCCCCCGCCTCCGTGGACGTGCGCATGGTCGGGCTCGTCGAGTACGACCGCACACGCATCCGCGACGTCGCCGTGCTCTCCGAAGGCCAGCTCGACCGCCTCTACGTCCAGTTCGTCGGCGCACCCGTCAAGAAGGGCGAGCACCTCGCGGCCTTCTACAGCCCACAGGTCCTCACCGCCGGCAACGAGCTCGTCGCCGCGCTCACCGCCCCGCGACCCGTCGGCCTCGAAGCCTCCATGAACCTCGCCGAAGTCGCCCAGCAGCGCCTCCACCTCCTCGGCGTCCCCCAGGACCACATCGATCACATCCTCCGCACCAAAACCAACCCGCGCACCTACACCATCTACAGCCCCGTCGACGGCGTCATCCGCGCCATCGACGCCCACGAGGGCCACTGGCTCGAGATGGGCGAGGACCTCGTCGAGATCGTCGACACATCCCGCATGTGGGTCCTCCTCGACGCGTACGAGCGCGACCTCCCCTTCATCCGCTACGGCCAGCACGTCGACGTCACCGTCGACGCGCTCCCGGGCCGCGTCTTCGACGCGTTCGTCGCATTCATCCCCCCCGAACTCGATCCCCGCACCCGCACCGCCAAGGTGCGCCTCACCGTCGCAAACGCCGACAACGCGCTCAAACAGGGCATGTTCGTCCGCGCCTCACTCCGCGCCGGCGTCCGCGCCGACAGCTCCGTCTATGCCCCCGATCTCACCGGCATCTACGTCTGCCCCATGCACCCCGAGCAGCAATCCAACGAACCCGCCAACTGCGACCTCTGCGGCATGGCCATGACCCCGGCCGGCGCCCCCGCCTCCGCCGCCGTGCCCGCCGACCCGCTCCTCATTCCCGCCACCGCCCCGCTCATCACCGGCAAGCGCGCGATCGTCTACGTCGAACGCAAGCCCGGCGAGTTCGAGGGCCGCGAGGTCTCCCTCGGCCTCCGCGTCGGCGACCGCTACGTCGTCCTCGATGGCCTCGCCGAGAACGACCGCGTCGTCACCCGCGGCAACTTCAAGATCGACAGCTCGCTCCAGATCGAGGCCCGACCCAGCCTCATGAGCCCAGCCGCTTCATCCCCCACTCCCGCACCCCTCCCCGCACGACTCCACCTCTCTCCCCAAGACCGCGCCGCCGCCGCGCCCGTCTGGTCCGCCGCATTCTCACTCGCCCGCGCGCTCGCCGCGAGCGACCTCGACGCATCGCGCATCGCGACCACCTCGCTCCATGACGCGCTCTCGGCGGCCTCTCTCGCCATTCCCGCCGCGCGCGACGCCCTCCAAGCCGCTTCCCGCGCCATCTCACCCAACGCCGCGCACGCCGAGCACATGGACCTCGACGCACTCCGCGCCGCATTCCGCGACTGGACCGCGGCCCTCGTCACCCTCGCCGACACACTCGGTCCGCCCGACGGGCTCACCCTCTACATCCAGCACTGCCCCATGGCCTTCAACAACCAAGGCGCCGACTGGCTCCTCGACCAGCAAGACATCCTCAACCCGTACTACGGCGACGCGATGCTCCGCTGCGGCGAAATCACGCGTGAGATCTCCTCGTCGTCCCCGACGGGAGGCGCACAGTGAACACTCCCAAGGGCCCTCTTGCCGCACTCTTCCGCTTCTGTCTCGAGCAAAAAGCCCTCGTCGCCATCCTCGCCGCGATGCTCGTCTTCGCAGGCCTCTACACCGCGCCCTTCAACTGGTCGCTGGCCGGAATGCCGCGCAACCCCGTCCCCGTCGACGCCATCCCCGACATCGGCGAGAACCAGCAGATCATCTTCACCGAGTGGCCCGGACGCTCACCCCAGGACGTCGAAAACCAGATCACCTACCCCCTCACCACCGCGCTCCTCGGCGTGCCCGGCGTCAAGACCGTCCGCTCAACCTCCATGTTCGGATTCTCCTCGATCTACCTCGTCTTTAACGAGGACGTGGAGTTCTACTGGTCACGCTCGCGCATCCTCGAAAAGCTCAGCAGCCTCCCGGCCGCGACCCTCCCCGAAGGCGTCGCACCAGCCCTCGGCCCCGACGCCACCGCCCTCGGCCAGGTCTTCTGGTACACACTCGAAGGCCGCGACGAACAGGGCAACCCCGCCGGCGGATGGGGCCTCGACGAGCTCCGCTCCATCCAGGACTGGACCGTCCGCTACGCCCTCCTCGCCGCAGAAGGCGTCTCCGAAGTCGCCTCCGTCGGCGGATTCGTGCGCGAGTATCAGGTCGACCTCGACCCCGACGCCATGCGCGCCTTCGACGTCTCCGTCGAGGACGTCTTCAACGCCGTTCGCAAATCGAACATCGACGTCGGCGCGCGCACCATCGAGGTCAACCGCGTCGAGCACGTCGTCCGGGGCCTCGGCTACCTCCGCTCCGTCGAAGACCTCGAGAACTCCGTCATCCGACAAACCGAGAACGCCCCACTCCTCGTCAGCCACGTCGCCCGCGTCACCCTCGGACCCGCACAACGCTTCGGCGCCCTCGATAAAGGCGGCACGGAAGCCGTCGGAGGCGTCGTCGTCGTCCGCCACGGCGCCAACCCCCTCGAGGTCATCAACAACGTCAAAGCCAAGATCGCCGAGATCTCCCCCGGCCTCCCCTCCAAAGCGCTCGCCGACGGACGCTCCAGCCGCGTCTCCGTCGTCCCCTTCTACGACCGCACCCAACTCATCCACGAAACGCTCGACACGCTCAGCACCGCGATCATCGAGCAGATCCTCCTCACCATCGTCGTCGTCATCGTGATGGTGAACCACCTCCGAACCGCCGCGCTCATCAGCGCCGTCCTCCCCGCGGCCGTCCTCTCCTGCTTCATCCTCATGCGCTTCGCCGGCGTCGACGCCAACGTCGTCTCCCTCGCAGGCATCGCCATCGCCATCGGCACACTCGTCGACATGGGCATCATCCTCTGCGAGAACATCCTCAAGCACCTCGACGACGCGCCCCCCGACGAGCCCCGCATCGACGTCGTCCACCGCGCCACCACCGAAGTCGGCTCCGCCATCATCACCGCCGTCGGCACCACCCTCATCGGCTTCCTCCCCGTCTTCGCGATGACCGGCTCCGAGGGCAAGCTCTTCCGTCCGCTCGCCTTCACCAAGACCTTCGCCCTCGCCGCCTCCGTCGTCGTCGCGCTCACCATCATCCCCCCCGCCGCGCACATACTCCTCGGCACGCGCGCCCCGCGCAAGGGCGTGCGGCGCGGCTTCTACTCCGGCGTCGTCGCCGCCGGGCTCGTCATCGCCTTCACGCTCTCCTGGTGGGCCGGCGGCCTCCTCGCGCTCGTCGGCGCCGCACGCTTCGCGCAAGACTCGCTCCCCAAGCCCCTCGCCAAGCTCGCCTCCATCTCCGTCTCCATCGCCGTCGGCGTCGCCGTCTGCGTCTGGCTCAGCGAACGCTGGGTCCCCCTGGGCCTCGAGCAAGGCCAACTCCTCAACGCCCTCTTCGTCGTCGTCCTCATCGGCGGACTCCTCCTCCTCTACGTCCTCTTCGAACGACTCTACGGCCCAATCCTCCGCTGGTGCCTCGACCACAAAGCCCTCTTCCTCACCGCACCCATCGCCATCGTCCTCTTCGGCCTCTCCGTCTGGCTCGGCTTCGACCGCGCCTTCTCCTTCATCCCCGCCGCCTACGCACGACTCGGCGGAAACCCCGTCGACATCCGCTCCAGCGAGACATGGGTCGCCGCGCGCCACGCCATCCCCGGCCTCGGCAAGGAGTTCATGCCCCCGCTCGACGAGGGCTCCTTCCTCTTCATGCCCTCCGCCATGCCCCACGCCTCCATCGGCGAGGCACTCGACATCCTCCAGAAGCAAGACCGCGCCATCAGCGCTATCCCCGAGGTCGAGTCCGTCGTCGGAAAGATCGGCCGCGCCGAGACCGCCCTCGACCCCGCGCCCCTCCAGATGATCGAAACGGTCGTCACCCTCACCCCCGAGTACATCGTTGACGAAGACGGCAACCGCCGCCTCTTCCGCTTCGACGACTCCTCGCAATCCTTCGCACGCGACGCGCACGACGCCCTCATACCCGACGAGCACGGCAAGCCCTTCCGACTCTGGCGCGAGCACATCCGCTCCACCAACGACGTCTGGGACGAGATCGTCCGCGCCGGCGCCGTCCCAGGCGCCACCTCCGCCCCCAAGCTCCAGCCCATCGCCGCGCGCCTCGTCATGCTCCAGACCGGCATCCGCGCGCCGATGGCCGTCAAAATCAAAGGCCCCACCCTCGAATCCATCGAGCAGGTCGCCCTCGACGTCGAACGCCTCCTCAAGGAAGTCCCCGCCGTACAGCCCGCCGCCGTCATCGCCGACCGCGTCATCGGCAAGCCCTACATCGAGATCGACGTCGACCGCCAACGCATCGCGCGCTACGGACTCTCCATCCAGGACGTCCAGATGGCCATCGACGCCGCCATCGGCGGCGCCCCCATCACCACCACCGTCGAAGGACGCGAGCGATACCCCGTCCGCGTCCGCTACATGCGCGAACTCCGCGACCAGCCCGAAACACTCGCCGGTGTCCTTGTCGCGGCAATGCCCGAAGACGGCGGCGCTGCGTCCATGGGCGAGGGGTCACCCGCAAACACCACGCCCGAAGCAACCGCAAACCGACGCGCGCATATCCCACTCGGAGACCTCGCCACCATCCGCTCCGTCCGCGGCCCCGACATGATCAAAAGCGAAGACACCTTCCTCGTCGGGTACGTCCTCTTCGACAAGAAGCCCGGCGTCGGTGAGGTCGACGCCGTCGAACAAGCCAAGCGCTTCCTCGACTCCAACCTCGCCACCGGCGCACTCACCCTCCCCCACGGCGTCAGCATCTCCTACGCCGGTACCTGGGAGAACCAGGCCCGCGCGCAAAGAACACTCCTCGTCCTCGTCCCGCTCGCCCTCTCACTCATCCTCCTCGTGCTCTATCTCCAGTTCCGAGGCGTCATCATGAGCCTCATCGTCTTCTCCAGCGTCGTCGTCGCCTGGGGCGGAGGCTTCACCATGCTCTGGCTCTACTCCCAACCCTGGTGGTTCGACTTCGACGTCCTCGGACGCAACATGCGCGACCTCTTCCAGTTCCACCCCGTCAACCTCTCCGTCGCCGTCTGGGTCGGATTCCTCGCCCTCTTCGGCATCGCCGAAGACGACGGCGTCGTCATCGCCACCTACGTGCGCCAGAGTCTCAACGAGCGCAAGCCGCGCACCATCCCCGACATCCGCGCCGCCATCCTCGCCGCCGGCCTCCGACGCGTCCGCCCCTGTCTCATGACCACCGCCACCACCGTCCTCGCGCTCCTCCCCGTGCTCACCAGCACCGGACGCGGCTCCGATCTGATGATCCCCATGGCCATCCCCACACTGGGCGGGATGACCGTCGTTCTGATCACGATGTTCGTGGTCCCAACCCTGTGCGCGCTGCTCGAGGAGACTAAACTACGCTTCTCGAAACAAGCCGCACCAAGCACTTGAAACCTGGAGGTTGTCCGCATGAAACGTTCCCGCTTCGCCACCCTCGCCGCCGCCCTCACCGCGGGCGCGCTCGCGATGCTCTCCGCGCACGCCTACGCCGGCGGCAAGACCTGCGTCATCACCGGCGAGCCCGTCGACGCCGGCTCACCCACCGCGCAGTTCAACGGCAAGACCGTCGACTTCTGCTGCAAGAAGTGCCTCCGCAAGTGGGAGGCCATGAGCGACTCCGACAAGACCGCCACCCTCGCCAAGTTCACCCCCGCCGGCGACGACCACAACGAAGGCGAAGACCATCACGCGCACGACGACGCCAACCCCGTCGCCGCGCACAACGACGTCTGCCCCGCCTCCGGCGAGCCCATCCCCGCAGGCGCACCCACCGTCGCCTTCAAGGGCGTCGCCGTCGCCCTCTGCTGCAACGACTGCAAGCCCAAGTGGGAGGCGATGACCGACGACGCCAAGTTCGACTTCCTCCTCGCCCACGCCGACATGGGCCCCGTCAACGACGCCTGCCCCATCGGCAAGGAAGGCATCGACCTCGACACCCCCACCTCGCGCGTCATGGGCAAGGTCGTCGGCTTCTGCTGCCCCGGCTGCGACGCCAAGTTCGCCAAGAAGACCGCCGACGAGCAGAACGCCTTCCTCGCCAAGTACGACAATCTCCCCGTCGCCAACACCTGGTGCCCCGTCGGCAAGCACGAGGTCAACGCCAACGGCGGACAGTTCGTCTTCAACGGCAAGAAGATCCAGCTCTGCTGCCCCGACTGCATCCCAGGCTGGATCAAGATGTCCAACAAGGAGCGCCAGGCCGCGCTCGACGAAGCACTCGCCGCGGGCAAGAGCGATGCAGCCCACTAACCCCCCGACCAACGCAGCCCACGTCGCGCGTGTTCACCCAACACGCCGCGCGGGCGCCCGGTCCACGCTGGCCGCGGGGCTCATCGCCCTGTGGCTCGCTTTCTCACCCGCCCACTCCTCCGCCCACGCGGACGAGCCCGCTCCGGCGCCCCCGCCGGCTGCGAACACGATGTGCCCCGTCATGACCGACGAGCCCATCGACCCCGACATCTCCCTCCTCCACGACGGCCAAACCGTCCACTTCTGCTGCCAGAAGTGCCGACGCCTCTTCGAGGCCGCGCCCGACAAATACCTCCCACACCTCCCACAGTTCGGCGGCACGCCCCCCTACGCCACCCCCGCAGCGGCCAATCTCGCCGCAAACAACGCCCGCGCAAACGACGATGACGACGACGACGACGACGACAAGCCTTCTGCTTCCTCACGCAACCGCGCCTCAGTCCCCCTCCTCGAGCGCCTCGGCCGCTTTCACGTCGTCTCCGTCCACTTCCCCATCGCACTCCTCTGCATCGCCGCGCTCGTCGAACTCGTCCGCCCAAAGCGCCCGCATACCGACCCCGAGTCACACGCCGCCTTCACCGTCCGCCTCCTCGCATGGCTCGGCGCCGCCGGCGCACTCCTCGCCATGACCCTCGGCCTCATCCACGAAGAGTCCGTCGAAGCCACCCTCTCAGGCGCCGCGCACGAAACCCTCGAACTCCACGAGCTCACCGGCATCGCCGTCGCCGTCGCCGCGACACTCGTCGCCATCGCGCTCCAGACACGCGCCGCCCAGCCGACCACGCTCATCGCCAAACTCGCCGCGCCGCTCCTCTACCTCGTCGCCCTCGCCATCGCCTTCACAGCCCACCTCGGCGGAAAGCTCGTCTACGGCCCCAACTTCCTCATCCCTTGGTGAGCCTCACCCCTTCGTCCCGCTCGACCGCTTGAACGCCCCGATCGCCCGGTCCCGCGCCTCGCGGTGATCCACGATCGGCTCCGGGTACTCGATGTTCGCGCGCGTGAGCCCCGCCTCCCACGGCGCATGGATCGCCTTGCCGTCCAATCCCGCCAACTCCGGAACCCATCTCCGGATGAACGCCCCCTCCGGGTCGCACTTCGCGCTCTGGCTCACCGGATTGAAGATGCGGAAGTACGGCGCCGCGTCCGTCCCCGTGCTCGCCGACCACTGCCAACCACCGTTGTTGCTCGCCAGATCCCCGTCGATCAGGCGCCGCATGAAGAACCGCTCCCCGATGCGCCAGTCGAGGAACAGGTCCTTCGTGAAGAACATCGCCGCGATCATCCGCAGCCGGTTGTGCATCCACCCCGTCTCACGCAAGCACCGCATCGCCGCGTCCACGATCGGGTACCCCGTCCTCCCCTCCTCCCACGCGCGCGCGTGCTCCTCGTTCTCCTCCCACTTGATCCGCTCCGTCTCCGTCTTGAACGGCCGATGCATGCACACGCGCGGGAAACCCACCACGATGTGCCGGTAGAACTCACGCCACACCAGCTCCGACACCCACGTCGAAACGCCCTTGCTCCCCCCCTCCCACTTCCCCCCGTTCGCCTCCAATGCGCCCTCCAGACACTGCCGCGCCGACACCGCCCCCACCGCCAGATACGGCGACAACGCGCTCGTCCCATCCTCACTCACCACGTCCCGCGCACGGTCGTACGCGCGAATCCTCCCCTCGACGAACTTCCTGAGCCGCTTCTGCGCTTCCCGCTCTCCCCCCGGCCACAACCCCGCATCCACCCCCGACTCGAATCCCTGCACGTGCGCCGGAATCTCCGTCCCCTCAACCTCCAACTCCCGCTGCTTCCGCATCACCCCGACCGTCTCCGGAACCCCCTCCTCCCCAAACCGCTTGTACACCGCCTTCCGGAACGGCGTGAACACCGTGTAATACGTCCCCTGCCCCGTCATCACCTCACCCGGCGCGAAGAACACCTGATCGTGATGCGCCGAAACCTCCAGACCCGCCTTTCCCGCCAGCCGCTCCACCTCCTCATCCCGCCGCGCTTCGTTCCACGCATACTCCCGGTTGAACGCGATCCCCCCGCACGTCCACCTCTCGGCCTCCCGCACCACCAGCCCCGCCACGTCCCTCACCCTCTCCGCCCTCACCACCCGCAGCGCCACCCCCTTCTCCCTCAGTCTCTCCTTCAACTCTCGCAAACTGCGCAGCACGAACTCCACGCGGCACGCCGCCGTGTCATGCCGCTCCCAATCCCCCGCCGACACCACGTACAGCCCCACCACCTCCCCGCGCCGCGCCGCATGCCACAGCGCCGGGTTGTCCCCCACCCGCAGGTCCGACCTGAACCACACCAGCGTCCGCATCACACCGAGCCTTCGACAGCCTCGGCCTCGCAGATGAGCGTCGCCCCGTACAACATCGCCCGCGTCATCACGTGCCCCAGCATCTCCCGGTACGGCGCCTCAACACCCTCCCCCACCTTCCCCTCGCGCCGCATCCGCGCAAACTTCCGCTTCGCGCTCCGCTGCGACCTCCACGTCCCCCACCACACCCCCAGCGCCAGCGGCGAGAGCAGCACGCTCGTCGGGCTCCAGTTCGAGTTCACCAGCCTCGTCATCCGAAACCCGCAGTGGTGAAGGCTATACCGCAGCTGGTAATACGAGACCAGGAACGCGTGCCCGTGATACGTCCGCGCCCCGTCCGCAGACTTCCCCCACACCGACGTGTGCTCATCGATGTAGCTGTTGAACGCCCTCTGCCCAGCGAACGCGTACGCCAGCCGCGCCCGCAGGCTCAGCAGGTTCGGCGTCGTGATCAGCATCCTCCCACCCGGCCGCAGCACCCGACGCAGCTCCTTCAGCGTCTTGTGCCGATCCACCACGTGCTCGATCCCCTCGACGCACAACACCACGTCGAACGACCCGTCCTCGAACGGCAGCCGCGCCTCCATGTCCGCAGGCACGGCCCGCACATCCCCCTCCCGTTCCGGACCCTCACCCGCATCGTCATACAGCGCCAGGCGCAGCCACGTCGGCAGCCTCGCCCCCGTCTCATCCTCGAACGCGCTCACCACCGGCTCCCCGCGCCGCTTCTCCGCCGCCTCCTCCAGATACTCCGGAAACAAATCGGCGCTCGTCACGTCATACCCCGCCGCGCGCAGCGGGAACGACAGCACCCCCGACCCCGCCGGCACGTCCAGCACGCGCATCCCGCCCCGCGCGTCCCGCCGCGCCTCCGCGAAGTACGCCAGCACGCTCGGGTACAAAGACCTCGACCGCAGACTCAAAGACGCCTTGTCCAGCCGTTTCGCCATGCGGCGCGCAGCATACCGCCCGCGCCCGCGGCACGCCCCCGCTCAACCGCGCCGGCCCCGTATCACTTCGCGCCGACCGCGCTCCGCTCGACAACCTCGCTCAAGCGCTTGCCCTTGCGCCCCTTCCACGAGCCCCGGTGATACGCGTCGCTCGCGAGCAGCGGCAGCAGCGTCGTCGCCTCGCCGAACACCATCTGTTCGTGCACCACGTCCACCTTGCCCCACGAGCACGCCTCGCGCAGCGTCGATCCCGACAGCGCGCCGTCACGCGAGTCCGCCACCGTGATCTGCACCGCGTACTTGTGCATCGCCGCCTCCTCACCAAGCAGCTCCGCGGCCACCACGATGTCCTGCGCGAAGTTCTTCGGCACGCCACCGCCCATCATCAGCAACCCCGTCGTCCCGCAGTGCACCTTGATCGCCGTCAGCTCCCGGAAATCCTTCCCCGAATCGAACGCCACGTGCGCCTCCGGACGCTGCACCTGGTGCAGCACGATCCCGAAGCCCGCCGAGCAATCCGAGAACGCCGGCACGAAGATCGGCACCCGCTTCTTGTGCGCCGTCAGCACGATCCCCGGGATGTCACCGTGGTGCTCCGCAAGATACGCCCCCATCGCGTCCACCAGCTCGCGCGACGAGTACGCCCCCGGCGCCAGCGAGTCGAAGATCTTCTTCGTCGTGTCGTCGCACAGACGCAGCTCGTCCTCATCAATGTACGTGTCGTAGATGCGGTCGATCGCCATGTCCCGCAGCGTCGGGTCATCGACAACGGGCGCTTCAGGAGTTCCGGGGGCGATGTAGTGCCTGAACCCCAGACCCTCGAAGAAGTCCTGATCGACGATGTTCGCCCCCGTCGACACGATCGCGTCGATCATGTCGTGCTCCATCATCGTCACGATCGCCCTCTTCATCCCCGCAGAGATCAGCGACCCCGCCAGCGTCAGGATGACCCCGCACTCCTTCTCCTCGAGCATCATCGACACGATGTCGCACGCCCGCGCCAGGTTCCGCGCCTGGAACGCCGTCCCCCGGTACGCCTCGATGATCGGCCTCGCGTCGAACTTCGTGATGTCCACGTGCTCGACCGGACGGCTCAACAGTTCCTGCTTCGTGGGCTTCTGCATCGTTCTCTGCTCCCTGAACGCCGGCTCTTCCGCTCGGCGATGAATGCTCTTCCAGAAACCAGCCACAAACCAGCGCCCCTTCCGGGGGCCCTTCCGGGGGCCCTTCCGGGGCCTGGTCCGGGGGGGCCGGGGCTCACTCTTCCAGATACGTGTACCCGTCCAGACCCGCCTCGTAGAACCGCATCAACTGCGACGACTCCGACGCCGTCAGCAGCTTCGCGCGCACCGCACGCTCCACGTCACGACGCATCGCGCTCCGCAGGTCTTCCGCGTCGATCTGCACATACCGCAGCGCCTCCGCGACCGTGTCCCCCTCCACCACCTCGTCGATCGACACCTCGCCGCCCTCATCCACCGTCACGTGCACCGCGTGCGTGTCCGCCAGCAGATTGTGCAGATCACCCAGCGTCTCCTGATACGCCCCCACCAGGAACGCGCCCAGGAAATACGGCTCGCCGACCCGCAGCCCGTGCAGCTCCAGCGTCTTCTTCACGTCATGCCGGTCGACGAACTTGTCGATCTGACCGTCCGAGTCGCACGTGATGTCCGCCAGCACCGCCCGACGCGCCGGCTCCTCCTGCAACCGATGGATCGGCATGATCGGGAACAGCTGGTCGATCGCCCACGAGTCCGGCATCGACTGGAAGATCGACATGTTGCAGAAGTAAATGTCGCTCAGGATCTCCGGCAGGCTCTCGAACTCCTCCGGGATCTCCCGCAGACGAGTCGCCCGCTCCAAGACCTTCCGGCCGATCCCCCAGAACAACCGCTCCGAGATCGCCCGCATCGGCAGCGTCATGTACCCGAGGCTGAACAGGCTCAACGCCTCGTCCCGCGCCTGCATCGCGTCGTGATGACTCTCCAGAAGATTCCGGTCCGTCATCCCCTTGAACGTGTTCAGCAGATCGATCACCGGCTGCGGCGGGTCGCTCTCCTGCGCCAACGCCGCCTCCACCTCCTCCACCGTCGGAGCGCCGTCGAACTGCGAAGACCCGATCACGTCGAACACCAGCACGCTCGAGTACGCCGCCATCGCGCGCCCCGACTCCGTGATGATCGTCGGGTGCGGCGCGCCCGCGTCGTCGCACACGCTCTTGATCCGGTACACCACGTCCGCGGCGTACTCCTGGATCGTGTAGTTCATCGACGACGCGTAGCTCGACTGCGAGCCGTCGTAGTCCACCCCGAGACCGCCCCCCACGTCCACCATCGTCAGGTTCGTCGCACCCAGACGACGAAGCTCCGCGTAGATGTGCGTCAGCTCGTTGATCGCGTTCTTCAGGTTCCGGATGTCCGTGATCTGGCTCCCGATGTGGAAGTGCAGCATCCGCAGACAATCAAGCATGTCGTTCGCACGCAGGTACTCGAGCGCCTGCAACAGCTCCGAGATGAACAGCCCGAACTTCGACCGCGCGCCCGCCGAAGACTCCCACCGGCCCGAACCCTTCGCCGCGATCTTCACCCGAACGCCGATCTTCGGCCGAACCTCGTACCGCTTCGCGTGCTTGACCAGCAGCTCCAGCTCGCTGAACTTCTCCACCACCGGGATGATGTTCCGACCGATCTTCGTCGCCAGAACCACCATCTCGATGAACTCGTCGTCCTTGAACCCGTTGCACACGATCGGCATCTCCTGCCGACCCTCGCTCATCCCCAGCACCGCAAGCAGCTCCGGCTTGCTCCCCGCCTCGAGCCCGAAACCCAGCGGACCCCCGATGTCCCGGATCTCCTCCACCACGTGCCGCTGCTGATTCACCTTGATCGGATACACGCACCGGTACTCCCCCTTGTACTCGTGATCCGCCATCGCCTTCTGGAACGCCCCCGCCAGCTCGTGCAGACGGTGACGAAGGATGTCCGTGAAACGGATCAGCACCGGCGTCCCCAGCCCCCGCTCACGCAATCCCTCCACCAGCTCGTGCAGGTCGATCTTCCGCCCCTGCATGCTCCGGTCCGGAAGCACGAGCACGTTCCCCTGCTCGCTCACCCCGAAGTACCCCTGGCTCCAGTCCTGCAGCCCGTACAGGCGCGCGGAATCATCCGCCGTCCAACGACCATGCAGAAACGCGTTCTTCAACGACTGCGAGGCGATCGTTGCCATCTCAGTCCTTCATGCGGAAAGGCGAGTCGGAGCGTGCCCGTCCACCACCGCCATCGCAGGCGAGCGACCAAGCCGCACAAGCCCCGAGTATAGATCACCCCGAGCGGGCGCGGCCCGCTCTCGCCGCCCCTTTCTTCACCCCCGCCCCCACTGCCTCGCCCTCCTCCTTCCGGAACGCCGCCGCCGTGAAGCTCGCCCCCACCTCCTCCTTCGACCACGTCCACGCCGCGCCCCGCTTCCCCTCGTACCACTCCCACAGCTCAAACCAGTACGACCGGAACTTGTGCCGCCCGAACCTCTCGTAGTGCTCCTCCAGACGCCTCGTCACCTCCGCGTCCGTGCCCTCCATCCCGAGCACCGTCTTCCCGTGCCGGATCGACTCCGTGTCGATCGCCAGCCGTGAATACCTCCCAAGCAACTGCATCACGTTCGCCGCCGAATACGGCCCGATCCCCGGCAACTCCAGCAACGCCCCGTACACCTCCTCATCACCAACCTCGGGGGCCTCAAACCACTCCGGGTCCACCTCCCCGCTCGCCACCAGCTTCGCCAGCTCCACCATCCGCTTGTCCCGATACCCCACCCCGCACCGCCCCCGCAGCGTGCTCGCACGCGCCCGCGCCATCCGCTTCGCCTCCGGAAACGCCGGCCCGAACACCGCGCACAACCGCTCGTTCATCCGCACCGTGCTCGGCCAAGCCACGTTGCAGCTCGTCACCGTCTTGATCAAATCCTCAAAGAACGTCGGACTCCGGAACAACCTCCCCCTCCCCTTCGCATTCCCCTTCGCGCGTCCCGACCACCTCGGGTCCACCCGGTGGAACTCACCCACCCCCTCATCCCCAAGGCTCAGCATCCGCGCGATCTGCCGCTTCGCCTCCCCCTGCTCCCTCTTCGACAACCCCCGGTCCGCCTTCACCAACAGCCTTCCCCCCGCGCCCCCGTCCTGCGCAATCACCACACGCGCCGCCCCCTCCGACAACCCCAGCACGCGCTCCAGAGTCCCCGTCTTCGGATCCCACCGGTTCGGCGCCAGCAGGAAGTACCCGTACGAACAAACGTCCCGCGACAGCCGGTAATCCCCCGGCGGCGTGATCGTCAGCCGAGTTCCCAAACCCTCACCGCGCCGCCGATGCCGTCGACGCCGGAATCGACGCCGACCCGCTCGCCACGTCGCGACCCGACTCGCCCCGGAACACCCGCGGAAACAGCATCGTCACCAGGTTCAGACACAGCCGATCTCCCAGCCGCGCGAAGCCCGGATAGTGCGCGTCCGCCTGACGCAGCGCCTCCTCGACGCTCAGCCCCGCCTTCGCCATGCACTCGGCGTCCGCGCGCACGTGCTTCTCCACGCCCGCACGATCCACCTCGAAGTGGTACTGGAACCCGTACGACCGCAGCCCCACCCGGAACGACTGCACCTTGCACCGCGCGCTGCTCGACAGCCCAACCGCCCCCGCAGGCAGCTTCTTCACCTCGCGCCCGTGACTCTGGAACTGCATCGACTTCCACGCGATCCCCGCGAGCACCGGGTCCGTCTGACCAATCGACCCGATCTCCACCGGCAGGAATCCCATCTCCGGCCCCTGACCCGGATCGATCGGCCCCACCTCGCCACCAAGCGCCGCGGCCAGCATCTGGTGCCCGAGACACACCCCGATCACCGGCAACTGCCGCTCGTGCGCCCCCTTCAGATACGCCATCTCCCCAGCCATCCAAGGCCACTTCCCCGGCGCATCGTCGACGTTCTGAGGGCCACCCATGCTCACCACACCCTCAACGTCGTCGTAATCCTGCGGCAGCGCCTCCCCCCGGTCAGGCCGAACCACGCGCAGCTTGAACCCGTGATCCCGAAGCGTCAGCCCCAACCGCCCCGGCACGCCGATGTCGTGATGCTGAAAAACGATGATCGCCATGCCCCTAGCCTACCAACCGTTGAGGCCACCTCTCCCACGACGGCTCTGCGGCGTGGGAGAGGGTAGGGAGAGGGCTAATGCATCGCTTCCTTCTCTACATCGCCTCGTAGAGAACTCCGCCCACACCATCACCAGCGATCAGGTGCCGATCGGCCTTTCAATACGCCTGACGGCTCCGCTCCTCCTTCCTCTCCCGCGAGCCCCGCCCGCGGGGCGAGTGGGAGAGGACCGAGGTGAGGGCTATCGCATCGCTACACCTCTCTCGCTTCGTGTTGCTTCCACACGCAGGAGACTCCCGACGCCTCAGTTGCTATCACACCGGCCACCTCTCCCATTGGCTCTGCAATGGGAGAAGGCAGGGTGAGGGCTCCACGGCCTCGTTCTTCTCTTCCTCTATGCCTTTCGGATCGCTCTCACCTCACCGCAGCTTCCGATTCCCCCTCCACCGCCCTCGTCACCGCATACGTCTCCGCAACCCCCCTCCACATCTTCTCAACCTCCCCCACCAGGTTCACAAACGCCTCCTTCTCCGCGCGCAGCCTCGACTCATCCACCGCATCCTGCGAAGTCCAGGCATTCGCCGGCTGATGCGCCTTCGACGTCGCCTCAGCCAACCCGTAAATGAACCCCGTCCGCGTATCAATCAGCGCGGCCGAAGCCGTCGACGTCACCTGCGACTCACGATCCGGGAACAACCCGAGCGTGATCATCCCGAGCGCCGGAATCTTCGTCGTCACCCCGAACCGCGTGTCGAACGTGTACAGCAGCACCATGTCCGCATGCACCGCGGCCGCCGCCTCGCGCAGATCCTTCTCCGTGCTCAAGTGCTGCGGCACGACCAGCCGGTTCATCGTCGCGATCCCGCGCACCATCGGCAACGACTCGAGCCGTGCCATGTCCGTGTCCGACTCCGCCTCACGAGTCGTCAGCACCGAGAAGTTCCCGTCCCCGTACCCCTGCGCCGTGTACGAGCGGTAGTTGTTCGCCTGCACGCGCACCACGGCGATCGACGCCGGGAAATCCGCCGCGGGCTTCCGACTCATCTTCTCGAGGATGTTCGCGTCCGTCCGCTCGATCTGCTCGCCCCGGGAAATCCCCATCGCGCGCATGTCCGCCGGCCCCCCCGGCGTCTGGTACTTCGCGCACCCCGACAACACCGTCGCACCCGCCATCGCAGACCACATCCACGCCGCCATCGCGCTCCGACGCTTCATGCCGAGCCCTCCTTGTCGTTTCTCACACCGTGACGATCACAGCCCGACGCTTACGACTTCCACAGAGCGATCGTGCAGTCGTGCCCGCCGTGGAAATAGTCGGTTCGCACCGCCACTCTGGCAGTTCGACGAAACGCCCACTCCACCAGCCGAGCCGTGTCGAACCGCCGCGCAGGCGACGTGGGCTGGCGGCGAAGCGACGGCTCGCACCGATCGCTCAGGAAGTTGAACACCAGAGCAACCCGCGCGCCAGTCCACGCCGTCCCCAGCACCCGCTCCGCCGCGCGCTGCTCCAGCGTGTTCAGCGACCCAGAAAAGACAATCACGTCCGGTTCCGTCTCCCCCAGTCGCTCCGCCTCGCGAACAAAGTCGTACGACCGCAATTCGGCGCGCGCAGGCAGGTGATCGACGCCCGCGGCCAAAAGTTGAGGAAGCCCCTCCACCCCCAGATATGAGCGAAACGCAACCTCCCGCTCCGCCAGGAAACACGCCAGATCACCCCTGCCGGAACCGGCATCCACCACGCTCCGGCCCCCCAGATCCACCATCTCCGCAATCACACGGAAACGTGTGACCTGATACTCCCGGCTCGCCCACAGCGTCGCCTCAAATCCCGGCCCGTATCGCTCGACAGCTTCCCGGTACGGCGCCAGGTACTCCGGCTCCCCTCGAGCGTTTCCGCCTGCGCCCATCGCCCGATCCTACCGCGCCGACCCCCCGCGCTACCATCCGCCCGATGCCCGCCAAGCCCTTCACCCCCACAGCCGCGAACCGACTCGGGCTCGACTACCGAGCCGAAGCCGTGCGGCTCGGCCCGCCCGTCACCCCCATCATCGACGCCCACGCCCATATCAACGGCCCCAAGGCCGCGGTCATCTACAAGGAAGTCCGCGACCTCTACGGCGTCAATCTCACCTATTCCCAGACGCGCATCGAGGACGGGGACGCCGTGCGCGACGCCCTCGCCGACACGGTGCGCTTCGTCGCCGTGCCGAGATGGATGCACCCGGACCGCAAGTGGGCCCACACCATGGGGTACCTCGAGGACATCCCGGTCTGGCGCGAGAAATACGGCAGCCGCATGGCCAAGTTCTGGACGGCGCCGAGGCTGCTCGACTACACGCGCGAGATGGGCGACCCGAAGCTCCTCGCCCTCGACGGAGAGTGGCGGCGCCGGCAGATGCGCCTGTGCACCGAGCTCGGCATGATGATCATGGTGCACATCGCCGACCCCGACACCTGGTTCAAGACCAAGTACGCGGACCCGTCGTTCTACGGCACGAAGGAAAGACAGTATCTGCCGATCGAGCGGCTCGTGGACGAGTTCACCCAGCCCTGGCTCCTCGCGCACATGGCGGGCTGGCCGGAAGACCTCGACTTCCTCGACGGGCTCTTGTCGCGCCATCCGAACATCGTCATCGACACCTCGGCCACGAAGTGGATGGTGCGCGAGCTGAGCAAGCTCCCGGCGGGGCGCTTCGCCGAGTTCCTCCAGAAGCACCAGGGTCGCGTGCTCTTCGGCTCGGACATCGTGACGATGGAGCAGCACCTCGCGCCCAAGCCGACGGGCCTGACCGACGCCGCGGCGCGGTTCGCCGAGCAGGCGCACTCGAAGCACGAGGCGTTCGATCTGTACGCGTCGCGCTACTGGGCGCTGCGGACGATGTTCGAGACGGGGTACGACGGGGAGTCGCCGATCGCGGACCCGGACCTCGCTCTGGTCGAGCCGATGAAGCACGACGAGATGTCGGCGCCTGCGCTGCGTGGCATGTCGTTGCCGCGAGAGACCTTGCGGACGCTCTATCGGGGGGCGTGCGAGGGAACCCTCGAACGGTGGTGGCTCGACCGATAAGCCGTGAAATCGGCAGCCAATTCGAGCTATGGGGCTTGTCATGCGGCGGTGCTTGCGTCAGGATTCGCTGCTGTGCGATCGGTCAGAAGTCGCGAAGGAGCAACGGCATGCGAGCGAGAGTCCTTGTGGGGGCGGTGGCGGTCTCGGTGTGTGGAGCGGCGGCGTTCGCCGATCCGGGGCACGAAGGGGGAGAATGCCCGCAGACGCTCACGGCCGGTGAGGCGGCGATGGCCCGCGCGCTGATGGAGGCCGGCGTCTACGACCTGGCCGGCGCGGAGCGCGGGGCCGATTCGTTCATCTATGTCCCTCTGACCTTCCACGTGGTTCGCCGATCGAACGGCGCCGGCGGCCTGCCGCCCGAGCGTCTCGATCAGGCGCTCATCGACGCGAACATCGCGTACGCCCCCGCGGGCATTGCGTTCTGCCGTCCCGGGCCGATCGACTACATCGACTCCGACAACTTCTACCTCAACATCAACACGCAGGGCGAGATCGACCAGCTCCGCACCACCAACGTCGTGCCCAACACCATCAACATCTATTTCACCGAAGAGCTGTTCATCGGCGCTTCCTCCCTCTGCGGCATCTCGGCGTTCACGTTCTCGAGCGTGCAGGGCATCGTGATGCGGAACTCCTGCACCGCGCTCCCCACAAACGCCTCCACCTTCCCGCACGAGATCGGCCACTACTTCGACCTCTTCCACACCCACGAGACGGCGAACGGTCGCGAGTGCGTGAACGGCTCGAACTGCGCCACCGCGGGCGACCTCGTGTGCGACACGCCCGCCGACCCGACGCTGAGCACGAGCAACGTGAGCACGTCGTGCGTGTACACGGGCACATCGTTCGGGACGTGCAGCGGCGACGGACGGTACGCGCCGGACCCGACGAACTTCATGTCGTACTCGCGCAAGGAGTGCCGCGACTTCTTCTCGCCCGGCCAGCTGACCCGCGCGAAGGCGACGATCGTGAACCTGCGACCGGAGCTGGTGAACCTGCTCGCCGGGGACACGAACGGGGACGGCGTCGTGAATTTCGTCGACCTCAACATGGTCCTGAGCCAGTTCGGGCAGGCGGGCCAGGGGCTTGCCGGAGACGTGACGGGCGACGGCTCGGTGAACTTCGCCGACCTGAACGCGGTGCTGTCCTCGTTCGGCGCGACGCCGTGCTCGTGAGGGGCCTGCCCCGTTCGCGACATGCTGGAATCCGCGCCTCGCCGCCCGGCGTATCCTGAGGCGATGCTGCTGGCAACGCTGGCTCAGAGCACGGACGGCGCAACGCAGGCGTTGCGCCTGGGCAACGCGTGGGGAGTCCTGCTCCTCATCGCCCTGGTGGCCTTCGTCGTGCTGATCCTCGCGGCACGGGCCCTGCGTCCGGGCCGGCACGGGGCCGGCGAGCGTCCGGAGACGGACACGTCGGCCGCGGGGATCGACCCGTGGGAAGAGGCGGGTCGCCGCCTGCGCGCGGATGACGAGGATGACGGCACCGTGCGGCATGAGGGAGTCCGGAACACGTGAGCGACGCGTGGCACGGGTTCGACGGATCACGCCCGATTGTGCTCGTGACGGGCGGCGCGAAACGAGTCGGCCGCGCGATCTGCGAGTCGTTCGCGCGGTCTCGCGTCGACGTGCTGCTCACGCACCGTACGAGCGTCGACGAGGCGCGTGCGTGCGTCCGCGCGCTCCGAGAGACGGGGGTCGACGCCCGCACGACACGCCTGGACCTCGCTGATCTCTCGGCAGTCTCGGCGTTTGCCGAAGAGGCCGCGACACGCCTCCCACGCCTCGATGCGCTCATTCACAACGCGTCGATCTACGGCCCGTCGGCGCCCGCGGCAACGATCTCGGACGGCGAGCGGCATTACCGGGTGAACGCGCTGGCGCCGCTCGCGCTGAGCCTTCTCCTGCGCGAGCCGCTGTCGCGCGGCTCGCTGGGCGGCAAGGCCACCGGGGGCGGGGGCGGGGGCGCGATCGTCGCCATGGTGGACATGCACGCCATGGGCCGACCACGGAAGGGCTTTGCGCCGTACTCCATGTCCAAAGCCGCGCTGATCGAGATGGTTCGGACGCTGGCGCGGGACCTTGCGCCGGACATCCGCGTGAACGGCGTGGCGCCGGGCGTCGCGTTGTTCCCGGAGGAGGGGTACGAGTCGGATGAGGCGATGCAGCGGGCGTACGTGTCGCGTGTGCCGCTCGGACGTGCGGGGACGCCGCAGGAAGCGGCGGAGGTGGTGCGGTGGCTTGCGATGGACGCGGGGTACGTGACGGGGGAGGTGGTCCGGGTGGATGGGGGCCGATGGCTGGCGTGAGGGCGAGGGGGCCCCAACTTGTGCGCAGAGATCGCTATACTCCCGCCCTTTCCCACTCGCCCGGGTGGCGGAACTGGCAGACGCGCTAGCTTGAGGTGCTAGTCCTAGCAATAGGGTGGAGGTTCGAGTCCTCTCCCGGGCATTCCAGATCGAAGCGGCTGGCGAAGGCCGCGACAGCGGGGGCGACCGAGACAGGCCGGGGTCGCTCCACGGGGGTTCAGGACTTGTGATTCGCGATGGCGTGGAGCTCCCTGCGGAGCACTTTGCCCGTGGGCCCTTTGGGGAGCGCCTCGACGACGCGGATGTCCGAGGGGACCTTGTAGCCCGCGAGCCGTTCTCGGCACCAGGTGCGGAGTTCGGACTCGCTCGGCGGCGCGGCGCCTTCCTTCAGCTCGATGAAGGCCACGGGGGTCTCGCCGCGCAGCTCGTCGCGGTAGCCCACGACGCCGGAAGCGTGCACCGCAGGGTGCGCGTCGAGCGCTTCCTCGATCTCGCGCGGGAAAACATTCTCCCCGCCGACGATGATCATCTCCTTGATGCGTCCGGTGATGTAGAGGTGGCCGTCGGGGTCAAATCGGCCCATGTCGCCCGTGCGCAGAAAACCATCGGCGGTGAGGGCCTTGGCCGTCTCCTCGGCGAGGTGGAGATAGCCATGCATGATGTTTGGGCCGGCGATCCAGACCTCGCCGTCCTGTCCGGGAGGTAGATCGGCGCCGGTGGCAGGGTCGACGATGCGCTGCACCACCTCGGGCAGGGGCATGCCCACGGATCGGGGGCGGAACTCGTGAGGCCGGCACCAGTTGGTGACGGGCGAGGTCTCGGTAAGGCCGTAGCCTTCGTTGATGGTGACGTTGAATCGCTCGCGGAAGGCACGCGCGACGGGCTCAGAGAGGGGCTCGCCGCCCGAGACGGTGTACTTCAGCGAGACAAAGTCCTCGGGCCCGGCGTCCTTCGCGGAGAGGAGCGCGTTGTACATGGAGGGGATCGCGATGAGCGCGGTCGGCCTGTGCTGGCGCAGGAGCCGGACGATGTGCGTGGGGATGAATCGCGCGGAGTAGACGACCTTGCAGCCCACGGTGAGCGGGAGCAGGGTAAGGACGGTCATGCCGAAGGAATGAAACTGAGGCAGGACCCCCAGGAGCGTGTCGTGGCGCGTGAAGTTGACCCAATCGACGCACTGCCGGACGTTCGTCGCGAGATTGCGGTGGGAGAGCATCACGCCCTTGGGCTTGCCGCTCGTGCCGGAGGTGTAGAGCAGGAGGGCGAGCTGGTCGGCCGACGCGCCGACGCCTCGGAGCGAAGGCCAGCGCGGGTCGGGCACGCCCTTGAAGGCGAGCGATTCGAGGCGGACGAGGTTCTTGACGGTGGGGTCGCGTCCGCCGGTGGAGCGGATGTGCTCGAGGAGTGGTTCGGCGGTGAGGATGGTGTCCGTGCCGCAGTCGTCGATGACGTACTGGAGCTCATCGGGCTTGAGGAGGTAGTTGAGAGGGACGATGGTGCGTCCGAGCATCCAACCGGCGAGGGCTGCGACGGCGGTTGCGCCGCTGGTGGGCAGGAGCAGGGCGAGGGTCTGCGTGGACGATCTGGCCGCGACGGCGTCGGCAACGTGCATCGCGGCGACGAGGATCTCGGCCGCGCGCCACGTGCGCCGGTCGTCGATGATGAGCGGCGCGGCGGGGCGTGCGAGACAGGTTCGGATGATCGGCCAGTGGACGCTCATGGTGTGTGGCGGGAATCCTGGCGGGGTCCGGCGTGCGGGGTCGATGAGAAGTGCGGAAGAGCGTACTCTGGTCGGGGCGAGTCTGGTGTGAGTATTGGGAGGACTTGGATGTCCGTGTTTCGCGCGAGGGAGCGGGCCGTTTGGATGGCGTCGATCGCACTGCTGGCCGGCATGAGCACGCTCGGGGCAGGTTGCCGAGGCGGCGGCGCACAGGGAGAAAGCGGCCCCAGGCTGCATGACCCGCGCCCGTCGGACGGAAGCGCAGCGGGAGACTACGAGGCCGGGCTGTACGCGTCGGCGTACACGAAAGCGACCAAAGAGGCCGGGGCGACGTCCGGCGCGCGTCACGAGCGGGCCGCGTTGATCGCGGGGATGTCAGCGCACGCGCTGGATCGGAACGCGGACGCGGAGCATTGGCTCGGGCCGCTGACGATGTCGAAGGACAAAGAGATCGCGGGGCGCGCCTCGGCGACGCTGGGGCTGATCGAGCAGGAGCGGGGGCGGCATGCCCGGGCCGCGCAGCTTCTCAACGAGGCCGCGGACAAGCTGAGCGGGGACGAGGCGTACCGCGCACGGAGCGCGGCCGCGATGTCGTCGAGGGCGATGGAGGGGGGAGGCTCGGGTGGGCGCATCGCTGGGCCCGCGGGCACGCTCGGGCCGTTCACGCTGCAGCTCGGCGCGTTCTCGAGCAGGGCGAACGCGGACAAGATGGCGTCGACCTCGAGCGCGAGCGCGCGGCGCGCCGGTCTGGGCGAGCCGCAGGTGAGTGTCGACCAGGATTCCAAGGGCCGCTCGCTATGGGTGGTGCGCGTCGGCTCGTTCCCGTCCCGTGCGGCGGCGATGCGGGGACAGCGGACGTTCTCGAAATCGGTGGTGGTGCAGACCGGCGGGGGACGGACGGCCGCCGGCGTGGGGCGGTGAGAGGGCTGCTTTTTTGAGGGGTTTCGCGGGAGCCGCTCGGCGCCGCGGGACGTACCATCGCTCGTCATGAGAGCGAGTGGGATGGCGTTGCTTGCGTTGTGTGGCGTTTCGTGGATCGCGGCCGGGGAGCCTGGGCACGTCGGGGCGGCACACGCGCCGGCAGGAGTGGAGCGCAGCGCGGCGAGCGGGGAGGATCGCTCAGCGTACCTGCGGAGTCTGCGTGAGCTCGAGCGATCGTTGAACGCGATCCGGGCGCGCCACTTCGGGTCGGTGCGCGTGCCGGACCTGCGAAAAGAGGGGATGCGGCGAGTGCGCGAGACGTTGGACGGGTTTGCCCGGCCGCTGCCGGGCGAGGCGATCTCCGCGGCCGTGGACGTGTTCGAACGCGAAGCGAACGACGTGCGGCTTGGACTCCTGTCCTACATCGCAGACCAGGGGACACACGACAGCGACGCGACGCTGGCGTGGCTGGCGTGCTTCGAGCGGAACGATGAGGTCCGGGAGAGCTCGCTCGGGATGCTGGTGGAGGGCGCACGGGCGCGTAGAGTGGCGTACGGCGTCAAGCTGGCGCTGGATCGCGCCCTGCGGAGCGGGGACGACGCGCACGCGGCCGCGAGCGCACGGGTCATCGAGGCGCTGGGGTTGCTCGAGGCAATCCCGCTGCTGATCAGCGCGCAGGTGGGGAACGGAGGAACGCCCGCGGAGCCCAGGGGCGTTCGTGCGTTCATCCTCGTGGGGCAGCAACAGACCTTCGTGTCGGGGCTGACACCCGTGGTGGGGAACGGGAGCGTGGCGTTTCAGCCTGAGATCTCGACGCTGACGACGGGGTCGCTGCTGGTGGTGCGCGACGCCGTGGTGACGTCGTACCGCACGGAGGTGCATGATGCGCTGGTGCGGATGACCTCTGGGGCGTGGGGGAGATCGACGGCGTATCTGGGATGGGACGTGGAGGCGTGGCGGCGGTGGCACGCGGAAGTGTTCGTGCCGCACCTGGAGGCGGTGGAGCTGGCGGGAATGCTGGGGCCGAGAGCGCCCGGCGAATGACTCAGCGTCGCGCAGAGGGAATGCGCGAGGCGAGGTCGCGGAGCAGTTCTCGGTCGCTTTCGGAGAGATCGTCGGGCTTGGGCGGAACAATGCGAACGACGGCGTAGAAATCGCCCTTCTTGGACGCGGCGCCGGGGCGGCCGTCAGACTCAAAGCCTCGTGAGCGGATGCGGAGCTTGGCGCCGCTGGGCGTGCCCGGAGGCGCGGTGATCTGCGCGGTCTCACGCCCGTCCGGCGGAAGGGGCACGGCGACCTTGGCGCCGAGCGTGGCTTCGACGATGGTGAGCGGCACCTCGGTGAGGACGTCGAGCCCGTCACGTCGGAAGCTCGGGTGTGGCTGGAGCTGGACGGTGAGGATGAGATCGCCCGCGGCGCCGCCTCGCCCGCGATGGCCCTTGCCGCGGAGCCTGAGCTTCGCGCCGGTGTCGACGCCGCGCGGGATGTTGACGTCGATGGTCTCCTCGTCGTTGCCGCGTGTGAGTCGGAGGGTGACGGTTCCGCCGTCGTAGGCGGTTTCGAAGGGGACGTCGACGTGATGGTGGATGTCGGCGCCTTTGGCGCGTGCGCGGGAGCGAGGCTGGTCGCGATCGAAGCCGCGGGAACCGCCGGACCCGGGGGATCCGGGGGAGCCGGGGGAGCCGGGGGAGCCGGGGGAACGGCCGCCGCCGAAGAACTCTTCGAAGATGGAGCCGATGTCCTCTGGGTCGAAGTTCACGTCGCCTGGCGTGCCGCCGATGTTGCTCCAGGTGTAGGTGCCGCGCGGGGGCGCGCTGGTGCGTGCGTGCGAGCCGCCGGAGGTGTAGGCGCCGTGCCCGACGCGGTCGTAGGTCGCGCGTTTCTCCGTGTCGGAGAGGACGTCGTAGGCCTCCTGGACCTCGGCGAATCGAGCCGCGGCGTCGGGGGCCTTGTTGACGTCCGGGTGGAGCTCGCGCGCGAGCTTGCGATGGGCGGAGCGGATCTGGTCCGCCGTGGCGTCTCGCGGGACGGAGAGGACCTCGTAGTAGTCGCGTTTTCTCGCCATCCGTGGTCTGCTGCGGGTGCAAGGATCCGGGTCGTGGGGGCGGATTGTATGACGTGGAGTCGCGGGTTCAGTCGGCGAGCCCAGGCGGCCGCCATGCGGCCATCGCCGAGCCGATCGCCGAGGTCGCGTCGGCTAGGCCTCGGACGTCAAGGATCACGTGGCCGGGGTAGGCGCCGGTAAGCAGGGCGACGGAGTAGGCAAGCAGATCGAGGCGCGCGCCCGGGGCGCCGAGGGACACACGCCCGTAGGGGCCTGCGTCAGAGAGGCGCGCGGCGGCGAGGCGAGAGCCGGAGAGAAGCGAGGAGGCTTCCTTCGCGGGGTCGGCTTTCGAGCCCAGGATGGACGCCGGGTCGAGACCAACGTCGATGGACGCCGCGTGCGGCGGAGCGGCCGGGGGCCAGGCATGATCGGCGAGACGAACGCCGGAGCGATCCGCGGCGAGCGCCAGCGCGGGCGCAGCGCCCTCGAGCGGCTTGGGCGGGAGCACCAGGGAAATGACCGCTCGACCCCCAACGCCGGCGTGACGAGCGAGATCGCCGGCAAGCGCACAGGCCGCGCTGGTCGCCTCGACCGCACGATCGACTTTCGCGGGGTCGGCGAAGTGCTCGGGTGGAATCCAGAGGTCGAGTCCCGCGAACACGAGATCGGCGCGGCGGAGGAGAGATGCGAGGTCGCGTCGCGCGGAGGAATCGAGGGCGCGCGGACGCGTCTCGGGGTGGGTGGCGTCGAGGACTATCGCGCGGGGCCCGAGCGTCGGGACCGTATCAATGAGGGCGCGCGCGCCCTTCGGCGCGGGGAGCCCCGCGAGGGACAGGGCCAGCGGAGGGAGCGTGGGGAACACACGGGGTTTGTACCACCCGGGGACACGGGACGCGTAGGATCGGCCCGTGACCAAGAGAACGACGAAGAAAACGGCACGCAGGGCCGGGGCGTCCCAGACCACGAGGAAGCCCGGCGCCACAGAGCCCGCACGCACGAAGGAAGCAGCCGGGGCGGTGACGCTCGCGCTGCCGAGCGTGAGCGCTGCGGAGACGCGTCGCGCAATGGATATTCTGAAGGCGCTGCGCGAGCGGTACCCGGAGGCGCGGTGTGCTCTCGAGCACAACAGCCCGCACGAGCTGCTGATCGCGACGATACTGAGCGCGCAATGCACCGACGCCGCGGTAAATCGCGCAACCCCCGCGCTGTTCAAGCGGTTCCCGGCGCCGAAGGATTACGCGGAGGCGACTCCGGAGGAGATCGAACCGTACGTGCGGTCTTTGGGGTTTTTCCGGAATAAGGCGAAGGCCCTGCACATGTCGATGCATGACGTCGTGCATCGGTTCGGGGGGAAGGTGCCGAGGACGATGGAGGACCTGCTCACGCTGCAGGGCGTGGCACGCAAGACGGCGAATGTGGTGCTGGGAAACGCGTTCGGGGTGAACGTGGGCGTCGTCGTCGACACCCACGTGCAGCGGCTCTCGGGGCGGTTCGGTCTGGCCCCCGAAGGGGCGACCGTCGCGGCGATCGAAAAACGGCTCATGGCGCTCTTCCCGAGAGAGGCCTGGACCGAGCTGAGCCACCTGCTCATCTCCCACGGGCGGGCCGTGTGCAAGGCGCGGGGAGCGACGTGCTCCGACGACGCGATCTGCCGCCGGTTTTGCTCGAACGCGAAGGGGATGGGGAGCGCGTCCGGGAAGGGTTCGGGGTCGAAAAAGGGCGTGCCCCGGAAGACCGGCGCGAGGGGGTAAACTTCAGGGATGTCCCGGATGGAGCAATTGGAACGGCTGCTCGCGGCGGACGATGCCGACGCGGACCTGCACTACATGATCGCGCAGGAACTGTCCGGGGCTGGCCGGACCGAGGAGGCGGTCATGCACTATGACCGGTGCCTCGCGCTGGACCCGACGTACTTGTATGCGCATTATCACAAGGCCCGGGCGCTCGAGAACGCGGGTCGAGCGGCCGAGGCGATGGCCGTGCTGCGGACGGGGCTGGCCGCTGCGAAGGACCTGAGCGACGGAAAAGCGACGAACGAGATGAGAGCGTATCTCGAAGCACTGGAGGGCTGAGGTGGGACGGAGGGACCAGCAGGGCGCGCGCGAGTCCGACGAGCTATTCGCGGGTGATGACGCGCGCACACCGGAACCGTCGGCGCCGAGCCCGGTGATCGGCGAGCTCCGCGGCCTGGCCGGTCCTGGCGGACGCGTCTCCGTTCGCGTGGGCGGGCTGCGGGTGGCGACGCTGCGCGAATCGACGGTGCGGGGGCTCGGGCTCTACGTCGGGCAGGAGTGGACCGCGCATCTCGCGGTGCTGGTGGCCGCGGGCGAGCGCGCAGATCGGGCGCAGCGCGAGGGGGAGAGGTTCGTTTCGAGACGGATGCGTTCGGAGGCGTCGGTGCGGGCGCACCTCCGCGCGAAAGGGCACGACGAGGGCGCCACGGCTGAGGCGATCAACCGCCTGCGCGCCGGCGGCGCCATCAACGACGCGGCGTTGGCGCAGGCGATCGCGCGGAGCGCGACGCGGCGCGGGCCCGCTTCTCGACGGTCGATCCTGGAGAAGGGCGCGGACGCGGGCGTGGCTCCCGAGGCGCTTGAAGAGGCGCTGCGCGACGGACGCGCTGCGGGGGACGAGGAATCCGCGGTGCGCGTCGTCCGAGAGAAACTCCCGGGTTGGCTGGAGTCCCACGGCGCGCAGGGCGGCGCGCGACGCGCGCTCGCGCTGCTGGCGCGTAAGGGGTTCGATCGCGAGGACGCCGAGCGCGCGGTGCGCGTGGTGCTGGAGGAGCACGGTGCGCCAGCTCCCGAGGACTGGTCGTGATCCTGCCGGTGGCGGCGCGGAGAGACGCGACCGCTACCATGTTCGCCATGCTTCCGAAGACGATCTCTGAGCGAGTGCTGGCGTCGTGCGTCGGGTTGGCGACGTGCCTGGCCACCGGGTGCTCGGCCGCACGACAAGACCGGCTGGGTGTCGGTGAGACGAGGCTGCCCGCGTTCGCTGAGCCGAGCGCCCTGCTCGCCAACGACGCGCCCTCCCCGGGGCTTATGGACCGCTCCGGGTGGGAGGTGGCGACCATTGACGTGCCGCTGGACAGCACAGTGCATCAACCGGCGTACCGAATCGCGGCATGGAAGCCCGAGAGATCCCCCACCGCTCGACAGCGCGGCGCCTACCCGGATCGGGAGTCGGCATTGGACGGCGGGAGCAAGAGCGTGGGAGCGCGGATCGCGGAAGCATTCGTTGCCCCGCTCGGGGCAGCGCTCGAGATCGTCCTGTTCCCGGTCCGCGCGGTGATGAGTCCGCCCTGGAGCGAGGCCGCGAGCCCGGCAAGCGACTATGAGCGCTCTCGACCGGCTCCGGACAAGCCGACGGACGCGAATCCTCACTGCCCGCTGTGTCCGACTCCGGAGGGCGGGTCATGAGCGGGCTGGACGATCGCGGTCTACCGCACGGAATCCTGCTGAACGAGGATTGGGAGATCACCCCTCGTGAGACGCGGGCGCTGCTGGCGGACGCGTCCCGGAACGCACTGCTGCTGGATTGCCGGACGCAGGAGGAATTCGCGCGGGCACACATCGAGGGCGCGGTGCTCGTGCCGCTCCACGAGCTGGGTGACTCGATCGACGACCTGCGGGAGCACGAGGCCCGCCCGATCGTGGTGCACTGCCATCACGGGAGACGGTCGCTGCAGGCCGCGGCGATCCTGCGCGGCGCGGGGTTCGCGAACGTCCGCTCGATGGCCGGTGGGATCGACCTCTGGTCGATCGACATCGACCAGAGCGTGCCCAGGTACATGAAGTAATCGCGCTCTGCGCCGCAGGCTCGCGCGATCACTTCGGCAGGCGCGTGAAGAGCAGCACCTTCGGACGGTCGGTCGGCGTTCGGACGTTGGAGCGGTCGAACACGGCCAGCCAGCGCGACTCGTGCGTCGGTTCGAGCTGATTCAGCAGCGCGGCGCGCTCCGCGTTGCTGGCCGCGACGGGGACCTCGATGGCCTCGATGCGGCGCGGGTCGTACGCGCGGATGACAAACCAGGCCGTGTACACGTCGCTCCTCGCGGACACGATGTTCGACACGGCGCGGAAGACCGCGAGCCGTTCCTCAGCGTCATCGATGGGGTCGTAGATACGGGTCGTCGCGCCGCCCTCGCCGTTGGGGCGGACGTCGAGGAGGGAGTCCACCGACCGCACGCCCGGCGACGCGCCCGTCGTGGAAAGACCCGCGTTCTCCGGCATCGGCGCGGACGCGTCCGCAAGCTCGGCAAAGGAGGCGTAGGGCAGGCCGATGGAGAACGTCCGCATCGTCCCGGCAAGAGGCTGGCTAAAGGCGCCGTTGTGCCACTCCGCGAGAAGGGCGAGCTCACCGACGTGGTGGAACCCGAGCGACACCGGGCCGGCGCTGCCGACCACCGGGGGCTCGCCCACGGTGCGCAGGCCCGGATAGAAGAGCTTCTGTGATCTTGCCACGGCGCCGCTGAGCTCGCCGAACTCGACGCCCGCGTCACGATAATCGATCATGAGAGCGGCGCGATCAAGATTGCGCGCGATGAGCGACGTCGCACCCCCCGCGGCCGCGTCGACGAGCTTCTCGTTGCCGTAGGTCGTGGACACGGAGATGTCGCGCCACGGGGAGACGAAGGGGAGCATGCGGAGCGCCTTGACGGGCGCGGTGTTGATGTTCATGCGTCCCTGCGCGAGATCGCCCGGCAGGTCGAGCGCCTCGAACGCGTCGAACACGCGGATGGCGAGCGGCACGGCGAGCGCGTCGGGAAGATTCCGGACGGCGCCCATCCCGGTCGAGGGGCTGTTGCCGAGTCGATTAAGGGTGTAGCGCGAAGGATCGAGCGTGCCGAGGTAGGGGTTGGGCGAGTTCGTGGGGCTGCCGTCGTACGTGAGTTCGGCGACGTCGCCGAGCTGCTCGCTCACCGTCCGCCAATACCCGCCCGCGGTGGGGTCGTACATGCCGAAGATGGCGGGCATGGCGGTGGGCTCGGCCGCGCGAGCGACCTGCGGTTCGGGCCCCGCGTCCGCGGCGCTGTGGAAGTACATGTGCGTGAAGGTGGAGAGCATGTGCAGCTCGCTGTTCGCAGCGAGCGTGCCGACCCGGTCCCACTCTTCGCGCTCGTGGTCCGACGGTGACGCGCTGGTGGAGCGGACGGGCGGGCGATTGGGGACGAAGAGCTGGAACGCCGGGAGACGCCGGTTGGGCGTGACGTGATCGAACGCTTCCTTGGTCTGGCCGAGGAGGTCCTGCAGCTGACCCGCGCCCGGGTACCCGGTGGCGATGGGCTTGATCAGGTCTTCTGCGGCCGGGACGGGGGGCAACGGCGTGATGCCCGTCCACCACGACTGGTACCACGTAGCCGTGCCCGCGCCGCCAGCGATGTCGGGCTCCATCGTGACGACGTTGTCGGTGGGGCTCTCGATGACCCACGCAGGGAAGCCCGCCTGTGCGGACCCGGCTGCTGCGCCGTGCTCCGTGGGGCGGCGGACACCGGACACGCACACGATGCGGCCGGCCCACTGTGTTGGCTCGGTGGTCACGGAAGGGCCGAGAGGCGGAGGCTGCGGGATGCTGACCTGGCCGCGGAAGGTGGCGGGGAATGCCTTGTCGGTGATCGGCGGGGCGTTTCCGCGCACCCAGATGCGATCGAGCATGTACTCGAAGCCGCCGCTCGTGGTCCAGAGCGTGACCGCGCCGACACCGCTGTTGGCGCCGGTGGACTGCGCGACGCCTTGGAAGATGACGTTGGTGCTCGGGATCACCACCCCGTTCGAGTCGACCGCGGTGGGCGTGACCGACGCTCCCGGTCTGAACTCGACGGTCGCCGCGATGTTCGCCTGGACCTGCGACTTCCATTCATCCAGAATGGTGGGCCACTCGCTGCCCGCGGCACGTCCCGTCTCCGCCCAGACGATCAACGACTTGCCGACCGGGATGACTCCGTCGAGCGGCAACTCCACGTACCCGCCGAGCGTCTGAATACGGGCCAGGAGTCCGGCCAGATCGAGCGGCTCGGGCCACGGATTGCCCAGCTCGATCGCGATGATGGACCCGACCTGTCGGTTGGAATCATTCGGATCGATCGAAGCGCCCGCGGCCCCGTTGCTGTCGGTGTCGTAGAACGCCAGTGTCCACGCCTCCATCAGGAAGGGCTGGCGGTCGAGCCCGACGAGCGTCACGCCGCGATCGGGCGCGCCGACGAAGCGGGGCGGGAGGCGCACCGTGTCGGGCGTGGGCTGCGGCTGGTCGGGGTCGGAGATGTCGCCGTGCGAGAACCGAACGCCCATCGGGATGACGCCCGCGTCGAAGATCGGCTGAAGCGTAGAGAGGTCGGGCGAGCCCTGGTTGTGCGGTCTCGAGGGGTCGATCTCGGGAATGTTGAAGAGGCGGGCGACGGTCGGCTGCTCGCGCGTCGCTGCCATGAGATCGGGGAGAGGGTCTGCCTGATTATCGACGGCGTCGGCGAGATTGACGGCCAGCGATGCCGCACGCAGGATCGCGTACGAAGCGCCGAGATCGGAAGGGCCGGACACGGCCTGCGAGGCCTGCCCCATGACATAGGCGGGGCTGCCGATAAGCCCGCCGGTGTTGGGCGGCTGGGCCGTGGCGGTGGAGGAGCCGCCGTAAAAGTAGTCGTGCGTGCGCGCGGTCGTGGCGTTGCGGGCGTCGATGATGTCCTGCCGCTCAAGCGGCGGCATGACGGGCTCGTTGGTCGCGAGCGGCGCGAGCGCCCATGTGAACGCCTCGAAGGAGCGGCGGACCAACGAGGACTTCTTGTCGTGTGCGGCGCTGGGCGCGCTGACGTCGCCCATCGGGAAGTCGGCGATGCGGATCTTCCGGTTTCCGTAGCGACCGCCGTAGACGGGGCGTCCGACAAGCGGGTGGGTCGCGTTCGTGACGATCGCTTGGTTGAGCACGGGAACCGGGCTGGCGTCGCCGACGCCGTTGTACGTGGTGAGGAGGTGACGTGTGTCGTCCTGGACCTCGTGCACGGTGGGCGAGCCCTGACGCACGCCGCTCATGCGCAGGGTCTGCTGGAAGGATCGGTCCATCGTCGTCGGGCGTGCGGCGCGCAAGGGGCCGGCGAGCCGCGCGCGGATGTCGCTTGGTGTCGGCGTGAGCGTGCTCGCCTGCCCGGGCAGATAGCCGTAGTCGAGCCGGCGCTCGACCTCGCTCAGCGATCGGTCGTCGTTCGAGACCCAGTACGTGCGCAGGTCCAGCTCGTCCTCGAGCGGATAGACGCGCCCCGCGCCGCCGGCGGAGGGGCGCTCGCCCCGGTTGGCAAGGAACGCGCGGTACAGCGCGCCGCGCTCCTCGCGCGTGAACCGCCAGTTCGGCTCGGAACCAGTGTTGTAGACGGGCGTCCCGGAGGCTCGCTCGTACAGCGCGTTCACGAGAGACGTGAGCCCAAGCCCCCGGTCGAGATGCTCGCGGAACGCCGAGCGCAGGGCGAGGCCCGGGGGCGCACTGGTCCAGTCGTAATACGACGGGGGTGCGAACGTGCCGCCGAAGCCGGTCTGGACGATGCCGCCCCAGCCCGAGTTGGTGAGCACGGAGAGGTCCTGGGTCGGGTCGGTGTTGGCGAGGAAGAGGAGGCGGTAGAGGTCGACGTCCGCCGGCGTGCGGCCGTCGGCGAGGTACAACCCTGCCATCGTCGCGGGCGGCGGGAGGATGTTCGCGTCCAGCTCGCCCGAATCGAGCGCGGTGTTCACGTTGATGAGCGCAGAGTTGTCGATCACGCGCGCGGCGACGACCCACCTGAGCCCGAGGAATCCGTCGAGGGCGTCGAGGGTCTGCCAGCGCGAATCGGGCCGCAGGTCGCCGTCGGCGTCGGCCCAGAACCGCTCGTCGGCTCGCTCGATAGGGCGCGGGCCGCCGTTGGGGTCGGCCTGCGTGAGCGCGCCGAAGGAGCTGTCGCTATCCGCAAGTTCGCGGAGGGAATTCATCTGGTATCCGAACACGACCTGGTTGAGGCCGCGCTCGGGCGTGTTGCGCTGCGGGGAAACGTTCTGACCGGGCGCGAAGTCCGCGATGTTGTCCGGTGATAGATCGGCCTCGCTGTCGCCGCGGCCGCGGGTCTGGGCGCGGTTCGTCAGGAACCACTGGCCCAGGTCCGCGAAACGGCCGTCGTTGCGGACCCACCGCCCGCCGCTCACGTCGGGGCGCCAGCGGTAGCCGTCGCGGATGTTGGAGATCTGGGGCCAGGAGCTGTCGACCGTCGAATTCCGGTTGAAGAACGGCTCGGTAGTGGAGAGCCACGCGTCATCGCGCGAAGGCGCGGTCGTCGGCTCGCTCGCCCCCTCGGGGTCGAGCAGCGCGCGATTCGACGGCGACTGCCAGGGCCGGTTGAGGTTGAACGTGGTGGTGGCAAACGCGCCGTCGACGAACGGGTAGTCGGTGTACTCCCCGTCCTCGAACATCCGCGGCCAGATGCGCGTCGTGTACGTGAGCGGATCGACGTAGCGCGGCACGTCGCGCGTGGTGATCTTGTTCCCGAACAGGTCGGCCGCGAGCAGGGCGCCCAGCTCGTCACGCACCCGCTCGGAAGCCTGCGCGTAGGGGAGCTCCCGCACGGCGCGCGTGGCGCTCGACCGCTCCGCGCCGACGTTCGCGAGGTACACGAGCGCGATGATGGCGAGCGTGGCCAGGACGCCCACGGCGAGCAGGATGGTGCTGCCGCGACGCGTCGCGCGAATCCGAAGTGTCGGTCGAGTCGTCATACTGTCGCCTCCGTGCGCGCTCACAGGCTCGCCCCCGCCACCGCTCCCGGGCGGATCTCGAACACCCACTCGTAGGTCTTGCCTCCGGGCAGACGGAACTGCGTGTCATGCAGGGTCGCGCGGACACGGATGAAACGCGGCTTGGGCCACGCGCGCCCCCAGCCGCCATCGGGCGTCGCCTCGCGGAAGCCCCAGATCGCGAACGCCTCCATGTCGGGCTGGGGCGCGCCGCCGGTGATCGAGCGGTAGTACGCGGAAGCCAAGACGGGGTTGTTCGTGCCGGACTGGTTCAGCAGGTTCGGCTGTGAACCGCCGGTGAGGTTGGGCATGATCTCGGGGAAGGTCGGCTCGAGGGTCGGGTCGCCCGATTTGAACGAGATGCCCGCGCTCGTGCCGAGCATAAAGTAGAGATCAAAGTAGGAGTGCCGCATGGATCGACCGGCGAAGGAGATGGTCGAGCCGTCGGCGCGAAGCACCGGTGTGTAGTCGAACCACACCATCTCACCCAGACGAAGGTCGGGCTGACCGTCCTGATTGATGTCCACACCGTTGGGATTCACGACAGTCGAGCCGTCGGACCAGGCGATCTCGAAGCGGCTGCAGCGCGGCGCAAACGCGGCGTGCAGGTCCATCATGGCGTCCTCCGGCGCGTCGACCGGCGGATTCGGCGCCGGCACGGGCGGGTTGCGAGCCGGGAACCACACGCGCGGGCTGTCTTTGCTGCCATCGTCGACGAGCAGACGCTGCAGCGTGCCCGCGAGGATAGAGCGGGCCACCATCGAGTTCTGGTAGACGATCTGGTCGATGGAGCCGAGCTGGCCCCACAGGAAACCCGGCGTGACTCCGGCCTGCGCGTCAGCGCGCCACCAGATAGGACGAACAAGCTCGCTGGACAGGAGCGACGCCGTATCGCTGTAGTGGATCGGCGCACCGCTCAGGCGCCCCGCGTGGTACGTCTGCCCTGTGTAGGGGCCGAACCCGGTCTGGGGCGTGCCGGGCGCCTGACCTTCCACCATCGAGCGGACGTCGAACTCATCCTGCGCACAGATGTCGACACGACCACCGCCGATCGAGCGCGGATCGCTCACGATTCGGTTGTCACCCAGTCCGGCCGTGCCGTACTCGTCGCGCGGACCCAGACCGACGCGGACGGGCTGAAGACCCAGAACGTTCCCGGGCAGGAGATTGGCGCCGCTGAATCGCGCGGCCGCAACGATGTCGCTCACATACGGCGCGAACTCGCGATCCCGACCGATCGTCGCGTCGACCTGGCCCGTGGCTGGGTCGACGACGCCCGCGGCCGTACCGCCTGCCAGCACCAGCGCCTGGCGGGCGAGCGTCCATTCCCCGGCGTACTTGTTGCGGCCCGACGGGGTGAACGACTGATTCAGGACGCTTTGCCCGTTCAGGCCATCGAGCGGCGTGGTGTACTGCCTGGGCGAGCCGTCAAACGCGCGCGGGCCCCACCCGAAGTCGCCATCGGGGATGTACTCGCGTTCGGGACTGAACGGGGTTTGACGCGGGCGCGGGCGGAGCGCGTGGCCCCAGTAGATGCGCGCCGCACGCGCGGAGGGCGCCTTCATCCCGTCGAGATCGGGCTGCGTCTGCACGGAGCGGTATGGCGCTTCGGGGCGCGCGAGCCCGAGGAAGGCGATCTCGTCGATGCGCGTCGTGATGGCGCGGCTGCGGGCCTCGTCGTACGTATTCGCGCCGATGATCTCGTAGGGCTGCGTGATCCCGTCCTTGCGGTCGAGCTCCTCGTTGTCGGGGGTGACGTACAGCTCTTCCTCGCCGGCGTTCAGGTCGGCCGTGCCGTCGCGGTCGAGATCGCCGACCTCACGCCAGCGGATGGCGACATACGTGTTGGCCGGGTCGATTCGTGCGAGCGCCTCGAAGTCCGCGCGGAGGCGAGACTCCATCTGGCGTGCGATGCCGTCGACCTCCACGAGGGCAGCGCCCACGCTCGTGAGCTTCGAGACACTGGCGAAAATCTGGCCGATGGCGATCGTGAGCAGGCCGACGACGCCGATCGCGACGATGAGTTCCGCCAGCGTGAATCCGGTGCGAGTTCGTGAGAGATATCTGTTCATGGTAAGGCTCTGAGGCAATTCCACTACCGCACGTCCACGACACGATGCTCGATCGGTCGGATGCGCCAGACGCGCGAATCGGGCGTGAGGCTGCGCACCTGCGGCGCGAGGGCCCAAACGGCGACGGTTGCGGTGTTCGGGAGGGTCTGTGCGAAGCTCGTGGCTGCGCCGTACCCGTTGGGCCAGATCAGCGGGTATCCGCGGTCCTGTGGCGGCTCGTCGAGATAGCCGATCACCCGCCCGGTCGCCCCGATGACGGTGCGCGCGACACGCACGAAGGACTCCGCCCCGGGATCGGATGGCGGGCCGCTCGGGTCCGAGCCCTCGCCCGCCACGAGCAGGATCTGACCGGTGGCGAGCGCGAACGCGCGGTCGGTCTGGTTCGTCTCAAGTGTGAATCGCTGCGCGCCTCGGTCGTACGAGAGCGTGAGTCGCACGCGACGCCACAGCCGGTCCGGCGCCGGCCCCGATTCCGGCGGGACGAACGGCGTGCTCGCGCCGCTGGACACGGGCTCGGCGACGTACGAGACCATGCCCAGTTGGTGGCCGCCGTCGCGCGTGCGCCGCCAGAGCGCCGTGACGCCGGTGTGCGTGCCGTCGGCATTGCGAACCACGCGCTCTTCCAGTGTCAGGAGGCGATCAACCCGACGCAGCGCGGGCTCGAGCACGATGCGCTCCACCCACTCGTTCGCGCGCACGGGCACCGAGAATCCGATGAGCCGCGCGCGAGGCTCGGTCGCGCCCGGGAGCTGGAAGCCCCCGCGCGGATCGAGCCCACGATCGAACAGCATCCACGACGAGCGATCGATGCTGAAGACGCCGTCCGCCTGGCCCGCGGGCGCCGGCACGTTGTCCTCGTCGGGAACGTTTGCGTCGTCGGGGTCATCCGCGAACGCAGCGTCGGTGATGACGACGAAACGGCGGGAGAGCACCCGGAGACTGTCCGCCTCGGGGCCCTGACGCGCGATCTCGAAGCGGACGCGCAGCGTGCCGGGCTCGAACCGGGCGAAGGGGATCTCACGGATGCGCGAGATGCCGAGCGTCGTCCAGAACGGATTCCCGGTCACGCTCACGGTGCGCCAGTCGTACTGGTACCGCTGTGCGCCCGTGGGCAGGTTGATGTTCGCAGCGGCGTGATTCGCGGGCTTGACCATCACTCCCGGCGGCGTGCCGTACTCCCCGAGCGGATCCTCATAGAGCACCATCTCGGGTGTTTCCACCAGCGTGAAGAGCTGGAGCGAGCCGGTGGTGGGGTTCACCCTCGGGTCGACTGCGAGCGCGTGCGATGGGTACGCGGGGTCGTTCTGGTCGCGGAATGCGGCGAACGGATGCCACACCGTCACGACGCCGGGGACCGTGATGCCCGGGTCGTACTGATCGATGGTAAATGTGCTCTGGGGGTTCAAGCGCCCCTTCCCGACGCTCACGAATCGCGCACGCGCCGCGTCGGCGGCTCGTTCTATAGCCTGGGACGCGCGCGTGAGCCGCGCCGTGTCCACCTGTGTCTTCGCGGCGCCGGCGAACAGGGCGGTCAGGCCCAGCACCCCCAGCGCGATGATCACGGCCGCGAGCATCACCTCCACCAGCGTGAAGGCTCGCTGGGCCGCTCGGCGGGCGGTCATGAGCGCATGGCGGATCATCGCTTCACCACCTCCCCGGTCTGTCGCGTGAAGCCGATGACCTCGCCGAAGTCGTCGATCCATTGATTGATCTTGTACAAATGGCCGTTCGGGCTCGACGGATCGTCGACCACCCACGCCTGCTTGTCCGTCGGCAGCGGTGGGGACTGCGCACCCGAGATCGCTGCACGCACCAAGGACGGCTCGCGAACGCCCGTCTCCGCGGCCATCCGCGACATGTCAACCACGGCGAGCAGGTCCACGCCACGCAGTCGGACCTCCGGGTTATACACCCAGCGCGGCGGCGAGAAGACGGTGTCGATCTCGTACTGGAATGGATCGAAGGATCGCGGGCGATCGGTCACGTAGCCGACGGACGTCGGGGAGACGCTCGGGTCGGCGCTATGGGGGAGATCGTCGAACTCCAGGTACGCGTCACGCGGGCCAGGCGCCGAGGAGCCGACCATCTCGCCCCCGGCGGAGAAGCGGACGAAGAACGACTGCGCGTACGACCAGGGGTTCTGCAGCGGCGCCTGATTGGGCTGGGCCGCCCCGACCTGTGTGGGGTGACGCCCATTTACGACATTCGGGTTGAAGTTCTCCATGAAGAACTGCACGTCGTTGCGCGGGAAGAGCCAGGAGTTCCGCCATACGCGCGAAGGGAGGCCCGCTGGCGGGTTCGGCTCGAAGACCACCTCCCCCTCGTACCAACGCGCCACGCCGGGATAGGCGTTCGGCCAGCCGTTGGGGAACGGCGCACGCGAATAGTCATCATGCGAGAACGACATCCCGTAGACGGCCATGCCGGGCGGGAGCTCGATGTCGGGCTCGCCAGGAACGGGGCGGAACACGGCCGCGCGGAGCGCCACGGCGCCGGCCGAAGCGCTGAATGCGGCCGGATCGAAGAGCAGGCCGTCGTCCGTCACCCACTCGACGAGGCGGAGCTTGCACCGCTTGGCATGGATGTCGTAGAGGAACACGACGCCGCCCTCGCGCCCGGATCCCGAGGCCTTGCGCAGCGCCGCCTCGACCGCGTTCACCGCGCTCGCATAGTTGTTGGACTCGGTCAGCCGCAGGAACGCGGGGAGCGTGAGCGTGAGACCGATCGCGATGATCGAGATGACGACGAGCATCTCGATCAGCGTGAACGCGCGATGGGAGCCTCGACGGATCACCGGCGCTGCTCCGTGAAGGTCCCGGCATAGGAGCCGTTGTTGTTCCGCGTGTCGGCGGGGCCGGCGCGAGTGGAGTAGATGTTGTCGGACAGGGCTTGCACGGCGCGGGTCCAGAGCGTCTCGTTGGAGCCGCGAGAGCCGTCCTCGGTGAGCTGGTTGGTCGCGCCGTATAAGCGATCGGGGCCCGCGGACATGAAGTACGCGCGGCCGTTGAGGCACGCGCCGTACATCTCCTGCGCGAACAGGTTGGACGGATGGACGAAGAGGACGGGGACCCCGCCCAGCAGCGTGTACCCGTTGTCGGTCCAGGCGTTATCCGCCGGCCCCCACAAGTCGAGGATGGAGGGCGTGCGGTCGGCCTCGTCCGCCGGCGCGCCGGGGTCGTCCTCCGTTGCGGTGAGCACGATGCTCCGCGCGGGGAGCGTCGCGAGCACGCCGTCACCGACGCCGGCCGCAAGCGCCTGCCGGAGGAACACGGCGGCGTCCGGGAATCGCGGATAGTCACGCGTGCCCGAGCCGGAGGGCGGGTAGGAGCTGAACGCCTCGTGGAGCGAGCCGTCGACGGTCTCGTTCTTCCCGTCCTCGAAGACCTTCAGGTCCTTTCCCGGCACGCCCGCATAATCGTTGACGTCGAAGAACGGCTGTGCGCCGCCGTTCGCGCCGAGATAGTCGTCGTAGACGCGGTCGAGCGCGCGGAGGATGTTCTGTGTTCCGGACTCCTTCTGCCCGCCGAGAACCTTCGGGCCGATCGTGAGCACGATCGTGGTGAGCAGCGCGATGACGCCGATGACCACGATCAGCTCGAGCAGCGTGAATCCCGGGCGGGGGGCGCGATGGCCGAGATGATTCCGGGGTCCGTTCACGGAAGCAGCCTCATGTTGTCGGAGATCCGCCGGAGCACGCGCTTCTTGGCGTCGGCGGTGAGTGTTCCATCCCTCCCGATGCCGGTGGAGCCGGCGGCGGTGAGATACCTGGGATCCTGCGGGTCGATGGTCCCGATTTCGCTCTCGCGATCGCCGAAGAGGCCGTCCGGGCCCGCGGAGAGCAGGACGTACTCCGCGTTCAGGAGCGGGCTGTCGATCGTTGCGGGCAGGTCGGTCGTTGTGCCGACGAACTCCTTCGCCGCGTCCTCGCTGAGCAGTTCGCTGGGCATTGAGTTGAGCGTCGGCGACTTCCGTGTCCCGGTCGGGAGGTGCCGGTAGTAGCGGATCACGCCGCCCCAGCGATCCAAGAACTGGTGAGTGCCGGCGAGCCGGTGCAACCGGTCCGCGGGAACCTCCGCGCTTGTGATGACGCGCAGCGCCTTGCTTGTGTTGGCCAGGTTCACGTACGGTCCGAAGACGCGCCCCTCCTGGGGAGGGATCTGCGGGTCGTTGGGCTGGACCGGCGCGCCTTGCGCACGCTCTATGGCTCCGCCCCACGATTTGTCGGGACCCGGCGCACGAATCCCCGGCCCGTTGACGCCGTCGTCGAGATTGAACTCCCCGTTGCCGAGGTTGTACTCCTCCTTCATATCGCCGTTGATATCGCCGACGCCCACGAGGTAGGCGCTGAGCGAGATGTCGCTGCGGTAGTTCACTCGCTTCACGGGGTCCTGCGCGTCCCCGGCGAACGCGCCCGGCTTAGCCTCGGTCACGAGCGCGCCTCGATCCGCGCCCACCGCGTCGGGGTTGAGCAGCGGCGGCACGTAACCGTGGTCGGCCTTGAACTGCTCGATGCCCTGCTGGAGGGAGCGGAGCAAGCGCTCGGTTGCGGTGCGCTTCGCGGCGGTGAGGGCCGCGGATCCGGCCGTGATCCCCAAGCCGAGCAGCGCGACGATGACGCCGATCACGACCAGCAGCTCGATAAGCGTGAAGCCCGCACGACGGCCCGATCTGTTCGCGTGCACGCTCATTGCCCGCCACCGGAGAGGGACTCGATCATCTTGACCATGGGGAGGAACATCGCGACGACGATCGTCCCGATGATGCCGCCCAGCACGAGCACGAGCATGGGCTCGATGAGCTTCACGAGGGAGCCCACGGCCACCTCGACCTCCTCGTCGTAGTTGTCGGCGATCTTCATCAGCATGGAGTCCATGTCGCCGGTCTCCTCACCCACGTCGATCATGTTCACCACGATCGCATCGCAGACCTTCGTCTCGCGGAGCGGTCCCGCGAAGCTCTCGCCCTGTCGGATCGAGTCATGCACCTTGTTGAGCGCCCGCTCGAACACCCAGTTCCCGCACGTATCGCGCGTGATCGTCAGCGCCTCCAGGATCGGAACGCCGGCGTTGATCAGCGTGCCCAGCGTGCGCGTGAAGCGCGCCACCACCGTCTTCTTCGTCAGCGAACCGAACACCGGCGCGTGCAGCCACATCGTGTCGGCGACCGCGCGACCCGGCTTGGTCTTCCGGATCAGCTTCAGGAACACGAAGATGAGCGGCACTGCGAACAGCACGAAGACCGCGCCCGGGATGGGCATCGCGCCCGGCGTCGGGTAGTTGCCCGCCATCCACTTGCTGGCGTTCATGAGGAACATCGTCAGCGCGGGCAGCGTCACGCCGAAGTCCTCGAAGATGTCCTGGAACTTCGGGATGATGAAGATCATCATCGCCGTCACGATGATCACGGCCACCATGATCACGGTCACCGGGTAGATCATGGCGCCGATCACGCGGCGCTTCAGACGCTGCGCCTTCTCCATGAACTCCGCAAGTCGCTGCAGGATCACGTCCAGAACACCGCCCACCTCGCCCGCCGCCACCATCTTCGTGTACAAACGGTTGAACACCCGAGGGTGCTTCGCCATCGCGTCCGACAGCGCGGCGCCCCCCTCCACGTCCTCCACCACCCCCTGCAGCACGCCCTTGAGCGTCCCCGGCTTCTGCTGCGTCTCCAGAATCTGCAGCGAACGAAGCAACGGAAGACCCGCGTCCTGCAGCGTCGAGAGCTGCCGGGTGAACGTCGTCAACGCCGCGGGCTTCACACGGCTCAGGATCGGGATGTACAGACCCGGGCCTGTCTTCTTCTTCTTCTTGGCCTTCGCCTCCGACGGCGCGCCCGCCGTCTTCTTGGCCTTCGCCTCCTTCACCGACGTCGGGAACAGACCCTGGAGCTTGATCCGCTGGATCGCCTCGTCGCTCGACGACGCGTCCACCGTCCCCTTCTGGGGCTTGCCACCCGCGTTCAACGCCTCGTACTGATACGTCGGCATCCTTCGTATTCCCTTCTACGGCCTGCGCCGCCCGATCAATCCTCCGCGATCGTCTCGCGCACGACCTCGTCGATCGTCGTCTGTCCCTCGTAGATCCCAAGCAGCCCCGACTCGCGCAGCGTCCGCATCCCGCGCTTCCGCGACTCGTTCCGAAGCACCGACGTGCTCGCGTGCTTCATGATCAACTCACGCATCTCGTCGTCGATCGTCATGATCTCGAAGATCGCCATCCGACCCTTGTACCCCGACCCGTTGCACTGCTCGCACCCGCGACCGCGGCAGAACGTCCGCCCCTTCACCTCCTCCGGCAGCAGCCCGAGCTCCATCAGCTGCTCCTCCGTCGGCGTGAACGTCTCCTTGCACTTCGTGCAGATCGTCCGAACCAGACGCTGCGCCACGATCGCCTCCAGCGTCGCCGTCAGCAGGAACGCCTCCACGCCCAGGTCGAGCATCCGCACGATCGAGCTCGGCGCGTCGTTGGTGTGCAGCGTCGAGAACACCAGGTGACCCGTCAGCGACGCCTGCACCGCGATCTGCGCCGTCTCCAGATCGCGGATCTCGCCCACCAGGATCACGTCCGGGTCCTGACGCAGGAACGAGCGCAACGCGCGCGCAAACGTCAGTTCCACCTCCGTGTTCACCTGCACCTGGCACAGACCGTCGATGTCGTACTCGACCGGGTCCTCCACCGTCAGGATCTTCGTGTCGATCGTGTTCAGCGTCGCCAACGCCGCGTACAGCGTCGTCGTCTTCCCGGAGCCCGTCGGCCCCGTCACGATCACGATCCCGTTCGGCTTGTTGATCAGCATGTCCAGCTTCGCGAGGTCGTCCTCGCGAAGCCCAAGACGCTCCAGCGACAGCTCCACGTTGCTCCGGTCAAGCACACGCATCACCACCGACTCCCCGTGCATCGTCGGAAGCACCGCCACGCGGAGATCCACCGGGTTCCCGCCCACCACAAGCTCCACTCGACCGTCCTGCGGCAAGCGACGCTCCGCGATGTCCAGGTTCGCCATCACCTTCACGCGACTCGTGATCGCCGGCCCGAGATGCTTCGGCGGCGGCACCATCTCGTACAGCACCCCGTCGATGCGATACCGCATCTTGAACTCGTCCTCGAACGGCTCGAAGTGAATGTCCGACGCGCGATCCTTGATCGCCTGCAGCAGCACCAGATTCAGCAGCTTGATGACCTTGTTGTCCTCCGATGCCTCCAGCACCGCGTCCAGGTCCACCGACGCGTCCCGCTTCGCCAACGACTGGAACTTCTGATCCGAAGCCAGGTCCGAGATGACGTCCGTCACCGACTCCGACTTCGAGTAGTGCTTCTTGATCAGACGGTCCACCTGCTCCGGGTCCGCCACCGCCGCCGAAACCTTGAACCCCATCAGCAGCTGCAAGTCGTCCACCGCTCGGAAATTGTCCGCCGACTTCAACGCGATCCGCAGCTTCCGCCCGGCCGCCTCATACTTGATCGGCACGATCTGGTACGCCTGCGCCGTCTCCGAGGGCATCGCCCCCACCGTCGCCTCGTCCAGCTCCACCTTCTCAAGGTCGACAAACGCCATCCCCGCCTGCCCCGCCAACGCCTCCTGCACGTCGCGCTTCGTCACATACCCCAGCTCGATCAGCAACTGCCCGATCGGCGCCTTCTTCGTCTTCTGAACCTCCAGCGCCTCGTGCACCTGCTCGCGCGTGATCTTGCCCATCTTCGTGAGCACGCGCCCAAGCTTCCGATTCTTCAGCTCGTTGGGGTCAATCGCCATCCGGCCACGCGCCTCCGCTTTCAACGGGTCTCCCACAAGGCCTGGCTGCGAACACCATCGACCCGTCTGCACTCATGTTCGCCGCCCAACCGCACTCTGTTCCCAGCCAAAACCAATCCAGAAACCCAATAATCGTTGCGACATCGAGATTTTGAGACAATTCTCGCTTAAACCATCGCCGCCCTGTCGCCCCCCTCTGCCATCCCCCTGCACAGGTTATCCACCTTTGGGCTTGTTCTCGCCCTCGCCCCCGGTGTCGTCCAGGTCCCATTCCATACGCCCGACCGTCTTGCCAAGCTTGTGCACGCGGTCTCTCAGGTCGGCGGGGTTCTTCGCCTTGTCGATCATGTCCTCCGCCGACACGATCCCCCGCGTGTACATGCTCCACAGGTGCTCGTCCAGCAGCTGCATCCCGAACTTCCGCCCGGTCTGGATCGACGAATCGATCCGGAACGACTTGTTCTCGCGGATCAGGTTCGCGATCGCAGGGGTCACCACCAGGAACTCGTAGCCCGCCACCACCCCCGGCTTGTCGATCCGCGGCAGCAGCACCTGGCTGAGCACCGAGATCAGAGCCGTCGACAGCTGCACCCGGATCTGGTTCTGCTGAGAGACCGGGAACGCGTCCACCACACGGTCGATCGTCTTGGCCGCCCCCGTCGTGTGCAACGTCGCAAACACCAGGTGGCCCGTCTCGGCCGCTCGGATGGCCGACTCGATCGTCTCCAGATCGCGCATTTCACCCACCAGGATCACGTCCGGGTCCGAACGCAGCACACGCCGCAACGCCTCCGCGAAGCTCGGCACGTCCGACCCCACCTCGCGCTGGTTCACGATCGACTTCTTGTGGTAGTGGTAGTACTCGATCGGGTCTTCCATCGTCACGATGTGCCGATCGAAGTTCTGATTCACGTAGTCGATCATCGTCGCCAGCGACGTCGTCTTGCCCGAACCCGTCGGGCCCGTCACAAGAAACAGCCCTCTCGGGCGGCGGATCAGCTCCTGCACGATCGGGGGAAGACCGATCTCGTCGAACGTCAGCAGCCGGCTGGGAATCTGCCGGCACACGATCGCCAGGTCGCCGCGCTGTCGGAAGATCGACACGCGGAAGCGGGCCTGCGTCCCGTACGCGAACCCGAAGTCCGTGCCGCCAGCCTCCTGGATCTCCTGCTGGTTCCGCTCGGGCGTGATCGACTTCATCAGCGACACCATGTCGTCGCTGTCGAGCACCTTCGTCTGCAGGTTCTTGAGCCCGCCGTGCAGACGCAGCGTCGGCGGCCTGCCCACCGTGAGGTGCAGGTCCGCCGCGCCGAGCTTGATCACCGTGTCCAGAAGGCGATCGATCTGAATCGTCGACATCTCGTTCTCCGTCTCCTCAGCCGTTCAGCACGCCCTCGACGTCCTGCACCTGCGCCACCCGCGCGATCTCGTCCGGCGTCGTCACACCCTTCAGGATCTTGATCTTGCCGTCGGCCAGCAGGCTCCGCATCCCCGCGGCCAGCGCCGCCGAACGCATCACGCTCACCGACTCCTGCCGGAACGCCAGGTCCCGGATCTCCGAGTTCATCACCATCATCTCGAAGATCGCCTTCCGGCCCCGGTACCCGGTCCCGTTGCAGTTCGCGCACCCCACCGACTTGTGCACCTTCCCCTGCCACTCGTTCTTCCCGATCTGCACCAGACGCAACGCCTTCTCGTCGGGAGACTCGTCCAGCGCCTTGCACTTCGGGCACAGCACCCGGATCAGCCGCTGCGCCATCACCGCCTGGATCGAGCTCGCCACCAGGAAGGGCTTCACGCCCATGTCCACAAGCCGCGTGATCGCCGACGGCGCGTCGTTCGTGTGCAGCGTCGAGAACACCAGGTGCCCCGTGAGCGCAGCCTGGATCGCCACCTCAGCGACTTCCTTGTCGCGGATCTCGCCCACCAGGATCACGTTCGGCGCCTGACGCAGCATCGACCGCAGAATCGCCGAGAACGTCAGCCCGATCGCGTCGCGCACCTGGCACTGATTGATGCCCGTGAACGCGTACTCGATCGGATCCTCCGCCGTGATGATCTTCTTGTCCGGCCGATTCAGCACGTCGAGCGCCGAGTACAGCGTCGTCGTCTTGCCCGAGCCCGTCGGGCCCGTCACCAGGAAGATGCCGTTCGGCCGGCGGATGATCTTGTTGAACGCCTCCAGCTGGTCCGGCTCGAATCCCAGGTTCTCAAGACCGATCCGCACGGACTCCGGACGCAGAATACGCAGCACCACCGACTCGCCGTGGTACGCCGGGCAGGACGACACGCGAAAGTCGATCGTCGCGTCGTCCACCGGCAGCTTGATCCGCCCGTCCTGCGGCAGCCGCTTCTCCGCGATGTTCATCCCGGCCATCAGCTTGATGCGCGTCAGCACCGCGTTCTGCATCCGCTTCGGAAGATTGTCGCGCTCGATGCACACCCCGTCGATGCGGTACCGCAGCCGAACCCGGTCCTCCATCGGCTCGATGTGGATGTCCGACGCACGCATCTTCACCGCTTCCACGATCAGACGCTCGCACAGCTTGACGATCGGCGCCTCCGGCGTCGCGTCCCGATCGATCGACGCGTCCACCGACTTGTCCAGCGACCGGTCGATCGACGCCGAGATCAGCGACTCCTTCGGCATCGCGCCGGGCCCGCCCGCGCCGCCCAGCTTCGCGTCCACGAACGACTTGATCTTCCCCCGCGCCGCCACCCGAGGCTCGATCTCCGCGTTCAACCGGAACCGGAGCATGTCCAGCAGCTCCAGGTCCATCGGGTCGTGGATCACCACCTGCATCCGACCGTTCTGCTTCGCCAGCGGAAGGATCAGGTGCTTCTTCACCAGGTCTTCCGGCGCCAGCTTCAGGTCGACCTGCGCCTCCGCCTTCACGTCCCCAAGATCGAAGAACGGAAGCCCGAACTGGTTCGCGAGCGCCTTGGCAACCTGCTCCTCCTTCGCAAGACCACCGTCGATCAGCGCCTCGCCGAACCGCTTCCCGGTCGACTTCGCCGACGCCAACGCCTTGTTCACCTGGTCGGGCGTGACCATGCCCCAACCAACCAGGATCTCACCAAGCTTCTTCTTCGATCGTGCCATGCGTCCGCTCAGATGCCTTCCGTCTCACGAACCCCGGGGCGAACCCCATCCTAGACCAGACCGCCGTCCAACGCCCCGCCACGCGCCCCGTCGGATTATGCTCCAACGCGACACGCCCCGCAAAGCACGCGCGACCCCGCCATGAACGACTCGCCCCGCATCCTCATCACCGCCGGCCCCACCCACGAGCCCATCGACGCCGTGCGATTCATCGGCAACCGCTCCTCCGGCAAGCTCGGCCTCGAACTCGCCCGCGCCGCCGATGCGCGCCATCTCCACACCACCCTCCTTCTGGGCCCCACCCACCTCGAACACTCCTCTACGCTCGCAAACGTCCTTCGGTTCCGCTCCACCGCCGACCTCCAGGACCTCCTCGCCGACCACTTCCCGCGATGCGACATCCTCATCATGGCCGCCGCCGTCGCCGATTACCGCCCCACCTCCCTCGCTTCCACTCACGAAAAACTCACACGCGAGAACCGCAAGCTCACCATCGAACTCGAGTCCACACCCGACCTCCTCGCCGCCTGCGCCGCGCAACGCGCAGATGCGCAAACCCTCATCGGCTTCGCCCTCGAGCCGCGCGATCGACTCCACGACTCCGCTCGCGCCAAACTGAAACGCAAGGCCGTCGACGCCATCGTCGCCAACCCTCTCGACACCATGGACTCCCCCGCCATCGAAGCCACCATCCACTGGGCCGGCGGCGCCTCCGACTCCACCGGACCAACACCCATCCCCAAATCCGACTTCGCGCCCTGGCTCCTCGACCGCATCCTCGCCCACCACGCCGCACGAGCATCATCATGAATCAAACCGCCCCGACCGCCGCCGCCGCACTCCTCCTCTTCCTCTCCCTCGCGTCGACCGCGTGCGAATCCACGACCACACGCGCCACCGACGCTCCCCCCACCGGCCACGCCATCGCGAAGCCCATCGTCGCCCCAGGCCTCGCGAACCCCACGCCCCCGAACGAAGCGACCGACGCCGCCCCCGCACGCCCCTCCGCCCAAGCCCTCGTCCAAGCCGCACAGCGCGACTACGACGCCAACCCCAACGACGAGACCGCCATCATCTGGCTCGCGCGCCGGCTCGGCTATCTCAACCGCCACAACGAAGCCATCGCCATCCTCTCCCGAGGCCTCGACGCAAACCCCGGCTCCTTCCGCATCCTCCGCCACCGCGGCCACCGCTACATCACCACGCGCCAGTTCGACCTCGCCATCGCCGACCTCACCCGCGCCGCATCCCTCTGCATCCCCGGCCCAGACTCCGACGCCCTCCCCGCCGATGAAATCGAGCCCGACGGCCTCCCCAACGAACTCGACGTCCCCCGCTCCACCACCCGCTTCAACATCCTCTACCACCTCGCCCTCGCGCAATACCTCTCCGGCAAGTACGACGACGCCGCGAAGTCCTGGGGCCGCTGCCTCACCTACGCGCGACGCAACGACGACATGACCGTCGCCACCCTCAACTGGCTCAACCTCACCCTCCGCCGCCTCGCCGCCGACGTCGAGGCCGACTTCCTCATCGCGCGCATCCACCCCGACCTCTGCGTCATCGAAGACGGCGCCTACCTCGACCTCCTCCTCCTCCACAAAACCAACGATCCAGCACTCGCCGACCGACTCCTCGCCCCCGACGCACAATCCCCCGGCGCCAACCCCAACACCGCCACCCTCAACAACGCCACACTCGCCTACGGCGTCGCCATGTGGCATCTCCTCCAGGGCCGCGCCGATACCGCGCGCGACATCCTCCAACGCACCGTCGACTCCGCCAACCCGGCCGCCTTTGGCGCCATCGCCGCGGAAGTCGAGCTGGCGCGATTGGCCTCCCGCCAATAACGCTCAGAACCCCATCCTCCCCAACACTCCCTCCACCTGCCCCACGTACCCGCCGCCGAACAGTCGCGCGTGCACCAGCAGCGGGTACACGTTGTACACGTCCTTCCGTGCTCGCTTCCCCTCCCAGAACCCGCGATCGATCTCCTCCCCGCGCGCCTCCCCATACTTCTCAAAGAACGCGCGCCTGAACGTCCCGAACAGCGTGATGAACGCCAGCTCCACCTCCGGATGCGCGTAGTACGGGGCCGGATCAATAAACCCCGCCACCCGCCCCGCGCGCGTCAGCACGTTCCCGCCCCACACATCCCCGTGCACCAGCCTCCCGCCGCCACTCGGCGCATCCACCAACTCCCCCAGCCGGCCCGCGATCGCCCGCACCCGCAGCGCCAACTCGCCCGACACACGCCCGACGCGGGCTCCCTCCTCCGCCATCGCCACCAACCGCTTCTCCCCGAAGAACTCCGCCCAATCCTTTCCCCACTCGTTCCGCTGCCGCAATCCCCCGATCGCCGTGTCGCGCTCCATCCCATACCGCCCGCGCTCCTCGCGCACCCCGTGCAATCGCGCCAGCATCTCCGCCGCGTCGCGCTCCACGCTCTCACCCATCCCCCCATCACTCTCCACCCACTCCATCACCAGCAACCCGCGCTCCCCCACCATCACCCTCGGACACATCACTCCCCGCGCGCGCAAGTACTCCAGGCTCCACCCCTCCACCTCCAGCGCTTCGTCATCCCCCTCCCCCACCTTCACCACCACAACGCCCCCGCCCTCCAACTCCACGCGCCGCACATCTCCCACGCACCCCCCACCCAACGCCCGCTCCCCCACCACGCGCTCACCCATCACCTCCTCGACGCGCGCTCTCCATACCTGCCCGCTCATCTCCCCACTCTCGCGCGCACCTCCTCCAACAGACCCGCGCACGCGCCCTCCAGCAAGTCCAGCACGTGCTCAAACCCAGCCTCCCCTTCCCCGTGATACGGGTCCGGCACCTCAGCCACCCCCGACGCCGCGTCCCACTCCATCATCATCCGCACGCGTTCGCGCCCCTCACGCCCGCACAACGCCAGCACGTTCTCCCGGTTGCTCCCGTCCATCACCACCACCAAGTCCCACGCGCTCTCCCCCTCAAGATCATCACGCGACACCCGCCGCGCCACGTGCCCCGACAGATCGATCCCCCTCCGCTTCGCCGCGGCCGCCGACCGCGCGTCCGCCCCCTTCCCCACGTGCCAGTGCCCCGTCCCCGCCGAGTCGATCTCCACCTCGCCCCCCAGCCCCGCCTCCTCCACCATCTTCCGGAACACCCCCTCCGCGCTCGGCGAACGGCAGATGTTTCCCAGACACACAAAGAGCACTCGCACCCGCATCTAGCCCTCCCGCACCTCGTCGATCTGCTCCAGCATCCGCTCCGCATACCGCCACGCGTTCATCTCCACCCGCGCCGCCCGCAACTCCCCCCTCTCAATCAACTCCCCCACCCGCGCCACGTGCCCCCGCTTCCGCTCCTCCGCCCACGCGCGCCACCGCTCCACACCCCCCGCATCACCGCTCGCACGCGCCTCTTCCAACTCCTCCCGCGCACCCATGAACTCCACCAGCGTCCCCTCCGGCAGCCCCTTCTCCTCCGACGCGCTCGGCCCGCCCAACTTCCGCATCAGCGCCTCCGCGCGACGCTCCGGGTCCTCCAGCGCACGCTTCGCCTCATTCAGCTCCGCCGAACGACGCAGGATCTCCCCGTCAACACCCGCCGCCGCGCCACCCTGCCTGTCTGGGTGCAGCCCCGCCGCGCGCGCACGCCACGCGTGCGCCACCTCCTCCACGCTCAGATCAAACCGCGCCGGCAGACCCAGCGCTTCGAACGGATCGCCCATCCGCCCATCCTACCCCGCGCCACGACCGTGCTCATCCCAAAGAAAAACGCCCGAGCCGCTCTCGGCCCGGGCGTCTGTGATTCGCATCGTTCGGTCGCGAACTCAGTTCGAGTACTTCACGCTGCAGCCGTACGGCTTCGTCTCGGGCGTGCTCACCGTCTCGCCCGCCAGCACCTGGGTCAACGCCTGCTTCACGTAGTTCGTGTCGCCGGCCTTGCCCGCGCTCGAATCGTTATCAATCGCCCCGGCGTACGCGAGCGTCCCGTCCTTGTTGATGATGTACATGTGCGGCGTCGTCTTCGCGCCGAACATCTTGCCCACCGCGCCGCTCTCGTCCAGCAGCACCGGGTACTCCATGTGCCACTTCGCCTTCGCCGTCTTGTTCGCCTCGAGACCCGCGCCTTCCTTGCCGGGCGCGCCCGAGTTGATCGCCACCCACACCACGCCCTTGTCCTTGAACGCCCCGTACGTCGCCGTCATCGTGTCAAGCTTCTCATGGTGCTTCACCACGTACGGGCAGCCCGGGTTGAACCACTCGAGCACCACCACCTGGCCCTTGTGATCCGCCAGGTTGAACGTCTTCCCGTCCGTGTCCGTCAGCGTGAACGTCGGGGCCGGCGCGCCGACCTTCGCCGTCATCGCGTGCTTCCCGTCCTTGCCGTGATCATGCTCCGGCCCCGCGATCGCGAGCGCCGACGCCGCAAGAACCACACCGCTCATCCCAAGCCAACCAGCAAAGCGTTTCATCGTGCAGACTCCTGGTTTCTGCGGGACGATTCCTCGTCCCGCGCTATGTGCCTCGGCGAGCAACCGCCCGCCGTGTTCATCCTTATTCCGGCCCTCCCAAACGGGCGCGCACCTCCCACACCTCACGCTCTCGAGACGCACGCTCCACCACCAGGTTCCCCCAAGCCTCCCCACCATGCGCAACATCGTCCCGATCAAACACCACACGAACCTCGCCCCCGTCCGCGCTCCAGTCCCGCACGCCGTCATCCGCGGGCAACAACGCCCCGCTGCCGCCCCCGTACGGGAAAAACTCGACACGACGCGCCGCCCCGCCACGCCCGCCGGCACGAATCACCAACGCCGTCCCGTCCCACGAGGTCGAAACCTCATCGGACGCGCCCGTTCGCGGCATCTTCAGCCTCTGCGACTCGATCAGCCCCTTGCCCTCTCCGTCCTTCGACACATCCGCCGTCTCAACACGCACGCGCAGCGTCGCGCTTCCCGGCACACATCTATCGGCATCGCACTCCAGCCACTCGACACGGGCCTCGATCTCACGCCATTCCCCGATGTTCTCGCCCTCACCAACCCGAACCGGGGCCAGCAACGCCACACGCCCCTCGTACACGTAATCCACGATGTTGCCCGGCAGCGCGTGCCGTTTCGGGTGAGGCCACTCCACCCCGCCCATCCCCCCCCACTCCCATCCCTCCGGCAACGTCAGCGAAATCCTCGTCGGCGCGCCCGAATCTCCCGGGTTCCGCCAGTACGTGTGCCACCCCTCGTCCATCTCCAGCACCACCGCGATCGTGAACGTCTCCCCAGCCGTCACCGCCGAGCGATCCGCCACCAGGCTCGCCCGCACCGCGCCGCACACGCCACGACTCCCCGAGGACATCAGACCCACCGCGCACACCACCGTCCCCACACGCCGAAAGAACCGTCCATCCGTGCCCAATGCCATTTTCCTCCAACCCTGCGTCAGCCCCGGTATCCTACCGCCATGCGAACAGCCACGTTGCAAGCCCTCCTCGTCCTCGCCTGCCTCGCCCTCGCCTCCTGCGCCAAGAACATCTCCGACAAAAACGTCGACCTCATCGACGTCCAGCAGATGGCCAAGATCCACTCGCGGGAGGCCAAGGACGTCCTCATCATCGACGCCCGCTCCCCCGACGCCTTCGCCGCTGGGCACATCCCCGGCGCCCGCAACATCCGACTCCCCCAGATCCGTGAGAACGATCGCGACCCGGCCCTCGAGCGATACAAGCGGATCGTCATCTACGGACAGAATCCCGGCTCGGCCCCAGCCATGGCCCTGGCCAAGCGCATGCTCGCCGCCGGCTACTCCGACGTCGTCCTCTTCAAGCCCGGATTCGACGCATGGAAATCCTCAGGAATGAGCGTCGAACCACCCCCATCCAACTGATCCAATCGCGCCCGCGCGCACTTCTCACCCCAAGCCCCGCCACGCTCCGATACCTCTATCCGTCCGCGCACCCGGCCTACCGTTCAACACCGGGCTCGCGCGACGCCACCTCGCAAGCAAGGAGCCAACGGCATGGACGCCTTCGTCATCCACGGCGGAAAACCACTCAAGGGCGACATCACCGTCAACGGCTCCAAAAACTCTGCCCTACCCATACTCACCGCCGCGCTCCTCACAGACCAGCCCATCACCCTCCACGCCGTACCCAAGCTCGCCGACATCTCCAACATGCTCCGTCTCCTCGCCGAACTCGGCTGCGAGACCCGCGACGAACACGAGCACGACGGCGCTCTCTCGCTCACACTCCAGACACTCTCAGCCGCAGACTCACACGCCCGATACGACATCGTCAAAACCATGCGCGCATCCATCTGCGTGCTCGGCCCACTCCTCGCCGCACGAGGCGAGGCGCGCGTCTCACTCCCCGGCGGATGCGCCATCGGCCAGCGACCCGTCGACCTCCACCTCCGAGGCCTCGAAGCCCTCGGCGCCGAGATCACCCTCGAGGGCGGCGACATCGTCGCGCGAGCCCCGGCAGGACCCGCGGGACGACGCAGGCTCCGTGCCGCCACAGTCTTCCTGGGCGGCCCCTTCGGCTCCACCGTCCTCGGCACCGCCAACGTCATGACCGCCGCCTCGCTTGCCAAGGGCACGACCATCATCGAGTGCGCCGCGTGCGAGCCCGAGGTCGTCGACCTCGCCAACCTCCTCAACGCCATGGGCGCACGCATCACCGGCGCCGGTTCCCCACGCATCACCATCGAGGGCGTCGACTCCCTCTCCGGCGCAAACCACACGATCATCCCCGACCGCATCGAGGCCGCGACTTACATGATGGCCGCCGCCATCACCAACGGACGCATCACCCTCCACAACTGCCCCTACGACGCGCTTCTCGCCGTCGTCGACCGTCTCCACGAGGCCGGCGTCAAGGTCGACACGCTCGACCAGGCAGACCCCATGCGCGCCACCTGCCAGATCACCATCCCCGGCGGTCGGCCCGCCCTCCGACCCGTCCAGGTCACCACCCAGCCGCACCCCGGCTTCCCCACCGACGCGCAGGCCCAGCTCATGGCGCTCCTCTGCTTCGCCCGAGGCAACTCCGTCATCACCGAGAAGATCTTCCCCGAACGGTTCCTCCACGTCGGCGAACTCACACGCATGGGCGCACAAGCCTTCCGACAGGGCCCCACCGTCGTCATCGCAGGCGTCGACCGCCTCGTCGGCGCGCAGGTCATGGCCTCAGACCTCCGCGCCTCCGCTGGGCTCGTCCTCGCCGGACTCGCCGCCGAAGGAACCACCACCATCCACCGCGTCTATCACCTCGACCGCGGCTACCACCACATGGAAACGCGCCTCGCCGCACTCGGCGCCCGAATCGAGCGCGTCGACGCCAAGGAACTCGACCCCTCCTCCATGGCCAACGCCTGACCTCCCCCCAGAACCCCTCCAGCCTCAATCCTCCCCGAACTTCCCCTCCACCAACGCGCGGAGCCGGTCAACCGCCGTCTGCGCGTCCTCGCCCTCAGCCTCGATCTCCAGCTCCGTCCCCTTCGTCGCCGCGAGCATCATCACCTGCATGATGCTCTTCCCGTCCACCTCCTGACCCGCGCGCTTCACCGTCACACGCGCCTTGCACCCCACCGCGACGTCCACGAACGCCATCGCGGGCCGCGCGTGCAGCCCAAGACGGTTCAGTATCGTCACCTTCACGCTCGCGCGCTGCAACGCCTAGACCTCGCTTCCGTCTCAACCCCCGCCGTGCTGCGCGTCCGCCTCCCGCAGCAGCTCCAGCACGTCCTCTCGACTCTGCGCCTGACGCAGGAACTTCCGAAACATCTCATAGCTCAGGTGCTTGAAAATCACCTCCATCGCCCGAAGGTGCTCCTCCGGCTTCTCCGACGGGCTCACCAGCAGAAACACCGAGTGCACCGGCGACTTGTCCAACGCGTTGAAATCCACGCCCGTCGGGCTCAGCCCCACCGCAAGGCTCACGCTCGGGTGCTTCTCACGCTTCACGTGCGGAACCGCCACCCCCTTCCCGAAGCCCGTCGAGCCACGCTTCTCTCGCTCCAGCACCGCACGCACCACCTCATCACGCCAGGCCTCGCGCAGCGTCCCTGCCGACACCAACGCGTCGATCAGCTCCGACACCACCTCGTCACGCTTCGCGCTGGCGAGCGACGGGATCACGGCCTCCGACACAACGATCTCACTCAGCTTCATGGCTCGTTCTTCCAGCTCCGCCCGACCGCGCTCGCGCTCGCCGCGATTTACCGGTGGTCCCGCAGCTTCTCCTTGTGGTCCCTCAACAGACGCGCACACTTGTCCACCGACTGATCGATGCACGCGTACACGTCCGCGCCGTCCACGTGAACCACAAAGTCCTCGTGCCCGACAACGTCCGCTATCACCTCCACCCGAAAGCCCCCGTGCGACTCCTTGTCCAGAACGCAACGCACCTGCTGAAGCCCGTCGAAAAACTTCGACAATCGCTCGCACTTCTCCTCCGCGTACCGAACGATCGCCGGAGTCAGGTCCACGTGCTTTCCAGTGACGTCAATCCTCATGCTCGCTCCTGATCTGAGTCTCTCGCCTGTCCCGTGTCCCCCACGGCCCGCCCCCCGAGCATCTTCCCCGAACCCGAGCCCGCTGCCAACCCGCCGCCGTTCTTCCCCCGAACCATCGCCGCGCCCGCCCCCCGATCCGGCGGAAGCAGCACACCGCCCGATACCACGAACTTGAACGCCTCGTCGATCGTCATCGACAACTCCACCACGTCCTCTTTCGGCACCGTGATCGTAAATCCCGTCACCGGCGTCGGCGTGCTCGGAATAAACACCGTCATGCACTCACGTCCGATCAGGCGCTCCATCGCGCCGATCGCCGGACCCGTCCCGAGCCCGACCGTGTAGATCCCCTTCCGCGGGTACTCCACCATCACCACCCGGTTGAACTCCATCTGCTTCTGCCCCAGCACGAAGTCCACCAGCTGCTTCACGCTCGGGTACACCTGCTTGAACACCGGCAGCCGAGTCACCCAACCCTCCACCCGCGTGTAGATCCGACGCCCGAAGAACCCGCCAAGCACCAGACCCGTCAGGTAGAACAGAATGATCGCCACCGCCAGCCCGATCAGACGCAGATACCACCGATCATTCCAATACTGCCTCAGGTTCTGCGCACGGATGTGACGTCGCAGCGCGTCCTCCGACACCGTCGGCTGACCCTCCGCCTTCCGCTGATCCGCCGCAGTCTTCAGCTTCTCCGACGGCACCGAGAACCAGTCCGGAAGCTCCGACGCCGGCAGCACCCGCGGCGCCACCAGCAGCAAACCCTGCCGCACCCCCGAGTTGATCGGCTCCGCCACGTTCCGCTGCACAAACTGGAACGCCGCCCACAACAACCAGAGCGTCAGCACCGACGGCAGCAGGATCGTCAGCCCACGCAGAAAGAACCGCTTGAAGTCGCCGGAGAATGTCCGATGCGAAGGCTTGCTCATGAGGCTCCTGGAACGCCCGAAAGGGGCGGGAAGTCTACGACCCCCCCTGACAAACAGCAATCATTCCCATCCCACACCCCCCGTTATCGCGACACCAGCCGCACACGAACCGTCTCCCGCTTCTTCCCCCGACGAACCGACACCTCCACCTCATCGCCAGCCGAATACGCAGACAACGCCTCCACCAACTCCTGCATCGTCGGCGTCGATACACCCCCAACCGCGCTGATCACGTCCCCTGCCCAAAGCCGCTGACCCGGCGAAAACCCGCGCTCATCCTCCACCGCCTCCACCCTCGGCCCATCACCCTCCCCGGGACCCACCACCACCCCAAGACTCGCGTCCCCCATCCCCAACCGCTCCGCCACCGGCGCCAACTCCTTCGCCCACACTCGATACGCCCGCTCCGTCACGCCCATCGGCTCGCCGAACACACGCTCGAATGCCACACGCTCCGCGCCCTCCGACCCCTCCCCCACCGCACGCTCGTACGCGCTCATCCACTCCCGCAGCTTGCCCCTCTCGGAAAGGAACAAAAACACACCTCGCGCCTGCGCATAGTTCGCCACCGGACGCAGCGTCGTGAACCGCTCCTTCCGCATCGCGAACAGCTCGTCCCACGACGCGAGCGCGTTGTGCCGCGCCAGCCGACGCAGGATGTTCGTCCGCCACGACACGCCCGGCCGCTCACCCGTGAAATCCTCAGGAAGCGCGCCCAACCCCTCCTGCAGCCAGAACGAGTGCCGCTGCCCAAGACGCATCATCCGCCGGTAGTGCAGCAGATGCATGAACTCGTGGCGGAGGGAGGGGCCGATGTCCTGGGCGACGAGCATGCGGCGGTCGTGGTCGTACACCCCGCCGACGCCGGGGATGGGGACGAACTTTACGTAGTCCTCGGGGGTGGCGAGGATCACGGTGACCCAGGGCGACATGAGCGCAAGCTCTTGGTCTTTCTCGGGTTGCCACACCTCGACGCCGGCCCAGCGTGCGACTTTGGCGATCTCGGCCCGGGCGGAATCGAGGGCGGTCTGGTCCATGGCGCAGACGTAATTGAGACGGAGGGCGGGGTCCTGGAGGGTGCGGTAGCGGGGGCCGAGGGCTTCGATGGCGGCGTCCAGATCGGCTTTGGCGCGGGCGTCGAGGATGTCGGGGCGAGCGGCCAGGATGATCTGGAAGCGGCGGATGTCGTGGAGCGAGCGGAGGTGGGGGTCGGCGGCGAGGTGATCGAAGTCCGTGTAGCCCAAGGAGATAGATTCTTCGAGGGCGTTGAGCGCGAGGTCGGGATCGCCGGAGAGGGCGTGGACGCAGGCGAGGTTGTAGTGGAGGGCCCAGTCGGAGGGGGATTGGGCGATGAGGTCGGTGAGGAGGCGTTTGGCGAGGGGGAGATCGTTGGTCTCGACGGCCTCGATGGCGCGCGCGCGAGCGGTGGATGAGGCGCGTGCATCGCCGGGCTGCGCGCGCACGGCGTGGCTGAAGGCCAGGAACACGATCCCCAGCAAAATAGCCAGACCCCCCCTAGCGCCGGAGGTGGTGCGCACTTTCGGTGATTTCATCGCGCGTGCTCCGGTGGCAGTATCCGGGCGCGTGCGCACGGGCCCTGTACATCGAGCGCGACTCTGTCCTCGGTGAGCGCACGGATAGCGTCGGTATAGGCGTCCTTCTCGAGTTCGAAGACGCGCGCGGCCAGGGTGTCGGGGGTGTCGTCGTCGAGGACCGGGCAGCACCTCTGGAGAAGGATGGCGCCGGTGTCGTAGCGGTCGTCGCAGAAGTGGACGGTGCAGCCGGAGACTTTGCAGCCGGCGCGGAGCACGGCTTCGTGGACGTGGTGGCCGTACATGCCTTGACCGCCGAAGGAGGGCAGGAGGGCGGGGTGGATGTTGAGGATCCGTCCGCGGTATTCGGGGGGGAAGGAGAGGAGACGGAGGTATCCGGCGAGGATGATGTGGTTGATGCGGTGCTCGCGCATGAGGGCGTCGAAGTCGTGCGCGGGGATGTTGCCTGGTTTGATGAGGGTGGAGAGGTTGAGGTCGCGGGCGCGTTGGGCGCCGAGGCATTCGCGGGAGGCGACGACGAGGGCGAGATCGGCGTTGATGGCGGCGTGGCGTATGCGCTCGTGGATGTTGAGGAGTGTTCGGCCGGAGCCGGAGAGGAAGATGGCGAGGCGTGGTCGCGGCATGGTGGGGTGAAGGATAGGGGGAGGCGGCGGGCGGGTGTGTGCGTACGGCGGGGCGAGAAGGCGGAAGGCCGCGCGGATTCGGGGGGGGACTGGTGCGCGAGGCGGGTCGGGAGTGCGCGGTGCGGAGAGCTGGGGGCGACGCGTGCGTCTTCTGCGGGCGGGTGGGATGCGGGCTTTCGGGGGGCGTGGGCGCGGGGCGCTGCGTGGTTGGGAGCGTGTGTTGCGCGCGGCGCAGAATCGGGTTCGCTCGGTGTGACGTTCGGCGCGAGCGTGTCGTCGTTGATCGGGCCGGCGGATGTGGCGGGCGGACGATTCTCTCTTGGATTTCGTGCGCGGCTTCTTGTATTGGTGATGTCGGCTGTGTATACGTCTGTTTGCGTGCGGGTTCGATCCGGGCATATGCGTTGAATGATCGGGGCGCACGCGATCGCCGGTGGCACTGCTCGTGTTGAGTCCGTGCGGCCGGCTGTGTGAACGACGCCTACACGATGAATCCGCTCGGCGTCGGAATCGCTTCGTTGAAAGGGGAAGGAACATGGATCGTCAGGTTGTGGCTGTGGCTGCGCTGTTTGTCGGCGCGGCGTCGTTGTGCTCTGGGGCGCCGAGACACGCGTACGCGCACGTCTTGCACGGCCCCACGGGTCAGACGCGAACGACGGAACAGTATGTGGGGCACGTCAATGCGGCGGGGGCGCAGGCTTCGTTGACGGTGGGAGGCCTGACGGGTTGGTCGTGGGCGGTGTCCTCGAGTCGGCAGCAGACGCACCAGACGAGCCTTCCGCTGGGGTTCTCTTCGAACGGGCATGCGGGCCATCATGGCCAGGACTTTGGGGGTGAGGGGGGCTTTGAGGGCGGGTTTCCGATGGTTCCCGCGATCGGCTCGGAGGGTTCGCTGATGTCGATTGATCACGGGTGGCGCGCCGGGCCTGCGGCGGGGATGGTGACGTACGAGCTGGCGCCGTCGTTTGTGCAGCTGGACATGGCGGGGCTTGGTTTGGGCCAGTTCCAGAGGGGGGGCTGGATGAGTGAGGTTGAGGGGGCGATGGGGCGCGTGATGCTGACGGGGACGGTGCTGGCGGATCGTTCGATGCAGTTTGAGGTTCTGCTGGAGGGGATCTACTCGGGGATGGGGTTCTCGCTGGAGTCGCTGACGTCGGAGCGATCGGTGTTGCGGCTGAACGGGATGCAGCGGGACTTCGTGGCTGATCTTGAGGAGTTCACGGTGCATCTGGACGCGGCTGTGATCCCGGCGCCGGGGTCTGCGGCGCTGGCGCTGGGCTTGGGGGCGTTGGGATCGCGTCGTCGTCGGTGAGCGTGACGTCGAGTTGAGTTGATGATTGAGTGAAGCGCCCGGCCGAGATGCCGGGCGTTTTTCATTGGATGTGGTCTGGTTGGTTGAGAAAAGGAAGCGGCGTGCCGGGGTTCGACTTCGGCGCGCCGCGTGGTGGGAGCTGAGGTCGTTGTTGGTGTTGGCGTTGATTAGGTGAAAAGTAGCGGCGTCACTGCGGGTTTGGCCACGTGGTTACGCCGTAGATGAGGGCGCGCCAATCGACGTCATCGGCGGCGCCCGAGTTATTCAGATCGGAGGGGTTTGTGGCCCACGCGGGGATGTCGTTGGCGTCGATGACGCCGTTCAGGTCGATGTCGTAGATCTGCCCGCAGCCATCGATGATCGCGAAGACCACGCTGAACGAGTCGACGAACGGGTTCGTGAGCGTCTGTCCCGCGGCGGCACGCAGGCTTGAGACCACGCGCTGCGGGAGCACGGTGACTCGGTAGATGTAGTTGCGCTCCCATGGCATGGAGGTCTGCGGTGGGGGCGCGTTGCGACCGATGCGGAGTTCTCGTCCGAGGACGCCGGCGCTGAACAGATGCGAGACGTTCTCGAACAGCGGGTTTGCGAGGATCGGGCTTCGTTCGACACGGACGACTTCCGACGGGAGAACGCCGTCCGCGAGCAGCACGGGCCCATAGAACTCGATCTTCGCCTGAGTGAAGCCGTACTGGCAGGGTGCGGGGTCGCGCCAGTCCTCGGGGTCGATATAGCCGTCGTAGTAGACGGAGTTGGGAGGTGGGAGTGAGGCCGGCCCGTGCTGGACGTAGGAGGCGCGGCCGACGGCGCCGCCGCCGAGGAAGGAGGGGATCGTCGAGTATCCATCGTTGAGCGTGTATCCGTCGACGTGGACGGTGGCGCCGGGGGCCCAGACGCCCGCGTCGGTGAGGCTGGCGGTCTGGTTGATGATGATCTGGTGTGGGAGGCCGTTGGCGGGGAGGTTGATGCGGGCGGCGGGCCTGAGGGAGCGGCCGATGCGCCACACGCCGTTCAGACCGGCGCTCGGGGCCTGGGCGACGGTGATGACCGAATCGAGATTCGTGGCGAGATTGAAGGTTTCAAGGCGCAGCGCGTTGAGGGCGCCACCCGGCGTGAGAGTGCCCGTAGGCGTGGTGGGTGCGGGGTCTGAGGCGAGGGTGAGGGGGAAGGTGTCGTCGCCGCCCCAACCGTAGTCGGTTGCGATCAACTCACCCAGCGGCCCGTTCGGCACGCTGATATTCACTTTGGAGTAGGAGCCCGCCCAAATCCTGTCGATCTGACCCAATGCCGAGATGTTGTTGGGCGTGAGATTGTTCAGAGACCCGATGCAGTTGTAGACGTGGATGAACTCGATCTTCCGAGTGCTGTTCACCACAACGTCTCCAAAGAGGCATCCGTCCTGGTGGTATTGCAGATTCTGGCCTCGAACCTCGAGTTTTTTGATCGCAGCCTGGCCCGACAGCGTGAGCGGGCTCGCCAGGATTCGGACATCGGCGTAGATGTTTCTGCCCGCGGACATCAGGTTTTCGATCCGATTGACTTCGACGATGCCTTCGCGCGTCAGCGCCACGCGGTTTCCAACACCGATATCGCGTGCGACGTACATCCGATCAATCCAGAGCTCGCCGTTGGAGTTGGGATGGCGAACGACGGAGCGCACCGAGTCAACCCCTTGTCCGTCGTGACCGTCGATGGTCAATGAGACGATTGTGCTGGCCTGTCGCACGTGGACGTTGATCTCGCCGATGGGATCGCCCGGGAGCGCCGTCGTGATCGTGAACGATTCGCTTGGCGGCGCGCCCGTGGTCGGCCCGACGATGGTGACGTTGCTGCCTTGGATTGAGATGTTCCAACCGGGCAGAGAGGCGGGTATGACGATGGGGGTAGCGGCGACGAGAGGCGAGAGGATGTGCAATGCGACAGCGAGCGCCGCGAGGTTGTGGCGTTTCATGAGTCTGCCTTTGTATGCAAATGTGAGGTGAGGCCCGGAACGGGCGGAAACTACAGCGTCGTGAGAATGAACTGGATTGCGAGCATTGCAGCGTCTACATGTGGCACCTCCTCGACCGGCGCGCGTGAGTGAGGATCAGCAATGCGAGAGCGCCCATGGTTGAAGGCGCGGGGATCGCTGAAGCGATCCGAATACCTCCGATTCCCAACGGGTCTTGGCGGTACCCGATCCCGTCGTTCGCATTGGCCGATGCTCCGCCGCTTGAGCTGCTGCCGCGGACGTAGCGGCTCCATGGATTCCCGGGGCCGACGCTCGTGTCGGTCCATTCGTCGACAGAGCCCGCGGCGTCGAGGAGGCCCCAGGGAGTCATTGCGTTGGGGAAGGAGCCGACGGGCGGCTGCTCGCCGTTGAGCGTGCCCCACTGCGCGAGCGGGTCGCCGAATTCGCCGTAGACGGGCGGCTCGTTGCCGTAGGTGTAGCGCCAGTAGCCTTCCTGAGCTTGGCCGTAGCGGTTGGGGTCGTAGAAGACGGCCTTGGTCCACTCGTCGAGCGTGGGGATCCAGAAGAGCGCGCCTTCCGCGCGATTGATCTGATCGTTGTAGGAGCCGTCGGGGTTGCGGGTGAAGGTGGAGGTGTCGTAGACGCCGCTGCGGAACACGTTGAGGTTGACGTTGGGGCCGGTCGGCGCGCCGTTGTGGAGCCAGTTGCAGTAGATCGCGGCGGCGCGGAACGTGACGGAAGGCGCGTGATTCCCGCGGCCCGGCAGCAAGGCGTAGTTGGGATTGCCGGGTCCGGTGGCGGTCGCGATGATGTAGCCGCCGGTGGACGCGGAAGAGTACAGATTGACTCCCGCCTCCTGCAGCACGGGCCAGGCGAGCTGGATGAAGGGAAGCCACTGGGCGCTGGTGACCTCGGTGCGCGCGATGCGGTACTCGTAGGGCACAGCGCCGACGTTGACCTGCGAGGCGAAATTGAGCGGGTTGTTGTAGACGCGCTCGGTGGGGAGCATGTCGCGGTTGCCGGGGTGGGTGATGTTGACGAAGTCGTGGCCGTAGGAGGGGGGTGTTCCGGTGAAGGCGCCGGGGAGTGTGGCGGGGACACCGGCGAGGGAGGGGGAGGAGAGGAGGAGGAGGGAGGCGAGGAGGGCGAGAGCCAGGGCGAGCGGCGGAACGCCCCCCACCGGCTCGGCAAGGCCGAGCCACCTCCCCCACGCTGCGCCCCGCGAGGCGCGGGGCTTGCGGAGGGAGGGGTTTCCACTGCGCTGATCAGCGTTTTGCGGAAGCGAAGTTGTGTTGTTCATTGAACGGATCCTCCCGGCTCTTGTTTCCCCGGTCGCTCCCCTGGAAGTTGACCCACCCTGAATGCGCCAGCGTGCATGAGGCGCACGGAATGATGCCGCGTGGTTGGGGGGGGGGGCAAGGGAAATGTGCGCGGTTCTGTCGAAATAGTTTCCGGACGCGCGCGACGAGCGCGCGTGGTCTGTGCGGCACAAGTGTGCCACGGAGAGGTGAAGAGGGAAGGGAACGGGGCAGGAATGTGGGAGTGAGGCGGGAGTTCCTGGGGGGAAACGAGGGTTATCGGCGCGGAAGTGTGGGGGGAGAGCGATGCTTTGAAGACGGGCGGCGGGCACGGGGGCGGGGGAGGAGCGGGCGCGGAGCGCACCGATTTGCAAAGCAAGTCGGTGGCACGGGGAGAGTGGGCAGCGCAATGAGGCGTGGAGCAGAAAGAGCCCCCTGACCTGTCACGCCTACGGCGTGACATCCTCTCCCTCAGAGGGGAGAGGGGGCACCGATTTGAGGACACATCGGTGGCACGGAGTCGCGGGGGAGGAGCGGGGGTGGAGCGCACCGATTTGCTTCGCAAATCGGTGGCACGGGATCTCAAGGGAGGATCGGGAGTGGAGCGCACCGATGTGGGCGCAAATCGGTGGCGCGGGAAGGCGCGGGGAGGGGGAGACGGTGGGTCGCGGTCAGGCGAAGGCTTTGAGGGCCTTGGGTTCGGACTCGACGATGGTGAAGAGTTTGTCGAGTCGAGAGAGTTTGAGGATGTTGAGGATGTCGGGCTTGAGGTTGAGGAGGACGAGTTTGCCCTTGGCTTCTTTGCAGGCTTTGTGGAGGGTGATGAGGGCGCCGAGGCCGACGGAGGTGATCATGGTGACGTCGGCGAGGTCGACGAGTACGCGGTGATTGGCCTTGGCGGCGGCGGCGAGGCACTCGGCCTGGACGATGGGGGCTTCGCGTGTGGCGATGTTGTTGCAGGTGACGCGTGCGCGCGCGACGTGGGGGGCGCCCGGGGCGGGGGAGACGAGATCGGTGGAGAGGAACGCGGCCTCGGTGGACATCGGGTGAGAGGATACGGGATGGGAGGGGAAGCGTGGGTTTCAGAGGGCTTCGGTGGCGATGGTGGGTGGGGAGGAGAAGGGGATGGGTTTGCCGTGGGGGTCGACGGCGACGAGGGTGAGTGTGGCTTCGGTGACCGGGACGGAGTCGCCGGAGAGGTATCGCTCGGCTTCGACGTCGACGCGGATGGTGACGGAGGAGGTTCCGGTGCGGATGGTGGTGGCGTAGAAGGAGACGATGTCGCCGAGGTGGACGGGGGCCTTGAAGTCGACGCGGTCGATGGAGGCGGTGACCCATCGGTGGGCGCCGTGGCGTCGGGCTTCGACGAAGCCGGCCTGGTCGATGTAGCCGAGGATGACGCCGCCGAAGATGGTGCCGTAGGGGTTGGTGTCCTTGGGGAGGGTGACGACCTGGAGGGCGAGTCGGCGTGGGTGGGTGGTGGTCATGGCGGGATGGTAAAGGGGGTGGGGCTGGTTGGGCGTAGACTGGCGTCGTGCACGAGGCGTTTTCAAGGCGGAGGTATCTGATCCCGTTCCGTGCGAGTCTGCTGCCGCAGATTTTCACGGACACGCTGGTGATCGGCGCGGGGGTTGCGGGGTTGCGCGCGGCGGTGGCTGCGGGTGAGACGGGGTGCGAGGCGATCGTGCTTGCCAAGGGGGAGCTTGGGGTATCGAACACGGCGTGGGCGCAGGGGGGGATCGCCGCGGTGCTGGGTGAGGGGGACAGCGTCGAGTCGCACGTGCGGGACACGCTGGAGGCGGGTGCGGGGCTGTGTGATGAGGCGGTGGTGCGGGAGGTGGCGTCGCGCGGTGGTGAGCGCGTGCGCGAGCTGATGGCGTGGGGGATGCGGGTGGATCGGGATGCGCGCGGGGAGGTGGCGCTGGGGCTTGAGGGGGGGCACTCGGGGAAGCGGATCGTTCACGCGGACGGGGACGCCACGGGGAAGGAGCTCGCGCGTGTGCTGCTGGAGAAGGCGCGCGCGACGAAGGGCGTGCGCGTGTTCGAGAGGTGCTTTGCGCTGGACCTGATCACGGCGGGAGAGGGAGAAGGGGCGAGCTGCGTCGGCGCGATCACGCATCACCCGCGGTATGGGTTGCAGGTGATCTGGGCGAAGGCCACGGTGCTCGCAAGCGGGGGCGCGGGGGCGCTGTGGCGCGAGACGACGAATCCGCGCGTGGCCACGGCGGACGGGGTGGCGATGGCGTGGCGCGCGGGGGCGAGCGTGGCGGACATGGCGTTCATGCAGTTTCACCCGACCGCGCTGTATGTGGCGGGTGCGTCGCGGGCGTTGATCAGTGAGGCGGTGCGGGGTGAGGGGGCGACGCTGGTGGACCGGAGCGGACGTCGGTTCATGGTGGGCGAGCATGAGCGGGCGGAGCTGGCGCCGCGGGATGTGGTGAGCCGCGCGATCGTGCGGCACATGGCGCGCGAGGGGTCGCCGAACGTGTGGATGGATGCGCGCGGGGTGGAGGGGTTTGCGGAACGGTTTCCGGGGATTGCGAAGACGCTGGAGGGTGTGGGGCTGGATGCGTCGAAGGACTTGATTCCGGTGCGGCCGGCGGCGCACTACATGGTGGGTGGCGTGGCGGTGGATGGAGAGGGGAGGACGGACGTTGCGGGGTTGTACGCGGTGGGTGAGGCGAGCTGCACGGGATTGCACGGGGCGAATCGGTTGGCGAGCAACTCGTTGTTGGAGGGGCTCGTCTATGGCGAGGTTGTGGGGCGCGTGAGCGCGGAGATGAAGGGGGGAACGAACGGGTGGGGCGTGGCGGGGCCGAGGACGCCGATGCAGGTGATTTCGGACATCCCGTTGTCGGAGCGTGGGGACTTGGATTTGGGGGACGTGCTGTCGAGCGTGCGGTCTGCGATGTGGCGGAACGTGGGAGTGGAGCGGAGCGGGGCGAAGCTGCGGGACGTGGTGGAGATGCTGGAGTTCTGGGCGCGGTACACGCTGGACAAGATCTTTGATGAGCCTGCGGGTTGGGAGACGCAGAACATGCTGTGGGCCGGGGGATTGGTGGCGCGGTCGGCGTTGTGGCGGGAGGAGAGCCGAGGAAGCCATGCGCGGAGTGATTGCCCGGAGGCGCGGGCAGAGTTTGCGGCGCATGACGTGTGGAAGCGCGGTCGGGAGGGTGCGGAGCAGCGCGCGGTGCTTTCTGGGGGTGGTGAGGGTGTGCGGGCGGGCGGCAAGGCGGGGGTCGGGACGTGAGGCGTGCGGCGCTGATGGGGGCGTGCTGTGTGTGGTTGTGCGGGTGTGAGGAGCGGGTGGTTCGGGTGAGTGGTGGCTTGACGGGTGTTGCCGGGGCGCAGGGTGGGCCGAGCGTTCAACGGGCGGCGGTGAGCGACACGGAGAAGGAGCGTGCGTTCGAGCGGATGAATAACCCGATGGGGTATCCGCCTCCTGAGGAGCGGGCGGGGACGGCGGAGATCAGGGACCTTCGTTGGGTGGAGCCGGACGGTACGGTGCGGGTGGTGTCACGGAACCCGCGCGAGCTTCTGTATCAGTTGCAGCGCGCGTTGCGGGAGGAGGACGGACGGCTGATCGAGCGGGAGTTGCTGGCGGCGCGGACGAAGGAGGCGTATCGGCATGCGGGGAAGGACACGGCGGAGGCGGCGGCGTTCCTGCTGAAGTATCGAGAGGATTTGTTGGTTCTGTTCCAGCAGTTCCCGATGGGCGAGTTGACGCCCGGGGTGTTCGCGCAGCCGAGCGGGGTGAATCAGTTCTACGTCGAGGCGGAGAAGGGGATGCGTGACGGGATGGGACGCCTGCTGCGGTTTCGCGGGATCGAGTGGGAGTATGAGTCGGACGCGTGTCGTCTGGTGAAGGTGTGGTAGGTCGTGGATGATCGGAGCCGAGCGGCGCGGTCGGAGACGATGCGGCGTGTGAAGTCGCGGGGGACGAGTTGCGAGGTTGCGTTGGGGGAGGAGTTGAGGCGGCGCGGGCTACGGTGGTCGAGGGGTGTGCGGGCGTCGGGGGTTGCGGGGAAGCCGGACTTTGTGTTTTGGAAGGCGCGTGTCGTGGTGTTTGTGGACGGGTGCTTTTGGCATGGGTGCGCGGAGCATTGCCGGATGCCGAGGGGGAACAGGGCGTATTGGGAGCGGAAGATCGGGCGGAATGTGGAGCGTGATCGGCGGGTGCGGAGGGAGTTGCGGAAGGAGGGGTGGAACGTGGTGCGCGTGTGGGAGCACTCGGTGTTGAGGAGTGTGGGGAGGTGCGGGGCACGGGTGGAGAGGGCGGTGCGGGAGGGGGATGCTTGCGGGGTGCGCGCGTAGAATGGGGGTTATGAGCCAGGAGTCGACCGTCGAGCGGGTGACGATCCGGACGCTGAAGCGGATGGCGGCGCGGGGGGAGCCGTTCGCGTGTTTGACGTGCTACGACGCGACGACGGCGCGGTGGCTGGAGGCCGCGGGTGTGCATGTGCTGCTGGTGGGGGACACGGCGGCGGAGGTGGTGCTTGGGTATGACAGCACGATTCACATGCCGCTGGAGGTTGCGGTGGCGCTGACGGCCGGGGTGAAGCGGGGCGCGCCGAGCCGGATGGTGATGGCGGACATGCCGTTCATGTCGTACCAGGCCGGTGAGGATGAGGCGGTGCGGAACGCGGGGCGGTTTTTGACGGAGGGGCTGGCGGACATCGTGAAGGTGGAGGCGGACGCGGAGCTGGCGCCGCTGGTGCGTCGGATGACGCGGGCCGGGATCGCGGTGTGCGGGCATGTGGGGAGTAGGCCGCAGACGGTGCGGGTGACGGGCGGGTATGCGAGCGCGGGTCGGACGCCTGCTGAGGCGGACGAGATCGTGAGGGATGCGAAGGCGTTGGAGGATGCTGGGGCGGTGTGCCTGCTGGTGGAGGCTGTGCCGAGCGAGGTGGCGGACCGGGTGGTGCGTGAGACGAGCGTGCCGGTGATCGGGATCGGGGCGGGGCCCGGGGTGCACGGGCAGATTCTGGTGTTGCAGGATCTGATCGGGATGACGCGTTGGCAGCCTGGCTTTGCGGAGCCGATTGCGCAGGTGGGGGAGGCGATTCGTGGGGCGGCGGAGGAGTGGGTGAGGCGTGTGGCGGCGCGGCGTGCGAGCGAGTTCCGTTTCGAGATGAAACGGGAGGGGGCGAAGCCGGTTTAGTGGGTTGAGCGGGACGGATCGGCGGCGCGTGGATTTGGTCGATCGGCAGAAGGAGCGCGGTGCATGCGACGGATTGTGACGGTGGCGCCAGCGTTGATTGTCGGGTGCGCGGTCGGGCTGGCGGTGTGGGGGACGCCGCGGGTGGTGCGCGAGGCGATGCATGCGCGCGTTGGTGCGCGTGTGACGCTGGCGCAGCAGCGGCTGGACGGGGACGACGTGCTGGAGCGGATCAATCGCGCGGTGGCGGACATCGCGGAGGCGATGGAGCCGAGCGTGGTGCACATCGACGCGGTGGCGGGTGGACGGCGCGGGGCGTTTTCGGCGGGCGCCGGTTGGGTGTACGACGAGGCGGGGCACATCGTGACGAACGCGCACGTGGTTCGTGGCGCGGACGAGTTGCGGGTGCAGTTCTGGGACGGGAGCAGCGCGCGGGCGTCGTTCGTGGGCGAGGACCGGGAGACGGACATCGCGGTGCTGCGGGCGGAGGCGGGAGCGAGCGTGATTCCGGCGCGGCGCGCGGAGCGCGCGACGGTGCGCGTGGGTGAGCGGGTGTACGCGTTCGGGTCGCCGTTCGGATTCAAGTTCTCGATGAGCGAGGGGATCGTGTCTGGTGTGGGGCGGTTTGCGCGCGGGGTGACGGGGTCGAACGGGTACACGAATTTTCTGCAGACGGACGCGGCGGTGAACCCTGGGAACTCGGGGGGTCCGCTGGTGGACATCCGTGGGCGGGTGATCGGGATGAACACGGCGATCGTGACGGGGGACAACCTGGACGGGAGCGTGGAGTCGAAGAGCCAGAGCGCGGGCGTCGGGTTTGCGATTCCGGTCGAGACCATCGAGTCGGTGGTGGAGCAGATCGTGTCGAAGGGTGTGGTGTTGCGGGGCTTCCTCGGGGTTGGCGGTCTGGTGCGCGTGGACGGCGCGTTGGTGCGCGAGTACGGCTTGCCCGGCGGGGAGGAGTTTCGGGGGACGGGACTGCTGCTTCGGAGCGTGGTGGAGGGGCAGGCCGCGGAACGCGCGGGGCTCCTGGCTGGGGACGTGATCACGCACGTGGGGGGAGATCGGGTGTTGAACACGTGGGTGCTGCAGTCGAAGATCGGGGCGAGGCGTCCGGGGGAAACGGTGCGTATGACGGTGTGGCGCGAGGGGAAGACGGTGGACGTGGATGTGACGCTTGGCGCCGCGGCGTTCGATGCGGAGGGGCAGTTGCGTCCTGTGGACGCGGAGGCGTACATCGCGGAGCGGCAGGACCAGGGCGTTCGCGAGGAGGACCGCGTCGCGCGGCTCTTGGCGCGTTTGGGGATCGCGGAGGTGGCGGCTGCGGAGGAGGGCGTTCGGCTGATGCTGGTGCGCGGGGGAACGCGCGCGCACGAGCGTGGGTTCCGGACGGGGCAGGTGGTGAGGACGGTGAACGGGTCGGCTGTGGGGAGCGCGGAGGAGTTCTATAAGGCGGTGGCGGGCGCACGGGGTGAGTGCGAGATGGAAGTGCGCGACGCGGAGCACGAGGTCCGTCTCACGCTGCGCGTGCTTGAGTGAGGCGGGAAGTTACCTGGAGGGCGCGGGCTGGGGGGAGGCGATGCGCGTCACGCGGAGGCGCGAGGGGAGATCGGGGGCGTGGAAGACTCGGTGGGTTGCGGGGGTGAAGTCGGATGGCTGTGCTTTGAAGATGTTGTCGACGTACTTCTGGGGGTTGCGGTCGATGAGCGGGAACCATGTCGACTGGATCTGGACCTGGATGCGGTGGCCTTTCCTGAAAGTGTGGAGGAGGTCCTGGAGGGGGATGGTGATGCGCGAGGGCTCGTCTGGGGTGAAGGGCTCGGGCTTGGAGTAGGAGTTGCGGAAGCGGCCGCGGAAGGCTTCGGAGCGGACGAGCATGTGGTAGTTGCCCATCGAGGAGCCTTTCGGGGTGAACTCGTTGTCGGGAGCGTCGGCTGGGAAGACGTCGACGAGCTTGACGACCCAGTCGGCGTCTGACTGTGAAGTGGAGACGACGAGGTCGGCGAGGACGGGGCCTGCCAGGGTGACGTCTTCCTCGAGGGGCGGGGTCTGGTAGACGAGGACGTCGGGGCGACGCGCGGCGAAGCGTTGATCGGCGGTCATGTACTCGCGGGTCATGCCGCGTGCGACGTCCTCGATGAAGGGGACGGGCTTTACGGGATCGGAGATGAACTCGTCGTAGCGCGCGGGAGAGTCGGGGGGCGCATCGAATGAGAGTGTGGAGGCGGGTTGGAGATAGAGCGAAGCGGGTTCGCCGTCGGCGGGAGGCCAGTGGTCGAAGGTGCGCCAGACGTTGGCGCCCGTATTGAAGATGGTGGCTTCGGCGAGGTTGGGCGCGGGGGCATCCTTGAGGTGGTGGAGGAAGAAGGGCAGCTCGACGTGCTCGCGGTACCAGGGCGAGGTCTTTGCGTCGAACGAGACGGGGCCGAGGTGATCACCGTCGGAGCGGGACCATCCGCCGTGGAACCAGGGTCCCATGACGAGGTTGTTGGCGACGGCGGGGTTCTGTTTTTCGATAGCGGCGTAGGTGTTCCAGGCGCCGTAGAGGTCTTCGGCGTCGAAGAGGCCGCCGACGACGAGCGAGGCGGGTGCGGTGCGTTTGAGGTGAGGCAGGATGTTGCGTGACTGCCAGAATTGGTCGTAGGTGGGGTGTTCGAGTATTTCGTTCCAGAAGGCGACGTTGTTGTTGAAGTGTCTGTCGTTGACGTTGGAGAGCGGGCCGAGGTCGAGGAAGAACTGGTATCCGTCGGGGGTTTTGTGGTCGAAGCGCGGGGATGACTCTGTCGTCGGCTCGGGTCTGGGCTGGCCGAAGGAGGCAAAGAAGTTGAAGTTGTGGGGCAGGAAGAAGGCGCCGTGATGGAAGAAGTCGTCGAACCACCAGTCGGCGATGGGGGCCTGTGGGGAGACGGCTTTGAGGGCTAGGTGCGCGTCGATCATTCCGGCGGAGGCGTAGAAGCCGGGGTAGGAGATTCCCCACATGCCGACCCTTCCGTTGTGGTTGGGGACGTTGTCGAGGAGCCAGTCGATGGCGTCGTGGGTGTCGGAGGATTCGTCGACGTCGGAGGGGATGCGTTTGTCGGGGTTGTGCGGGCGCATGTTGACGAATTCGCCTTCGGACATGTAGCTGCCGCGGACATCCTGGAAGACGAAGATGAATCCGGACTCGTCGAAGGAGCGGTTCGGGCCGAGAAGTGAGCGGAACTCGTCGGGCCCGTAGGGACGGCAGGAATAGGGAGTTCGTACGAGGAGTATGGGGTAGGAGGTGGAGGTGTCGCGTGGCGCGTAGATGGAGGTGAAGAGTTTGACGCCGTCGCGCATGGGGATGAGCGATTCGGTCTTGGTGTAGTGAAGACGGGTGTAGAGGGCGGGTTCGGCGGCGAGGAGCTCGCGGTTGGCGTGGGCGGAGAGTGAGCGGGTCGGGGCCGAGCACGCTGCGATGACGAGCAGGGCGATCGCGGCGAGTGAGGCGCGCGTGAGGGTGTGGATCATGCGATCAATGTAGCGGGGCGCGCGGTCGCGTCAGGGCGCCGCGGGGGCGGGCGCAGCGGCGGGCGCGGAGGCGGCGGTCGGGTTTTCCGCGAGTGGTTGTCGGTTGAGGGCTCGGGGGGCGTAGAGGCGGTCGAGGACTCGACGGGCGGTGTCGGTGACGGAGAAGAGCGAGGCGGAGGCGAGCTCGGTGAGGTCGTGTTCGATCTCGTCCGCGAGGGCGGTGGCGGCGTCGCGGTCGAAGACGGGCGCGTCGAGGATTGCGTTGACGCGTGCGCACTTTTCGAGCGTGGCGAGGCTGGCGAGCCAGGGATCATCCGGGAATCGCTGGGCGATGAGGCCTGCTGCTTCGCGCAGGTCGGCGATGGGCTCGTCGTAGCGGCCCTCCTCGATATTCCAGATGGAGAGGAGGGCGAGCCAGTAGGCGGATTCGAAGGTGTGGCTTCCGTCTTCGGAGCGGCTGGCGGCGAGTCGCTTGCGGGCGACGCGGAGGCGTCCCTCGGAGATGAGCTTGAGGGAGTCTCCGACGTTCAGGCCGCCGGGGCCGAACTTCTCGTCGGCGATGTAGAAGAGCCCGATGGCATTTGCAACGTCTTTGTTGGAGGTGGATTCGATGAACTTGGAATACGCGGAGAGGGAAGCGGCGGAGAGGTTGCGGCGTTTTTCTTCCTCCTCGACACGGATTTGCGCGATTCTCGCCTCCTCGGCCTTTCGCTGAGCGACGGTTCGGAGCCTGATGGTGGTGGCGGAGCCGATGATGATCGTGAGCAGCGCGACGAGCGTCGTCGCGGCGAGGCCGGGACGACGGCGTGCCCACAGGGCGACGCGCGCGTGCGCGGGGAGGTTCATGGACGGGACCGGCCGGAGTTCGAGCCAGCAGGTGAGTTCGTCGGCGAACTCGGACGCGGAGGCGTAGCGGCGCTCGGGCTTGGAGTCGAGCGATCGTCGTGCGATGTGGCGGAGGGTGGGGTCGAGGAGCTGGAGCGCTTCATCCAGGGATGTCGGGGTTGCGCCGGTAGAGGCTTCGAGGTGCGCCTTGGTGATCTCGTCGGGCGTCGATCCGTAGGGCGGTCTGCCGATGACGAGCCAGACGAGGATGCCCGCGAGCGCGAAGACGTCTGCGGGGGGGCCGACGGCGCCGAGGCGTGTGGAGAACTGCTCGGGGGCCATGAAGGCGAGCGTTCCGGCCTGCCCTGATTGATCCGAGGAAGCGGGAGAGAATCCTGATCGTTCGCGGACGGCGACGCCGAAGTCGGTGATGCGCGGCTTCCCGGCGGCGTCGATGAGGACGTTGCCGGGCTTGAGGTCGCGGTGGACGAGGCCTGCGGAATGTGCGGCGTGGATGCCGCGCGCGATCTGCACAACCATGCGCGCGGCGTCCTGGAGGCTCATGCGCGCGGGGAGTCGTCGGACGTGGTCCTGGAGGTTCGGTCCTTCGACGTACTCGTAGACCACGAATTCGTCACCGGACTCGGACTGTGCGCGCGCGATGACGCGGACGACGTTTGGATGATCGACTCGACGCGCCTTGGTGGCTTCGTCGGCGAGTCGGTAGCGGAGGCCGAGGTTCTCGGGATCGTCGACGAGGACCTTGATGGCGACGAGTGCGGGTCTGTCATCGTCGGAGAGGTGTCGGTCCTGCGCGAGATAGACCTCGCCGAAGGCGCCGCGCCCGAGGAGTCGCTGGAGGACGTACTGGGGGCGTCCGTCGGGGAGGTTCGGCCCGATGTCGCAGGGGAGCTTTCCGGCGTACCTGGAGGTTCGTATGCGCGGGGTCGGGGCGGTGTGGAGCGCGTGCCCGAGCATCGCGGCTTCCCGGATCGCGGTCTCGAGGTTCGGGAATTTCTGGATGAGGGCTTCGACGGTTTTCTGTGTGGGAGATGAGGCGCCTGCGAGGGCGCGGAGCGCCATGTCGATGGCGGCGTCGAGCGCGACGGTCATCGTGTTGAGGGTGGGGATCGCGGCGAGATACTCGTCGAGTGTGAGGTCGAGGCCGCGCTCGAGCCGTTCGCGACCGTCGGACTCGATGAGGCTGGCGAGTGTTTCTTCGGGGCAGGGCCCGAGCATTCGGACGAGCTCCGGGATCGGGCGTTGGCCGATCATGGCGCGTACGTGCGGGGGGAGCGCTGCGGAAGCCGTGGCAGGCTCGGCATGCTTCATCGACCGGGGCTCCTACTGGAGAGACTGGCTGAGCGCGGCGCGGATGCGCTCCCAGCGTTTTCGGATTCGGTCTGCGGGGACGTTGAGGTATTCGGCGGCGTCGGCGTGTCGCCGTCCGGCGAGCCAGAACCAGAGGATCTGTCGGTCGATGGGGTTGTCGAGGGCTTCGAAGGCGCGATCGAGGAAGCGGTCGACGGCTGCGTCGTCGTTTGGATCGGCGCCGGTCTCTCGGAGTCGGTCGAGCATGGCGCGCGCGATCTCGCCGTCCGCGGACTCGGCGCGCTCGAGGCGTTGCACGATGCGCACCTTATCGATGACGGCGTTCTCGGCGATTCGGACGACAAGCGCGAGGAGTTGCTCTTCGGTGGCTGAATCGAACTCGCGGTTCTGGACGTAGTTGTCGAAGCGGCGGAGGACGGTGGAGAGGATGTCCTGGGAGTCGAAGAGACGGCGCATGCGCGGGCCGAGCTTTCCGGCGACGCGTCGCCGGATGCGGGGCCCATAACGCAGCGCGAACTCGGCGGCGGCTTCTCGGTCTCCCGCGCGCAATCGAACCAAAAGGCTTTCGACGTTCGGCGCGAGGGGAATCGGCGCGCTCGGGTCTGGCCCCGCACAGTTTTGCGCGTGATCTGTCACATCTGAGCCTTGCGGAACGCTTGGAGAAGCGGAGGGCGCCTGAGTCAAGCGTGGTGACTCGGCGGAAGTGGATCCGGGCAAATGAGGAGAGTGCCGATGCCGCTCACTGTGGTCGCGTTGTTCCGTCGTCCAGTCGGTCATGTGTTTTCGCCAGCGTATTCTCTGCGGGATTCTCGGCATAGCAAGCGCGGAGGCGCGAAGGGCATCGCGGCGGCGCTCGCGGTGATGGCGTGCTCGGTGGGGGTCGCCGGTTCGGACGAGGGGAAACTTGGGTCCCCTAACACGGCGTCGCCGAGTCCGGTGACGTCGGCTACGACGTCCAATCCGGCGGATGCACGGGACGGGACGACCGAAGCGTGCGAGCGGGCGTGGCACGCGTTCTTCATTTGCCTGTGGACGAGCCCGAACCCGACGGAATGCGTCCAGCCGGACTGTTCCGCAACAGATGAGGGCCCGGTGCAGGCGCTCCGGCTGATGGCGGAGGCGCGGATGGCGGCATTCCGGGCCGAGGCGGCGCCGATGGAATGATCCTGTAGCCCTGAGCCTGTTTGGTCTTTGATCGTACGACTCGCGTGCGCGTGGAGCGTGTCGTGCGGAAAAAGTTCTGTGCCGGCGTCACGCCCCTCCTCTGAGGCTCGCTTCAGGTTGGGGAGGGGTGATTTTTTGCTCGCAGCCCGAGCGAGGAGGCACGGATGACGATCGGCAGTCGTTTGAAGCACGATCAAGAGAGTGATGACGTCACACGGATGGAGGATTCGTGGCGCGAGGGGTTTGCGCACCGTCTGAAGCTGGCGATGGGCGATCACTCGATCGCCGATTTTGCGCGGCTGATCGGGTGGCATCCTGAAACGGTGAGGCGGTACCTCACGGGCGAGACCCGCCCGCCCGCGGTGTTCCTCGCGAAGCTCTGCGATCAGCTTCCGCTCTCGCCGGACTGGTTGCTGCTGGGTCGGGGTCCGATGCTGCGGCTGGATCGGGATCAGGGCGTGCTGGATGCGGCGACGCTTGACGAGATTCTGTGCCGGTTAAAGGAGTTCATCGAGTCTCCGCGGCGCACCGGGGGAGCGAAGCGGGCCGCGATGGAGAACGGGACGATCGGCTGAGGCGGGACGCAGACCCAATCTCGTCGAAGACGATGTGAAAAAGGCCCCTCTCTTCGAGGAGCCCTGTCGTGTTTTTGGCGAAGTCTCTGGGACTGCGCGCTGGAGTCGGCGGGGATCAGACTCGCCTGCGGCGTGCGGCGAGAATCCCGCTCATCGCGAGCAGCGCCATGGAGCCGGGCTCGGGCACGAGTGAGACGGAGAGGGAGTAGGCGCCCTCGGAGAAGAAGGTGCTGTCGACGTTCACGTAGTACGTACCGGCCCCCGCGCCGGCGATGACGACGGTGTCGACGCCTGTGTTGGCGATGGAATAGTCGCCGGTGTCATCGAGGCTGCCGGGCGAGAACACGAAGAGGTCGACGTCGCAGGCGGCATTGTTGTAGATGAGATCGACCTGCATGTCTCCGCCGGTCCAGGTGATCGTCCATACGTCGTCGCCGCCGTCCCAGATATTGAAGATGTGCATGCCGCTGGTAAAGCCGTCGTTGTCGTCGGCGTGCCCGGTGACATCACCGTTCACCGAGTCGCCGGCGACCAGATTGCCGAGGATGGGCTGTCCGGCGAAGCCGGCGAGCGCGGCGCCGCCGAGCGAGAGGGACGCGAGCAGTGCGAGCGAGTACGAACGAATCGGGGGTGTCATGCGGGGAACTCCTGGTGACTTTGAACCGCAGCGCGTGACACGGAGCACGGCGGTGGCGCGGCGTCGGCAAGAGACCGAGACAGCTCGCGGTGCGCGTGATCACTCAAGAAGCTTGACTCTGTTACGCAGGGACGCTGCGTGTGCGGAGGCCACGCTACTCGAATCGGGGGGCCATAGCAAGAGAATTGTGGGTGATTCGCGGTCGAGCGCGAGCGGAGCGGAGAGGCGGCTGGAGCGGAAGGCCGCAAGAGCGGGCGACGCGATTCGAACGCGCGACATTCAGCTTGGAAGGCTGACGCTCTACCCCTGAGCTACGCCCGCAAGGGAGATGGGGACAGTGTAGCGGGGACGGCGTGAAGGAAGGGGAATGCTGGAGCGGGGGCGTGCGGGATCGAGACGGGGTGGTTTTGGCGGGGGCACAGGAAAGTGCGGGTTGGGGTAGCTCAGACGGTTCGTGACGTCGCACGGAGTGGTGTCGGGCCGCGAGCGCCCGGTTCGAGGTCCAGAACGAGGAGCGACAGATGTCACGGATTTCATGGGTGCGGATGGCTGCGGCTGGTCTGGTCGGAATGTGGAGCGTGAGTGCGCTGGGCGGGCCGCTTGCGCCGCCGGCGGGGCCGATCGGCCCGACGTATCGGACGCTGAGCGAGATCGAATCGCGGATCCCGCTGAACGCGACGACGGCGCCGGGCAACGCCACGGAGGTGTTCCGCATCACGTTGGACGGGTCGTACTTCCTGACCGGGGACATCGTGGTTCCGTCGGGGATGACGGGGATCATGGTGGCGTCGCCGAACGTGACGATCGACATGCGCGGGCACACGATCTGGGGCAATCCGGGCAGTGTGCACGGGATCGCGGATCAGCAGGGCGCCACACGGATGCGCGTCTTCAACGGCAACTTCACGGGCCTGGGACAGTCGGGCCTGTACGGCAACTTTGCGCAGGGATCGATCTACAGCAACCTGACAGCGACGGGGTGCGGCTTGCGTGGCCTGAGTTTGGCCTCGGGTTCGGTGGGTGAGAATCTCACGGCCGTGCAGAATCAGCAGGGCATCTTCGCGGGATCCAACGTGACCCTGGTGGGATGCACGGCGCTCTCGAACACTGGGTTCGGCATTCTGCTGAATGACGGGAGCGTCGCGGAGCGTTGCGTCTCGAGCGGCAACGGGAGCTCCGGCTTCCGGCTCGTTGCGGGTGCGATGGTGAGGGGATGCGGCGCGCGATCGAACGCGGGGGATGGGTTTGCGCTGGGGAGCTACTCCCAGGCGATCGAATGCGTGTCGTCGTTCAATCAGGGGCACGGGTTCGTTGTGAACACCTCGGGGGGAAGTGATTTCAGCGCGGTGGTTCGTCGGTGCCTTGCGACCAAGAACACGCTGTCCGGGATCCGGACCCCCGGGGGGCGGGCGCTGATCGATGAGAACGTGTCGCGCGAGAACCTGGGCGCCGGGATCGACGTGTCGTTGGGCATCGGCGTGCCGAGCACTGTGACGCGGAACATCTGCGGCGGGAACGGGGTCAACTACTCGATCAGCGCGGGGAATCGGGTGGCGCCGATCGTGCAGCCGGTGGGGAGCGGGACGATCAGCGGCAACACGGGCGGCACGGCGTTCTCGACGGACTCGATGGCGAACATCGCGGAGTGAGTGTGCGGGTTGCTGGTTGGACGGTCTTGAAACGGGCAACCTGTGGGATGACTCGCGACTGTACTGACTCTTGATCATGTTCCGGGCGCGCGGTCGGAAGGCCGCACGCTCGGCTTTGAACGACACCGAGAACGAGGAGCGACGCGATGGGACGGACATGGATGGCGGCGGCGGTTGTGTGGGCGGCGTTGGGCGGCAGCGTGTGGGCGCAGCCGAGCCAAGCGCACGGGACAAACAAATGGTCGTGGGGGGAGAACGTGGGGTTCATGAACTGGCGGGACGGAGGGACGCCTGCGGGAGCTCGGGGGCTGCGTGTGCACTCCAACTTCCTCTCGGGGTTGGTCTGGTGCGAGAACATCGGCTGGCTGGACCTCGGCGACGCGACACCGTCCGCTGGATCTACGTATCTCAACGCGGCCGGGGATGACTTCGGGGTGAACGTGGACGGGGCGGGCAACCTGTTCGGGATGGCGTGGGGAGAGAACGTGGGCTGGGTGAATTTCATGGGGGGCGCGCTGGCGAGCCCTGCTAACCCGGCGCGGATCGAGGGGCACCGGCTGCGCGGGTACGCATGGGGAGAGAACGTCGGGTGGATCAACCTCGATCATGCGCAAGTGTTCGTGGGGATCATCCCGGCGGCGTGCCCCGGGGACACGAACGGGGACATGCGCGTGGACTTTGCTGACCTGAACAATGTGCTGAGCCTGTTCGGCCAGCCGACGACGCCGGTGGTCGGGGCGGACCTGAACGGGGACGGGGTGGTGAACTTCGTGGATTTGAACCTCGTGCTCGGGTTCTTCGGGTCGGTGTGCTGACGCGCGAATGTGTACGGAGGAGAGAGCGCAGCGGCTCCGAGAATCGGGATTCCTCGTGCGATGATCCGGACGGCCGCGGTTTCGAAAGATGCCGCGGTCGCTCCTTTGCGCCGACGGTGTACCTTTCGGCGCGACGACCACGAGACCATGATCACATTCCTGGAGCACATCCATGCGCAAGTGGACCTACCTGCTGCATCGCTGGATCGGTCTTATCGTGAGCCTGCAGCTGCTCGCGTGGAGCATCGGCGGTCTGCTCTTTTCCGTGATGGACATCGAGTCTGTACGGGGTGAGCATCACGCATCGCCCGTTTCGACGGTTTCGCTCAGTGAGAAGGGCGAGCTGGTGAGTGTGCATTCGGCGGTGGTGAGCGCCGCTGAGGGCGGCGTCGACGTGTCCGGCGTCCGATCGGCGACGCTGCGCGACCGCGGGCTCGGCTGGCGATGGGAGCTGGAAGGGGCTGATGGGGTTACGGCGTGCGTCGACGCGAAGAACGGCTCGCTGCTCGGACACATCAGCCCGGGTGACGCTCGCGCGGTGGCCGAGGCGGGCTTCTCACCGGAGTGTTCCGCGTCGTCGGTCTCGCTCATCGAGCGCGACCCGCCCATCGAAGCCAGGGGGAAAAGGCTGCCCGTGTACCAGGTAGCCATGGATCACCCCACGCGCGCCCGCCTCTACGTCGATGCGGTGACGGGCGAGATCGTCGGTCGGCGCAATCAGATGTGGCGTGTGTTCGATTTCTTCTGGATGCTGCATGTCATGGACTACACCGAGCGAGATCGATTCAATCATCCGCTGCTGACGATCGCGGCGTCTCTGGCTGTGGTGAGCGCGGGCAGCGGCCTCACGTTGTGGGGCTGGCGGGCGGGGACGCGGGTTCGACGTCGCGCCGGGATCAGGGCGTTGCGGCCCGGGCTTTGATCGCGCGGTCGTACGCGACGGCGCAGAGCGCGATGGGCGCGAAGGCCTTCTCGCCGGCGAGCTGGGAGGCCTCGCGGAGGTTGGCGCACTTTCCGGCTCGGATGTCGTCGCGGAGGTCGAGGATGGCGTTGTCGACGACCTGGATCATGGAGGCGAGGATCTCGTGCTCCTCGCGGTTCTTGGGGACGTACTTGGAGATCATCGGAAAGTTGAGGGGGAGATCGATCCACCATCTTCCGTCGGCGCGCCGGAGGGTGAGGCCGACGCCGAAGGCGGGCTTCGCGTCGATGAGGACTGCGGCGAGGTCGTCGGCGATGACGGCGGTGGAGACGCGTCCGCGAGCGTCACGGATGGCGCCGAAGGGGTCGGCGAGGAGGGAGCGGATGTTGGTGTTGGAGAAGAGCGGCCCGGGCTGGTTGCCGGAGCGTGCGGCGCGCTGGGCGGCGGTGAGGGCGCCGGACAGTCCGGAAGTTGGTTGGGCGCGGAGCGTCTCGACCTCTGTGGGGAACTTCTGCTGGATGGTGGAGGCGAGGGAGTCGAGGGAGTCAAAGAGGTCGGCGAGGGCGTCGAGGACGAGGCGTCGGTCTTCGTTCTCAGCGTAGATGAGGGAGGGGATACGGTCGGGGCGTCCCTGTTCGACGGCCGAGAAAAGAGAGGAGACCAGCGCGTCGGGGGAGTCGGCCAGGAGTGGCTTGGGCTTGCGCATCTCACGGGCGGTGAGGGCGATGGCGAGGCCGAGGAGCACTGCGGCAACGCCGACCATGGCGCCGGCGAGGAGCCAGCGGCTGCCGGAGACGGGGGCGTGCGCGTCGGTATTGGCCGGGGTTGTGTCGCTCGCGTCGGGCATGTGGTTGCATCCTATTCGGGTGAGGGGCGCCGGGACGGCTCTATACTCCCTTGATGCGCGTGCGGGTGAACGGCGACCTGATGGAGTTCGAGGGCGAACGGGCGAGCGTTTCAGAGATTCTGGAGCGTTTGGCCGAGCGGGGGACGCCGGTGGGTCGTGCGTGCGCGGTGGAGGTGAATCGGACGCTGGCGCCTCGGAGGGAGCACGGGACAACGTTCGTGGTCGACGGAGATGCGATCGAGATCGTGACGCTGGTGGGGGGCGGGTGAAGAGGGAGTTGCGATGACGACGACGCTGGAGCCGGCGCGCTGGAAGATCGGCGCGCGGGAGATGACGAGCCGCCTGATCGTGGGAACCGGCAAGTACCGGGACGCGGTGGTGATGCGCGATGCGCTGGAGGCGAGCGGCGCGGAGGTGGTGACGGTGGCGGTGCGGCGCGAACGGCTGGTGAACGAGAAGGGTGAGAGCCTGCTCGATCACCTCGATCTTGACCGGTACACGTTGCTGCCGAACACAGCGGGGTGCTTCAGCGCGGACGACGCGGTGCGCGTCGCGCGGCTGGGGCGCGATCTGCTGGAGCAGCTGGACAACCCGGGGGCGTCGTGGGTGAAGCTGGAGGTGCTGGGGGATCGGAAGACGCTGCTGCCGGACCCCGGAGGGACGCTCGAGGCGTGCCGCGAGCTGGTGAAGGACGGGTTCGAGGTGCTGTGCTACACGAGTGATGATCCGATCGCGGCGGCGCGGCTGAAGGAAGCGGGCGCGGCGAGCGTGATGCCGGCGGGGTCGCCGATCGGCTCGGGTCAGGGGATTCTCAACCCGGCGAACATCGTGTTGTGCCTGGAGCTGTTGAAGGAGGGGGACGCGTCGTACCCGGTGGTGGTGGATGCGGGTGTGGGCGCGGCGAGCGATGTGGCGATCGCGATGGAACTCGGGGCGGACGGCGTGCTTCTCAACACGGGGATCGCGCACGCGAAGGACGCGGTGCGGATGGCGGGGGCGATGCGCAAGGCGTGTGAGGCGGGGCGGGACTCGTATCTCGCGGGCCGGATTGCGAAGAAGAAATACGCGAGCGCGAGCAGCCCCTGGGAGGGCGTGATCGCGTACATCCCCGGGGAGTGATCTTGCGGATCAGCGTCGACGACGGCGCGCGGCGATGACCATCCCGGCGGCGGCGAGGAGCGTTGCGCTGCCCGGGGCGGGCGTGGAGCCCGGGCCCAGGAGCGAGCTACCGACGACGCTCTCGATCCACGGGATGAGCGGCGCGAGGTTCAGCGCGTACGCCATCGAGCCGGGGATGGTCCGTCCGAACGGCGTGGTTCCTACGGCGACACCGATGAGTCTGAGGGAGCCGTCGGCGAAGGGCAGGAACATCGCGCCTCCGGAGTCGTTGAGCGCGTAGGACGCCTCGAACTCCATGGCTTCCGGTTCGGTCAGGTCGAATCGCGTTCCGAGGAGGGCGTTGAAGACGCCGACAAGCATGTTTTGCCCCCACGTTTCCGCCGCGGGCCCTGTCCAGTCCCATCCGCCACCCTGGAGCGCGGCGCCGTTGGTCTTGCCCATGCCCGCGAGGATGATCGTCGGCAACGCGACGAGTGCGCCGGTCTCGAGTCTCGGGTTGGTGATGCCCGGGGAGGTGTTGGCCGTGATGGGAGATTGCTGGATCGCCAGGCCATGCCAGGCGGGGAGGTCGGAATCGAGGCGGATCAGTTGGAGGTCGTCGGTGGGGTGGCGGACGATGAGATCGGCGGTGTAGTTGGCGCCTTGCATCACGAACTGGCCGCCTGGGACGCCGCCGACGTGCTGCGCGGAGACGATCCATCGCTGGGCGATGGGCACGGCGGAGGAGGCGTTCCAGGCGCCGATGAAGCCGTTGTGTGGGCGCGGCATGGGCGAGCCGGAGACGATGAGCGCCGAGGCGGCGGGCGAGCCGCCGACAATCACAGCCGAAAAGAGTGCCAATCGCGTCTGTGGTCGCATCCGATTCTCCTCCGCGTCAAGTGCGGTGAGAGAATCGGCGCGCGTCGGGGCGCGGATAAGCCGTGTGGATCGACGGCGCCGGAAGTGGGGTCGGGTTGTGCGGGCGTGGAGGTCGGCGGGGCGTCAGGCGGGGCGGACGCCGCGGTTGAGCTGGTCGACGCGCTCCTGTTCGCGTTTTCGGACCGCTTCGAGGACGTGCCTGGGAATCTTCCATCGCGGCTCGTCGTCGGTGACGCCGGCGCAGTGTTCCTGGACGCAGCGGTAAAGGAGCTTGAAGGCGTCGCGCGGCCGACGCATCTGATCGAGCGCATCGACGAGGTCCTGGCGCGCGACATCGTCCTCGAAGAGGTCGCGGAGTGTGATGGAGGAGGCGGACGGCTTGAGGCAAGAGGTGAGGCGCGCGCTGCAGAGGTCGTACAGGGTTACACCCGTCCAGGCGAGACGATCGACGAGGTTCTGCTTGTCGAGGCGGGCCTCCTGGAAGAAGGCCGCCGACTCTCGGTAGAGGGAATAGCGGAGTTCGATGGGGAGGAGGAGCTTGACGCCGAAGCCGTCCATCTGGAGGAACTTGTTGTTGAGCATGGGCCAGACGAGGGCGCGCATGCGGTCGGGGTCTCCGGCAACGAGGGTCGGCTCGTCGACGCGGTCGACGACGATGAGGCATGCGCCGGCGTCCATCGCGGCCATGGATCGTCGCAGACGGCGGAACATGTCGAAGCGTCGATCGTCGCCGTCGGCGAGCGGGAGGCTGGAGGCGTCGCGCGCGTCGCGCGGGAGCAGCGCGAGCGAGTCTGCGAGGGACTCGCGCGAGCGGTTGAGAACACGGACCTGCGCGAGGAGACGTCGTGCGGCGCGGAGGAGGGCCCAGCGGTCGAGGACGAGCCTCCGGAACGCGACGATCGCGCAGATCGCGAGTGAGACGGCGAGCGCGACGGCCCACACCTGGAGCGTGAGGCGCTGCGTGCCCAGCTCGAGCCACAATGCGAGCACGGCGAGCGGGAGCGCCCAGACGAGGACGGCCGCGACGGACCACATCGCGGCGACGCGATCTCCCTTTGCGGCGAGCAGGCGGCGCAACGCTCTCGTGCGGGACGCGGCCCTCGGCGAGGCGTCGTACACGGCCTGCAGGGTGAGCAGGTCGGTCTTGACGTCTTCGGGGAGACGGCGCATATCACGCTTGCGGTTCTTGAGGAAGGCGGCGGTGGTGTTGTGTGCGTCGGGATCGTCGAGCAGCGCGTCGGTGATGTCGGTGGCGGCGGTGATGAGCACGCCGTCCATGTGATCCACGAGCCGGATGGACTTGAAGACGTCGTCCTTTCCGGTGCGTGCGCGTGCGGCGAGACGATCGAGGAAGGGGTTGAGGTCGTCGTAGGGGATCATGAGGACGCGACGATCGTCGCGCGTGGCGTTCCGCTGCTCGACGAGCCGCTCGATCTGGAGACGGATGGCCGTCTTTCCGGAGCCCTTCTCGCCGCAGACGATGGAGGTTGTCGGCCGGTCGAGGTCCCCGAGGATCTTGTCGAAGTCGGGGTGGAACGAGGCGGTCTCGGCGAGGAGGAAGACGGGGTCCTGGCGAGCCTCTTCCGCGCGGAAGGGGTCCTCCGACAGGGACCAATGCTCGAAGAATCGTGCGACGTTCATGCCTGCGTGTGTTCCGGGGGGCGCGGCGGGCGCGCCTCGAACCTTAGTGATCGGCGGGTTCGCCCAGCAAGGGGGAGATTTCGGCGAGCGCTCGCTCAAGTGTCGCCCTGTCCCTGGCCTCCAGATTGAGGCGGAGGAGGGGCTCGGTGTTCGACTTCCGCACGTTGCACCACCAACCCAGCTCTGAGAATGCGTCGAGCGTTACGCCGTCGAGTTCGTCGATCGCTGCGGAGGAGGAATACTTTGTCTTGAGGGCGGCGAGGGCGCCGTCCTTGTTCTCGATGCGGAAGTTCCGTTCGCCGCTCTGAGGATATCGCGCGATGTCGGCGATGATGGAAGACAGGGCGGCGGGGGTGGACGAGAGGGCGGAGAGAACCGCCGCCATCGCGATCGCGCCAGAATCGGCGTTGAAGTTGTCGCGGAAGTAGAAGTGGCCGGAGAGTTCGCCCGCGAAGACGCCCTTCTCCTGCGCGAGGAGCTTCTTCATGAAGACATGCCCGACGCGCGAGCGGAGCGGTCGTCCGCCCCCGGCGCGGATCGACTCCTCGACGGCTTTGGATGAGCGGAGGTCGTACACCACGGCTCCGCCCGCAGATTGTTTGAGGAAGCCCGCGGCGAGCCACGCGGTGAGATGATCGCAGCCGATCGGTTCGCCCTTCTCGTCGATGACGATGCACCGGTCGGCATCGCCGTCGAAGCACAGGCCGCAATCCGCCTTCTCGCGGACGACGGCTTTGCGGAGTTCGGCGATGGCGGACGGGAGCATCGGGTTGGGCTCGTGAACGAACTCGCCGCGTGCGTTGTCGAAGTTCATCTCGATGATGTCGAGGGCTTGGACGAGGGGGGCTCCCTGGCGTCCGAAGACCTTGGGAACCATCGTGCCGGCCATGCCGTTGGAAGCGTCGATGACGACACGGAGCTTGCGTTTGCCGGGCTTGTAGAAGGCCCGAACGTGCGAGGCGTAGGCGTCCCAGAGGTCTCGCGACTCCCGTGTGGCGTGCGCTTCGCCCCCCGGCGCGTGGAGCGTTTCCTCAGCGGAGGCTCTGGCCGCGAGCGCCCGGATGTCGGAGAGACCGGAGTCCTGCCCGACGGGCTTGGCGCCCATGGCTGAGACTTTGAAGCCGTTGTACTCGGGCGGGTTGTGCGAAGCCGTGGTCATCACGGCGCCCGCGGCGTTCAGGTGGTTCACGGCGAAATACGTGAAGGGTGTGTCCACGAGCCCGACGTCGAGGACGTTGACGCCCACGGCGTTGATGCCCGAGATCAGCGCGTCGGCCATCCTCGGGCTCGTGCGCCGCATATCCCGGCCGACGACGATGGGCCGGCCGGCGGCGCCGGTCTGGCTTGCGAGGTAGACGCCAACACCCTCGCCGATGCGTCGCGCCATCTCTTCGGAGAGGGGGTTCGGGCAGGTGGCGCGGATGTCGTAGGCCTTGAAGACTTTCTCGAGCATGTCCGGAGCGCTCCCTGATCTGGTGCGTGCATTGATCGACAATCAAGAGGATACCGGAGTGCTTGCGCGCGAGTTCAGACGCACACCACCCTGTTCGTTGCGGTGTCCTCGATGGGCACGCCGGGAGGGATGGCGCGGAGGAATGACCGTCCGTAGCCCTTGGTCGCGATTCGAGAGTCGAGGATCACGACGCGCCCGGTGTCCGTCGAGGAGCGCACGAGCCTCCCGAAGCCCTGCTTGAATCGCAACACGGCTCGTGGGAGGGAGTCCTCAAAGAAGGGGTCGCCTCCCTGCTCGGCGATGCGGTCGAGGCGCGCTTGGGTGAGGGGTCGGTCGGGGGGTTCGAAGGGGAGTCGCGTGATGATGACGTTCCGCAGGGCGCAGCCGCGCACATCGACGCCTTGCCAGAACGACGCTGCTCCGAACAAGACGGCCGAGCCTGAGGCGCGGAACGCGTCGAGCATGGCCGTGCGCGAGCCGTCGCGCGACTGGGTCAGGACGGTGAGGCCGGTGTCTTCCAGTCGTGGGGCGGCCAGACGCGCGGCTTTGTGCAGAGTGTCGAAGGACGTGAAGAGCACGAACGCGCCGCCGCGGGTCTCGCCCGCGTGTCGCACGATGGCCGTGGTGAGTCGGTCGAGGTACTCGCGCTCCCGCGGGTCCGGCATGGAAGAGTCCACATAGACGCGGACGAGTCGCACGAAGTCGTAGGGGGAGCCGAGCGCGAGTGTCTCGCCGTCGTCGCAGCCCAGGCGCGTCCGGATGAGGTCGAACGCCGATGACGCCGCTTCGCCGCCGGTCGCGAGCGTGGCCGAGGTGAGCACCACGGACGCTCCCGACCCGAACAGGTGCTCGCGCAGAACCGGTGCGAGGTCGATGGGCGCGCTGGAGAGCGATGCCCTGACGCCATGGGCCGCGCGCGTGGCGTCGGCCCAATAGACGCTCCCTTCGTCCTCCTGCGAGACCAGTGCTTCGGCGTCGTCCGCGATGGCCGCGGCTCGCTCGGCGTACGCGTTCAGCTCGAGCCGGTCTTCGTCCCGGTCGACGGCGTCGCGGAGCCTTCGGAGCCGGACCGCGAGATCGGAGAACGGCGCGGTGATGGTGTTCTCGATGGCGTCGGGCTCGGCGATTCGATACGAAGCGGCGGGCGCGCCTCCGTCCGTCTGCCCCGGGTGCGTGCGGGGCGAGCCCGGCTGGAGCGCGAGCAGCCGGTCGAAGAAGAGCCGGGCGCCCTCGTCGGCATTTCGGACGAGCCGGGCGGCTTCCGCCGCTTTTTCGCCCAGCGTGAGCGCGAGGCTGGCGAGGAACCCTCGATCGGCACGCTCGTGATGCAGGGTGGAGAGGAGCCTTCGAATCCGCGTCTCCGAGAGCGTTCTGCCGAAGTACTCCGACGCGACGTCCTCCACGGCGTGCGCCTCATCCAGCACCACGTGGTCGTAGTCCGGGAGGAAGCCCACGCCGCGCGCTCGGAGCGAGAGGTCCGCGAAGAACAACGCGTGGTTGCAGATGAGCAGGTCCGCCTTCTCCATCTCGCGGCGCGCTGATTGGAAGAAGCATCTGTCGTAGGTGGGGCACTTGCGGCCCATGCAGTTGGCCGCGTCCGACTGGGCGCGTTCCCAGACGGCCGGTCGCTCGAGGACCGGGAGTGTTGAGAGCGTGCCGTCGGTGGTCTCGTAGGCCCAGTCCTCGATCTGGTGCAGTGAACGCTTGGAGGGCGCGTCCGTGAACAGCTTGTCTTGGCGGGTGGAGGCGAGCTGGAGACGACGGATGGAGAGATAGTTTCCCCTGCCCTTCACGAGCGCGGCTCGGAAACTCACGTCGAGGGGAGCGAGCGCTTCGCGGAGCGTCGGCACGTCACGCGTGAGGACCTGTTCCTGCAGCGCGATGGTGTGGGTCGCGATGACGACGCGCTCGCGGTGGTTCACGATGCGATCGAGCGACGGGACGAGGTAGGCGTACGACTTTCCCACACCCGCCCCGGCTTCCACCAGCAGGGTTGCGCGCCGGCTCATGGCGTCGCCTACGGCCGCGGCCATCCGCTGCTGCTCGGGCCTTGCATCAAAGCTCTCGCGCAGGCGCCGCGCGATCGGTCCGTCTGGCGCAAGCGTCTCGGCCCCAAGTGTCGGCATGCACCGGCATCGTAGAGCCTCGCGCCTCAGTCGCGTGGCGCGCCACCCGCGTCGCTCTTGAGCCCGAGCGGGGACCGGGCCGGCTCCCCGGCTCGGCGGGGGTAGGTCCGTGGGGTCTCGCGCCGCTTTTCCAGCGCCACCACACGGCCTGTCGGCGTCTCCACCACGCCTGCCGGCGTCAGGTGCAGCATGTGGAGCGCCTGCTTGGCCTCGGCGAGCTCCTCCTCGGCCTTCTGCCCCTTCGTCAACAGCAACAGCCCCCCCACTTTCACGAGCGGCGCGCACAACTCCGCTACCACCGCCAGGTGACCGACCGCGCGCGCCAGGGCAACGTCGTAGCACGCCCGGTGCCCCTCGCGGTCTTGCCCCAGCACTTCGGCTCGCTCGTTAACGACACGCACGTTGGCGAGTGCGAGCGCGTTCGCCGCGGCCTCCAGGAAGCGAGCCTTCTTGCCCGTCGCCTCGATGAGGGTGAACCTCGGGTCGGGGAGGACGATCGCGAGGGGCATTCCCGGCACCCCCCCACCGCTGCCGACGTCTGCGACGCTCGACCCGCTCCCCAGCTCTGCCAGGAACTGTACAAGCCCCATCGCGTCAAGAACGTGCCGCTCCCACGCCTCATCCGGCGTGCGGATCGCCGTGAGATTGAACCGGGTGTTGGTCTCGAGCAGCATGGCCAGAAACCGTCCCAGACGGTCCAGGTCCTGCGGCTCGAACTCGACCCCGATGGCGCGCGCGGCCTCCACGAAGAACGCGGGCGGCTCGAGCGCGGCGATATCCTTGAGCGGGGGCAGGTCCGGCGGGTTGGTCTTGGGTTGGCTCATGGCTTACGGAGAAGGGAACAGCGATGCGACGGACGAGGGTATACGCGAGACGGGTCACGTGGGTGAGCCTTGGGGCAGCCCTGTTTCTGGCCGGCTTGGGGCTCCACGACGCGCGCGCACAGCGTGAGTTGTCGTTGGACAAGGCGTACATCAGCCGCATGCTCGACGCGATGCACGACGCCGCGTCGAAGGCCGACGGCGAGAAGTACTTTTCCTACTTCTCCGACGGGGCGGTGTTCCTCGGGACACAGGGGGACGAGCGGTGGGCGATGCGCGAGTTCAAGGAGTATGCGTTGCCCAAGTTCGCCGAGGGGAAGGGGTGGACGTACGTCTCCCGTACGCGACACATCTACCTGAACGCCGAGGCCGACGCCGGGTGGTTCGACGAGATCCTCGAGAACGAGAAGTATGGCATGTGCCGGGGGTCGGGCGCGGTGGTTAAGGACGGCTTTGAGTGGAAGATCGTGCAGTACAACCTGACGGTTCCGATCCCCAACGAGCTGCTGCCCAAGGTGGTCGAGATGATCCGCGAGCATGACAAGGCGCTCGAGGACCAGATGCGCGAACGGCGGCTGAAGGCGATCGAGGAGATCCAGAAGATGGAGAAGAGCCAGCCGGGCGCCGCGCCGGCGCGCGAAGGGTGATCGATCGCTCAGTCCTCGCTCGTGTCGGCGCCGAACTCGAAGGACCGGCGCGCGAGCCGGCGGTTGGGGCGCGCCGCCACGCTGACGATGAGGCCGACGCCGAGGTACGAGGAGAGCAGGCTCGACCCGCCGTAGGAGACGAAGGGCAGGGTCAGGCCGATGATCGGCAGCACGCCGAGGCTCATGCCGACGTTGATGATCGTCTGCGTGGCGAACATGGCGCCGATGCCGACGATGATGAGTCGCCCGAAGGGGTCGTTGGTGCGTGCGGCCGCGATCGACGCGGAGAGCATCCAAACGAAGGCGAGCGCGAGGACGCTGAGCCCGCCGAGCAGCCCGAAGCGGTTGACGATGACGGCATAGACCATGTCGTTGTGCGCCTCGGGAAGGTCGTTGAGGTCGACAAGGACGCGCGCGTGCTCCTCGGGGAGGCCGGACGCCCCGCCCGCGCCCGCGAGCGTCATCGCTTTGATCGATTGGAACTGCGAGGAATCCTGCAGCGTGAGATCGCCCTGCGTCTGACGGACGAGCGCGACGATGCGCTCCTTTTGGTGCGGCATGAGGAAGGGGTACGCCGCCGGGGCGAGCGCCGCGCCCAGCACGAGGACCGCGAGGATGTGACGCATCTTCGCTCCTGCCGCCACGAGCATCGCGAACAGCGCCGGCGCGAAGAGCGAGGCCATGCCGAGGTCCGGCTCGAGGATCACCAACCCCGCCGGGACGACGGCGATCAGTGCTGGCGGCACGAAGCCCAGGAAGCGGCGGTGGTTGCTGCGGAATCGCAGGTACTGCGCGAGCACGATGACGACGGCGATCTTCGCGAACTCGCTCGGTTGCAGGTTGACCGGGCCAAGGTCGATCCAGGCGCGCGCGCCGTTCCGGGGCGTCACGATGGACGCGGGCACCCCCGGGACGAGCAGGAACACGAGGAGCCCGAGCGAGAGGGCGTATAGAAGCCAGGACGCCGCGATGAGCACGCGGAAGTGCAAGGCCGCGGCCACGAGCCCGACGAAGAGCCCCGCGCCGAGGAAGGCGATCTGGCGCGCCGCGAGCGGGCTGAGCCCCTCGTGCGGTCCTGAGGCAACATCGATCGCGTAGACGCCGAGCGCGGAGAGCGCAAGCGACGCGATCACGAGGGTCCAGGCTTCGCCCCGCACGCGGATGATCGTTCGCAGCGCGGCGCGGATCAATGCCGGCTCCCCGCGTGCGCCAGCTGGCGTGCTCTGGGCAGGTAGCCCTCTTCGATCAGGGCGCGCACGATCTGGTTGCAGATGGGGCCTGACACTCGCCCGCCGCTCCCGGCGTACTCCATGATCACGGCGATCGCGTACATGGGGCCGCCGCCGGTCGGCGAGGCGACCACGACGAACCAAGAGTGATCGCCCGCACGCACGATCTGCGGGGCGAGCGGGCCGTCGTCATCGGGGTCGATCACCAGGTCAGGAGCCTCGGCCGTGCCCGTCTTCCCGAAGACGTCGATCCCCGGAGCATTGAAGATCGGCTCGCGCGCCCATTGCCCGTCGCCGGGGAGGAAGGCGCCCGTGCCCAGGCGATCGGTCACGGCCAGGTGCAGCCCCTCGCGTGCCTGGCGCGCGGCCTCGGGGCTGAGCCGCAGGTCCTCCGGCTGCGCGGGCTTGTCCGAATCGATTCTCGGCACGAGGCGGAGTCCCTCGCGTGCGATGGTGGCGAGCGCGTCCGCCGCGTGCAGGGGCGTCCAGGCAATGGGCCCCTGTCCGATGCCCATGTGGATGGCGTCGGACGCGGAGACTTCGCCGCCGGAGATGGGCCCGAGGAAGCCCGCAGCTTCGGGGCCGATCGCGAGATCCCAGCCACGTCCCACACCGAACTTGCGCGCCCATTCGACGACTCGCGCGGGGCCCATGGCCCGGGCGACGTTGTAGAAGTAGATGTTGCAGGAAACGCAGAGGGCTTGGGAGGCGTGGAGGGGGCCGCCCAGCTGCGCGGTGTGGGTCGTGCCGAACTGCTTGTAAATCCAGCAGCGAAAGACGGTCGGCTGCTCGGGGTAGAGATGGCCGGTGCACTCGACGCCTCGGTCGAGGGACCATGCGCCGGACGAGGCGGCCGCGGTAAGCCAGGCGGCCTTGATGATCGAGCCGGGCGGGTATGGCGCGCCGATGGCGCGGTTGACCCACGGGTGGTCCACCGCGTTCTCGAAGATGGCGCGTGAGTCGTGCGCAAGGTCCTCGCGCGTGAAGCTCGGGGTGGTCACCATGGCGAGGATGTGGCCGGTCTGCACGTCGAGCACGACCGCGGCGCCGTTGATGGGCGAATTGAGCGGGAGTGGGAGCGGGTTGGTGGCGCTCACGTGCCATGGCTGGAGTCGTGCGAGGCCCAGCTCCGGGCTCATGATGGCCTGCACACGCGCCTGCAGTGCGATGTCGATGGTCAGGTGGACGTCCTGCCCGGGCGTGGGCGGGATGTCTTCGCGTTCGCCCGTGTCGAGGTGAAGCAACGACCGTCCGCGCATGCCCCGCAGCACGCGCTCGTACCCGCGCTCGATCCCGGACTGCCCGATCGAATCGCCCTCCCGGTAGTGCCCCGGGTCGATCTCGCCGGTGCTCGGATCGATGAGCGGTCGCGCCTCGATGTCTTCCGCGAACACCCGGTTCCGCATCCATCCGAGCACGTGCGTGGCCACCCCTCGCACTTCCACCGCGGCGGGTTGCTCGGTGCGGAGGTCGCGCGGAAACGAATCCCTTGGGGCCACGACGTGCATGGTTTCGAAGGGGTACTCTCGAGCGCCCGAATCGATGACGCGCAGGCCGGGCATCGTGTCCGCGAGACGGCGCACCTCGAAGGCCGTGTGATCGTCCACGCCGCGGAGCAGCACGTGCGCGGTCTTCTGCTCGCGGAGTGGTCGCGCGACCTCGGAGAGCGGCACGGCCACCGGCTCGCCCGTGCTGGCCAGCAGCTCGCGCTCGCGCGTCTCCCGGGCGCGAGACCAGACAAAGGACGTCAATCGCTGCACCTCGGCCATGATGTCGGCCTTGCGGCGCTCCAGCTCATCCCGCTCGACGCCCGTCGCGCTCGCCAGCGCGTCCCAGGACTCGTCGAGAGACCGCTCCACCTCCGCCGCTCGTTCCGCGATGGCGTGCTCGCGCTCCTCGCTCGAGAGAAGCCGCCAATCAGGGCCCATGGCGCGGCGCGCCGCGCGCGCGGCGTCCCGGAAGGCGCGCTCCCCGGTGATCACGTCGTAATCCACGGCCACGTCGAACGAAGGCCGGTCCTGCGCGAGCACACGGCCCTTGCGGTCAAGAACGCGGCCCCGTGAAGCTGGGGTCCACCGCTCGCTGACGAGGGCCCGTTCGGCCTTGGCCCGCCAGGACGCCCCCTGCACGACCGTGAGCTGGCCGAGCCGCATGGCCAGACCGACGAAAACCACTCCCACCGCTCCGAGGAGGAGCAGCAGCCGGCGGAGGAACATGCTGGGGATCAGGCGGGTAATCATGGCGGACGCCGCAGGGCTCGATCCGCCGCGCGACCCACGATTATCGGATCATCATCGTCCCCCGGACGAGCGATCGGGCCCGACCTGTGACATCGTCGGCAAACGCCCTCAACCCCCGGGCCCGGGCGGCTCTGGGGGCGCGGGGAGCAAGCCGGCTCATGCTTCGCGCTTATCGCGGGTGATCTGGGCGTAGGCGTTGTGGCTGTGGATCGATTCGAAATTCTCGGAGTTGATCGTGTACTGCACGATCCGGTCGTCCGCGTCGAGGGCGATGGCCAGGTCGCGGACGATGTCTTCCACGAACTTCGGGTTCTCGTACGCCCGCTCGGTGACGAACTTCTCATCGGGGCGCTTCAGCACGGCGTAGACCTGCGCGGAGGCTGCGTTCTCGATGATCTCCAGGAGGTCCTCGATCCAGAGGGCGCCGTCGAACCGGACCGCGGCCTCGATCTCGCAGCGCTGATTGTGGGCGCCGTACGCTGAGATCTCCTTCGAGCACGGGCAGAGGCTCGTCGCGGGGGCTTTGACCGTCATGACGAAATCATCGTGGGAATTGGTGTGCACCGCGAAGGTGACGCGGTAGTCCATCAGCCCCGCGGCCTTGGTCACGGGGGCCTTCTTGCACACAAAATACGTGAACGAAAGCTCGAGATGGGCGTGCTCGGCCTCGAGCCGCTCCTTGATGGCGCGGGCGATGGCCGGGATCTGCTCGGGGGTCACGGGCTGACTGTTGTGCTCGTTCAGCACCTCCAGGAAGCGGGACATGTGCGTCCCTTTCTGGTGGTGGGGCAGCGAGACGTACATGTTGATGGTGGCCACTGTCGTCTGCGTGCCGCCTTCGCGCGTGCGAAGCGTGATTGGATAGGTGACGTTCTTCACCCCGACCTTGTCGATGGGGATATTCCGTCGGTCGGATCGTGCCTGGATGTCTGGGATCGGGGCTCCCGCCCGAATGTTGGTGGCCATGGGTCGTCCTTGCTGAAGAGGATCCGTGCGGGAGGGAGGTGGCGCCCTACGTGGGCGATGCTAGGCCCACATCGCCGTCGCGGTGGCGCAGGGGCGTTCGTCGCTGCCAAACGATGGATTCGCCTCGCTCAGACATCGGATGCCGAGCGGGACGGCTGGGTTCACGAGGTCGCAGGCTCGCCCGCGCTCTGGCGGCGTTCCATGAGCGAACCGGCCACGTTCAGGCCTAGGGGCACGCCGAGTAGTGCTCCGGCGGCCCAGTCGAGGGGCAAGGGCAGGGCCATGTGGACAAAGCGAGCTTCGTAGATCGCGCGGAGCGCTTCCCCGCCGTGCATCATGGCGCCGAGCATCGGACCCGCGACGCCGAGCGTCACCGTGACCAGGATGAAGGCCAGAGCGGAGGCGCGGGGAGACGCGATGCGTCCTGCGCACGCGGCGAAGATCCCCCCCATCACTGCGCCTCCGATCGCCTGGCCCTTGGTCGTGTCCTGCGTGATGATCCAAACACCCACAGTGCCTGCGACCAGCCCGGCGACCACGCCGATGCCGGTGGATCGGGCGAGGAGCCTATCCGAGCCGTCGCGCTGCTCGGCCTTGCCGAGTCGCGCGATCACCCACGCGAGGGCGACGGTGAGCACGGCGAGCACAAGTGACTCAGCGGCAAGTCGATAGAGCGAGCCGGGCGCGTCGGCCCAGCGGAGCAGGTCGATCATGGTTCCAGAGGCCCATGCGGGGCCCATGAGGGTGATCGCGGCGGCGGCCCAGCCGGTGCGCGGGCCGGCCAGTATCGCGCCTACGGAGCCCAGGATCAGGGCAACGGCGTAGGCCAGGAGCACACCAAACGCGGATTTGGCGGGGAAGACGCTGACCAGGATGGTCGACGCGGGGCCGCCGTCTCCTGCGAGGGAAAGGCGGTTGCAGAGTGCGGCGAGGGTCGGCGCCGCGATGAGTGCAGAAATAGCCAGCACCCCCCAACGTGCGATGGTTGTGCGCATGGGAGGCGTGATACCTGCGATTGGTGGCGGGGGCAAACGGAGGGTTGCGGGGTGGTCGTCGGGGGCGGAGACTCCGGCCCATGACGACGACGTTGGAACTCTCTGGCGCCCCGGGAACCCCGTTGACGGTCGAGCAGGTGCGCGCGGTGGCGCGGGATGGGGCGAGGGTGGAGCTTGGCAGGGAGGCACGGGGTGCGATCTCGGCGTCGCGGGAGGCGTTGGAGGGGGCGATGCGCGGGGGGGCGGCGATCTATGGGGTGAACACGGGGTTCGGGTCGCTGTCGAGGCAGCGGATTCCGGCGGATCGCATCCGGGAGATGCAGCGGAACCTGATTCGCTCGCACGCTTCGGGGGTTGGGGGCGCGCTGCCGGAGGACGTGGTGCGGGGGATGATGGTGATCCTGGCGGCGTCGTTGGCGCGGGGGAGATCTGGTGTCCGTGTGGAGACGGTGGAGGGGGTGCTGGCGGCGTTGAACGCCGGGGTGACGCCGGTGGTGCCGGAGGTTGGGTCGGTGGGCGCGTCGGGGGACCTGGCGCCGCTGGCGCACGTGGCGCTCGCGCTGATGGGTGAGGGTGAGGCGTGGTGGAGTGGGAAGCGAACGGCTGCGGCGGATGCGCTGAAGGAAGCGGGTCTCAAGGCGCTCGAGCTGGACTCGAAGGAGGGCTTGGCGCTGATCAACGGGACGCACCTGATGGCGTCGCAGGGCGCGCTGCTCCTGGCGGACTGGGATCGGGTGTGGGAGGGAGCGTTGGCCGCGTGCGCGATGTCGATGGATGCGGCGCGGGCGACGGATGCGTTTCTGGATGCGCGGGTGTACGAGGTTCGGGCGCAGCCGGGGCCGGTCCTGGTGGCGGCGAGGTTGCGTGAGCTTCTGGCGGGGTCGCAGATTTTGCCGGCGCATGCGGAGGACGATCCTCGGGTGCAGGACCCGTACTCGTTCCGGTGCGCGCCGATGGTGCTGGGGGCCGCGTGGGACGCGATGGAGCACGTGCGTGGTTGCGTGGAGCGCGAGCTGGGGGCGGTGACGGACAACCCGCTGATCTTCCCGCCGGATGGCGGCGGGCCGGTGGTGGTGTCGGCCGGGTGTTTCCACGGGATGCCGATCGCGATTCCGCTGGACATCGCGGCGATCGCGGTGGCTCACGTTGGGGGGATCAGCGAGCGGCGTGTGTATCACATGCTGAGCGCGACGGACCCGCAGAGTTTGCTGCCTGCGCATCTGAGCCCGTCGCCGGGCCTGCACTCGGGATTGATGATCGTGCAGTATGCGGCTGCGGCGTGCGTGAACGAGATGGCGACGCTGGCGGGATCGGCGAGCGTGGTGAACGTGCCGACGTGCGCGGGGATGGAGGACTACAACTCGATGGGGCCGAGGAGCGCGGCGAAAGCGCGACGTTCGCTGGAGTTGTGTCGGAGCGTGGTGGCGATCGAGCTGTTGACGGCGGCGGAGGGTCTGGAGCGGCAGCGGCCGCTCAGGTCCGGGGCGGGTGTGGAGCGTGCGCACGGGGTGGTGCGCGGGAGGGTGTCTGCGCTCTCGGCGGATCGTCCGCCGTCGCCGGACATCGCGGCGATCGAGGGGTTGATCCGCAACAATGCGTTCGTGCGGGTGTAATAGCGGGAGAGCGTCGGCATCTGGCATCCGAGGGGGTCGTTGTTGAGCTCCTGTGCATCGCGGCCATTTACTGTCGGGAGATTCGTCATGAAGCGTCTTCTTGCATCGTCCGTGCTCGTGCTCGCTGGTCTTGTGGTTATCGGCTCGCCGTCAGCGCGTGGGGGCGATTCGACGCCGGGGCTGATGGACCCGGCGACGCAGGCGCCCGGGTTGTCGGTGGGTGAGAAGGCGCCGAGCGTGACCCTGCGTGACGCGGAGGGTCGTGACGTGGATCTGGGCGCGTTGTACGGCGCGGGTCCGGTGGTGGTGACGTTTTATCGGGGCGGGTGGTGCCCGTTCTGCACGAAGGCGCTGAACGACTGGGAGGGGAGGATCGAGGAGTTGCGCGCGGCGGGCGTCACGTTCGTGGCGATCAGCCCGGAGACGCCGGAGCACGCGTCGAAGACGAGGGCGGAGCACGCGCCGTCGGTGGTGGTGCTGAGCGACGTGGACGGCGCGGCGGGGAAGTCGTTCCGAGTGGCGTTCGAGATGGGTGAGGATTTGCAGAAGACATACAAGGGTTACGGCGTCGATCTGACGCAGCGGAACGCGAACGGGCGGTGGGAGCTTCCGGCGCCGGCGACGTTCGTGATCGACGGGGAGGGCGTCGTTCGGTGGGCGTTCGCCGACTGGGATTACAAGAAGCGCGCGAATCCTGACGAGGTGATCGCCGCGGCGCGGGAGGCGGCGCGGGCTCGGTGAGTCCGGCGTTGCGCGCCGTGACGCTTGCTATTTACATCGAGGTTCCCTCGCACTAGGGTGGTGCGTGTCGCGCCCGGATGCGCGGCGGCAGGGCGTGAGCGTTTGTTCGCGCCGACCACACAGGGCGAGAGCGATGGCGAGCGTGACGATTGCAGAAGAGGGCGCGACTCGGGTGATCCGAGCGGCGCGTGGCGGCAAGCGCGTGTGCAAGACGTGGGCCGCGGAAGCGGCGCTGCGGATGCTGATGAACAATCTCGACCCCGAGGTTGCGGAGGACCCTGCGCGGCTGGTGGTGTACGGCGGTCGTGGCCAGGCGGCGCGTTCGTGGGAGTCGTTCGACGCGATCGTGGAGTGTCTCAAGCGTCTCGAGCCGGACGAGACGTTGCTGGTGCAGTCGGGCAAACCGGTGGGGGTGGTTCGGACGCACGAGGACGCGCCGCGGGTGCTGATCGCCAACTCGAATCTGGTCCCGTACTGGGCGACGCAGGAGCAGTTTGACGCGCTGGCTGCGAAGGGCCTGATGATGTACGGGCAGATGACGGCGGGGTCGTGGATCTACATCGGGACGCAGGGGATCGTGCAGGGGACGTACGAGACGTACGCCGAGTGCGCACGGCAGCATTTCGGGGGCACGCTCGCGGGGACGTTGAACGTGACGGCCGGGTGCGGGGGCATGGGCGGCGCGCAGCCGCTGGCGGTGACGATGAACGAGGGGACGTGCCTGATCGCGGACGTGGATCGGGAGCGCCTGGTTCGTCGGACGCGCACGGGGTATCTGGACGAGATTCTGGACGGGCTGGATCAGGCGATCGATGCGGCGGTGGACTACTCGGAGAAGCGTCGGCCGGTGTCGGTGGGCGTTCCGGTGAACGCGGTGGAGCTGCTGGAGCGTCTGCTCGAGCGTGGCATCACGCCGGACACGCTGACAGATCAGACGTCGGCGCACGACCCGATGTCGTACGTGCCTGCGGAGCTGACGCCGCACGAGGCGGACGAGCTGCGCGCGCTGTATCCGAAGGAGTACGAGCGGCAGTCGCTCAAGACGATGGAGCGGCATGTGCGTGCGATGGTGGACCTGCAGCAGCGCGGGAGCGTGACGTTCGACTACGGGAACAACATCCGGCAGCGCGCGTTCGAGGAGGGGTTTGAGGGTGCGTTCTCGTTCCCCGGGTTCGTGCCGGCGTTCATCCGGCCGCAGTTCTGCGTGGGGCGCGGTCCGTTCCGATGGGCGGCGTTGTCGGGGGACCCAGAGGACATCTACACGACGGATCGGGCGCTCTTGAAGGCGTTCCCGGAGCATCAGGGGTTGCGGCGGTGGTTGACGCTGGCGCGGGACCGCGTTCATTTCCAGGGGTTGCCGGCGCGCATCTGCTGGCTGGGGCTGGGTGAGCGGGCGAAGGCGGGGCTGTTGTTCAACGAGCTGGTGCGCACGGGCGCGGTGAAGGCGCCGCTGGTGATCGGGCGGGACCATCTGGATTGCGGGTCGGTGGCTTCGCCGAACCGTGAGACGGAGGGGATGAAGGATGGCACGGACGCGGTGAGTGACTGGGCGATTTTGAATGCCTTGGTCAACACGGCGAGCGGAGCGTCGTGGGTGTCGTTCCACCATGGAGGTGGAGTGGGGATCGGGTACTCGCAGCACGCGGGCCAGGTGATTGTGGCGGACGGCACGGCGGAGGCCGCGAGGAGGCTGGAGCGGGTTCTGACGAACGATCCTGCGATGGGGATCTTCCGGCACGCGGACGCGGGGTACGAGGAGGCGCAGGAGTGCGCGGACCGGTTGGATGTTGATGTGCCGATGCGTGATTGGTGATCGCGCATGCCGCGTGCAACGCGTTGACGGCGCAAATACTGGCCAGAGCCGTCGACCCGGGGTGTGATTGTGGTGGTTCATGGCGTGGGGCGACCGCGAACACGCGCGCGCAGTGTGGCGCGCGGTTTGTTTGTGTGGGGCAACCGCGGCCTCGGTTATCGAGCGCGCCAAATAGCGGGGGCGCGACGCGGTGCGCCGGCTCCTGGGCGGAAATGCCTGGGGGCGGGCTTTGCGGGGTTCCTTGTGTCCCTCTCACTCTTTTCCCGAGGTAGGGGCCGGCCTCTGGGCCGGCTCTTTTTTTTCGCGCATTGCCGGGCGCTCGGGGTTGACGGGGGCGCAACACGTGATATTTATATCACCTATCGTCCGTCGCGGTTCGGGTGTCCGAGCCGCGTCGGGGCGGGACCAAGCGCGGAGCGATGCGATGCACCGTCCGATTCACTTTGAGATCCACTCGTCGGAGCCTGAGCAGTCGAGCGCCTTCTTCGAGAAGGTGTTCGGCTGGAAGTCGCACAAGTGGGAGGGGCCGATGGAGTACTGGCTCGTGGGGACGTCACCGGACGGGAAGATGGGGCGCGAGTCGGGCGAGCACCAGGGGATCGACGGGGGGATCATGCGTTCGCGCGACGGGCAGGCTCGGACGGTGAACACCGTCGAGGTGAAGAGCGTTGACGAGCACATGAGGAAGGTGGAGAGCGCTGGGGGGCGCGTGGTAGTGCCGAAGATGGGGATTCAGGGGGTGGGGTACGTGGCGTACTGCACGGACCCGACGGGCGCGTTGTTCGGGATCATGCATCACGACCCGGGCGCGAGGTAGCGCGTGATCGCGGGTTCGCTCGCCAGGGAGGCGCGTGCGATGTCGAAGGAGCGAGTGGGCGCGAGGCTGGAGGGGGCGGATGACCCGCTGGACGCGGTGTTCCGCGCGCTGTCCAGCCCGGTGCGGCGGAGGCTGCTGGACATGCTTCGGGACGGCGCGCTGTCGACGAGCGATCTCGGGGAGGCGTTCCCGGAGCTTTCACGGTTCGCGATCATGCAGCACCTGGGCGTGCTGGAGGAAGCGCGATTGGTCGTGCCGATGAAGGTTGGTCGCGTGAAGATGAACTATCTGAATGCGGCTCCGTTGCGCGAGATGTACGAGCGTTGGGTGGGGAGGTTTGAGGGGCATTGGGCCGCGGCGCTGGTGGGGCTGAAGCGCACGCTCGAGGAAGGTCCGGAAGAGCGCGCGGCGCAGCGTTCGAAGAAGTCGCGCACGTCGCGCAGGTCCGCCGGGAGCAAGGGAGATGGCAGTGGCTGAGATCGCACCGTTCGTCACGTCCGTGGACATCAAGGCGCCGATACAGCGCGTGTGGGACGAGATCACGAAGTCGGGGATGTGCAGGCCGATGTTCGGGACCGTGTACAAGCGGGACCTGCGGCCGGGGGGTGTGTTCCGGTACTCGAGCGAGGATGACAAGCGGACGTTTGTGTACGGGGAGATCCTCGAGGTGGAGGCGCCGAGGAGGTTCGTGCACACGTTCCAGTTCACGATGAAGGGGGACCCGCCGACGCTGGTGACGTGGACGCTGGAGGAGCCGTCGGCCGGCACGACGCGGGTGACGGTGCGTCACGAGCGGTTCATCGGCGAGTCGCTCACGTACAAGCGCGTCACGGTGGGCTGGACGAAGATTCTGCCGCTGTTCAAGGCGACGATCGAGGAGGGGGGCGTGCCTGCGAAGACGCGGCTTGCGCAGTGGCTGATGGGCGCGATGTCGTTCATGCTGCCCAGGTCGACGCTCACGACGGGGCTTGATCGGAAGTTTCAGAGGGTTGATTGAACGCACACTCTTGGAAAAAGGAATCGGACCATGCGACTCGGTCTTTGTGCGGCCGTCGCGCTGCTGACGCTCTCGTTTCCGGCGCTCGGCGCGGGGCGGCGCATCGAAGTGAACACGCTCGTGGAGGCATCGCGTGCTGACGTGTGGCGCGCGTGGACGACGGGAGAGGGGTGGAAGGAATTCTGCGGGGCGGAGGCGAAGATCGAGCTGCGGCCGGGCGGGGCGTATGAGGTGTATTTCAAGCCGGATGCGCCGGAGGGGAGCCGCGGGTCGGAGGGGTGTGAGGTGTTGTCGTATGAGCCGGGGCGGATGGTCTCGTTCTCGTGGGGGGCGCCGCCGACGATGCCGCGGCTGCGGGAGGCGCGGGGGCAGATCGTGGTGGTGACGCTGTTGGATGAGGGGACGAACCGGACGCGCGTGCGTCTGACGCATCACCACTGGCCGGAGAACGGCGGCGAGCTTCAGGAGATCGGGGCGGCACAAGCGTATTTTGAGAAGGCGTGGCCGAGTGTGCTGGAGGCGATGCGGGATCACTTTGCGCGGGTGACGAAGCCCGCGGGGAAGGACGCGGAAGCGAGAACGGGGAAGGGGCTGAGGCAGTTTGAGTACCTGATCACGCTGAGCAATCCGAAGATCATGACGTCGGGGGCTACGACGGAGGAGCAGGAGGCGCTCTCGGGGCATGTGAGGTACGTGAACGATCTGCACGCGCGCGGGCTGGTGCTCTTTGCGGGGCGGCCGATGGATGCGTCGAACTCGCCGGGAGCGGTGGTTTTCCTGGCTCGTGACGAGGATGAGGCGCGGTCGATTGCGGAGAACGATCCGGCGGTGGCGGCGGGTGTGTTCAGGATGGAGCTGCACCCGTACCGTCTGATCCTGCAGCACACACCGTGATCTGGAGGCGTCGTCCTCGTGTGCCGCGTCGCGCTGCCGGGGGCGGTCGACGCGGTACAGTGAGGGTGTGAAAGTCCCCCACTGCTCGCCGGCACGATGGCCCGAGGTTCGCGCGGACCGGTTCGCGTCGCGTGTTGCGCGCGAGTGGGATGCGCGTGCGCGCGTGGCGCTGCTGGGGCTGCCGGATGAGTTGGGGGTGAGGCTGAATCGGGGGAGGGCGGGGGCGGCGCAGGGGCCGAGCGAGTTCCGGAGGGCGCTGGCGTCGTTCGGGACGGTGTGGGACGGTGCGGAGTCGCGTGAGCTGGAGGTCGGCGTGTATGACGCGGGTGACGTCGAGCCGGCGTGTGGTGAGGATGAGGGGACGCTCACGGAGACGCACCGGAGAGTGACGGAGGCGGCGCGGTCGCTGCATGATGCGGGGATGATTGTGGTGGCGGTGGGCGGGGGGCATGACCTGACGTTTCCGACGGTGCGGGGGCTCGCTGAGCACAGCGGGGCGCGGGTGGGCGGGATGAACGTTGATCCGCACCTGGACGTGCGCGAGACGGCGGGGAGCGGGATGCCGTACCGCGCGCTGATCGAGGGGGGGCATCTGGACGCGGAACGATTCGTGGAGTTCGGCGTGGGTCGGTGGGTCAACACGCGCGAGCACGTGGAGTATCTGACGGGAAGGGGGAGCGTGCTGATCGGGGCGGAGCGGGCGATGGCGCATCCGGCGGCGATCAATGTCGCGTTCGACCGGATTTCACGCGGGGCGACGGAGCCGGCGTTCGTGAGCGTGGATCTGGATGTGATCGATGGGTCGCAGGCGCCGGGGGTGAGCGCGGTGAACCCGATGGGGCTGCCTGTGGAGCTGGTGGCGAAGATCGCGTGGCGTGCGGGTGCGCATGCGAGCGTGCGGCACTTTGATCTGATGGAGCTGTCGCCGCGGCACGACGACTATGGGGGCGCGGATGCGGGGAGCGGCGTGGGGCGGACGGCGCGGGTGGCGGCGTTGTTGTTTCTGCAGTTTCTGTCGGGCGTGCAGGAGCGAGCGACGTGAGCGTGGTGATTCGGCACGCGCGGGTGTTGACGCTGGCTGAGGGGCGCGTGCCGAGGCGCGGGGCGGATCTGTCGCTCCTGGGCGTGGTGGATGACGCGGATGTGGTGATCGAGGGTGAGCGGATCGCGGACATCTGCGAGGGGGGCAGAGCGCGGGCGGCGGGCGCACGGGAGGTGGAGGCGGGGGGGCGGGTGCTGATGCCGGGGTTTGTGGACGCGCACACGCACGCGTGCTGGGCGGGGGATCGGCTGGATGAGTGGGAGCAGAAGCGGCGCGGGGCGTCGTATCTTGAGATTCTGAAGGCGGGGGGCGGGATCATGTCGACGGTGCGCGCGGTGCGCGCGGCGCCCCCGGAAGCGCTGGAGATGTCGTTGCGTTCGCGGCTGAGGGTGATGCTGCGCGAGGGGACGACGACGGTTGAGGTGAAGAGCGGGTACGGGCTGTCGACGGAGAGGGAGTTGAAGATGCTGCGCGCGATCCGCGCATCGAGTGCGGGGAGAGAGGGGGAGGCGTGGCCCACGGTGGTAGCGACGGCGTTGCTGGGGCATGCGTTGGACCCTGGTCAGACGAACTTTGTCGATCGGACGCTCCACGAGACGCTGCCGGCGGTGCACGCGGAGTTTCCCGGCGTGGCGGTGGACGCGTATTGCGAGGAGGGGGCGTGGTCGTTCGATGATTGCCGCAGGTTGTTCGAGCGAGCTGCGGGGCTGGGCCACCCGATCCGCGTGCATGCGGATCAGTTCAATCGGCTGGGGATGGTGGAGTGGGCCGCGGAGCAGGGCGCGCGGAGCGTGGACCATCTGGAAGCGACGACGCCGGACGGGCTTGCGTCTCTGGCCACGTCGGGGACGTTCGGGGTGGCGTTGCCGATCAGCGGGTTCCACACGGATGGCCGGTACGCATCGTTGCGGGTGTTCGTGGACGCGGGTGGCGCGCTCGTGATCGCGACGAACTGCAACCCCGGTTCTGCGCCGTCGTCGTCGATGCCGCTGGCGATCGCGCTGGCGGTGCGGATGGGTGGATTGAGCGCGGCCGAGGCGATCTCGGCGTGCACGGTGAATGCGGCGGCGCTCCTGGGGTTCGATGATCGGGGCGTGATTGCGCCTGGGCGTCGCGCGGACCTGGCGCTTCTTCGCCATCGGGACGAGCGGATGTTGGCCTATGAGGTGGGGGGGAATCCGGCGGACCTCGTGGTGTGCGGCGGGAGAATCTGCGCGCGCGCAGGGGACGCCGACTGATCGTTGTCTATGATCCCCGCCCATGATTCCGAAGGTCAACGCACAGGAAGCGGATCTCGCGCGTGACGCCGCGAGCAAGGTCGTCGAGACGCACCGGCGTCTGGTCGAGTATTTGCGGGTGGGTCAGACGCTCGCGCAGATCGACGCGTTCGTGGCCCAAACGCTCGAGGAACTGTCGTGCCGGTCGGCGTTTCTGGGGTATCGCGTCCCGCGATCTCCGGCGTTTCCGAGCCACGCCTGCCTCTCGCTGAACGCGTGCATCGTGCACGGCACCGCTGCCTCTTCGAGGGAGCCGCTTCGTGAGGGGGACGTGCTCAAGATCGACATCGGTGTCGTGCACAAGGGATGGATCGGGGATGCGGCGTGGACCTACGCGTTCAAGCATGCGTCGGACGAGGTTTTGCGGCTGATGTCGTGCGGGCGGGAGTCGTTGCGTCGGGGCGTGCGGACTCTCCGGCCCGGGAACGTCTATCTCGAGTGGGCCCGGGCGGTGCAGGGGTACGTTGAGGGAGAGTGCGGCTTTCATCTTGTGCGGGGGCTGGGCGGGCACGGGTACGGTCGTAAGCTCCACGCCCGCCCGTTCGTCTCCAACACGGTGCCTGTTTCTCGGGGGGAATGGGGCGATGCGCACACCCCGTGCACGGCCGGGACGCTCGTGGCAGTTGAGCCGATGATCGCGGTGAGCACCGGGGAGACGGCGCAGCGGGAATCGGCCCGTTTCGGGCTGGAATGGCCGGTGTACACGGCGGACGGGTCGATGAGCGTGCACTACGAGCACGACGTGCTGATCACGGAGGGCGATCCGGAGGTGCTGACGGCTGGTCTGGAGAGCCTTCCCGATCTGGTCGGGTAGGCTGTAGGGGCTTGCCTCGCCCATTCCGGCGGGGAGCGCAGGAGACGCACATGCGCATCCGACTCCTCGACATTTCCGACAAGAATCCGCACTCCGCGGCGCCCGATTGGACACAGTCGGACCTCGAGCGACCGCTGCCGCAGAAGATCGCGCAGACGTTCTTCATCGAGACACAGGTGTCGTCGGAGGGTGTTCCGCTGCTTCTCTTCGGGGGGAAGCACGCGTCGCCGGAGTTTCCGTGGCACCAGCCGCGGATCGCCGGTGGAGGGCAGGGCTTCCACGAGTACACGGACAACGACGTGGCGATGAGCCTTCGTGTATGGCTCCTGGAGACGTTTGAGAACACGCTTCCCATCACCGAGGCTCTCGTGCAGGACACGCTCCGAATGCTGGCGGCGGTCTGCGTGCGGGCGGCCATGGAAAAAGGACTGGAATGATCCCGATGCGCTGTCTGTTTGTGATTCGATGTGTGGCGGTTGCGATCGCGAGCGTGGTGGCGGCCACGGCCTCGTTGGGGGCCGACGCGGCGCGTTTCACGCTTGAGAACGGGCTCCGGGTGATTCTCCGCCCCGTCGAGGGCGCGGACGAGGTAGCGTTGCTCGTGTGCTTCGATTTCGGGGAGAACGCGGACCCCATCGGGAAATCGGGGCTCACGCACTTCATCGAGCACTTGTATTTCACCGCCGCTGCGGGCGACACGCCCGTGCGCACGTTTGATGAGCTCGTGAACCGGTACCAGGGCATGTTCAATGCGCAGACCGGCGAGGACTACACGGTGTTCGCGGCGGTGTTCCCTGCGAGCGAGCTGGACGGCGAGCTTGCGGACGCCGCGTCACGGATGCGCGAGTTGAAGATCACGCAGGGGGACGTGGATCGGGAGCGTCCGCGGATCCTTCTCGAGCTGAGCAACATGTACGGGGGCATCTCGGGTCTTGGCGCCTTGAACCGGGCGCGCGAGGCGCTGCGCCCGAGCCCGCCCGGAGCACGGAAGGGCGGCGCGACGGAGGTGATCGAAACGTTGACGCTGGAGGAGTTGAAGGACGCGGCGGGGCGGTGGCACAAGCCGGCGAACGCGCGGCTGGTGATCACGGGCGCCTTCGAGGCCGAGAAGATGCGGACGCGGATCGAGACGTTGTTCGGTCCGATCCCCGGGGGCGAGAAGCCAGAGGTGCAGCAACGATCGTTCGTCGAGCGCCCGGAGACGCAGATCGTGCGGGGCACGGAGCCTGGGGCGCCGGGCGTGGTGGTGCTCGCGTACCCGTGCCCGCCGGCGGGGCGCGAGCACGCGAGCGCGGCGTCGATGATTGTCCCACGGTTGTTCGCGCGGGCGCAGGCCGCGGGCGAGATGATGGGCCAATTCCCCCCTCCGGTCTTCCACCCGGTGCTGGACGACCCGTACCTGTTGTACGTGGGCGCGAGGATGCGTGAGGGCGAGACGGCGGAGCTGGCGATCAAGCGGCTCGACGACGCGGTTGCGCACGCGTTGGAGGGGCCGGTGCAGGAGAACGAACGGACGAACGTCCGGATGGGAGCGGGGATGTTTCTGGGATACGTCGATCCGCCGCCGGCGCTCCCTGGGCAGGGGTTGTACGGGCTGGCGTTCTCGCTGGCTCGTCGGTCGCAGCTCGGGATCGTGCCTGAGGATGTGGCGAGGCAGCTCGGCGCGTTGGACGAGGCCGCGATGCGTGCGGCGCAGGAAGCGGTGTTCAATCCGGAGCGTCGGGCAGCGGTGGTGATCGTTCCGATGGCGACGCCGGAAGCTGGGAACGAAGGAGAGGGTGCGCGTGGCGCGGGGCCGAGCGAGGGGGCGAAGCCAGAGTCCGAGCGGACCTCGCAGGAGCATTCGTCGAATGGCCCCGGTGGGAGTTGAACCCACACCCCGGTTTGAGCCGGGCGCGGATTTTAAGTCCGCTGCGTCTGCCATTCCGCCACGGGGCCGTGGGCACCGCGAGACGATACGTCACCGACGCGCGCAATGGGCAGGGGCGGACTTGAACCGCCGACACCCGCATTTTCAGTGCGGTGCTCTACCAACTGAGCTACCTGCCCGGAGGAGCGGCAAAGGTAGCACCACGTTCGGCTCGCGGTCAAGGCGGCAGGGGAGGATGGCCTGGCGCGCGGCGCACGGGCGTCCCGGGGAGGGCAATACCCCCCCTACATGCCGCGTTCCTCAGGCGACATGCGCAGCATGACGGGGCCCGCCGAGTCACATCCTGTGCGTCGCTCGACGCCGGAGCGAGCCGCTCGGGGGGACGCGGAAGATCGCGCCCAGGACGCCTCACTGGCGCCCCTGCTGCGCGCGGCGGCACTGGGGGATGAACAGGCGTGGCGCGAGCTGGTCGAGCGTTATTCGCACCGGGTGTTCGCGATGGCTCGTTCACGGCGGGTGAGCGAGGAAGTGGCCGAAGAGGTCACGCAGTCCGTGTTCGCGACGCTCGCGGAGCGTCTTCGATCGGGGGATTACAGCGAGCAGGGGCGATTTGAGCCGTGGCTGTTCAGGATCACGATTAACCGGGTCCGGGACGAGATCCGTCGGACCCGCCGGCATGCCGAGCCGACGGACCCGGCGTCTTTCTCGGGCCACCCTGGCAAGGAGGAGGCGGAGCGGGGGGCGGCTGGGAGCGAGCTGATTGCGCTGCGCGAGGCGATGGGCCGACTCAACGAATCCGACCGGGACGTTATCGAGCTTCGCCACCACGGGGGCCTCTCGTTCCGGCAGATCGCCGATGTGCTTGAAGAGCCGTTGGGGACGGTGCTGGCCCGGCATCACCGTGCGCTCCGAAAACTGAAGGAAATCTTGGAGCAGGATCGGCGTTAGGCTTGAGGAGGCACCCTGATGACACCCGTTCCGAACCCATCCGAGACGCCGCAGGAGCTGCTGGGAATCGAGTCCGCGCTCGACCGGCTGGCGCGCGCGGACGCCGGATCGATGCCCTCCGACCTTCCGGGACGGATCGCGTCGTCGACGTGGGCGGCTCGAGCGGTGGTCGTGCGTCCGGATGTGGCGGCGCGGATCGGAGGTCGCTCGGTGAGCGGCTGGCGCGCCGCGGCGTCTCTCATGATTCTGTTGGGGGGCGCGACGTTCGCGGGCTGGCTCGCGACACGTTCGTCCGTCGGCGCGCGCGGGGCCAGTGTGGCGTCCGCGGACGCCACACTGGCGAGCGACGTGTGGAGCGCGGTGGACGCGGCGTGGTCGGATGACGCGTGGGCACGGACGACGAGCGCGTTGCAGGAGGCGGACGCGCTGCGTGTGTCGATCGATGCGATCGGTCGCGACGGATGGTCGGTGTCGGAGATCGTCGACACGGACTGGCTCCAGGACTCCATGTAAGGCACGGGCACGATGCGCATGACACCAATCATCTCGGGGATCTTCCTCGCCGCCGTTCTCGTGACATCCAGCCGGTCTGCGCTTGCGCAGGGCGAGGGGCCTCCGCCTTCGCATGAGGGTGGCCCGGATCGTCCCGACGGGCGGATGCGCGGGCGTGAGGGCGGCGACCCTGCGTTGCTGCGCGAGCGCATCGCACGACGGCTCGAAGAATCGCGAGAGGAGGTGGCGCGATTGGAGACCGTGCTGCGCCGCATCGACGCGGGCGGACGCCCGGAAGGGGACGCCGATCGGCCTCGCAACCCGCGTGAGCGCGGGCAGCCAGAACCAGGCCCCGTGGGGGGGCCTCTCCGTCAGGCCGTGCGAGAGCACGTCCTGGCCTTTTTGCGTGAGCACAACCCGGAGTTCGCCCGTCATCTGGACGAGCTTCGCGAGCAGCGTCCGGACCTGGCGGATCGCGCACTGAGCGAGTTTGCGGGGCACCTGCGCGAGCTGGGCGAGCTGCGGGACAAGGATCCTGAACTGTTTGCGATCCGGCTCGAGTCGCACAAGGTCGATTGGCACATGCGGCGCGCGGTGTTCGAGGCCGTGCGTGCGGCACGCGCCGAGGGGCCCGAGAAGGGCGTGGACATGGAACAGCTGCGAGCCAGGCTCGGGCCGCTGGTGGAACAACGGTTCCGCCTTTCGCTTCGTGAGCGTGCGCACAGCGTTGGACAGCTGGAGCGACGCATCGGGGAGCTGCGCGAGGAGACGGCCCGGGATGAGGCGGAAGCTCCGAGGATCGTTGGGGAGCGGCTGGACCGTCTGATGGAGCACGTGGCGCGGATGGCGAGCGAGCGGCCGCCGTTTGAGCGGGGCGAGCCGAGGCACGAACGGCCAGGTCGGCCCGGGCGCGGCGGTGCGGGTGGCCCTCTTGACGGGGAAGGCGCCCGGAGCGCTCCGGAGGCGCCGTCCCCCGCGCGCGGCCCGGAACATCCGTGATCGCAGCGCCGGTATCCTGAGCGCGTGAGCGATGCGCCTCAGCATTCCGATGCGCCAGGAGCGGCACGTCCGAACGGAGCGGGCCGGCGGTGTGGCGGGTGGCTGGGGGGGATAGTTCTCGCGGTGCTCTCTCTCGTGTGCTTCGCGTCGCTGCCTTGGTCACTCGGGCCCGCGGGCCCCGGCGAGCCGGCTCGGTACAAGGCGGAAGACCTTGCCGCAGCCCGACGAGCGCCGTCGTGGCTGGGGACGGGCGCGGCGCCCGGCGGCGGGACTGTGAGCGGGAGCGTGCTCGGAACGGACGCGCTGGGGCGTGACCTTCTGACGCGCAGCCTCCTCGGGGGTGCGGTATCGCTGTCCGTGGGCTTTGCGGCGGCGCTGATCGCGATCGTGATCGGGACGTCATGGGGGATGATCGCGGGCTTCGCTGGTGGGCGAGTGGATGCGGTGATGATGCGGATCGTGGACGTGCTGTACGGACTGCCGTACATCCTGCTTGTGGTGTTGTTGGCGGTGGCCGCGGATTCGATCGCGGAGTCTCGACTGCGAGCCGCGGACCAGCGTGCCGAGGCCCAGCGCGCGTTGTACGTCGCCCAGGCGGCGTCTGATGGCGATCCGGAGGCGCTCGTAGCGCGACAGAGCGAGGCCGTGCGCATGTATCCGCCGCCGTCGGAGTCCTCGCGACCGATGGTCAATCTCATCACGCTGCTGGTCGCGATCGGCGGGGTGTCTTGGCTCACGATGGCGCGGGTGGTGCGGGGGCAGACGATGAGTCTGCGGGCGCAGCCGTTCGTGCATGCGGCGGAGGCGTTGGGGGCGTCGACGCCGAGGATTTTGCGGGTTCACATCCTGCCGAACCTGGCGGCGCCCATCATCGTGTACGCGACGTTGACGATCCCGCAGGCGATCTTGCAGGAGTCGTTCCTGTCGTTTCTGGGCATCGGCGTGCGGCCGCCGATCCCGTCGTGGGGGAGCCTTGCGGCGGACGGTTTGTCGGAGTTGAACCCGGTGCGTTCGAGATGGTGGCTTCTGGTGTTTCCGTGCGCGCTGCTGGCGTCAACGCTGCTGTCGCTCAATTTTCTGGGTGAGGCGCTGCGCGACGCGCTTGATCCGCGATCGAGTCGCGGCAGTGCCGCATGAGCGTGCCTGTGCTTTCCATCGAGCGGCTCCGCGTTTCGTTCGAGACGGCGCGAGGTCGGATCGTCGGCGTGGATGACGTGTCGCTCGCGGTGATGCCCGGACAGACGGTGGCGCTTGTGGGGGAATCGGGCAGCGGGAAATCGGCGACCGCGCTGTCCGTGCTGCGGCTGCAGCCGACGCCGCCGGCGCGGATCGAGCGCGGCGTCATCCGCTACGAGCCGCATGGGGCGTCATCGATCGACCTTCTCAGCGCGGACGCGCGGACGCTCCGGGCGGTGCGCGGCGCGGGCGTGGCCATGATTTTCCAGGAGCCGATGACCGCGATGAACCCCGTGGTGACGGTCGGGGCGCAGATCGTCGAGGCGGTGCGGCTGCACTCGGCCTGCTCGAAGCGCTCCGCCCGCGAGGCCGCGACAAACGCGCTTCGCGAGGTGCGCCTGCCCGACCCGGCGCGGGCGCTGTCGTCGTACCCGCACGAGCTCTCTGGGGGCATGCGCCAGCGCGCGATGATCGCGATGGCGCTGTCGTGCGATCCGCGAGTGCTGCTCGCCGACGAGCCCACGACCGCGCTCGACGCCACCGTGCAGCTCGCCATCCTGGAGTTGCTGCGCGAGCGTCAGCGCGCGCGCGGGATGGGGATGCTTCTCATCACGCACGCGCTGACCGTGGCTCGCGCGGTAGCCGACGTGATCGCGGTGATGTACGCCGGGCGGATCGTCGAGCGGGCGCCGGCGCTGTCGGTGCTCGACGCCCCCCGGCATCCCTACACCCGTGCGCTCCTGTCCTGCGCCCCGTCGGTGCACCATCGGCCGGAGCGTCT